>JAIQET010000070.1 GCA_020073645.1 Terriglobia bacterium | reverse complement strand
AGATGGTTGTCCGCCTTTACGGCAACACCGCCGTGGTGACCGCTCGTGCGGAAGTGAAGGGGAGCGAACTGGGAGAGGATTTCAGCGGCCCTTATCGTTTTACCCGCGTCTGGGTGAAACGCAACGGCCACTGGCAGACTGTCAGCTATCAGGCGACTGTTACCCGGTAATACGGTGCGTCTACGGCATCTCCACCACCGGCTGCATTTCTTTCTTCGACTCGCCGACGGAGGCGCCTTCTCCCCCCAGCAGTCGCACGGTGACACGGAGGGCTTCAACCTCTTTCCTGACTCTTGCCAACTCCTGCTCTTTCGTCCGCAATACTGCCATGGGATTTTTCATGCAATAAATCCTTCCTGACGATGAATGTCGTGCCCGGGCACGGCTCCGACTCTAAAGCAGTGCAGACGCCGGCGTCAGATCACCAAGGTTACACGCCTGATTTCCTCAGTGTCCGAGGTGATAAGGATGCCCCTTTAGAATGGTGAATGCGCGGTAGAGTTGCTCCAGCAGAACCACTCGCGCCAACTCATGCGCCAGAGTCATCTTGCCCAGGGACAGCAGCACAGACGCCGCTTGCCGGGCCTCATCGCTGAACCCGTCCGCTGGGCCGACCGCGAACAGAAGCGGCAACGGGTTCCGGTCCTGGTAGTCGCCTAGAAACTTCGCCAGTTCTTCGGAGGACAGTTGTTTGCCGGATCCATCCAGGAGCACCAGCGTGGATCGCACCCTGCTCTTCAACTTTGTTAGCGCCGGCTCATCCTTGAGCGCGATTCCCTCGACGTCCGCATGGCGTGCCAACCGCTTCAGATACTCATCCGTCAGTGCCTGGATTGATGGCTCCTTGGTCTTCCCGATCCATGCAACGGTGAGCTTCACACTCCGGATTTAACCACAGAGAACACAAGGACAGCGGGGAATCACTCGCGCCACTGCACTAATGACTTCCCGCCGCCAGCACCACCACCGCGCCAAACTTCACGCTGCCGCCATCAACGTATTGTCGGACCGCCGCATGCACCTCGGCGTTCACCTGTTCCCACTGCTCCGCCGGAACCCGCTCCAGCATGGGACGAAACGGCGTCGAGACTGCTTGCGCATACTCCCAAACCTCTTCCACACTGCCCGGCCAGGTCCAAGGCAGCGTCCTGGTCTCCTCTTCAACATCGCGGAATCCGGCTTGCCGCAGCGCCACCGACAAACTTCCCGGCTGGGCAAAGCGGAACATGTTGGGACCGGCCGGCGCCATAATCGGGCCGCCCGCATGCTTATGTGCCACGCCCATAGTGCTCGACCAATAGGGTTGCTCGAACGGGCCCCACGCCAGGAAACAGGCCCGTCCGCCGGGCTTCAGCACGCGATGGGTCTCGCGTAACGCGAGATCGGTGTCGGCGAAGAACATCACGCCAAAGCGGCACGTGGCCAGATCGAAGCTGGCATCGGGAAATGGGAGGTTATGCGCATCCGCCTGGCGAGTAGAGAGGTTGGTCAACCCGCGCTGGCGGGCGCGCTCTTCGGCAATCTTCAAGAGATCCGCGCTGAGGTCCAGGGCGGTGACGTGACCCTTCGGCCCGACTCTCGAAGCCAGACTGATCGCCGGTTCGCCCGTGCCGCTGGCCAGATCGAGCACCTTCATTCCCGGGCGCGGACCCGCGTATTCCACCAGGGCTTCAGTCACAGCGCGCCCCATCGCGGCTGACTTCGGTTTCCACTTCTCCGCCGCCACCAAGCGGTACGAAGCGCCCCATTGCGGTTTGGAATCCTGAGCGGCGGTCATGAGAGAAACCTGGAATCTGCCTGGCGTTATCCTGAGCAAAGCGAAGGATCTTGCGCGCACAACCCAGAGGCGGAAAGCGGCACTAAGCTCTCTTTCGCCTCGCCCCCGTGGTTCGTTTCTTAGAAGAAGACAGGGCCAGTTCCGCCGGTTCCAGCTTCTTCGCCGACTTCCACAGTCGCTCCAGGTCGTAGTACTTGCGCGCTTTGTCGGAGAAGACATGCACCACGAAATCCACGTAATCGAGCAGCACCCATTCCGCCTGCTTGTAGCCCTCGACGTGGGTGGGGCGCAACCCAGCCTTCTCCAGGCGCTCCTCCACTTCGTCGGAGATGGCCTGAATCTGACGGGGATTGGTCCCGCTGCACACCACAAAGTAATCGGTAAACGCTCCCGATGCCTTCTCCAGTTCCAGTATGGTGATTTCTTCTGCCTTTTTTTCTTGGCAGGCGTTGATGGCTTCGGCTACCTGTCGCTTCAAATCGTTTTTCTTCATTCGGTCGTGGGTCGTTCGTCCACCTTCATTCTAACCGACGCTGATTGCCGGGAATCGGGCTGCTATCTCTTGGCCAACGGCCACTGGCCAACGACTAACGACCAAGATACAGCCCCACCTTTCTTATGTATTCCCCTACCGCCGCATCGACAAACCTCCCCAGCGCCTTCTTCGCCCCGACCGCCTGCCGGATCGACGTAGCCGACACCGGCTGATGCACATTCTCCAGCAGGTGCACGGTTGCGCCGCGCAGCACCAGGTCGCCTTTGGCGGGTTGCTTGGTGAACGGCTTTGTCACCGCCGGCGCCGGACGCAGGCTCTGAGGCAGCGCATTGGCCACGTCGGCCAGCGAATATCCCGGACGGCTGGCCACGATGAACTCGCACTCCCGGAACAAGGCCTCCGGCTGGTGCCACTTGGCAATATCCTGGAAGGCGTCAATCCCAATCAGGAAGAACAGCCGGTCGCTCGGCTTCAAAGTGTCCTTGAGCCGCCGCACGGTGTCGATGCTGTAGTTTGCCCCTGGCATAGCATGCTCGGCGCGGCGGCTCTTTCCGCCAGCCGCAGGCGGCACAACCTCGCCCGGCGCTTCCAGCAAGGAGGGCACAAACGCCTTCTCCCCCATGGTCGCCAGTACCACCATGGCATAACGATGGAAGTACGACGCCATCGGCTGCCGCTGCTTATGCGGCGGGATGTTCGCCGGGACGAAATACACACGGCCGAGTTCGAAGCGCTCTCGCGCCGCGCGCGCCAGCGCCATGTGCCCGTGATGGATGGGATCGAAGGTCCCGCCGAAAAGTCCGATGTTCATGCTTTCCTGCCGCAGCCCCAAGGCGGGGGCCGATGCCCCCGCGATGGCCGGCGAGATGCCGGCGCTACAAGAACGCTCCTCTCGAGATCACCGCGAGTTTCCTGTTTTCATCCGTACGATGCAAGCTTTCGCCCGCTAACTGCCGCGATTCTGGACGAAGAACATTCACACCACACCACACACCGTTGTGGAGCGACACATGTACGGTGGCGTCATCACCCTCGGCCCCCCCGGCCAGCGCCTTTCGGGCAGCAATCAAGTGAACTCCCGTAACTCGCGCCTATCCCATTCTGGAACTACGATTTGCTTGTATGCGAGTGAAGCTCCCCCTTCTCCGCACGCGCTACGTTCCCGCCACACGGGCTCCAGTCCTGCGTTACGGCGTGGCCATCCTTAGCATTATTCTGGCCCTGATCCCGGCGCTCATGCTCTCCGACGTGGTGGAGAGCCGGCTGGTGGTGTTTGCCGTTGCCATCATGGTCAGCGCCTGGTATGGCGGCTGGAAGCCCGGCCTCGTCGCCACCTCTTTCGCGCTCACTGTCAGCGCTTATTTCTCTCTAACCGGCCAACAAACTCCCGCCCAATATCGAAACGCCATCATACATCTGACGCTGTTTGTGGTAGTGGCTCTACTGATCTGCTGGTTCAATGCCGCGTTGCGCTCCGCCCAGGAAGGACTGCGGCGCTCTGAACTCAACTTCCGTTCGCTGGTGACCAACGCTCCCTACGGCATTTGCCGTTGTGACTCGGCCGGCATTCTCCTCGGCGTGAATCCAGCCTTTGTCAGCATGCTGGGGTATAGCTCAGCGTCGGAACTGGTCGGCCGCAGTCTGCCCAATCTCTACGCCGACTCGCAGCAGTGGTTCACCCTCGCCGACTATTTTCGCTCGCTGGAACAATTTCACGGACTGGCTGCCGAATGGACGCGCAAAGACGGCAGTTCCACCCTGGTGCGACTCTCGGGGCGGGCTATTCGCGGGGAAGGAAACGCCATCTTCTTCGAACTCTTCACCGAAGACGTCACCGAGCGCCGCGCCCTGGAACAACAGCTACGGCAATCCCAGAAGATGGAAGCCATCGGGCGGCTGGCCGGCGGCATCGCGCACGACTTCAACAACCTGCTCATGGTGATCTCCGGCTACTGCGAGTTTCTGCTCGACCGCATCGGCTCCAATCCGGAACTTCGTGGGCCCGCCCAGGAGATCGCCAGCGCCGCCGACCGGGCCACGTCGCTCACCCGCCAACTGCTCGCCTTCAGCCGCAAGCAGATGCTCGCGCCCAAAGTAGTGGACCTGAATGCCGTGGTCACTGAGAACCTGAAGATGCTGACCCGCGTGATCGGCGAGGACATCGACCTGGTCATGGTGCCCGGCGGCGACATCGGCGCGGTCAAAGCCGATCCCGGCCAGATCGAGCAGGTCATCATGAATCTCGCGGTCAACGCCCGCGATGCCATGCCCCACGGCGGCAAGCTGACCATCGAGACCGCCAACGTCGCACTCGATGACAATTACGCCCGCTTCCATGCCCCGGTACAACCCGGCGACTACGTCATGCTGGCCATCAGCGATACCGGCGTGGGCATGGACACCGATACCCAGACCCACATCTTCGAACCCTTCTTCACCACCAAGGGACCCAAGGGCACCGGCCTTGGGCTTTCCACCGTGTACGGCATCATTAAGCAGAGTGGAGGCTACGTCTGGGTCTATAGCGAGCCGGGCAAGGGCACTACCTTCAAGATTTACCTGCCGCGCATCGGCGCAACCGGGGAACCCATGGAAGCTGAAGTCCCGGTAGAAAACGCCCATCCCCATCCCGGCGGTGAGACCATCCTGCTGGTCGAAGACGAACCCACCCTCCGCGGGCTCACCGAGCAGTATCTCCGGAACCAGGGATACACCGTACTCGAAGCCGCCGACGGAGCTGCCGCTATCCAGGTTTCCAATGCACATCCAGGCCCCATTCATCTGCTGTTGACCGATGTCATCATGCCGGGAATGAACGGGCGCGAACTGGCCCAACGCATTTCTTCGCTGCGGCCCGAAGCCAAAGTGCTCTACATGTCGGGCTACACCGAGAATGCCATCGGTCACAACGGCACGCTGGATGCGGGCATCACCCTGCTCCAGAAGCCCTTTACCCTCCCCGCCTTGAAGACCAAGGTGCGGGAGGTGCTCGATACAGCCCTTCCCCAGGAGGTTCCGATGTCTGCTCGTTTAGCTGCACAAGCTGCCATCCGGCGGCGGGAGAAGCTGTCTCCCTTCCGCGCGCAACGTTTCGATCTTCACTTGCCCCTGAAATACCGCCTGCTCGGAGAAAACGACTGGCGGAGAGGCACCACCGAAAACATCAGCCGCTCGGGCATGTTGTTCCGGGCGGAGGAACTGATTCCCCCCAACGCGCAGCTCGAGATCAATCTCGTGCTGCCTGCGGAAATTGCAGGATTGTCGGCCGCCGAGGTAGTCTGCCGCGGCGAAATCGTGCGTGCCATGGCGCCCGAGACACCCACCATGCACCCGGCCGTAGCCGCCAAAATCCTGCAGTATCACTTCCAGCACGGCGCGCAGATTCCGGAGGCATGACAAACGTCCGGTGCTTCATGAAAAAAAGGGGCGACCGTTACTTCGGTCGCCCTGACTGTCAAGCGTTTGACAAAATTTTGACAAGTCGGCACAAACATTTCCGACTATGAACTGATTGTTTCAGTAAGGCATTGGTTCGATCCGGATTGAGTTTGTTGGACCCGGCTTGAAGCTGCAAGAAAGTCGCCCCTTCTTCTACGGCGTCCCTACCTCTACGGCCTCCCTACCTCGCGATCTGCCTCCTCCTTGGGGTTGAGTTCTGACTTCCGGCGCCTCATCTCCTCCACTTTCTCCGCCATTGCATACTTCAACCCGTCAATGCCCTTGCCCGTCACGGCCGAGATCGGGAACAACTCCAGTTCCTCCTTCTTGCAGAAGCGTCTCAGCCTGGCCAGCTTCTCTTGGTTGGCCACGTCGATCTTCGACGCCACCATGATCACGGGCTTCTGTTCCAGACCCGCCCCAAAGCTTTCCAACTCCCTAGCAATCACTTCCACATCTTTCACCGGATCCGGACGCCCACTCGCATCCGAGACATCCACCAGGTGCACCAGCAACCGCGTGCGCTCGATGTGCCGCAGAAACTGCGTGCCCAGGCCCGATCCCGAATGCGCGCCTTCAATCAACCCGGGGATATCGGCGACCACGAAACTCTTCTCCTCCGGCGGCTTGCCCACGGCCACCACCCCCAGGTTCGGCTGCAGCGTGGTAAACGGATAGTCCGCGATCTTCGGCCGCGCCGCGGAGATGCGCGAGATCAGCGTGGACTTCCCCACGTTGGGATACCCCACCAGCCCCACATCGGCCAGCAGCTTCAGCTCCAGGCGAAATGTGCGTTCCTCACCCGGCCTGCCGGGTTCGTGCTCGCGTGGCGCCTGGTGCGTGGAGGTCGCAAACTGGGCATTGCCCCGCCCGCCGCGCCCGCCCCGCGCGATCACAATGCGCTCATCCGCATGGGAGAAATCGTGCACCTTCTCGCTGGTCTCTGCGTCGTAGACGATGGTGCCCACCGGCACTTTCAGGACCACATCAACGCCTTCGCGCCCGGTGCGGTTGGAGCCCTCCCCGTGACGTCCCCGCTCCGCTTTGTACTCGGGATTGAAGCGGAAGTGCACCAGCGTGTTGTGGCGCTCGCTCGACTCCATGAGAACGTCGCCACCTTTGCCCCCATCTCCACCCGAAGGGCCGCCTCGCGGAACGAACTTCTCGCGGCGGAAGGCCAGGCAGCCATTGCCACCGTCGCCGGCTTTTACCCGAATTGTGGCCTCATCAATGAACATTGCTAAGAATCACGTAGGGACAGTCGCCCTTCGACTTCGCTCAGGGCAGGCTTTCGGTGTCCACTGAGCGAAGCGAGGCAGCAACGAAAAAGCCCCGGCCGAAGCCGAGGCCCAGGCCGCCAGGCGAACGCGGCCTCTTGGTTGACCTTGGGGACGCTTATTTCGCCTCGACCGGCTCAATCATGACGAACTTGCCCATGCCGCCCTTGTCGAGGAACTTGATGCGTCCGGTGATCTTGGCAAAAAGCGTGTCATCCTTGCCGCGACCGACATTGAGGCCTGGCTTCACCCGCGTGCCTCGCTGCCGGACGATGATCGTCCCGCCGGGCACCAGCTGCCCGCCGAAAGCCTTGAAGCCCAAGCGCTGTGCATTCGAATCGCGACCGTTCCGTGAAGTGCCTTGTCCTTTTTTATGTGCCATAAATCAGTTCTCGGTTCTTAGCTGTCAGTTCCCGGTTGTCCCGAACAGTCGGGATCGTGGGCCTGCTATTTCTTTTTCTTCGAGGTCGCCTTCTTGGCCGCCGGCTTCTTGGCCTTAGCTTTCTTCTCGGCCGTCGCCTTCACCGGAGCCGCCTCTGGCGCTGCCACTTTCTTCGGCTTCGGCTCCATCTTCGGGAGCTCGGGCGCGGTGAACTTCTGTCCATCAAAAGCGATTTCGGTGATGCGCACCGCGGTGAACGCTTGCCGGTGCCCGCGCAGCTTCTTGTACTGCTTCTTGCGCTTGTAGTGAAAGACGAGAATCTTGTCGGCGCGGCCCTGTTCCACCACCTGGCCCACGACGTGGCTGTCCGCCTGAGGCTTGCCGATCTGCCCTTCTCCGCCCGAGACTGCCAGGATGTCGCCGAACTCGACCCTTCCGTCAGTGCCGGTCTTCAGGCTCTCCACACGAATCACATCGCCGGGCGCCACCCGGTACTGCTTGCCACCGGCGCGGATGACCGCGTACATACCTATGCCTCCGTCAAAATCGATGCCGGGCGCGCACCAGCGCGATCCGGGGAACCTGCTGATTTCTCTATGCTTGCTGTTTTCCGCGTCAGCGCTCTCAGCAGCGAATGCGGGCGGATCCAGAGGGGAACCGCAGGTACAGGCAAACCCAAGTATTTTAGCGTGCGGTGCGGAGGGAGGTCAAACCAAGGGCAGGAGTCAGTGTGGGTCTGACAGCGCTTCCCGCACTTTTCTGTCGATACCACGCCAGTATTGTTGGTGGTCTTTCCGGCGGGCGATTTGAAGCCGCATTTTGCAATACGCCATAGCCCATTGGAGTTCTGCCTTATCTCTGCGCTGAATGGCACCTTCGATTTGCCGCAGTTCCTTAAAGCGGGCCACTTTTTCACTCCTCGGGCACTCTGCTTCAACAACCTATCAGCTCTGGCAATGGATCGCGCAATACGCTAGCAGCCATCAGCAGCCCATGGCAATCTTGATCTTCTCCACTAGTGCGCAAACCTGGGAATTGCTGAGGTTGCGAAGCCGACTACGAGCCTCGATCAGGATGCTTTTGCGCACCACCGTCACATCCTCGGCCTTAAGAACAGAGCCCTCGATTCCCGTTTGGCCTGGTGACAAATACACGTGAGTCGGGACGTCTCTGGTCACGCTGGTCGAAAGCGGGACAACCAATACCGTATTCGCTTTGGGACTTAGATTTCTTGCGTCCAGCGACACGACCACCACCGGCCGGGGTTGCTTGTCCGGCGGGTCGGTCGGGAGCTTCACATACCAAATCTCTCCCCGCTGCGGTTTTCTGCCGTTTGTCGTTTCGGTCTACTCCGTTGGAAATTGGGACTCTGCAAACTCGCCCCACGCGCGGTTTTCTTCCCGCTCTTCCTCGCTCATTGAGTCGTAGTAGTTGGTGATCGCAGCATCGATCCGCTGTTTCTCCGCCTCTCGCTCTCTTTCACGGATGAGCGCATCCAGGGCCTCGGAATCGGAGTCGTAGCTCTTTGCCAGTCGCTTCAGGAAATTCACGGACTCCGGCGAAAGCGAGAAGGTTTTCTTGAGCTTTCGCTGCCTCGATGATCGGGATGCCCGTCTTACTCTGCCTCTCTGGGGATGCACATGTGCCTTACCGGAAGTCATACATATTATCTTACCACAGCATCCTTACCACAGCATCCACGAAACCGGAAAGGTGTATGATTCCCACCCATGTTGGGCAAACGCACGAGCGAGCAGTGGATTGCACAGTATGCCAGCAGTCATCAGCATCCGGTGAACCGGGCTTGCCATACCTTCGGCATCCCGACCATCGTCCTCTCTGCCGTGCTGGCTATCAGCGGATTCTTTTTGCATCCACTCTGGATCTACGCGCTCGGGTTGTTCGTCTTCGGCTGGGCGGTGCAGTTCATCGGACACGCCTTCGAGCGCAAAGAGCCCGAATTCTTCCACGACTGGCGCTTCCTGTTCGTGGGAGTCCGTTGGTGGTGGGCCAAAGTCCGTGGCCGGGCCTGACGCTCATCGTTCTTTTGACTTTCCACCCTGCTGTGCGAGAATCCTGGCCCGGAGGAGAACCATGCAGAAGTGCCTTCTTGCCGTGCTGCTTTGCACTCTCGCCCTCAGCCTTCCGAGCCTTGCGCAGAAGCCCAGGAAGGTGTCCCCCGGCCCCGCCCCCGACAAAGCCCTCATGCAGAAGATCTGGGATGGCTGGTCCACGCTCAATCCCGATCACACCGCCCAGTTCTATGCCAAGGGCCAGCACACGTTCTTCGACGCCGCGCCTCTGAAGTACGACAACTGGGATGAATACGCCATTGGGGTGAAGAAGGAATTCGGTGACTACAAGGCCGCAAAGTTCGAGGTCAATGATGACGCCCAGATCCACCCCGCCGGCGAATATGCCTGGGGCACAGCCACCATCAAGTTCGACATGACCACAGGATCCGGCAAGCGCGAGCTTGGCACATTCCGCTGGACCGTGGTCTGGCAAAAGCAGGAAGGGAAATGGCTCATCGTGCACGAGCACGTCTCCGCGCCGATGGAATAACCTCGCTCAGGCGCGGAAAAACAGCCACAGATTTCCACGGATCTTCACGGATAACCCAATCAGGCAGCGTTTACTCGATCCCTGCAAATCCGTGTTGATCTGTGGCTGATTTTTCTTCTGCTTCAGTACGCCCTCACAAAGAAATACGCCGTCATCCCTGCGCCAACCAGGATGACGAACCCCCGCACCCAGGCCTGCGGCAGCTTCAGCGCGTAGTGGGCACCGAAATATCCCCCCACCAGCGCGCCCGCGATCATCACCACCGCCTGCGGCCAGTAGATGGCGCGTTTCAAGACGAACACTACCACCGCCACTCCGTTAATGGCCGTTCCCAGCACGCTCTTCAACGCATTCATGGCATGGATGTCGGTCATGCCGACGGCGGCCAGCATAGCCAGGTTCACAATGCCCACGCCGCCACCGAAATATCCTCCATACACCGCGACTCCGAGCTCGAACACCGACGCCCCTACGATGGCGGCGACCGTGGCATCATGCGCAACACCCGACGCCCGTCCTCGCGAAAGCCGCTTGCCGAACACGAACAGCAGGGTCGCGCCCAGCATCAGCCAGGGCAGCACCTTCATGAACGTGTGCGCCGGGGTCTTGAGCAGCAGAAACGCGCCTGTCACTCCACCTGCGAAGCTGGTCACGAGCAGCGGTACCATGATGCGCTTGGGTACGTCGAGACGGCTGCGGTACGCGCCCCCGCTGGCCGTGGTCCCCACCCACAGTGCGATGGTATTGGTAGCGTTGGCGGGAATCGGGGGCACCCCGGTAAACAGGAGCGCGGGAAAAGCCACGAAGCTGCCGCCGCCCGCAACCGCGTTCAGCGCCCCACCCAGCACTCCGGCAAAGAAAAGGAAAATGATGTGTTGGAAATCCAAGCCTAAATGTGTATCACACAGTCGCGATGGTTTACGAAACAACCCCACATCCACCCGATGTCTTGTTCAGGCTCTGCTATCTTCTGCCCCGTTTCACCGTCGGACCCCAAGGAGAAACCTCATGAGCCCAGCACTGCGGATCACACTTGGAACCCTGTTCATCCTGTTCTCACTCTCCTTCGCTCCTGCCCAGCAGCAAGGGAACACTGCTCCCCCGCCCAACCCATGTGCCGCCCCCGAGCAAAAGCAGCTGGATTTTTGGGTAGGGGAATGGGACCTCACTTGGCCGGGTGCCAAGGAAAGCGATGTGGCGCACGGCAGCAACAGCATCAAGCGCGTGCTGGATAGCTGTGTGGTTGAAGAGAGCTTCTCCGGAGGCGACTCCATGCCTCTGAGCGGTATAAGCGTCTCCCTTTTTGACGTCCGTGCGGGCAAATGGAAGCAGACCTGGGTAGACAACCAGGGCGGTTATCTCGACTTCGTTGGGGAATTCAAAGATGGCCAAATGACCCTCGGGCGCGAAGTCGCGCGCCCCGATGGCACCAAGGTCATGCAGCGCATGGTCTTCAAGAACATCACACCCAACGAGTTCGACTGGAGTTGGGAAGCCTCCAATGACGGCGGCAAGACCTGGCAGGTTAGCTGGCCGATCCACTACAAACGCAAGAGCTAGGGCGAACGGGGCACAGCCCGCCCGCAGAAGGCCGCCCCGACATTGATTCGGCCGACCGCCTCACCCCGCCTCGTGATTTGGGTCACAGACAGAAGTGCGCTCCTCCCGGTCAAATCCATAGTGAGGCCCAACCATGCCTACAGACACCTTTGCTGCCATGCGCCAGAGCATCATTGACGGAGCTCCCGACCAGGCAGGCAGCCTGGCCAAACAGGCCCTCGAGCAGGGCATAGCCCCTCTCGAGGCCATCGATCACGGTTTTGTGCCCGGTATGAGCGAAGTGGGCGAGCAGTTCGCCCAGCACAAGATCTTTCTACCTGACATGCTGGCTTCCGCCGAAGCCATGAAAGCCGCTATGGGCGTGCTTGAGCCGGAACTCGCGCGTCAGGGTGGCGAGCGTCCCAGGGCCGGAGTTGTGGTGCTGGGCACGGCCAAAGGCGACATCCACGAAATTGGCAAGACCCTGGTTGGGACCTTACTGACCGCCCACGGCTTCCGGGTACACGACCTCGGCGTCGATGTGACCGGCGAACGCTTTGCGGCCACAGCTCGGGAGGTGGCAGCGGATGTCGTCGGCGTCTCCGCCCTGCTCACCACCACCATGCGCGGTCAAAGGTCGGTGATCGAAACACTCGAACGCGAGGGCCTGCGCCCTCGGGTCAAAGTCATCGTTGGTGGCGCACCAGTCACCAGACGCTGGGCGGAAGAAATTGGCGCCGACGGCTACGGCAAAGACGCACAAAGCGCGGTGGCTTTGGTGAAAAGCCTCGTGGAGAGTCCCGCAGTCGCAGAATCGGATCGTATTCAACCAGAAGAGTCAGCAGTGAGTCACAAGTGAGGGATGCAGAAGTGAGGATTCGGAACGAGTCTAAGTCTGAATTCTGATTCCTTGCCTCTGAAATGCCTTTATGAGACCCAAACTCGAAATACTCGATCACGCCTTGGTCAAACGCATCTTCGAAGAAGCCTTCGCCCTGCTCGCTTCTACCGGCGTGAAAGTCGGCACCCCGGCTGCCCTCGATCTGCTTGCTTCCGGCGGCGCCCGTGTCGGAGATGGTGTTGCCCGCATCCCGGAATCGTTGGTTCGCCACGCTCTCGAAACCGTCCCGCGAGAATTCTTCCTGTACGACCGCGCTGGCCACGCGGCGGTGCACTACGGGGGTGACGACGTCCATTTCGACCCTGGCTCCTCCTGCCTGAACATTCTTGATGCCGACACCCAGCAGCCCCGCCCCGCGCAGGCTGACGATCTGGCGCAGATGGTTCAGGTCACCGAGATGCTGCCGCAGTATGCCGCTCAATCCACCGCCATGGTCTGCAACGACGTTCCCAGCGAGATCGGTGACTGGTATCGCTTGCTGCTGGTGCTCTGGTATTCGAGCAAGCCTATTGTCACGGGAGCCTTCAGCGTTCCAACGCTCCGTACCATGATCGCCCTGCTGGCCGCCGACAGCGGTGGGAACGAAGCTCTCAAGAAGAAGCCCCGAGCCATCTTCGACGTCTGTCCTTCGCCGCCGCTCAACTGGTCGGAGTTCGCCTCGCAGAACCTGATCGAACTGGCCCGCGCCGGCGTTCCCGCGGAACTGATCTCCATGCCGCTGGCGGGCGCTACTGCCCCGGTCACGCTGGCGGGAGCCATTGTGCAGCACGCCGCCGAGTCTCTGGCGGGAATCACGATCCATCAATTGGCCAGTCCCGGTGCTCCGGTGGTCTGGGGAGGAGCCCCAGCCATCTTCGACATGAGCACTGGCAACGCTCCCATGGGCGCCATCGAAACCGCCATGCTCGATTTGGGCTGCGCGCAGGTTGGCAAATCTCTCGGCCTGCCCACCCATGCCTACCTGGTTGCCAGCGATGCCCGCCTGATCGATGCGCAGGCCGGTGCGGAAAGCGGCAGTTCGGCTTTTCTAGGCGCGCTCGCTGGCATCAACATGATTTCCGGCGCCGGCATGCTCGACTTCCTCGCCTGCCACAGCATCGAAAAGCTGGTCATTGACGCCGAAGCCATCGCCAGCGCGCAGCGCTTGCTCGAGGGAATTTTCCCGCGGACCGACACCCTCGCGCTCGGCATGTTCGCCCAGACTGGATTGAGCGGAGACTTCCTCAAGCTGAAGGAAACCCGTGCCCTGTTCCGCAAGGAGCAGCACTTCCCCTCGTCGGTGACGGACCGCAGCGGGGATGCCAATACGCCCGATCTCCACACCCGTGCCCGCCAGAGAGTGCGTGAGTTGCTGGAGAATTATCAACGTCCGTCCATCACCCCGGAGGTGGAGGAAGCGCTGCTGGCGGTCGCTCGGCGGGAAGCCAAAATTGCGGGGTTTGAGCAATTGCCGGGTATTGCCGTGCGGGAACACGCATCCGTTGCTTCCTGAAGCTGGTTCGACCGGACTTCACTTCTGCACAATCTTCTCCGTGATCTTGAATCCCCGCTTGCGGGCCTCGCGCACAAACGCATCTCCCGGAACCGCAATTTCCAGCGGAATCGAGCCGATCGGGGTCTCTCCCCGAGCCATCATGGCGGCCACAATCGAGAGGTGCCAGCCTGTCGTGCGCTGCATCGAGGAAAATCCGGTGGCCTCATCGTAATAGTCGATTACTTCCGCCACCGCCTCGGCCTGCCGTCCGTCTTTGGTTCCGACCGCCCGGGCGCGGATGATGCAAATGTCCTTCACCACATCCGCACGTACCTTGGGCTCAAACAGTGCGTGAAACACATGTCGCGGCACCACCGGCTTGCCGTCCACCTCAACCGGCTCTAGCTCAAACAGCCCTAGGTCGGAGAACGCTTTGAGCTGTGCGAACGATCCGGGATAGCGCAGAATCTTGAGTTGATAGGTCTGGAGTTTCTTCTGAAAAGTCCACGGCGCGGTGGAGACTCCTCCGGCCACCACAAAAGCTTCCAACTTGCCCAGGGGCTCGACCTCGACCATCTCCAACTCGGTGAAGCACGGCAGGTGTACCAGATTGCCGCCGCGAAGGACGGTGATCCCGCCGTAGTACTCGTTGGTGAGTCCCTCGATGCTGAACGACACCAGATAATTCCACGGAGGCTGCGGGTTTTGCGGAATCCCACCGTCGTACAGGTATACGTGTTCGGCGTGGTCCAGCAGACTCATGGCATAAATCCCGAGGGTATTCCCCATGCCTGGGCCCATGCCGCAATCCGGCACAATGCGCACGCCGGCGCACTTAGCCTCCGCATCGAGTCCGTGCTGCTGGCGCACGATGTCGGTATTGCCTCCCAGATCGCAGAAGGAGACCCTCGCCGCGATGGCGGCTTTGGTGATTCCCAGGTTGAAGAAGTATGGAACGCAGCTCAGCGCCGCGGCATGTCCTTTAATCGCGTCGTGCACGGCCCGCTCATCGCGGACGTCCAGAGCCATGGCGTCCGCCACCTGCCGTCCCAGTAGGTAGTTGACCCGATCGGCCGCGGCTTGCGCTCGCCCCTTTTCCACGTCGGTCAGAGTGACCCGCGACGCATCTCCAAACCTGGCCAGGTCGTACGCTGCAGCTGTGCCTTGGCGTCCCGCTCCCATGACAATGTAGGAAAATGGCATAGAGCCTCCACGTACTTCCAAAACGCGTCAGGGTATCAGATCAAAGGTGAATGCACAGTGACGCTGACCTGTATCAACCTGCCCCGCCGGTGTACACTTTTCAGCCCTGCCCATGACGGCCTTTACTCAGCGATCTCGGCGCGGAACACAGCGTTCTCTGCGACTTAAGACTTTTTCGTGCATCGGAGTTGCCTCGTGAAAAGAATTGTTGGTCTACTGGTAGTCCTCTCGGTTCTGGTCCCCCTCGCAGCGGCGCAGTCCTCCGTGCCCCAGACGTCCGAGAATAAGCCCCTCACCATCGAGGCGATCTTCGCCGAAGGCGGTATCACTGGACGCGCCCCGGAGAACATCCAGTGGAGCCCTGACAGCACTAAGTTTTCTTTCATCCAGCGCGACAACGCCGGCGAGAACGGCGAACTCTGGTTCGTGGACGCCACCACCGGCGAAAGAAAGCTCCTGGTCAGCGAAGCCAAGCTTTCCACGCTTTCCCCGCCTGCCAGCCGCATCAAGAACGAGCGCGAAAAAGAGCGGATCTTCCGCTACCATGTCGCGGCTTACCTCTGGTCGCCCGACTCAAAGCACCTGCTGTTTGATGCCCAGGGCCAACTCTGGCTGTACTCCCTCGAGAACGGCACGGCCATCCAGTTCACCTCCGACCCTGAGCCCAGTGTCGATCCCAAGTTTTCCCCCGACGGCAACCGCGTCGCCTACGTGCGCAAGCACAACCTGTATGTGCGTCCCATCTCTGGCAGGGGCGAAAGGCAACTCACCCGCGACAAGGATGAGAATCGGCTCAACGGCGAAGTGGACTGGGTGTACGCCGAAGAACTCGCTGTGCGCAGCAACTATTTCTGGTCGCCCGATGGCAACGACATCGCTTTCCTGCAAATGGATGAAGCCCAGGTTCCTACCTACCCTATCGTTGACTGGCTGCCCACGCATCCCAAGGTCGATCCGGAGAAATACCCGAAGGCCGGCGATCCCAATCCCGCTGTACGAATCGGCGTGGTCAGCGCCGGTGGTGGCAAGGCCAGGTGGATCTCCCTCACCGAAGACGCAGACATCTACATCCCCCGCTTCGGCTGGATCCGCGATGGCTTGCTCTGGGCGGAAGTTCTCAACCGCGCCCAGGACAAGATGGATCTCTATTTCGTTGACGCACGCTCCGGCAAGTCGCGCAAGGTGTTAACCGAGTCCGCTGCCGATGCCTGGGTAAACGTCAACGACGATTTCCGCGTTCTCAAGTCCGGTGACCGCTTCCTGTGGTCGAGCTGGCGCGACGGTCATACTCACCTTTACCTCTACAGTTTTGACAAACAGGATCCCTTAGCGGCGGACGCCAAACTCGAACACCAACTCACGCAGGGCGATTTCGAAGTGCTCCAGGTGGATGCCTTCGACGACTCCACTGTCTATTTCTCCTGCAACAGAGGCGATCCCCGCCAGCAGCATCTCTTCTCGGTCAAGCTGGACGGCTCCGCCCTGCAGCGCGTTTCGCAGCCCGATGGAACCCATGCCGCCACTTTCGCCGCCGACGCCAAGCACTACATCGACGATTTCTCCGCCACGCTTTCCCCGCCGAGTTTATCTGTGTGCAGCGCCGGCGGTCCATGTCAGAGAGTCTGGGATTCGGTGAGCGTCAGCGATTACGGGTTGATTCAACCGAAGTTTCTCGATTTCAAGGCTGACGATGGTACCCTGCTGTACGGTGAGCTAGTCCTGCCGCCCGAGAGCGTCGGCACAGGCAAGGTCCCGCTTATCGTCTATGTGTACGGTGGTCCAGCCGCGCAGCTGGTGCGCAATGACTGGATGGGAACCAGAGGACTTTTCCATCAGCTACTCGCCCGCCAGGGTTTCGCAATTTTCTCCGTGGACAACCGGGGCACCCCGGGACGTGACCGCAAATTTCAAGCCGCCATCCGCGAACAGTTCGGCGGCGTCGAACTCAAAGACCAGCTCACCGCGCTCGAACAACTGCTGGCCGAGTACCCGCAACTCGACCGCACAAGAGTCGCCATCTGGGGCTGGAGCAACGGCGGCTCCATGACCCTGTACGCGCTCACCCATTCCCAGGTTTTCAAGGCGGGAGTCTCGGTTGCCCCGGTCACCGACTGGCACAACTACGACTCCATTTACACCGAGCGCTACATGGGTTTGCCGAAGGACAATTTTCAGGGCTACGAGAACTCGTCCATGCCGGCGGCCGCCAGCCATCTTTACGGCGCCCTGCTCTTGGTGCATGGCACCAGCGACGACAATGTCCATTTTCAAAACAGCGTCCAGATGATCGACAGCCTGATCAAAGCCGGCAAACAGTTCCGCTTCATGCCTTACCCGGACAAGACCCACGGCATCGGAGGCGCCGCCGAGCGCGATCAACTGTTCCACATGATCGAAGACCACTTCGAGCGAGAACTGATGGGGAAGTGAGAAACTGACTGCATGCACCGCCTGACCCTCGGCGATTTCGAGCTGACCGCCGTCTCCGACGGCCTCTACCACTCCGACGGTGGAGCCTTCTTCGGGGTCGTTCCCAAGATCATGTGGCAAAGAAAAGTGCAGGCCGATGAGAATAACCAGATCCAGGTCGGCCTGAACTCGGTTGTAGTGCGTACCGGAAGCCACACGGTGTTGATCGAAACCGGCATCGGCAACAAGCTCTCTGAAAAGATGGTCAAGATCTACGGGCAACCGGCTGAGCTGCTGAAGAACCTGCAGGCCGCCGGCGTGGCACCGGACGACGTTGACATCGTCATCAATACCCATTTGCACTTCGACCACTGCGGCTGGAACACGATCCGCCAAGGCGACAAGATCGTCCCTACCTTTCCCAAAGCCCAGTACTATGCGCAGGAGGGCGAGTGGCAGCACGGACGCCGCCAGCACGAGCGCGACGCCATCAGCTACATCAGCGCCAACTACGACCCGCTCATCACTACCGGCCAGATGCACCTGCTGCACGGCGACCAGGAAATCGTCCCTGGAATTTTCGTCAAGATTTTTCCCGGCCATACCCAGAACATGCAGGCGGTGATCCTCAAGAGCGGAGGCCACACCGCCTGCTACATCTCCGATCTCATTCCGACTACCGCGCACCTTGAGGTGACTTGGGTGATGGCGTTCGATCTGTTTCCTCTGCAGACCATCGAGAGCCGCAAGCGCTACTACGCCCAGGCCGTGCCGGAGAAATGGCTGACCATCTTCACCCACGATCCGGCCAGGCCCTGGGCGTACGTGGAGAAGGATGAGATCGGGAAGATGCGTGTGGGGACGGGTCTTTGACCCGTCCGGTCGAGCGTAGCTCGACAAGCTTTTCTCTGGGGCCTCTTGGGCTATCATCTGACAACCTGGCGGGGAAGACGTTGCCCAGCTGGCGCTCGGCAGGACAGCCGAGGTGGCTGTCCCTACGTGGTTCTTGCCGGCTCCGCCTGCACGCGCGGTTCGAAAAATTCCTCCACCCTTTCCAGAATCTCCGGCGCTGATTTGGATTCGTAGATCGCCTTGCGCAGCCCCGCCCCGCCCGGTACCCCATGCGTGAACCACGACGCGAATTGCTTCATCTTGCCTTCCGCTCCGGGCATTTCTTCTTCGATCAGCATCTGGAAGTAGGTGCGGATCATCTGGTAGCGGTCGGCTTCGGCCGGTTCGTCGTACCGCCCGTTCCCGGTGTACTGCGCGATCTGCCGGAAGATCCACGGGTTCGAGGCTGCCGTGCGCCCGATCATCACCGCGTCGCATCCCGTCTGCGTCACCATCGCGCATGCGTCTTCCGGGGTACGGATGTCGCCGTTGCCGATGACGGGAATCTTCACTGCTGCCTTTACTGCTCCGATCCAGTTCCAGCGCGCCTCCCCGCTGTAGCCCTGCTCGCGGGTGCGGGCGTGCAGCGCCACCGCGCACAATCCGCAGTCTTCGGCCATTTTGGCCAGTTCGACGCAGATGATCTCCTGATCATTCCAGCCCGCGCGGAACTTCACCGTAAACGGAATCTTCACTGCCGCCCGCACTGCCTGGAAAATCCGTCCAATGGCCGGCAAGTCG
>JAIQET010000069.1 GCA_020073645.1 Terriglobia bacterium | reverse complement strand
CCGCTGCACCGCAATGCCCAACTCATAGCTGAATGGTTCCGGATTGAAGCAGGCATCGGGATTGTTGGCGGAAAGGTCGTTGGCATAACCCCCGTAAATGCGGCTGGTAACAAAGACCTGCTTCAGGTTCGGGTAACGCGCACTCCGCTGGATTGCTTCTGCGCGGGCAGATTGCGAATAGTTGCAGCTTGACGCGGGGAGGGGCGGGAAGGATAATGCGCGGAGTCTGGTTCTCCTTCCCCCTCCCAGCCGTCCGTTGGAGGCGGCCCCTATGACCGTGTTTCGCATTCTTGCTTTGACCGCCATGCTGGTTCTGGCCGTGGCGCTGCTATGCGCTCCGACTTACCTGGCGCAGGTGCAGGCCCAATCCCAGGCCGCGGTTCCTGAGATTCACCTGACCTTCACCACCATTGATGTGCCGGGGGCGAAATATACGGTCGGCTGGGGAATCAATTCGGCGGGAGAGACAGTAGGCAACTACGGCCAGGATACAGGCAACGATTCGCACGGGTTCCTCTACAACAACGGGACATTTACTTACTTTGACTATCCCGGACAAGCGGAAACAGTGCCGACCGGGATCAACGACAACGGACTGATCGTCGGGTATGCCGGCGATCTTTCGGTGGTCGGTTTTCTGTACGACGGGACTAGCTTCACGAATATCCGGCACGGCAATGACAGCGCGACGTTCGCGTTGGGCATCAACAATGCGGATTACGTAGTGGGCGGATTCGGTACAGTAGGCGCGACCAGAGGGTTTGAGCTTCGTGGCAGTCACTACAAGACCCTCTCCCCACCCCCGGGGGGCTGGATCTACGTGTATGCCAACGGCATCAACACATTCGGGCAAGTGGTGGGCTGGTACACCGGCGCCACGGTGAATGGGTTCGCCTACAAGAATGGCAAGTATCAGATTATTGCTTTCCCAGGGTCAGCTACAACGACCAAGGCTGAGGGCGTCAATGACAACGGAATCATCGTGGGCTGGTATGACGGATGCTCTCGCTCCCACCCCGCCTGTGCCTTCGCGTTTTTGAACGGGAAGTACGTTTCATTTCACTATCCCGGTGCACTTGGGACTTTCGCGGACGGCGTCAACGCGTCCGGGCAGGTTGTAGGAGCGTATCAACTTGCTGACGGGAGCTACCATGGCTTCACCACAAGTCCGATAACCGCGGCAGATTTTGAGCAGCCCGGGTGTTGTAAGGGAGCCGCGGAGTCGGATCACTAGTTGCTTTGGGAGCGGCGGATGGGTCGGGTGGAACCATCCGCCGTTTGTAGACAGGTTGGTCTTAGTGAGGGGGCAAGATCCAGGGAGTGACCCAGTCGGTGATGAAGGACTGGGGGCCGAGTGATGTCTTTTGCCCAGTAATCCATTTGACTAGCTGACTCGCGACCTTGCCTTGTGCGGTATAAGTCGGGTGCGTGTAATCTCCGTAAAAACCTTCCTTGCCCGGAGTGAGGTCACCGAAGCGGAAGTCGCGGGCCCCTTGACAGGTAGGGTCATTCTCCCCGTTGCACCATGCCAACTGACTCCCTGGACTCTTCTCGTCCCTGTTTGCCCAGATGTACGGACCCCAGTCGAACCAGGGGGCGACATCGTAGGTGAGGTGGCCCGCCCAGGAATCTCCCGGACCCCCGCCGTTGGCCTGGTTGATCTGTTCCACGATCAGCCGCTGCACCGCAAAGCCTAACTCGAAGCTGAACGGTTCGGGGTTGAGACAGGCATCGGGATCGTCGGCGGCATGGTCGTTGGCATAACCTCCGTAGATGCGGCTGGTAACAAAGACCTGCTGCAAGTTGGGATAGCGCGGGATTCCGCTGGATTGCTTCTGCGGGTTCAGCTTGCAGCATTTGAGGTATCGCATGATGTCGCCCAGGTGGATCTTCCAAGGGATCCGCCACGGCTGCCCGCGACAGAGCACCGCGCCTTCGAGTCCGCATCACCGGGAAGCGGTTGCAAACTCTTGCAGCTTGACGGGGAACGGAGCGGGACGGATAATGCCCGGAGTCTGGTTCTTCTTCCCCTCCCAGCCGTCGTTTGGAGGCGGTTCGTATGACCGTGTTTCGCATTCTTGCTTTGACCGTCATGCTGGTTCTAGCCGTGGCGCTGCTGTGCGCTCCGACCTACCTGGCGCCGGTGCAGGCCCAATCCCAGGTTGCGGTGCTTGAGGCTCACCTGACCTTCGACACCATTGACGTGCCGGGGGCGAAATATACAGTCCTCTGGGGAGTCAATTCCGCGGGAGAGATGGTGGGCAACTACGGCCAGGATACGGGCAATGACTCCCACGGCTTTTTGTACAGCAACGGGATATTCACCTACTTCGACTATCCCGGGGAAGCCGAAACGGTGCCACAGGGCATCAACGATGACGGATTGATCGTCGGGTATGCCGGCGATCTTTCGGTGGTGGGTTTTCTTTACGACGGGACGAGCTTCACGACGATCCGGCATGGCAACAACAGCGCGACGTTCGCCGATGGCATTAACAATGCAAATTACATCGTCGGTGGGTTCGGTAGCGTGGGCGCTACCAGGGGGTTTGAGCTTCGCGGCAGTCACTACAAAACCCTATCCCCACCCCCGGGGGGCTGGATCTACGTGTATGCCAACGGCATCAACAGTTTCGGGCAAGTGGTAGGCTCGTACACTGGGGCCACGGTGAACGGGTTCGCCTACAAGAATGGCAAGTACCAGACCATCATCTTCCCGGGGGCAACCACGCAGACGGAGGCTAATGGCATCAATGACAATGGAATCATCGTGGGCTGGTATGTGGGATGCTCTTCCTCCTGCGCCGCTTACGCGTTTGCGTCCAGGAATGGCAAGTACATTTCGTTCAGCTACCCCGGCGCATATGGAACATTCGCGGACGGCATCAATGCGTCCGGGCAGATTGTAGGAGCCTATCAGCTTGTCGACGGGAGCTTCCATGGCTTCACCACAAGCCCGATAAGCGCGGCTGACTTCGAGCGGCCCGGGTGTTGCGAGATAGGCCCGTGGTCAGATCACCAGTTGTTCTGAAAACGGCGGATGAATCGGGACGAACCATCCGCCGTTGTGGGCAAGTAGATCTTCAGTGAGGGGGCAATATCCAGGGAGTAACCCAGTCGGTGATGAAGGACTGGGGGCCGAGTGATGTCTTTTGACCAGTAATCCATTTGACTAGCTGCGTTGCCACTTTGCCTTGCGCGGTATATGTGGGGTGGGTGTAGTCTCCGTAGAATCCTTCCTTGCCCGGAGTGAGGTTGCCGAAGCGGAAGTCGCGGGCCCTCTGGCAGATGGGATCGTCCTCCCCGTTGCACCAGGCCAACCCGCTGCTGCTCGCCTCATCTCTATTTGCCCACAGGTACGGACCCCAGTCGAACCAGGGGGCAACGTCGTACGTCAGGTGGCCCGCCCAGGAATCTCCCGGACCCCCGCCGTTGGCCTGGTTGATCTGTTCCACGATCAGCCGCTGCACCGCAAAGCCTAACTCGAAGCTGAACGGTTCGGGGTTGAGACAGGCATCGGGGTGGCCGGCGGAATGGTCGTTGGCATAACCCCTATAGATGCGACTGGTAACAAAGACCTGCAGCAGGTTGGGATAACGCGGGGTGCCGCTGGAACTGCCATCGAGGTTGAGTTCGCAGCATTTGAGGTAGCGCATGATGTTGCCCAGATACTTCTCCGCTGTTTCGGCGTCGGCTCGGTCGCTACTCGGCGGCGGGCAGTACACGCGTTTCAGGTCGCATTGCGGGTATGCGTTGGAAGCCTTGAGGAAGACGGCCTCGACCTGGTTCTCGCTGTACCCGTTGTTGACCAGAGCATCGGCCACCCGGTCGTAGTTGCATTCTGGGTCATTGGCATCCTCCCAGGCGCAGTCGTTGTGCGTCGGATACCATCCGGAGTAGGGGTCCCACCGGTCCAGCGTCTGCTGGCCATAAGCTCCATCGAAAATTACTACATTCGAGTTCACCAAGGGTGTCGAAGGGCTGTAGACCTGGTACAAGAAGGACTGCTGACTTATTCCATCATCCCCCACATCCCGGGTGGCGGTTGTGCCTTTTACCTGATTCCACGCATAGGGGTGGTGCACTCTATCAGGGTTGTTCAGGTTGGGGCACTGGGTTGCGCAGGGCTGTCCGGGAAGATGCCCGTGAACCGCCTGCGGGCTGTCGCTGTCCTGCAGGTCCCAGGCGTCGGAGTTGCCCCCGCAAATTTCGATATCGCAGTTGGAGAAACCGATAAACAGGAACACGATCGCGGGTGGCCCGGCGATCAAGTCTCCGACGTGGCAGGGTTGCCCGGGGGGCTGGATAGAGCCATCGATGCACCGGGGTACGAAGTTGGGGGTCAGGTTGACTCCCTTCAGGTAGTGGTTATGGGCGGCGGTCTTCTGCAGATTGTTCTCGTCATTGCCATAGCTGCCATACAGGCTGATGACGTTGCCGTCCGAGTCGTTGTATGGCTGCCCGGTTCCATCAATGAGCGGGGTAGCATGGAAATTGGTTGCGCTGTTGCACGCGCTTAGGTTGAGGCCATCGGGACGCGGCGGTGTATCCGAGCAGGGCATGCCGGTCTGGGCGGCCGCGTAGCACGTCGTCAGACCGACGAGGATTAGAACTGCGAAAAACAGACGGAAGCGTTGCATAGAATCTCCTTTCAGTAGTTGGCTGAGGTTGGTTGATCTGAGTGGTTGAAGTGGGGCGCCGTGCCGGGACTGTTCGGTTTTCGGAACAAGAGGCGCTCGGTAGCCCTTGGCTGCCTTCCCTTCGTGCCGTTGCTCGCGACCCCTGTTGTCCCGCGGGGCTGAGATGTCGCCGCAGAGATCGATGTCGCAGTTGGAGAAGCCGAGACGACGCCTGACGATTCGGCGGGGGCACACTGTTTTGGCAGGTGATGGTGTCGCGTCGGTGAGTCTCGTGCGCCAATGTAGGCTTGCCACACCGGGGCACCGAGAGCAGAAGGGGAATACGCAAACAGGTAACGAACAATCCTTGCGCTTCATCCGGTCCCCTTGTTGAGTCGTTGGCTAGTGGAGTTTGCCGCCGTGAACCGCAGTTCCGTGAGCCGAACTCGCCGCAGCGGGGATGCTGAAGCCGAAAGAGCCCGGGGTACCGGCGGCCAAGCTAATCGGGCCCGTGCCGTTCGTCAATGCCGCAGTTCGGTGCAGTGGGTGTTTGTTCTGTTTTCGGAACAGACGAATTTCCCTCGGCACTCTCGCCGTTGTCCCTTCCTCCCACATTGACGAACCCTGTAAATTTTCAGTAACATCCTTCTTCTTCTGGGGACTCAGGCGGGATGGCAACCACAACACGGCGGGTAGGAGTAGTCCTGTTCCAGCTCGGCGGGCCCGACACGCTGGAGGCCATCGAACCTTTTCTTTTCAATCTGTTCTGTGATCCCGACATCATCGACTTCCCTTTCGCCCGCATCGGCCGCAGACCCCTCGCCAAACTGATTTCCACCACCCGCGCCCGCAAAGTTCAGCACCATTACTCCGTCATCGGCGGAGGCTCCCCCATCCGCCGCTTTACCGAGCAGCAAGCCCGAGCCTTGCAACTCAAGCTGGCGGAGTCCGGCTTCGACGCCCGCTGCTTTGTCGCCATGCGTTACTGGCATCCCTTCACCGCCGAGGCGATCGAACATCTGCGCGCCGCGCAGTGCGACGAGGTGGTCCTGCTGCCCCTGTACCCGCATTATTCCAGCACCACCACCGGAAGCAGCCTTAACGAGTGGCAACGCTTGTTCCACGACGATATCCCGGCGCATCGCGTCGAGGCGTTTTACCGGCACGAGCTTTATCTCGATGCCTTGGTCGAGAAAGTGGAAGAGACGCTGGTCCGCTTCCCCGACCCCGGGCGCGCAGAGCTCGTGTTCAGCGCCCACAGCGTTCCCCTCGCCGTCATCGAAAAGGGCGATCCGTACCAGCGCCAGATCGAAGAGACCGTCGAGTTGCTCATGCAACGCGGGGGATGGCCCAATCACTATCGTCTCTGCTACCAGAGCAAAGTGGGCGCCAGCAAGTGGCTCCAGCCTTCACTGCACAAGACCTTGCGAGACGTCGCCACGGAGGGCGTTCGCGAGCTTTGTGTCGTGCCCATCTCCTTCGTGTCTGATCACGTGGAAACTTTGGGTGAGATTGATCACGAAGCGCGCGCGGAAGCGCGGTCACTCGGTATTGAACGCTTTGAAATGACCTCCGGACTGAACGACTCGCCCACCTTTATCACTGCACTGGCCGAACTGGTGGGCTCAGCCTTGGGGGTCGATTTAAGCAGACAACGTGGAACCGGTTGCCTGGTGGCGGCCGGCTGAACTGAAAACCAAACGGCATCTCGGGGAGAAGAGGTAAGCACGGATGGCAGACGAAACCAAAACGCTAAACGGCGTTCTCGGACGGCTTCCAAAGTGGCCGCGCACGGCGCTCAACAACTCGGTCATCGCCGCCGAACAGGCCTATCGCAAGCGCTCGGGCCTGCCCCTGTTGAGCGATGCCGACATGGAGGCGCTCAGGACCGGCGTGCCCATGTCGTGGGAGAGCGGTGACGGATCGACCGCCGCTGCTGCTCCCGCTCCCTCGCCAGCTCCGGCCCCTGCTTCTCCAGCCGCGGCAACCCCTGCGGTTCCGGCCCTTGCCGCGGTGACCGCTGCGTCCGCCGATATCAGCCCCGAAGTCCAGAAGATCGTGGCAGCCGGAAAGAAATGGAGCAAGTCCTCCATCGCCGCCGAGCAGGCGCGGCGCAAGCGCAATAACCTTCCGCCCCTCAACGACGCCGAAGTCACTGCCTTGTTGGGCGAGCCAGCGGCGCCGGCCGCAGCCCCGGCTTCACCCGCCGCCGCACATGCTCCGGCAACCGCACCCGCAGCGGCCCGTCCCGCAGCAGCGGCAGCCGTCGCCGCTCCGGTGGCGCGGAGTGGTACCTCGACCACCTACGTCGGCACACCTGCCGTAGGAACTTCCAAAGCCGCAGCCGCCGGCGGCATAGCCACGGTCGGGCCGGAAGACAGCGACATCAATCGCGCGCGCCGGCGACTGGTATGGAGTTGCGTGGTTGCCTTCCTCGCTGCCTGGTTGATCGCCTTCTTCCGCTTCTTCCTGCCGCGCACCCTGTTCGAGCCGGCCACCAGCTTCAAAATCGGCTATCCCTCCGATTTCGGGCTCGGCGTGGATACCAAGTTTCAGCAGAAGTACCGCATCTGGGTGGACCGCACCCCCGACCGCCTGTTCATCATTTATGCGCGCTGCACCCACCTGGGATGTACCCCGGACTGGAAGCCCAGCGAAAACAAGTTCAAATGTCCCTGCCACGGCAGTGGATACGACAGCGAAGGCATCAACTTCGAGGGACCGGCGCCGCGTCCCATGGACCGGGCGCACGTGGAGTTGTCGCCCGATGGTCAGATCCTGGTGGATGTTTCGCACCTGTACCAGTGGCCCAAGGGCCAGCCCAGCCAGTTCAACGACCCGGGCGCATTTTTGCCCGCATAAGGATCACGTAGCGACAGCCGCCTCGGGCTGTCCAACGAGCGAAGCGACGTAGCGCCGGCGTCCCGCCGGCCACGAAGATGTCAGGTATAGAAGAGGCAAGAGGACACGATGGCTGAAGACAATAAGAACGGCAAGAACGGGAACGGCGCTCGCGTGGGTCTGCTCGAGCGTGTAAAGGCCGGCGTCAAGGAAGACGTCCAGTCGCTCAAGACAGATATGCCGGCCAAAGCCAAGGAGCAAATCGAGCACCTTAAGGACCCGACCAAGACCCAGGTCTACACCTCGATCTTCCGCCACAAGCATGACGACACCCCGCGTAACCGGGCCTTGGGCGTGCTCTCCAACGTCTTCCTGCACCTGCACCCCGCCAAGATCAACCGCGACGCGGTGCGCTACAGCTATACCTGGGGCATGGGCGGCATCACCTTCTACCTCTTTATTGTGCTCACCTTCACCGGGGTGCTGCTGATGTTCTACTACCACCCCAGCAAGGTGCAGGCATTTCGCGACGTGCTTTACCTCGAGCACGACGTTCCCTTCGGCAAGCTGCTGCGCAACATGCACCGCTGGGCCGCCCACCTGATGGTGATCGCCGTCTGGCTGCACATGTTCCGCGTGTTCCTGACCGGCTCGTACAAAAAGCCACGCGAGTTTAACTGGAACGTAGGCGTCATCCTGCTGGTGCTTACCCTACTGCTCTCGTTCACCGGCTACCTGCTTCCCGACGATCAGCTCGGGTTCTGGGCGGTCACGGTAGGAACGAACATGGCGCGCGCCACCCCGCTGTTGGGACACGAGGGTCCCTTCGGACACCAATTGGGCATGACGCCCTACAACGACATTCGCTTCGGATTGCTGGGCGGCTCGATCGTGGATGCCAACGCCTTGCTGCGCTCTTACATATGGCACTGCATCGGCATCCCCATCGTGGCTTCGATTTTCATGATCGTGCACTTCTGGCGTGTGCGTAAGGACGGTGGCATCTCCGGGCCGGCGCCGGTGATGTTGGCGTCAGAGGTGAAAGAGCCGAAGAAGTAATCGAGGTCTCAGGTCGCAGGTGTCGGGTCTCAGGCTTATTTAGAGTCAGGAGACCGCCGAAGAGCCATGACCTGAGACTCGAGACCTGATACCTGAGACCTGAGGTTTTTATGGACTGGCGTCAACTTTGGGAAATCGCTTCTGCCCCGGATAACATCCCCATCGTGGGACTGATCCCGCTGCTCATCTTCTACATTTACCTGGCATGGAAGCAGGCCAAGGCCAACGATGAGCTGATCGCCGAGCTCGAAACCAGCCCCGCCATGGCCAAGACGCATCATCGCAAGAGCTGGCCTTTCCGCCCGGGTTGGCAGAAGGAAGTTCACGTGTGGCCGTTCCTCCTGCGGATGGAATTTCTCGCCGCCATCATTGTCAGCGCCATCCTGATGGTGTGGTCCATCACCCTGAGCGCCCCGCTTGAAGAGCCATCCAATCCCAACCTGACCATGAATCCGGCCAAGGCGCCGTGGTATTTCCTCGGCTTGCAGGAGATGCTGGTGTATTTCGATCCCTGGATCGCCGGCGTGGTCATGCCTACGCTCATCATTGTCGGCCTGATGGTGATTCCCTACATCGACACCAACCCGCTAGGCAGCGGGTACTACACCTGGAAGCAGCGCAAATTTTCGATTGGTACGTTCCTGTTCGGCTTCCTCTTTCTCTGGGTCGCGATGATCATCATTGGGACTTTCATTCGCGGTCCCGGCTGGCAGTGGTTCTGGCCGGGGCAGACCTGGGACCACAATCGGCTAATTTACGAGGTGAACCGCGACTTGCCCGACATTTTCGGGATCACCTCCAACCTGGCCAAAGCAATTTTCGGCGCTGTGGTGGTGGGCGGCTATTACCTGGTAGGTGGGTTCATCGCGCACGCACTGTTCCGGCGCTACAACCCGAAAGACTATCAGCGCCTGAGCCTGCTGCAGTACTCCATCATGATGTTCTTCCTGCTCACCATGGTGGCATTGCCGGCGAAGATGCTTTTGCGCCTTGCTTTTAATATCAAATACGTGTGGATCACACCGTGGTTCAATGTTTAGTCGTTGGTCGTCGGTCTTTGGTCGTTAGCCAAAGATCATCCGGATTTCGGCCAACGACGAACGACTAACGACCAACGACTGTTGTTTCGGAGGATGTGGTGCCCGAAAAACCAATCCCTGAGCAAGATCCGATCGTAACCAAGTCCTTCGCCCTGCATTACCTGGTGGCCATGGTCATCCTGATGGCCACGCTGTTCTGGGCGCTGTGGGACGAGGCTTACGGGCAGCGCCCCTGGAAGGCCTTCCAGCAGGAGTGGAAGCAGCGCTACACCGCGTTCTTGAAGACGCAGCACTCCAAGTCCGAGCAGTCGATCAAGGAAATCGCCCAGAGCGCCGCGTACCAGCAACTCGATCAGGCCGCCAGGCAAGCGGAAGCCAACGCCAAGGCGCGCAAGGACGAACTGCAAAAGCAAATCAGCGACCTCAACGCCAAGATTCTCGCCGTGCAGAGCGTCTTCACCGACAAGCGTGCCTACGTCAACGCCCTCAACTATGAGATTGAGACCGATTCCAGCAAGTCGGGCAAAGCCAGCAAGCAAAAAGAACTGGACGAATACAAGACTGAAGTCTGGTTCGTCGAGTACCCCGACGGCCACAAAGAAAAATACAACTTCGCCCAGTTGGAGGAGAAGTACAACGAACTGAAAGATGAGCGCACCAAGGCCAGCGCGGAACTGGGAGAAGTCCTCAAGCCGGTCACCGAGGCCAACACCAAGCTTGCCGAGTACGTCTCCGACCACATGGTCGATCTCACGCCCACTCAGATCGATGGCTTGAAGAAGAAGACTGCGGAGTGGGACCCGAAGATTCAGCAGATCAACGTGGCCGAGGCCAATATCGTGGACCGCTGCGAATCCTGCCACATGGGCATTCGCGAGCCGCTGAAGATCAGCGCCGCGGTAATGACACCCAAGGGCGAGAAGAAGCCGGACGAATACGCCCAGGCGTTCGTCAGCCATCCCGAACCCGATCTCCTGAAGGCTCATGACCCGGACAAGTTCGGCTGCTCGCCCTGCCACCAGGGCAACGGCCGCGCGACCACCAGTATTGAAAAGGCCCACGGCAACTACGAGCACTGGCTGTGGCCGCTCTTCCCCAAGGAAAACGTCGAAGCGGGATGCCAGACCTGCCACGCCGCCGACATGGTGCTGGTCAGCGGCGATGTGGGCTGGACCATCAGCGAGGGCAAGGACTTGTTCCGTCAGAAAGGCTGCATGGGTTGCCATCGCTACGAGGGCTATGACAGAGAGCCTGAAGACCTGAACAACCTGACTCAGCAGCTCAAGCAGTTTGAACAACAGAAGATTGAGAATACCAAGGACGCCGCCGACCTGATGAAGCAGGCCGACGCTGCTGCGTCCAACGAGGAAGCCAACCGGCTCAACGACAAAGCTGTGGCGCTGCGCGTCACCAACAGCAAAATCGACGGCCGTATTCAGCAGCTCGACTTCCAGTCCCACAGCCTGATGCAGGACCAGAAGAAAGTCGGGCCCAATCTCAAAGACATTCGACTCAAGCTGAACAAAAACTGGATTCCGGTGTGGCTCAAGAAACCGACCGACTTCCGGCCCAACACCAGGATGCCTAACTTCCGCCTCAACGACGAGCAGGTGCGCGCGATCTCGGCGTACATCTGGCAATCGGCGCTGAAGGATCCGCTGCCGCAGCAGAAGCCCGGCAAAGCCGATCACGGCAAGGAGTTGTTTGAGACCCGCGGCTGTCTGGCCTGCCACTCCATCGGTGAAGGCGATCAGATGCAGGGCGGCACGTTCGCTGCCAACCTCACGCGCGTCGGCGAGAAGGCCAACTACGACTACCTGGTGCGCTGGATTCACAACGCCCGGCAACGCACGCGGCCGTACTGCCCATATGAGAAGAAGGACATCGGGCCTGAGGATTACGCCAAGAAGGGCCTGCCCTACGTCTTCGACCTCGAGCACAGCCAGTGCCCCAACGACGGGCACGAGCTCCAGGTGCAGAACATGACGGTGATGCCCAGCCTGCGTCTCACCGCGGAGGACGCGCAGGACATCGCCACCTACCTGATGACGCAGAAGCAGAAAGAACCGTCTTCTTACGCCGACGCTTCCTTCATGGATGATCCCAAGCTGAAGGAAGAAGGCAAGAAGTGGGTCCGGCAATTCGGGTGCGCGGGATGCCACGAAATTTCCGGCTTCGAGGATGAAGGCCGCATCGGTACGGAACTGACGTTCGAAGGCAGCAAGCCGATCGAGCGCCTTGACTTTGCGCTGTTCACCGAAGGGGCACAGCGTGGCGGCAAAGAGCCGATCACTGATCCCGAAGATTTGAAGCGGCTGCCTGACGGCGCGGCCAAGGGGCCGTGGTACGACCACAAGGGCTTCTTCGAGCACAAACTGGCGGAGCCCAATATCTACGACCAGGGCAAGCAAAAGTCGGAGATGGAGAAACTCCGCATGCCCAACCTGCACCTCGACCAGGAGCAGATCCGGGCCCTGACCACGTTCCTGCTCGGCAGCCAGGAGAGTTCCCTGCCCGACAGCTACCAGTACAAACCGGGAGATGCCCGCCGAGACATTCAGGAAGGCTGGTGGATTGTTAAGAAGTACAACTGCATGGGATGCCACCAGTTCATCCCTGGGCAAAAAACCGTGTTGATGGGCATGGCCCGCTATCGCGACACGCCCGAAGCCTTGCCGCCGAAACTCCTGACCGAGGGGGCGCGCGTCGATCCCGAGTGGTTGCGGCGCTTCCTCTCCAACCCGGCGCAGAGCGACACGGACACGAACCGCAATGGCGTGCGTCCCTACCTGCAGGTACGTATGCCCACGTTCTCGTTCTCCGACAACGAACTGCGCAAGCTGGTGCGCTTCTTCGAGGCGCTCTCGCAGCAGCCTCTGCCATACATTCCGGAGGAAGTCCCGACGCTCACCGCGAAAGAAACCGACATGGCACGCAGCTTGTTTTCCAGCACAGCGGCGCCATGTCTGAAGTGTCACGCCACCGGCGATCCGCAGCATGACAAATTCGCTACGGCCCCAAACTTCCTGCTGGCCAAACAGCGTCTGAAGCCCGACTGGGTGGAACGCTGGATGATCGACCCGCAGGCCGTCAGCCCGGGCACGTCCATGCCCTCGGGATTGTTCCGCAAGCAAGGCAGCCAGTGGGTGTTTGCCGGTCCCACTCCGCCGTCGTTCCAGGGCTACGACAAAGACCACACCAAGCTGCTGGTGGATTACATCTTCCAGTTGACACCGGAGGAACAGCGTCGAGTCGCGAGCGCCATGGGCCGCACCCGCGCCTCTGCGGAGCCGCCGTCCAGCAAGCACCAAGCGGCAGCCGGGGCTTCAACTTCCGGGCGCACGGCAAGCAGCGGTGGTTCGCGGTAAAATGTTTCGACTGGTAAAAGCGTTATCAAACGACCCAAAGCCATTGTCCCTTGATGGCGTCATCCTGAGTCCGGCTTCAGCCGGCGAAGGATCTGGCGTGCAGTGGCAAGGCTGAGGGCGGATCCCATTCCGCGCGAGATCCTTCGAGACCCGGAAGGTCTCTCAGGATAACGCCGGCAAGTGTGTGACACTACAACTTGATTTCCAGGACTTCAAGAAATCTCCCAAGAAAGGGCGACATCATGAATAAGAAAGCATGGGTAGGTACGCTAGGCGTGCTCTGCCTGCTCGGCCTGTGGCTGCTGGTAGGCTGCAGCAAGAAGGAAACCCCCGCGGAGCAGCCCGCCGCTCCCGCGGCGGCCCAACCCGCGGCCACGCCGATCGATCCCAACACCGTGGCCAGCGTCAGCGGCACCGTGAAGTTCGATGGCGCAGCTCCCAAAGCCCAGAAAATCGACATGAGCCAGGATCCGGCCTGCAAGGGTACGAACACGGCTGAGACCGTGGTGGTCGACGGCGGAAATGTGGCGAATGTTTTCGTTTACGTGAAAGACGGTCTCGGCAACCGCACCTTCGATGTTCCCACGCAAGCCGCGGTCATTGACCAGCAGGGCTGCCGTTATCATCCCCACGTGCTGGGCGTGATGGCAGGGCAGACGGTGCAGATCAAGAACGAAGATCAGACCACGCACAACATCCATCCCACCCCCAAGGACAACCGGGAGTGGAACGAGTCGCAGCCTCCCGCGGCGGCCCCGATCGAGAAGAACTTCGCCCGCGAGGAAATCATGCTGCCGGTGAAGTGCAACCAGCATCCGTGGATGAAGATGTACGTCAACGTGGTGAAGAGCCCCTTCTACGCGGTTACTGGGCCGGACGGCAAGTACGAGATCAAGGGCCTGCCGCCGGGCGATTACACCCTCGCCTTCGTGCACGAGAAGTTGGGCGAACAGGACCAGAAGGTCACTTTGGCCGCCAAAGATAGCAAGACCGTAGACACCAGTTTCAAACAGTAGAAGCTCTGGTAGAATGACCTGCTCGTAAATGGAGGACGGGCGTCCTCGCCCGTCCCTCCAGAACCACGTAGGCCCAGACGTCCTCGTCTGGGCAAGGGGATACGCGCAACCGAGTGGGACGGTTGTGCAGGGGTGCATCGAACCAAGGAGCCAGCTCTGAAGGCAGTCGCCACACCGTACAACCGTGCGCTGCATCGCTTTGCCGTTTTCACGGCGAGCGCCACCTTTGTGCTCATCGTTGCCGGGGCCCTGGTCACCAGCAACGATGCCGGCCTCTCCGTCCCCGATTGGCCGACTTCGTTCGGCTATCTGATTAAGGTTCCCCACTGGGTTGGAGGCACCCGCTTCGAGTGGAGCCACCGCATGATCGCGGGGTTTGTCGCTACCTTCACGGTCGTGCTCGCGGTCTGGACGTGGTTGGCGGAGCGCCGCCGCTGGCTGCGCATCCTCGCCCTGGCTGCGTTTGGGACGGTACTTGCGCAGGCAGTCCTGGGTGGGCTCACGGTTCTCTTCTATCAACCGCCGGCAGTGTCAGCAGCCCACGCCGCCCTGGCCCAGACTTTTTTCTGTATTGCAGTGGCCATCGCCCTGTTCACCGGACGCCGGTGGGTGGAAGAGGTCCCGCGAGTTGAGCTGGACACAAGGCGCCCCAGCCTGATCACCCTGACTTTGCTCTCCATCTTTGTGCTCTACGTCCAACTGATCCTGGGCGCAATGTTCCGTCACAAAGGAATGAGTTGGTGGCCGCATGTCCTGCATGCGGCGATTGTTACCATCGTGCTGACCTGGACCGCGGTTCGTGCCGTATCGCTGTACTCGAAAATCGAAGCGGTGCGGCGTCCTGCTGTCATCCTGCTCTCTCTGCTGATGGCCCAACTCTGCCTCGGCTTCATGGCTTTTCTTACCCGCGTGGCTTGGGGTCATGATGCGGTCCAACCCGAACTCCCCATGGTGATCTCGACTGTGGCCCACGTCGCTGTAGGGGCCTTGCTCCTGGCCACTGCAGCGGTGCTGGCCATCCAGGTGTGGCGCCACGTCCCGGTCGCCTTTGAAGAACCAGTTCCCAGTGGTCAACGAAAGCCGGTGGCCGCATGAGCACTGCAACCCAACCCTTGGTGGTCCCGCGCAACTCGGCGCTCACTCTGGCGCGTGACTACGCCGAACTTACCAAGATGCGGGTGACCACCCTGATTGTCATGACCGCCTGGTGCGGGTACTACTTCGGAGCCCTGAAGTCCGGCGTCTCTTCCCTCTCCTGGGGTCTGCTCCACGCGTTGCTGGGCATCGGCTTGATTTCCGGCGGAACCGCAGCGCTGAATGAGGTAATGGAGAGCGACATTGACGGCCTCATGCGCCGCACCGCGCAGCGCCCACTGCCCGCCGGACGAATGAGCCTGCTCCATGCGGGCATTGTTGGCGGCTTGATGACTCTGGGCGGCGCGCTCTATCTCGGACTGGCGCTCAACCCGCTGACCGGATGGCTGGCGTTGGCCACCTCCGGGATCTATCTTGCCGCCTACACGCCTTTGAAGAAGATTCATCCCATCTGCACCTTCGTGGGTGCATTCCCGGGCGCGATGCCCGGCGTGCTGGGCTGGACCGCCGCCCGCGGACGGCTGGAGTGGGGCGCGCTGGTGATGTTTGCCATCGTCTTTTTCTGGCAGTTCCCCCATTTCTTTTCGATCGCGTGGCTTTACCGGGAAGACTACGAAGGCGGCGGCATCCGCATGCTGCCGGTGGTGGAACCCGACGGCAGGTCCACGGCGCGCCAGATTCTACTGTATTCCGTTGGCTTGGTTCCCATCAGCCTGCTGCCGACTTTCCTGGGCATGTCGGGAAAGCTGTATCTCGTCGGTGCGTTGGTCATGGGCCTGGGCCTCTTCTATTTCGGCCTGCGCCTGGCGATTTTCAAGATGTCTCCGAGCACCGCTCGTTCCAAGCAGCGCGCTCGGCACCTGCTGCAAGCTACCGTCTTTTACTTGCCGCTTCTGTTTGCCCTGATGATGCTGAACACTCGGTCGTAGCGCCGGCAGCCTGCCCTGAGCGCAGTCGAAGGGTCCCGCCGGCTGTCGCGGGGGCGTCTCGCCCCCGCCCGGTGGACTGCCAGGTAGCGTACTGTAAAATACCCTGTGGCCTCCAAGACACCCGCGTACGCCGTAGCTGGCTCCGAAGCAGAGGTTCCGATCGGCCCGCCCGCTGTTATCGCCGTCGAAGACCTGGTCCACCGTTACGATGGCCGCACCGCACTCAATGGTGTCTCCTTCGAAGTGGGCCACGCCGAGCTGTTCGGCCTCCTCGGGCCCAATGGCAGCGGCAAGACCACACTGTTCCGGATTCTGTCCACTCTGATGGTTCCGGTAGGCGGACGCGCCCTGATCCTGGGACACGACGCCGCTAAAGAACCGACCGACTTGCGCCGCCACATCGGGGTCGTCTTCCAGGCCCAGAGCATCGACGTGAAGCTGACGGCTGCCGAGAACTTGTGGCACCAGGGCCACCTTTACGGTCTGCACGGCCGGGTTCTAAAGACGCGCATCCAGGAAATGTTGAGTCGGGTTGGACTCGCCGACCGCGCCAACGAGAAAGCCGAAACCTTCTCCGGCGGCATGCAGCGGCGCCTGGAGCTAGCCAAAGGTCTGCTCCATCATCCATCGGTTCTGTTGCTGGATGAACCCACCACCGGTCTCGATCCCGGCGCCCGCCGCGACCTCTGGCAATACCTGCGCATTCTGCGGGATGAGGAAAGTGTTACGGTAATCGTCACCACGCACCTGATGGAGGAGGCCGAGCGTTGTGACCGGCTCGCCATTCTGAATGAAGGAAAGCTGGTAGCGCTGGGTACCCCGGCGGACCTTAAACATGAAATTGGCGGAGACGTAATCTGGCTTGAGGCCACCCGCAACCCCCGTGACCTGGCTGATCGCATTTCCGCGCGCCTTGGCGTTGAAGCCACGGTCATTGGAGACAACGAACAAGACGCCCGGGTCCGGCTGGAGAGAGAACACGGGCACCGCTTCATCGCCGAGCTGGCCGAAGCCTTCCCCGGTGAGATTCAGTCAATCTCGGTGAGCAAGCCAACGCTGGAAGACGTCTTCATCCACCGCACCGGCCACCGTTTCTGGACGGAAGGTGGGGAAAGCGCGACGAAAGCGTGATGTTTTTCTTAGCGCCCTTTGCGTCACCTTTGCGTCCTTTGCGGTCAAAAGCTTTTACCGCAAAGATCGCTAAGAACTCGCAAACAGCGCAAAGACACCGTTTACGTTGTGAGAAAGTCAAAGTAGAGCGCCCATGATGCTTGTGCTTTCGGTAGTGCTCGGTATCGTCCCTCTGCTGGGAATCGCCTGGACGGTTCTCAGCGGCACCATCACCACCGTCGACGGCCTGTTCATGAGCCTCATCCTCCTAACGCTCTCTGGGATTTTGTTTCTCAACGCGTTCCTGGAGTTACGAAACTTGAAAGTCGCAAAGCAGAAGTTGCCGCCTTCGGCGCAGAAAACGAGCTGACGTGGCTACCCAAAGCGCAACCTTGCCGGCCCAAGCCCCGATCTCCGCAGGCGTGATGCTGCCTGCCTTCACTCTGTGGTGGAGGGAGATCGTCCGCTTCTATCGCCAGCGCAGCCGCGTGATTGGCGTGATCGCCTCGCCCCTGCTGTTCTGGGTGGTGATTGGATCAGGCTTCGGCAGTTCCTTCCGTTCCGGCGCCGCGGCCGGGCAGCAACACTATCTCGACTACTTCTACCCCGGCGCGCTCATCATGATCGTGCTGTTCACCTCCATCTTTACCATGATGTCGGTAATCGAAGACCGCAAAGAAGGCTTTCTTCTGTCGGTATTGGTGGCGCCGGTACCGCGCTCGGCAATCGTGCTCGGCAAGGTTCTGGGCGGAACCACGCTGTCGGCGATCCAAGGCCTGATCTTCCTTGCCTTTGCACCGCTGGTGGGCGTGCACATGACGATCACCAGCTTCATGCTGATCGTGCTCACAGTTTTCCTGGTGTCGTTTTCTCTGACCGCCCTGGGCTTCGCCATCGCCTGGCCCATGGATTCCAACCAGGCCTTTCACGCCATCATCAACCTGTTCCTGATTCCGTTGTGGCTGCTCTCGGGTGCGTTGTTTCCGCTGTCGGGCGCCTCCGGCTGGATGCGCATGCTGATGCAAATCAATCCGCTGACCTACGGCGTCGAGGCGCTGCGGATTCTGCTTTACCCCGACAGCCCGGCGGATTTTTCCTTGTCCGCGTCCATGGCGACTCTGGTCCTGTTCACCCTGTTCATGTTCGGGCTGGCGTTCGTAATGGCCAACCGGCGCACCACCAAGCCGGCGGCGTGATCTCTTATTTCCGATTGCCAATTGCCAATTTCCGATTGGGACTCGGGTGCAACTTGGCAATCGGCAATTGGCAATCGGCAATTTGTAAACGGCTTCCGCCAATAAGGACCTTGCTTCATGCAGCAGGTGCCAGCCAATTTCGCCATCTTCCCGGTCATCAACGCCACGCTGAACGGAACCAGCGCGGTGCTGCTCCTGATCGGTCGCAATTTCATCAAGCGCGGACGCATGGCCGCCCACCGCGCCGTGATGCTGACCGCGTTGGTGACCTCCAGTTTGTTCCTGATCTCGTACCTGTACTATCACGCCCACGTCGGCTCGGTACGCTTCCAGGGACAAGGCTGGTCGCGCCCGGTGTACTTCAGCATCCTGATCTCACACACGATCCTCGCGGCCGCGATCGTGCCCCTGGTGATCATCACCCTGAGCCGCGCCTTGCGCAAGCGCTTCGACCGCCACCGCGCCATCGCCCGCTGGACGTTTCCCCTGTGGCTGTACGTCTCGGTCACAGGCGTTGTGATTTACTTCATGCTCTATCACCTGTTCGCGGCGTGAGGCGATCTCACCACAGAGTCACGGAGACACAGAGAAAAACCGCTTGGGTTTGTCATTCCGAGCGAAGCGAGGAATCCCTATATCCGCGATCTTGTCTGGTGTAGGAATCCTTCGCTTCGCTCAGGAGGAGAATAAGGAAATGTTTTTCTCCGTGTCTCTGTGACTCTGTGGTGAAATGGCAGCATGGCAACCGTAAGACTCAAGATTGACATCAGCGGCACGGTCGGTGACGAAGCCTGGCGCAACCTGAAGCAATTCGATCAGGTCGAGAGTGCCGCATTCGGGCGGCGCTTCGGTGGCAAGATGTGCAACCATCCGGCCAACACCCCCCACCCCAAGGGCGAATGGATCGGCGCCGAAATCAAGCTGCAGAACCCGCTACTGGCGCAGTACGCAGTATCGCATTACCTGGAACAAGACCGCGTGCTCGACGCCGACGTAATCAACTAGCCGTGTTCTTTGCGCGCTTTGCGGCATTTCTTCGCGTCCTTTGCGGTTAGAGATTTTGCTGTACTATTCTCTTCGAGATTTCCGATGTCTGCGAACCCGACCCCCGACCAATCCACGCCGGTTGAAAGCCTGTCCAAGCGCCC
>JAIQET010000068.1 GCA_020073645.1 Terriglobia bacterium | reverse complement strand
GATTTCGATGCGAGCACCACGGCATCATCGGTCACGGACTCCCAGGGCAACGCATTTACTGCAGTGGGAAGCCAATTAACCTCTCCGGGTGGCGGCGGCAGCCGGGTCTATTATGCGAAGAACATCAAGGGCGGCGCCGACACGGTGACGGTGAACCTCTCCGCGAACTCCAGCGGGATTGAACTTTATCTCACCGAATACTCCGGTGTGGATCCGGTGAATCCCATCGATGCCCAGGCGGGCGCCACGGGCAGAGCCGGTTCGGTCTCGAGCGGCAACGCCACGACGACCGTGGCCGGCGACTTGATCTTCGGCTATTGCCTCGCCGACTGGTCGTGCACAGTGGGTTCTGGCTTTACTGCGCGCTCGACCTTCAACAACAATCTGATTGAGGACAAACTGGCCGGCAACCCGGGCAGCTATGCGGCAACGGGCTCTGCGAACAACGGCTGGACAATGCAGATGGTGGCGCTTAGACCAGCGACCATCAACCTGGGGCCGCCGGTGATTACCAGCCCGACTACGGCCAGCGGGACGGTGGGGAGTGCATTCTCGTATCAGATCACGGCGACCAACGCACCCACGAGTTACGGGGCGACGGGTTTGCCGGGAGGCTTGACGGTTAACAGCGGGACGGGGCTGATCTCGGGGACGCCGACGACGTCGGGGACGACGACGGTGACGCTGAGCGCGACCAACGGCAACGGGACGGGCACGGCCAGCCTGACGCTGACCATCAACACCCAAGCGGCGCCAGTGATCACCAGCCCGACTACGGCCAGCGGGACAGTGGGGAGCGCCTTCTCGTATCAAATCACGGCGACCAACGCACCCAGCAGTTACGGAGCGACGGGTCTGCCGGGAGGCTTGACGGTCAACAGCGGGACGGGGCTGATCTCGGGGACGCCGACGACGTCGGGGACGACGACGGTGACGCTGAGTGCGACCAACGGCAGCGGGACGGGCACGGCTGCTCTGACGCTGACCATCGCCACTGCCGGTTCACTCGCAATTAGTCCGCGTACGGCAGCGCTGACCTTCACGCGCTCACAGCAATTCACGGCCAATGCTACGGGCGTTTCTTGGTCGGTGGATGGCGTAGTAGGCGGGTCAGCGACTTCGGGGACGATTAGCACTTCCGGGCTGTATACACCGCCGGGCAGCGTCGGTGTTCACACCGTGACGGTAACCTCGGCTGATCATACACAGTCGTCAAATGCCACTGTGTATATCACCAACTACGCCGGTAAGTTCACGCATCAGAATGACAACGCCCGAACCGGCCAAAACCTGAATGAAACAGTATTGACGCCGTCCAATGTAAACCAGACGCAGTTTGGCAAGCTCTTCTCATACGCGATCGATGGACAGGCGTTCGCTTCGCCGCTTTATGTTGCGAGCGTGAGTATTCCGGGACAGGGCTTTCACAACGTTGTCTATGTGGCGACCGAACATGATAGCGTGTACGCCTTTGACGCTGACGGTCTGGTCTCGACGCCGCTCTGGAATGTGAGTTTTATCAACCCGGCTGCTGGTATCACCACTGTTTCCATGATCGACAACCCAAACATATGTTGTGACATCTATCCCGAAGTTGGCATCACCAGCACGCCGGTGATTGACCAGACAACTGGAACGCTATACGTAGTCGCCAGGACGGCTGAGGTGTCCGGCAGCACGACAAACTACGTGACGAGGCTGCACGCTCTCGACATCACTTCGGGCGCGGAGAAATTTGGGGGGCCGGTCGTCATCCAGGCAACTGTGCCGGGGCTCGGCGGTTTGGTGCCGTACGCTGACCTTACACAGAACCAGCGCGCGGGGCTACTCCTCAACAATGGGGTGGTTTATATAGCCTCGGGCAGCTACTCAGACGAGTACCCGTACCACGGTTGGATACTGGGCTATGGTGCCACTTCTTTCCAGCAGGTTATGGTTTTCTGTACAACCCCCAACTCGCCGTTAGGAGGCGGAATTTGGCAGAGCGGCGGTGGGCCGGCCGCGGACTCTGATGGGAACATATATTTCATCACAGGCAACGGAACCTTCAATGCGGATACGGGCGGAACGGAGTGGGGCGACACGTTTATCAAGCTCAGCCCCGGCGGTGTCGTCCTTGACTACTTCACGCCCCACGATCAGGCAAACATGGTAGCTCACAATCTTGACCTTGGGTCTGCCGGAGTGCTGTTGCTGCCGGATCAGCCGAGTATCCCTCCTCGCTTAGTAGGTAGCGCTGGGAAGAGCCAGACTATTTATCTCATCAATCGGGACAACATGGGGCATTACAATCCCAACAACGATAGTCAGATAGTCCAGGAACTGGTGAACGTGTTCCCCAATGGAATGCCTGAGCCAGGAAACTTTAGCTCTCCCGTTTATTTCAACGGAAATGTCTACTTCAGTCCGATCAACGACACCGTCCAGGTTTTCCCGCTTACCAACGGCTTACTGAGTTCGTCGCCCACGTCCCGTTCCTTGGCGACCTACTCGTATCCGGGAGGGGAGATGGCAATTTCAGCCAACGGCAGCAGCAACGGTATACTGTGGGCGGTGCAGTATAACCAAACAACGCCGGGTGTGCTCCACGCGTATGATGCGACGAATCTAGCCACCGAACTGTACAACAGTAACCAAGCTGGGACCCGGGACACCATGGATCTCGCAGTGAGGTTCAGTATCCCTGCGGTGGCGAACGGAAAGGTCTTCGTCGGTGGCAACAGCAGCCTCGCTGTTTATGGCTTGTTGCCATAGAGTGACACGGCAGACCTTGCTCAATGTTGTTGGCGATCTGTAGATTAGAAGGGAGATTTCAATGTTGCGCTTACGCACCACGATGGCCTACCTCTTCTGTCTCGGTGCTTGCTTCAGCGTGAGCGAAGCCCAAATCAAACTCTTTCAACTCTCGGACGTAAACTCACGAGACTATAAGATCGCCAACCTTGCAATTAAGTATTCCGACGGAAGAGTCACCGATGGTTTTCGGGTACTGGACGGAAACCAGCAGAAACTGGTGCTGTGGTCCGACATAAATAGTTTGGAAATCGGGACTCTCGTTGGAGATAGCATGCCCGACAAGTACGTCCAATGCTCAGTCGAATTTTCCGACGCCACTAGACGAAGTCTTAACTGTATAGATGGCATCGTACTGGGCAAGACCAGAAACGGCGACTACAAGAAGCCTTTGGACCAAGTAACAGCACTAATTCCTCTAAAATGAAGCGGAGGTTCTGCCTCCCGCGATGGATACAGAGTCCGAGAATTGAGATCGACGGCGGCGTGCGGACCGCGTGAGATTGACCTGCTCCCCTCTTTCCGCACAAAGCTAAGTATGATTTCAGCGTTACACCCGAATAACGTGAATCGGCTTCAGTAGGGCCACATATGACCTTTCACGGAACCAAGTTGCCCGGAGTTTTTGAAATTCACCTCGAACGCAACTCAGACGAGCGCGGCTTTTTCGCCCGCAGTTGGTGCCAGAAAGAATTTAAAGATCACGGTCTGAACAGCCACTTGGTGCAATGCAACGTTTCGCTGAACTCGCGAAAGGGAACACTGCGTGGTATACATTACCAGGCGGCGCCCTATGCGGAGGCAAAAGTCGTGCGTTGCACGGCGGGAGCCATCTACGATGTAGTTCTCGATTTGCGGGCCCAGTCACCGACTTTCAAGCAATGGTTCGCAGCCGTCCTGAGCGCAGAGAATCGTCATATGCTCTACATTCCCGAGGATTGCGCGCACGGCTTTCTGACTCTTGCGGACCAGACCGAGGTGTTCTACCAGATGTCAGAGTTCTTCTATCCGGAAGCCGCGCGCGGCGTACGGTGGAATGATCCTGCATTCCAAATCACCTGGCCCGAGAAGGTTCAAGTGATTTCAGAGCGTGACAACACATACCAAGACTTCGAGCCAAAGTAATGGGCCTGATCAGAGAATTCGACAGAGGAGAACTGGCGAACATCGGCCGGGATCTGCATTCATTTGCAGCCGAGCTGTTTCCTGTTTGCCGCAGTATCACGGGACACGGAATCCGCCACACCCTGGAGATAATTCAGAACCGGATCCCGCTGAAAACCTTTCAGGTGCCCAGCGGAACGCCGGTCTTCGACTGGACGGTCCCGAAAGAATGGAACATTCGTGACGCCTACATAAAGGACGCTTCTGGCAACCGGATTGTAGATTTTCAGCGGAGTAACCTGCATGTCCTGAGCTACAGCATTCCGGTGCACACCAAAATGCCACTGAGCGAACTGAAGCCGCATCTGTTTACACTCCCCGAGCAACCAGACCGGATTCCGTATCGGACTTCATACTACAAGCCAGATTGGGGCTTTTGCCTTTCGCACAAGCAAATGCTGGGGCTTTCGGACGGCACCTATGAGGTGTGTATCGATTCGACCCTTGTAGACGGGCAACTGACCTATGGAGAGTGTTTTCTGTCGGGCCGCTCTGAAGATGAAGTGCTGATCTCTTGTCACGCTTGTCATCCTTCCTTGGCGAATGACAATCTTTCTGGGCTTACGGTGGCCACGTTTCTCGCTGATTTTCTTTCCAAACAGGATCTCCGCTACTCGTATCGCTTCCTCTTCATTCCGGGGACGATCGGCGCCATTACTTGGCTGGCACGAAACCGCGAGGCCGCCGCTCGAATCCGCCATGGCCTGGTGTTGACCTGCCTTGGAGATACAGGCGGGTTCCATTACAAGAAGAGCCGGCGAGGGGATGCGGAGATTGATCGAGCGACTGCACATGTTCTTCGCCACTGCGGGGAGCCGTCGGAAGTTCTTGACTTCACCCCTTACGGCTACGACGAAAGGCAGTACTGCTCTCCGGGGTTCAATCTCGCTGTAGGGTGTCTCATGCGGAGCGTCTGGGGGAGTTTTCCGGAGTATCACACATCCGCCGACAATCTCGACTTCATCCAGCCACAGCAACTCGCCGGATCGCTCCGCGTTTGCACGTCAATTCTGGATGTGTTGGAGAACAATCGGCGGTACCGCAACCTGAATCCGTATTGCGAACCTCAACTTGGAAAGCGCGATCTCTATCGCAGTACCGGCGGCGACGGGATCGAAGCCGAAATCAACGCCCGGCTCTGGGTCCTGAATCTCTCCGACGGTGAACATTCCCTACTGGACGTTGCCGAGCGCTCCGGTCTCCCATTCGCCACCGTCAAGGATGCGGCGGAAATCCTCTCCCAAAGTGGCTTGCTCTCGGTCGTCCCCGAGGGACATGCGGGCTCAAACGCGCACGCCGCTTCCCCATCAACGGGGCCTGCCACCACCCGCGGGCGCGGTGCCACCGCGCTCGACTGATAAGCTGCAGAGCAAGATAAGCTGTCTAAAATCATGCAGATACGTTGGTAACCTCAGTTGGGTTACCGGCACGCGGTAACGGACGGGCCATTGCGGCAACGACGCCTTCGACCGAATATGGTAACAGCGCAATTCTCCGCAACTAAGAACGGCAAGGCCGATGCTTTAGGCTTCGAGGGGGACACACCTCACAAGCCACTTTGGAACCACCGTTTTTCAGGCGCACAATGGCTCAGTCTCTTCTGCGCCGTCGTGGATTTGTGTTACGGAACCTCATTTCTAGGATAGGACGTGCATGCGAGTTCTCTTAACCGGCCATAAAGGTTACATCGGTGCCGTTGCCGCACCGATCTTGCAGTCCGCCGGGCACGAAGTCGTCGGGCTCGACTCTGATCTGTTTGCCGGCAGCAACTTCGGCGACCCGCTCCCACAGATTCCGGAACTGCGGAAGGATCTGCGTGACTTGAACCGTGCCGACCTTGAGGGGTTTGACGCGGTCGTACACATGGCCGCTCTCTCCAACGACCCGATCGGTAACCTCAATCCGCAACTCACCTACGACATCAACCACCATGCTTCCGTGCAGCTCGCCCGATTCGCGAAACAGGCTGGCGTCAGCCGCTTCGTCTTTTCCTCGTCCTGCAGCACCTACGGTGCCGCGGGAGACGATTTCCTCGACGAGACTTCTTCGCTGAATCCCGTGACGCCCTACGGTGAGTCCAAGGTTCTTGTGGAACGCGACATGGTGCCGCTGGCGGACGACCATTTCAGCCCGACGTATATGAGAAACGCCACCGCGTATGGGGTTTCTCCCCGCTTGCGGCTCGATATCGTTTTGAATGATCTTGTGGCCTCCGCGTTAACCACGGGAAGAGTTTACGTCAAGAGCGACGGAACTCCGTGGCGGCCGATTGTGCACATCCGTGACATCATCGGTGCCGTCGTGGCTGTCCTCAATGCTCCCCGAGAAGTCGTTCACAACCAGACTTTCAACGTCGGGCGCAACGACGAGAACTACCGCATCCGGGAACTGGCGGAGATTGTGGCCCAAGTCGTTCCAGGATGCGAGGTGGAATATGCCCTTGGCGGCGGACCTGACCTGCGCTGCTACCGCGTGAACTTCGACAAGGTCGCCCGGCTGTTGCCGAGCTTTCGCCCTGAGTGGACTGCACGCCAGGGTGCGAAAGAGCTCTATGACGCCTATCGCGGTGCTGGGCTGACGTTTGAAGACCTGGAGCGGGGGCGTTATGTCCGCATCAGTGAAATTCATCGTTTGCAGAAGGCGGGGCGCCTGGACGCTTCGCTGCGCTGGAGCCAGAAGGCTGCCGAGACAGCGGTAATTGCGTAATTGGGCGATTCTGAAAATGACCACGACGTCAGCTCTTCCGAAGATCGATCAGCACGCGGCTGCCAAAACCTGCCGGTTTTGTGGAGCGGGCCTGCGGCGCACCTTTGTCGACCTGGGCATGTCTCCACTGTGCGAGACGTATCCGTCCGCCGCGGACCTGAACCGGGGTGAAGTTTACTATCCGCTTCATGTGTACGTATGCGAGGAATGCTGGCTGGTGCAACTTGAGGAGTATGAGAGCGTTGAGAACATCTTCGGCGACTATGCCTATTTCTCATCGTACTCGGATTCGTGGCTGAAGCACTGTGAAACGTATTGCAACAAGATGACCACGCGATTCGGGCTTGGCGAGCGAAGTTTCGTGGTGGAAGTCGCCAGTAACGACGGCTACCTGTTGCAGTATTTCGTAAAGCGCAACGTGCCGGTGTTGGGCATCGAGCCCGCCGCGAATGTGGCCAAGGTGGCAGTCGAAAAGGGAGTGCCCACGCTCGTGCGATTCTTTGGCACACAACTGGCGAAGGAGTTGGCAGCCGAAGGCCAGTGTGCTGATCTTGTTCTCGGCAACAACGTGCTGGCCCAGGTTCCCGATCTTAACGATTTCGTGGAAGGGCTCAAGATTCTGCTCAAGTCCAACGGAGTTCTGACCCTGGAGTTTCCCCATCTCCTGCAATTAATTCAACTGAATGAATTCGACACGATTTACCACGAGCACTTCTCCTATTTCTCCCTGCTCAGCACGGTGAAGATCATGGAGGCCCACGGCCTGCGGGTTTTCGATGTCGAGGAGTTGAAGTCGCACGGTGGCTCATTGCGCGTTTACGCTTGCCGCACGGAGAGCAAGACGCACCCGGTCGAGCCCAATGTCCAGAAGGTCCTCGCCGACGAAGCCCGTGCCGCGCTCGACCGCATCGATGGGTATCAGAGCTTCGCGTGCCAGGTGAAAGAGACCAAGTTCGCGCTCGTTGACTTCCTGCTCTTTGCCGCCAAAGAAGGCAAGAAGGTTGCCGGCTATGGTGCGCCTGGAAAGAGTGCGACGCTGCTGCACTACTGCGGCATCGGAAAGGATCTGATTGAATACACGGTGGACCGGAGCCCGTTCAAGCAGGGACGGTTCCTGCCCGGCACTCATATTCCGATTTGTCACCCGGACCGTATCTCCCAAACCAAACCAGACTATGTAGTCATCCTCCCCTGGAACCTGAAAGACGAGATCATGCGGCAGTTGCAGTTCATTCGCGAGTGGGGAGGCCGTTTCGTCGTGCCTATCCCCAAAGTTACGGTTTACTAGGGAGCGATCAGGGAACGTGCCTATGAATATCTATGTTGATTCCAAAATGAGTGATGACGAGCGCCGGGCAGAGCTCTATCGCGGCTCCATCTTTGTGCACTCCCCCAGCCACAACGCCCTGAAATTTTGCCAGTTTGCGCAGGAGATGATCGAAGAGGCGTTTCGCCCTCTCGATCCTCTCAAGGTTCATGAACAGTTGCCTGCGGAGAAATGTGCAGAGATCCTCGCGGTGCTGAAGCCCAAGTTCATTCACCATCCGCAGTCCAAGCAATACATCCAGGGAATGCTCTCCGAGACGGGCTGCGATCTCTCTCAGACCTATTTTGACGTTCCGCGGATGCGGACCGCATTCCCGGGCGACTATCTCAAGGCCGGCATTGCCTATGCCTTCCATCCGCATAGGGACACGTGGTACTCCGCGCCCTTCTGCCAGATCAATTGGTGGATGCCCATCTACGAACTGAGTAGTGAGAACTGCATGGCCATCCATCCGCACTATTTCGATCGGCCCATCAAGAATGGCTCGCGCGGTTACAACTACCACAAGTGGAACCTCGAGAGTCGGCAGAACGCGGCTCAGCACGTGAAGACCGACACGCGCGTGCAGCCCCGCCCGGAAGAATCGATCGAACTTGATCCGCAAGTGCGGCTGGTATGCGACGTAGGCGGAGCATACCAGTTCTCGGCTGCGAATCTTCACTCGACCGTGCCCAACACCTCCAGTCTCACACGGTACAGCATCGACTTTCGCACTGTCCATCTGGGTGATGTGCTCGGCCGGATCGGAGCTCCCAACATCGATTCTGAGTGTACAGGCACAACGGTGGGCGACTATCTGCGTGGGACGGATTGTTCACATCTTCCGGGAAAAGCAACTTCCATGTATCAGGACGGTACCGAGCTGGTGTACGGAGCAGCACCTTCAAGCCGACCTGGAATAGAAGCAATGCACAACCCGAGGTGATGAGCACTTGGAATCTTCGCCAGCGACTGCGTCAAGAGGGGGGAGAGTATGAAAGTCGTACTATTCTGCGGCGGTGCAGGAATGAGGCTACGGGGGTACTCGGAGGACGTTCCGAAGCCGATGGTCACGATTGGCGCGCGACCCGTGCTTTGGCACGTCATGAAGTACTACGCGCATTTTGGCCACAAGGAGTTTCTGCTCTGCCTTGGTTACAAGGCGAATGCCATCAAAAACTACTTTCTCGAATACGAGGAGTCGGTTTCCAATGACTTCATCCTCTCGGATGGCGGGCGGAAGCTGGAGTTCATGCAGCGAGACATTGACGACTGGAAGATCACGTTTATCGATACCGGCTTGCGTTCCACGATTGCCGACCGTTTGCGTCTGGTCGAACCATACTTGAACGGGGAGGAGATGTTCCTGGCTAACTACAGCGATGGCCTGACTGATTTTCCGCTGCCAGAGCTGGTTGATGAGTTCTCCCGCCGCGACGGCTACGCTGCATTCCTCTCGGTGCAGCCGAGAACGAGCAGCTTGGACGCGGTGAATCTGGCCGAGGACGGTTCTGTCCAATCTATCAAGACGATGAAGGATTCCGGCGTCTGGGTAAATGGCGGCTACTTCGCGCTCCGGAAAGAGGTCTTCCGTTACATCAAGCCCGGCGAAGAGCTGGTATATGAACCGTTCCAGCGGTTGATCGCGGAGCGCAAGGTCTGGTCAAGACGATATTCCGGCTTCTGGCAATGCATGGATACGTTCCGGGACAAGCAGATTCTTGATGAATTGGAGGCTTCTGGCTCACCTCCATGGTGCTTGTGGAAGAATGGCCATCGTGCAACCGGAGTGACTGCATGATGAAGCTGAGTCTGGTGAAACAAGACTCGGATTCCGTCAACATCCTCTGCTTGGGTGCGCATTCGGACGACATTGAGATCGGTTGCGGCGGTACGCTGCTGCAACTTAAGAAGACATACCAAAAGGTGAAGTTTCACTGGGTGGTTTTCAGCGCTTCGGAATCGCGGGGAAAAGAAGCTGCAAAGGGAGCCGAGTTATTTACCGCCGGCTGTGAAAGGGAAGTAGTGCTCAAAGAATATCGAGATGGTTTTCTGCCCTACAGCGGAGCCGGAGTGAAGGACCTTTTCGAAGAGCTGAAGGAGCGCGTCAATCCGGATGTGATTTTCACTCATTGGCAGGGAGATGCCCACCAGGACCACCGTCTGGTTTCTGAGCTTACCTGGAATACTTTTCGAGACCACCTGATTTTCGAATATGAAATTCCGAAGTATGACGGCGACATGGGACGGCCAAATCTGTTTGTGTCCCTCGATTCGCCTCTGGCGGAGCAAAAGGCGACCCAGTTGTTCGAGGTTTTTGAATCGCAGCGTTCGAAGCCCTGGTTCGACCGAAACACGTTTCTCGGTCTAATGCGGATTCGAGGCATGGAGTCGAACTCGCCCAGCGGCTACGCCGAGGCGTTTCACTGCCGCAAGCTGGTGTTGTGAGCAGGGGGAACCAATCTTGGAGAACAGAATGAACAAGACAGCACAGAATACAAAGGCTCTCTACGCGCTCGGTCTGCAGCAGCCACGTTGGGCATACTTCCGGGGGGACGTTCGTCCCTGGGAGGAGGCGACCCTGCATGTTTCTTGTGAGGCGGTGAATCGGGGCCTAAATGTCTATGAGGGACTGAAAGGTTACTGGCAGACGGGCGAGGCCAAGTTCGGCATCGTCGAATTGCGCCGGCACTATGAACGACTGGTCCGCTCCGCCAGACTGCTGCATATTCCTGTCCCAGTCACGTATGACGAGTTTCAGAATGCATGCGGGAAACTCGTACGCGCGCTTTACGAACCCGACAAGGACATGTGGGTTCGTGCCACGCTATACGTAGTCGAGGGACACTGGGGCGAGGGCACGGTTGCGGACCTGGTCCTGACGGCATACCATCAGGCCAAACAGCCTCCGACCCCGGTCAGCGTCGGCGTCAGCACTTGGCAGCGATCTAGCGACATAAGTCTGTCCCCTCGGATCAAGACCAGCACAAACTACCAAGTAGCACGGCTGGCGCGTATAGAGGGAAGAGGGCGCGGTTTTCCGGAGATGATCTTGCTAAACCAGTATGGCAGGGTCGCTGAGGCTACGGGCGCCTGCGTCCTGTTGGTTCGCGACGGCTGTGTCATTACACCTCCAGCTTCCGAGGGCCGGCTGGAAAGCATTACTCTGGAAATCGTCCGCAGGATTTGCCACTCTTTGGCCATCCCGTTTATCGAGCGGCCGGTCGACCGCACAGAACTTCATATCGCAGACGAAATCCGGTTGGTAGGTACACTCGCGGAGTTAGCGCCGGTGACCTGCGTGGACGAGTACGAATTGCCGTCAACGTCGCCGCTAACCGACTTGATAGCGGAGACATTCTGGGCTGCTGTCCGTGGCGTCACACCGCATCCCGCAGTGGAGTTGACTTTCGTTTAGGGGGAAACTTCCCGCCGCTGGCGCAGGGGGTTTGGACGAAGAATTGGCAAGCACCAGGAAAAGCGCACGGTGAGCCCAACGTACAACGAAGTGAGCGCGAGACCCACAAGCTGATGAAAGAGGAACTACAGGAGTTATACCGATACCGCGGCCTGCTCTACATGATCGCCTATCGTGACATAAAGGTCCGGTACAAACAGTCGATCATGGGTTTCATGTGGGCAATTCTCATGCCGATCCTGATCGTCATGGCCGGCATTGTGGTGCGCTATGCATATACCTTGGCAGCACACGTGCCGCTTAAGACGGAGGATATCGCGAGCGTAGCGGTGAAATCTTTGCCCTGGGCATTTCTTATTTCCAGTATCCGGCTTGGCTGCAACAGCCTTATCGGCGGCAACCAGAACCTGGTGACCAAGGTCTATTTTCCCAGGGAAATTCTCCCGCTGGCGGCGGTGATGTCCAGCCTTTTCGATTTCTTTGTGGCTTCCGCAGCCTTGCTGGTTTTCCTTGTCTTGGCCCATACGGGCTGGAGCATCTACCTCCTTTGGACTCCGGTCTTGCTGCTAACGATGGTGGTTCTGGCCTCGGGCGTAGGGATGGTTGTGTCCGCCGCCAGCCTCTTCTTCCGCGATGTGAAATACCTGGTCGAGGTAGTGCTGACGTTTGGAATCTTCTTTACCCCGGTCTTCTACGATGTCCACATGTTCGGGGATAAAGGCAAATGGTTGTTGCTGAATCCGGCAGCTCCGATTCTGGACGGGCTGAGTGCCTGTATCACCAGGCAACAGCCGCCGGATCTGGCCTGGTTTGCATACAGCCTCAGCTTTGGTGTGCTGATGTTGCTTGGCGGGTACCTTTTGTTTAAGCATCTGGAGCCGGCTTTCGCGGAGAGCATTTGACGGGAAACTCTAATGTCTGACGTCGCGCTCCGCATGGAGCATGTATATAAGAAGTTTCGAAAAGGGGAGATCTTCGACTCTCTCCGCGACTTGATCCCTGCCTTGACCGGAAGAATGTTTCGACAGCAGGAGCTCAGTGACAGCGATAGCAGGGAATTCTGGGCCCTGCAGGACATCTCGTTTGAGGTCAAGCGTGGAGAAGCCTTCGGCATCATCGGACACAACGGAGCCGGCAAAAGCACCGCGTTGAAAATCCTCAGCCGGATCATGAAGCCCACCAAGGGCCATATGGTGGTCAATGGGCGGCTGTCGGCGCTTATCGAGGTGGCAGCAGGCTTCCACCAGGATCTGACAGGCCGAGAGAACATATTCCTTAACGGCACGATTCTGGGCATGACCAAACAAGAGATTGCATCGAAGCTCGACCAAATCATTGCTTTCTCCGGATTAGAGGAGTTCATCGATACCCCGGTAAAGCGTTATTCCTCCGGCATGTATGCGAGGCTCGGATTCTCCGTGGCAGCGCATGTTGACCCCGAAGTCTTGATCGTCGACGAGGTGCTGAGTGTTGGTGACTATGTCTTCCAGCAGAAATGCATGGAGCGCATGCGCTCGGTGATCAGTGATGGGGCAACCGTGCTGTTCGTCTCTCACAACTTGAAGGCCGTCACCGAACTCTGCCAGCGAGCGATGCTTCTGGAACATGGGAGGGTAGCCGCTATTGATTCCACGGATGCTGTGGTGCGGCGCTACCTGAGTGACGCCATGAAGCAGCACAACGGCGGCGCTGACAAATCGGTCTGTATTTCTCACGTCAGAATCCGGGGCCGGGCAGGTGAGCAATCGACCTTCGAGTCGGGGGAGACGGCTTGGGTCGACATCGAAGTAACGGCACGGGAGAGCGTCCGCAACCTTGCCGTCGTAATATGGCTGACCGACGAGAGCCAGTACGAGATATTCAATACATCCAGCGAACGACTGGGCTGCAAGCCTTTTTCGCTCGATCCGGGGCAGACTTACAAATGCACGTTCGAGCTGAAGTTGAATGTGGCGCACGGGGCGTTTGGCCTTTGCGCCGCCGTCCATCGGTATGACATACAGAAGAGCTTCGACCGAAGAGCGCCGGCAGCCACGTTGTTCGTAGGGTCGTCAATGGCGGTACGCGGCGCAGTGAACTGTTTCCCTAGAATCGTGGATGCAGGAGTTCTGGAAGTTGCAGTCGAGAATGGCGGCACCTTCTAGCGCGGGTTGGCAAAACCATGTTGGCGTCCCGAGTGGCTGACTGGTTCCAGCAGGATGATCGGATGGCGGCACATCCTAAACGGCTAACGGACTTGCTCGCTGGGGGCCCAGCCCTGTCAAAAAGGCAGATCGCATGACAATTCGCAGAGTAGGAGGCAAGGGTGGCGATACCGATACTCTTGAATGTGGAGCTGCCGACCATCCCGCCTACGGGAGCGGCCCGGAATGGCAAGGCCAGGGTCCCCGAGTCGCGCTGCTGACGCCGTACACCGGAGGTAATCTCGGCGATGCTGCCATTCAGGATGCGATGATCGCTAACATCCGCCTTCGCTTGCCCGACGCTCAATTTTCTGGAATTTCTCTCAATTGCGACAACTTCGTGGAGCGGCATGGGGCGGGGGCTTTTCCCCTATACGGAATGGATAGGGCGTTCTCTCGAAAGTCGCGTGGAAGGTCGGTGGAACAGCCGGAAGAAAGAGGGAGTTCCGCAGGGGAACTGGGCCAGAAGAGCCGTGGTGTGCGGGCAAGCCAGATAAAGACGGCACTGAAAAGCATACCCGGCCTGGGGCCGTGTTTGCAGTGGGCTCACGCCTGTGTGGTTGCTCTCTCACGGGAAATTGGCCACTCCGTCGAAGGATATCGATTTCTCTGCACCCAGGACCTTGTGATTGTGTCGGGAGGCGGCCAATTGGATGATGAGTGGGGAGGGCCTTGGAGGCACCCTTTCGCACTCTTCAAATGGGCTGTGCTGGCAGGGATTGCGCGAGTGCCGTACGCGGTTGCGAGTGTCGGCGCCAGCAGGAAAACCTCGACCGCTTCGCGGATACTCCTGTCCGCAGCGCTTCGTATGGCCCGCTACAGATCGTACCGAGACCGGAACAGCAGAGAGATTGCTGCTGGGCTGCTGCAACGTGCCGCTGGGGATTCTGTCGTGCCAGACCTGGCGTTTAGCTTACCCGCATCCGAGTTGCCACCGCCCGCAGGCATTCGATCGATCGCGCAAGGTCGAACGGTCGTTGCCGTCAGTGCCATTGCTTTTGCCAAGCCAGGAAGCTGGCCGTACCAGGACAGTGCTCTCTACGGCCATTACCTTCAGCAGATGGCACGTGTTGTAGGGCAACTCCTTGAACGCGGCTATTTCGTGGTCATGATCTGGTCTTCTCGGATGGACGAGAGCGTCATCGCTGAACTCCTCGCGTGTTTGGACCCCGAGTCGAAGAAAAGGGTTGCACGACAGGTGTACGTCCCGGCCATCACGACTTGGAAGGATATTGTCGCTTTGCTCCTGGATGTTGATTTCCTCATTGCCAGCCGCTTGCATAGCACGATTCTCAGCTTCGTGAGCCAGAAGCCCACTATCGCCATCTCTTTTGATCCGAAGGTAGACTGGGTGATGGAAGACCTCGGCCAAACTGACTACCTTTTGCAGATCCGTGATTTTGCTGCGGAAGACGTGATCGAAGCTCTCGAGCGCATCGAGCTTCACAGGGATTCTATTACGGGGGAGATTGGGTCGTACCGGCGTCGGATTCCTTCCGTCTCTGCTTCGCAGTACGACACCCTGGCCGAATTGGCCATGGCGAGTCATCGACACAAGAGGACTTAGCTCAAGTAGTGAACGGCTGTATGCGCTGTGTTCTCGGACGACAATACCCGCTCTCAACAATGCAGAACCCGGCTCATCAATTCTGGCAAGGCGAAATCGGTGTCGTAATTGAAGTAAATTAACCGCTATGACAACTTTGTTTCAGCGAAAGATCACCAAGGACCAGAGTCGGGACACCGGCATGGCCGTGGTTCTTCTGCTTCTGCTCCTGTTCATCTCGCGGAAGCGGGAAGGGTGGTTGTTCGGCGCAATCGGGCTGCATGTTCTGAACATGATTGTGCCCCAAATCTATCGGCCCATTGCAGTGGTGTGGCTGGGGCTTTCGGATCTGCTGGGGACCGTGGTCCCGAGGATTCTGCTGGCGATTGTGTTCTTCGTCGTGGTGACGCCGATCGGAATTCTGCGCCGGCTCACCGGCAAGGATTCCTTGAAATTGCGTGCGTTCAAGGCAAGTCCGGACTCAGTCATGGTGGAGAGGAATCACACGTTCATCGGTGGGGACCTGGAGAGGCCCTACTAGAATTAGGAGCTGCGACTATGGACTTCTTAAAAGACTTGTGGGGTTTCCTGAAGCAGAGAAAGAAATTCTGGTTGCTGCCCCTCATCACAATCCTTTTGGCATTTGGCGTCCTGATTGTGCTTGCCAGCGGATCTGCCATCGCGCCGTTCATCTACACGCTGTTCTAATCTCTCGCTCGCAATTGAGCCACGCACAATGAAGAGCGTGTCGCTATGAAAAACGCAATCCTAGGCATCTCGGCCTATTATCACGACAGCGCCGCAGCCATTCTGATTGACGGTCAGATTGCCGCCGCGGCGCAGGAGGAACGGTTTACCCGAAAGAAGCACGATTCCGCATTCCCGATCCACGCCTGTCGTTACGTTCTGCAGGAAGCCGGCATCGATTACAAGGATCTTGCGGCTGTGTCGTTCTACGACAAGCCGTTCCTCAAGTTCGAGCGGCTGCTTGAGACCTATCATGCCTTCGCACCGGGTGGTTTCCGCAGTTTCCTTTCGGCAATGCCGGTCTGGATCAAAGAGAAGCTGTTCATGAGGCAACTACTCGGGGAGCATCTCGCAAAACTCGGCGACGGCAAGGTCCCGATCTACTACCCCGAGCACCACTTGTCGCACGCGGCGAGTGCCTTTTACCCGTCGCCGTTCACGGAAGCCGCGATCGTCACGGTTGACGGCGTAGGGGAATGGGCTACGACGACCATCGGACATGGCCGTGGGAAAGAAATTTCGATCGTGAAAGAGTTGCAGTTTCCTCACTCTCTGGGGCTGCTCTACTCGGCTTTCACGTACTACACCGGATTCGCGGTGAATAGCGGCGAGTACAAGCTCATGGGGCTGGCACCGTACGGCAATCCCGATTCGCAGCGCACCGCGGACTTCAAGAAGAAGATCACGAAAGAGCTGGTCGATATTCGAAAAGACGGATCGATCTTACTGAACATGGACTACTTCGAATATGCGACCGGGCTCAAGATGGTCAAGGAAGAGAAGTGGGAGCAACTGTTCGGGACGCCCCGGCGAAAACCGGAGTCTGAGATTTCCCAGGTCTATATGGACATGGCGCTCGCCATCCAGCAGGTAACGGAAGAAATTGTCCTTCGCCTTGCCTGCACAGCGCGACAGTTAACCGGCAGCAAACATCTGGTGCTGGCAGGCGGCGTCGCGCTCAACTGCGTGGCTAACGGAAAAATCCTCAGAGCCGGATTCTTCGATGACCTCTGGATTCAGCCGGCCGCGGGTGACGCCGGGGGCGCAGTTGGGGCCGCCTACGCCGTTTGGCACATCCACGATGGCAACGAGCGGCAGATGAATGGCCACAGCGATGCGATGCAGGGTGCGTACCTGGGGCCGGAGTTCTCGGACCCGGAGGTTCGCCGAACCCTGCGGAAATACGGGGCGACGGCACACCACTATGAAGGCTTCCAGTCGCTGGCTTCCGATGTCGCGGGAAAGCTTGCGGATGGAAGTGTCGTGGGCTGGTTTCAGGGGCGTATGGAATTCGGACCGCGCGCGCTGGGAAACCGTAGCATCCTGGGAGATGCGCGCAATCCCGAGATGCAGAAGAAACTAAATCTCAAGATCAAGTATCGCGAGGGCTTCAGACCGTTCGCGCCTTCGGTTTTGGAAGAGGATATTGCGGAGTACTTTGAGCTCGACCGGGAATCTCCGTACATGCTTCTGGTGGCGCCGATCCGGGAAGACAAGAAGATCCCACTCCCGGAGAACTATCAGGAGAAGCCCCTGTACGAAAGGCTGTATTTCCTCCGGTCGGATCTTCCCGCCATTACACATATCGATTACTCGGCCCGCATCCAGAGCGTGAGCCGGGAAACCAATCCCCGCTATTGGGAACTGATCGATGAATTCAAGAAGCTGACCGGCTACGGCGTTATCGTAAATACCAGTTTCAATGTTCGCGGCGAGCCGATCGTCTGCACTCCCGAAGACGCCTATCGGTGCTTCATGCGGACCGAGATGGATTTCTTAGTCTTGGGGAACTACATTCTCGACAAGAAAGACCAGCCGGCGCTCCCGGAAAAGGGCGATTGGCGGTCCGAGTTCAAGCTCGACTAGACCCACTTATGAAAATCAAGAAGCTTGTTCTGAACCCTGGGGTGGTACTACTCGGTCGCGATCGGCTGCTGGTCGCCGAGTTCGCCGCGCGGCTAATGCTGGTGGGAAGGCAACAATCTCGGCAGTCGCATTGGGGGCAGCTAAATCGATGAAACGCTTGGGGATACTCTTACTTGGCCTCGTGTTCGGACTGGCTGTGTCTGCCTGCGGTCCGCAAGGCTCCCAGGTGGGGAAGAATTCGGGCGGTCAACAGCCAGGGCCCGGCCAGTTCATCGAGCTTAGCAAGGACGGAACTCACCTGGTGGACGCCAACGGGAAGGCCGTATTCCTCACCGGCGATTCCCCGCAGTTATTGTTTGTACAAATTAACAATGCTGACGTCGACACCTATCTGGCCGACCGTGCAGCGCGGGGGTTCAATGTACTCTGGGTTTACCCCGTGGATCGGGTGGATCAGACGAATGCTCCCAACAACTTTTTCGGCAATGCGCCGTTCGACGGCACGAACTTCACCAATGAAGACGCGACCTATTGGGCGCACGTCGATCTGGTCGTGAGCAAGGCTCAGGCGGACGGGATTACGATGGTCATGAATGCAGCCTTTGTGGGTCTGACCTCAGCCCAAGGCTACTTCAGTGATTTCAACGACAGCGGCAATTGCAATCTTTTCGCAAACTACGGAACCTGGTTGGGCAATCGTTACAAGGGATACCCAAACATCATCTGGTCTCTCGGCGGAGACGCCGACGTTCTCGGCAACGCAACCATCAAGGCCAACATCAGCTGCCTCGGCACTGCTCTAGCTGCAGCCGACCCAAATCACTTGATTACCGTTGAAACCTGCCGCGTCTGTTCTCCGGCGAATCAATCGAGCCTTGATTCTTACGGTGGCAGCCCGCCAGCGTGGTTAAGGCTCAACTGGGTCTACAACACCCAGCCTACGGTTGTGCAAGGCTGCCAGAATGGATTTAACGCGTCGAATACGATTCTGCCCATGATGGGTGAGGACTGGTATGAACTGGACTCTAGGGTGACGCCCACCCAGGTTCGCCAAGAAGGCTATTGGGAAGTACTGTCTGGATGTTTCTTGGGAAGACTGTTTGGCAACGATGCTATTTTGAATTTTAACGGCCCCTCATTTCCGAGCCCGTCATGGCAAAGTCAGCTAGGTTCAGTGGGGTCAGTAAGCCAGGCGCTGATGGGCAAATTGTTTCGCTCGCGGGAGCATTGGAAATTGCAGCCCGACCTCGCGCACACCGTGGTCACCGCTGGCTTCGGCTCTGGAAGCACCATTACGACCACAGCCCGCGCCAGTGATGGCCAGTCCATCATCGCCTATGTCCCCAACGGCAGCGCGGCAACGCTTACCGTGGACATGACGAAGATTGCCAGTAGCAACGGACAGGCGAATTGCTGGTGGTTCAACCCGAGCAGCGGTGCGACTGCGCTGATTGGGAGTTTTGCCAATTCAGGCACCCGCAATTTTACTCCGCCGGATTCAAACGATTGGGTACTGGTCATCGACGCCGCGAGCGCAAACTTGGGACCGCCAGGGAGTTCCAATTTGTGAGGCTGGTGTATGCAGGTAGCGAACCTGGTTGTTGCCGCCGGCACAGACAAATAGCGAAGTGCTTGTCCTCGATCTGGAACGGCACGTACCGCTGGGTGGCCGGGTCGATCCCCATCGCGCGTGCCATCGCCGGATACTGCGCCTCATGCGGCTGGATCCCCGAGGCGGGGTGCAGGTTGAGCGTGGTCTTGAGCCCCTGCCGGGCGGCCCAGCCGAGGAAGGCGTCGGGATCGGGGAAGTAGGCGCGGTCCCAGGTGTAGCCGGTCCAGCCCAGCCGCTGCCCCGCCTGGTCCCTGGGCTGGCCCTCCCAGCGCAGCTCGAAGGTGTTGTGCCAGTCCATGTCCACGACCAGCACGTCCAGCGGCACGTCGTAGCGGTGGAAATCCTCCACCAGCCGCTGCTCCTCCGCGTCGGTGTACGCCCAGTAGCGCGACCACCACGCGCCGAAGGCGAAGCGCGGCGGCATCGGCATCTTCCCGGCCACGCGCGTGAAGTCCGCGAGCGCGCGGCGGTAGTCGTGGCCGTAGCCGAAGAAGTACCAGTCCTGCCGCTCCGCCCCCCCCGCCCCCCCCGGGGCGCGCTGCACGACCCACGGCCATGGACTGGCGTCGAACAGTGGGCGCTCCGAGTCATCCACCAGCGCCCAGCCGTCGCGCGAGAGCAACCCCTTCTCGAGCGGCACCGGGCCGCTCGCCCCGTCGAGCGTGCGGGCCGTGCCCTTGAGGTTCGCCGTATCCGACGTCCCGGGCCGCCACGTCACGGTCGAGTCCGCATTCTTCAGCGTGATGCTCAGGTTCTCCGGTCCGAACCGGCCGCTGCTCAGGCGGTAGCGGAGCCGCAGTGCCTGGGTCGCGATCTCCAGCCAGCCGTGCTCCACCCGCTTCGTGAACTCGACCGGCGGCGTGCGCCGGTTCAGGAACACGAGCGAGGGCCGGTCCTCGAAGCGGCCGTCCGCGGCCCACTCGAGGCGGATCAGCTGCGG
>JAIQET010000067.1 GCA_020073645.1 Terriglobia bacterium | reverse complement strand
TTGGAACGATTGCGCAGTCAATATCTGCTTGGCTTGGCAGATTGTCTGGCGACGATGTGGGACCTCGCGATGGAGATACTGGGCAAGGGCGATCCCGTCCCCTACATTCGCTGTGTCGAATCGGTCACCGGTCGCCCGCCGGAGCCATCCCAGCCACAAGCCAAGCGCCAACGCGTGGCGGAACTGCTTGGCCGTGCCGGTTATTCATCGTCAGGTGCCGACGGAGTCCTGGCTGCGGTGGATGCGTGGCGCCGCGAGCGAGTAGTCCCAATGGCGTCGGTGCGCGCGTTCGGTGCCGCCGTCATCGCCTACTTTGATCACCTCAGTGCGGTAAACTTGTTGCCCTATCTTCCCAAGGAACTTTCGTCGGTTCCTCGTGCGAACATTGAATTTCTTCCCATCAAGGACGCCTGGTTCTCGGGTTCGATGAATTACATAGGGCGGGCCCGCAAGGCGGACGGCAGCCCGAAATACGAAGCGACCTACGAGATTAACGCGTCGCTGCAGATTTCCTTTCCGGAGTTTCAGCACCTCGTCAGCCACGAGGTCGTGCCCGGACACGTCACAACCTTTGCCTATTTGCAAGACCTGTATGTCCGCGGACGAGCGGGCTTCGAAGCGACCGTATTGACCATGAACACGCGCGCCGCAACCCTGTTCGAGGGGATAGCCAACAATGCGGTCCTTATGGCGCACGGAGTCACCGAGGTCGAGCAGTTGCCGGACGAGGACTTGCAGATCGGCGTCCTGCTGGCCTTGTTGCAGGATGACGCCAAGAACCAATCCTCCTATCTGACCTGGGGCGAAGGACGCAAGCGCGAAGAAGTTGCAACCATCTTGCGGCGCGACTTCCTGGTCACGGAGGAGCGTGCGGACAAGTTATCAGGCGCCTGGGGACGGCATCCCCTGCTCGGTCGCATGTACCTCCCGGCTTACCGCTCGGGCACGGAGAGGATTGCCGAGCTGCGCCGGATGTATCCGGCGAACCGCATTCTACCCGCGATTTACGGCTGCTTCGGATTAGTCGACATCCGCACCGTCGATGACGTGCTGAAGGGGTAATGGAACAAGCGGGGCTGAGTGGGAACAAGCGGCTTGTGAAGTCTACGGATCGTAGACTGTGCTGCCAAACCCGGCTTTGCGGGCGGCTTCCTGCATGTCTTCAAGCTTCTTCTTTTGCTCGTCCAGTTGTTTTTGCAGCTGTTGTGCCTGCTTTTGCTTCTCCAACTGGACTTGGTTGTACTGGACGCCATTGGTGTAACGGTTGGCTTCCACAAAATGAACTGAAGCATTGAGCTTGTCGAGCTGGTCCTGCATGGCTGCGATAGCATCCTTCTGCGCCTGGATCGCCGCCTTCCACTGCTCGCCTGATTGGGTTACTGCCGAGGACTGGGCAGAATCGCCCGATTCATCGTCTTTGTTGCTGGCAGAGTTGTCTTCGGATTCACTTGCGGATGAATCCTGTTTTTCAGGAATATCCTCGTTGGTAATGACCTTGTGCGAGGCTGAATCGTCCTTCTTGGTTTTGTCCTTGTCCTTTGCCTGTTGCTTCTGACGATTCTCCCGGGCCACGTCGCCCAACGATTGGCCGTAGCCGGCCGTCACCAGCAGGAAGACCAGACTGGTGAGAAACACGCCGCATTTCCACGTTTGCCGCATGGGAAAACCTCTCGCCCCGAGTTCTGAGGGGGAACGGCCTGGTCTGAAATGCTATCCGCAAAAGCACCGGGGAACCACGTTACTGTGGTGCAGGCACCGAGGACCGGCAGAAGGAAAAAACGACCTCTCGTTCGTCCCTAAAGCATTGTAGGACGAACACTTGAGAAGCTCTAGGCGGAGACCCAGTTGCGCCGTTCCAGAATGGTTGGGGGCTCATAGGTGTGTCCCGCAGCCAGCCGATTCTGTTCGCGTCGGGTGGTCCACAGCAGCAGCGGCCCTAGCAGGTTTGCCGCTAGGCGCGCCGCCACGCCGAATTCCTTCTCCACGTCCCGACGCAGCCGGTGGATCTGTTCACTCACTGATCGGTTGATCGTTCTGAACTCGTGCTCCATCACCCACAGCGCCGCGTTGTAGCCGCTGCGCAGCTTCGGCATTTCCCGGGCAAACCGCTCCCGCACCCGCGGATCTGGATAGTTCTTGTACCGCTTCCAACCTTGCAGCATGGTCTGGCAGATGCGATACACGCTGGGCCCATTGCGCTCGAAATCGCGCCAGAACGCCCAGTCCAGGAAGCGTTTGGAGTCGTCACGGGAAATAGCGGCATGGCGGAAGTTGAACTTGAACTGGCCATGGACATCAGCCAGGTCAATTCCCTCTAGCATGCGCCCTTGTTCGGACATTTCCTGGTAGAGCGGTGTCCCCGGCACCGGCGTGTACAGCATGAACTGATGGAAGTCAGTCCCATGGCTGACGGCGTACTCGATCTCTTCGGACAGATTCTCCGGGGTGTGGTGTTCTAAGCCAACGATGGTCGATCCCAGTACACGGATTCCATGCTGGCGCAGCTCCCGGGTCAGTTGCAGAGTGTCCGCATCTTGCAGCTTGGCATAACTGGAGCGGGGAGATTCCAGGCCCATCCAGAGCCACGAAACTCCCAGTTCAACCAGTTCCTGCATGGTGTACTTGCGAATCGCGTTGGCCGATGCGAAGACCGAGAGCGCCCAGCTCTTGCCCGCCTCCTTCATGCGGTCGAGCAAGCGCATTGCGCGCTGGCGGTGCAAGAGGAAATTCTCGTCCATCATGAAAAAAGTTTGCGCTCCGAGCTCCGCCTCCACCTTGCACATCACCTCGAAGAGCTCGTCCCCGGTTTCGTAGAAATTGACAAACTTCCCCTTGCCGCCGAAAAACGCGGATGTCGTGCAAAAGTTGCAGCCCATCGGGCAACCCACGGACGGAATGATGGTAGCTGCGGTCGCCTTCGGCCCGTCCGGCAAACGCACTCCCATCATCCGCGAGTGCAGGGCCGAAACAATGGCAGGATGGCGGATGGGGGCGTGCTCGTCCTCTCCCAGGTACTGCCGCATCCAGGAAATGCCCTCGCCGCGCACAATGTGGTCGGCGTCAATCATGGTTTCCAGGCCCGGGAGGGCGGCCACGTGCCCCCCGACGACGATAACCGACCGTGGCGAAAATTGCCGCACCATGCGGCACATCTCCCGCACCTTGCCCACGTTCACAATGATGGAAGAAATGCCAACCACGTCGTACTGCTGCGTGGCCAGTTCGCGCTCAAGATGCTCGCGTGTGGGGAAGTCGAGCACCGTGCAAGGCGCGGAAATGTTCGCCTGAATGAGCATGATGCCCCATGAGCGATGAAACATTCGCAGCGAGAAGCCTCCCTGGGCGCGCGTGACCTGGTTATGATAGAGCTCCATTGGATTAATGGCGCGGCTTCCGAATTCATCATCCTGGGCGTACGGTCCAAAAACCGAAGTCAATAGCACGCGGGCGCGATTGCGCTTGGGGTGGCTCTCCATGTGTTAGGGTCCTCCAACTCAAACCTAGAGGCCTGCGAGCGTTTTGGATGTGACGGGCAAACAAGATTACAAAAGAATTACAAAGGCGGAGTTACCAAAGGTGCAGAAAGGCAGGCTGGAATGGCGGAAAAGCGTGTGCAGATCACCGCCCTCGTGTTAGTATTCCGCGCGCAAGCGAGCTTTCCCTGCTGGGGGATGTGGTCTGAATTCTGCGGGTGAGGCAGATATCCGACCGCGAAATCGACCGGAAGCGTTCCGGAGAAGGTTGCCTGCCATGGCCAAAGACATAGTGGTCCTGTTTGATGTGGACAACACGCTGCTGGACAACGACCACGTATCCGCTGACCTCAAGAATTTCCTCAACCGGGAAGTCGGGCAGGAGCGCCAGCAACGCTACTGGGCCATCTTTGAAGAGCTCCGCTCCGAGTTGGGTTACGCGGATTATCTCGGCGCTCTGCAGCGCTACCGCAAGGAGTACCCCCGGGATCCCCACTTGCTCTCACTCTCCCAGTTCATGGTGGATTACCCCTTCGCCAACCGCCTGTTCCCCAACTCCCTGGATGCCATCGAGCACGTCCGCAAATGGGGGAAGCCGGTGATCCTCTCCGACGGCGACGTGGTGTTTCAGCCGCGCAAGATCCGGAGGTCGGGCCTCTTTGAAGCCATGGCAGGACAGGTGTTGATTTACGTTCACAAAGAGCACGAACTGGACGACGTCAAGCAGCGCTACCCCGCCGACCACTACTTCATGGTGGATGACAAGGTGCGCATTCTCACCGCCATCAAGAAAGCCTGGGGCAACCGCGTCACCACTGTCTTTGTGCGGCAGGGACACTACGCCCACGACAAGGCGACAGTGGCCAGCTATCCCCCGGCCGACGTTACCTTGGAACGCATCGGCGAACTTACCAGCCTCGACCTGGGAGTCCTGATGGAGGCTACCTCCGGCGCCACCCAAATGAAACGGAGCGGAACCGCCTGATGTTCAAGGCGTACAAGCTGTCTCACAATGGCCGTTCGGGATACTTGGTGTGTTTACAACAGCAATCTATCGGACTTGGCCAGTGAGCCCCGTCTTTTCGTCCGCCTGGATTGCTTCCGAGCTGCCCGTTATTCGCCTGTGGTCAGGCTCTCCCCCGGAACTGGATAATTCTCCGGCGATCGCGTTTTGATGGTCTGCCTGCGGGTAACTCTTCGAACTGCTTCAGCGCCTTACGCTCCGCTGCCACCTTCAGGCGCAGCTCCCGGCTCGCCTCCGTCTCGCGGTAGAGCGTTTGCGCAACCGAAGCCGGGCCGCGCACCTCACTGAGAAGCAGGACCTCCACCCGAAAGTCGCCGCCATCGTTTGTCACTCGCAACATGTCTCCAATCCGGACTTCGCGCGCAGCCTTGGCGGGCTGCCCGTTGGATTGAATCCTACCGAGTTCACAGGCTCGTGCGGCCAACGCTCGCGTCTTGAAGAATCTGGCGGCCCAAAGCCACTTGTCCATTCGCACGGAGGTCATGATCTATTTTCCTATACGAATAGGATTTCAGTGGGGCATCCGTGTAGCGTTCCTCAAGTAAACCCCGAAGAACTGGCGGCTATCCCGCGTTCCGGGCGGATTGTCGGCAACGCGGAAACGATCCTAGCGGGATTTCAGATCGTCCCTTGATAGCTGAACGAAAGGATTACTGTTGCAAAATCGCCATCTCACCAGTAAATCTCAAAGCGGCACGTTTGTGAGATGAGCTCTAGTCTTGCTCTCGAGCTACAACTGCAAGCCCTTGGCCCAACCTGGGACACGTCTCGTGGATAAACAGCCCAGAATTCGTTATTCTTAAGCTATCTTCAACGCGCGGATAGCCGATGGTGATTGCCCAAGCGCTACTGTGGTTTGCGGTTGCCGGGTTGGTGAGCTGCACCGGATTTCTGGTGCTGCTTGCCGCGGCGACGCAGCGCTTCCGGCGTCGGCAGCGGCGTGCCGGCACTTCCGCTACTGTTCTTCCCCCCGTTTCCTTGCTCAAACCCCTGTGCGGGTTGGAGCCCGGTCTGGAGGCCAACCTGGCGAGTTTCTTCGCGCAGGACTATCCAGACTTTGAAATTATTTTCGGAGCCCGCAGCAGCGAGGATCCCGCCCTGCAAGTGATTCGAGCCGTCCAGAAGCGTTACCCGCAAGTGCCGGTAAGGCTTGTGCTCTCAGGGGAACCCGACCGGCCCAACGCCAAAGTGTGCTCGCTGCAGAAAATGTACGCCCAGGTCTCGCACGACTACCTGGTGGTCAGTGATAGCGATGTGCGGGTGGCGTCCAACTATCTGCGAGAAGTGATTCGACCATTGCTCGACCGGAATGTTGGCCTGGTGACCTGCCTGTATCGTGGTGTGCCCACGGGAGGCATCTGGTCGCGCCTGGAAGCGCTAGGCATGTCCATCGAGATGACGTCGGGCGTCATCGTGGCTGACATCCTGGAAGGAATGAGGTTCGCCCTGGGGCCGACCATGGCGATCCGCCGTGACGTCTTGCAGGCTGTCGGAGGTTTTGAAGTCCTTGCCAACTACTGCGCCGATGACTACATTCTCGGCCAGGAAGTTTACAAGTCGGGACGACGAGTAGTGCTTTCCGAGCACGTGATCGATCATGTCGTGTACAACCGCTCGTTCAAACCTTCTATCCTGCATCAGCTCCGGTGGATGAAAAGCACGCGTTTTTCCCGCCCCAAAGGGCACATCGGAAGCGTTTTGACCTTCGCCATGCCGTTCGGCCTTCTTGGGGCGGGGGCGGGCATCGCCCTCGGACGTCCGCTGCTGGGCCTGGCTTTGTTGGCCGTGGCGGTGCTGAACCGGTTGCTGATGGCGATCACCGCGGGTTGGGGTGCGGTCCACGATCGGCGTTCACTCCGCGACTGCTGGCTGTACCCGGTGCGCGACCTGATGGGCTTTTTCTTCTGGGTTGGAAGCTTCTTTGGCAGAAGGATTATCTGGCGCGGAAACCGCTATCGCCTTGAGTATGGCGGCAAGATGGTACGAATCGGAGGAGCCCCTACCACCGCCACGCCCACCGAGGAGCCCGCTTCAACGACGGTTGCTGTAGACCATCTTGCCTGAACTCTCCGCCACAACAAATTTCTGCGATGGCAGCACCGAATCGACGCGTGTCTTCTGGTAGGAGGGCACGAACAGGAAAACTCGCGTCCCGGAATTCCATTCTCGCAACAGGTCCGAATCATCCCAATAGATCTTGGGAGCGTCCGGATAGGTCGATCCAAACCACATGGAAGTGGTCTTGCCATTGACGAGTTTGATAGGACGCCGGAGATAGAACGGCAGCGAGGATCCGAAAGCCTGGTCACCATAAATGGCCACTTCATCTTCCGGGCGAGACTCTTGCGCGATGCGCTCCGCCAGATCCTTGGAGGAGAGGTACGGCGTGAAACGCCCGAGGGCTATCTGCGCGGCGATCAGGAAAAGACCCATCGCCAGAGCGGTCACCCAGGTGGCCGCGAAGTGCTTGCGGCGCGTGCGCAACCAGAGGGCAATCGCGGGACCCACGATCAAGGCGAAAGCAGCCAGGGTCGCCGGCAAACGCAGTGCGGCAAAGGATTCCCCGGTCAGGTCCAGTATGTGCGACATGGATAGCGTGTCTTCTGACAAGCTATGCCGGGCCAGCACCGTGCTGATGTCAGGCACAAACGGCAGGTTCCGCGAGGACCAGAGCCCGACAATCAACGTTCCTCCGGCGACGAGGGAAAGCAGGGTCATCACGGCTGCGGTGAAGACCAGCCAGGAGCGCCTGTCCGAGAATTCCTCCTGCGCAATGGCCGCCGCCAGCAGCAGCAGGACCGGCAGGTAAGCCGGTAGCGTGTAGTACTCCTGGTTGGTGGAAAAGGCGAAAAAGGTCAAGACTATCCCGGCCCAGATCCAGCAAACCAGGCGCGTACGTGCGCCGAAGTCGGACTCAGTCCTGGAAGTGCCCAGGTCGCGCCGGAGATTGCGGAAAGCCAGTGGCAGATAGATGCTCCAGGGAAAAAGCCAGACCAGGTGCAGACTCCAGTACAGTCCTGCGGGGACCTTGTTGTAATCCTTGGGATAGCGTTCACCGAGAAAACGGAGAAAGTGCTCATTCACAAAATAGAACCAGAAGAAGTGGGCGTTACGGAAACCCGCCAGCAGGTGCCAGGGAGCGGCAATCGCCAGGAAGAGCAAGAATCCGGTGGGAAGATGGAATTCCCGCCAGCGACGCCAGTCGCCGGTTAAGAGCGCAAACACCACCGCGGTCAGGCCAACGAACACCAGTGCCACGAGTCCCTTAGTGAGCACGGCCAGGGCCAGGCACGCATAGCCGGCGTACCAGAGCGCAGCACGGGGGGGACGCTCCAGCGCTCGCAGAAAGAAGTAGAAACAGGCGGCGACCAGCAAACTCAGAATGGCCTCGGGAATGAGGATGCGAGTGAACAGGTAGTAGCCTGCGGCCGTGGAAACAAACAGCCCCGCATAAACTCCGGCGCGGCCCCCAAAGGCTTGCCGGGCCCAACTCGCGGCCAGCCATACCAGCAGGAACATGGCCACGACGGTGGGGACGCGCGTGGCGAACTCGCTTACTCCGAAGATGCGGTAGCTGAACGTCACCAGCCAGTAAAGTAGGGGAGCTTTCTCGAGATAGCGCACGCCGTTCACGTGCAAGGTGACGTAATCGCGGCTGACCAGCATCTCGCGGGCAGCTTCCGCATGAGTGGAGTCGGCGTCATCTTGCAGCGCGGGAAGAAATGCCGCACCCAGATAGACCACGGCGCAGAGGAGAAACGCGGCAAACCATGAGGGCCATGCCACCGAGGCAGCTTCTGCAGGTCTGTACGCAGCGGTCTCAGCAGGCGCTTGGAACGAAGAGGTCTGCATTATGGGTCGGTGAAGTCAGTATAGAACAAGGTAAGCCACGGTAGAGCTAAACAACAGACGGCGCAATCTTGATTGGTTGCTCTCTTTGGTCTGGCCCGCAGTAGATGACGACGATCGCGGGGCGCAACGTGCAGTCAAGCGGGTTTCAGGGAGGGCGCAATGTGCGTTGCAACGCAATAGTCTTCCGTTTGCAGCGACTCGCCGCGCCAAAACAACAATTTCCTCTTGACCTTACGCTCGGGGCCGTTTGCCCGTGTCAGACCGCGGACAATTCGTGCGTCACGACTTCCAGCTTGGCGATCATCCTGATCGGCACTTTCAGCGCGCGAGAAATCGGGCACCGCGCCCTGGCGCCCCGGATCGCTCGGTGAAACTTCTCCTCATCCATTTCCGGGATGCCAGCGCTGACATGCAACTGGATGCTGGTGATCTCCCAGCGTCCCTTCTTCTCTTCCAGCGTCAACACGGATTCGGTTCTTACGTGGTCGGGCTTCAGGCCAACCTTCACACTCTCCCGCGCCACCATCAACGATATGCAGGAAGCCACGGCAGCCGCCAGCATTTCCGACGGGCTGGTGCAGGGGTCGCCGCCCGTGCTCGTGCCGGCAGCGGCATACAAGGCGTTGGAGATGACCCCACTGGAGGTCGAAACCAGGCCTTCCCCGATGACCGGACTCCCCTTCCAGATGGCAACTGCGCTGCGAATCATGGAGCACCTCCTGGGTACACCTCCTTTTTACTTCAGGAAGGCACTGTGACGCTGTGTCGGCGGAGACACCGGCGTGTGACCAGAGGCCCATTTTGGGATTACAGAGGAATTCGCAAAAATGCCTCGCTCTCCGACAGAAACGCGGACCGGACTGCCAAACGGCAAGATCAGCGGATGCGGCACGGCAGGGGTTACTCCCTACTCGCGCTGCCGCTTGCATGGTCGCACGGCCTGGGGCAGAACACTTCTGTAACCCGTTCACCAGTGGCACCCAGTTTATTTGCTATCGCTAAGTCGATTTATCTGCTATGGTACAGGTGCGTTTGATGTGAATCGGTCGTCAGCAGCTTCTTGCCAACCAGCTAGTACCTGCCCAGCACCTCCGACTTCTACCAGCGTAAATCAATCGAAAGGTTACACAACAAGAACATGGAACAAGGAACAGTGAAGTGGTTTAACGACGCTAAGGGCTACGGCTTCATCAGTCGCCAGACGGGCGAAGACGTATTCGTGCATTTCTCAGCCATCCAGGCGGGCGGCTTCCGCAGCCTGCAGGAAGGCCAGAGCGTCGAGTTCGAGGTCACCAAGGGCCCCAAGGGCTGGCAGGCTGAAAACGTCCGGCCGCTGTAAGCGGCTCTAGTTTGCCCGCGTGTCGTCCGGGAGATTCTTCAGAACAGAATCAGGTCGAGAGGCGGACTCCGATGAGTAGTATTGATCACCCGAGTCCGCCACCGATCCCGGGAAAACGAAACGAGGGGGAGCTGCCTGTAAGCGAAATAGAAAATGAAAGACCGTGGTTCGATCGAATGGTCTTCTTACCGTCCTGATCGGGAGTGTGATGCGCGACGAGTCCAAAGCGTCGTACGCAGTCATCCGCTACAACCAACGCACCTATGTATCCGGGGGAGTCATGGCCATCGTGAAAGGCCGTGAATCCGCTGAAAGCACAGTCCGCCAGTTCGAAGCGGGCCAGAGTTCAGCAGATCGCCAGGAAGGTTGGCGCTATTTCCTGGAGAGGACCGACCTGAAGCCCGGGATGGATCCCGAGGAGGCGACCAGTCGCCGCCAGGCGAGCCTCGATCTTCGCGAGTCGCAGAACTAAGCCCCTCGGAACGCCCATCCTTTAGGTCTCAAACCGCCCAGTCTCTTTCTGCCGGTCACTGTCCACTTGCTTTCTGTTGATTTCTGAGGCAAGATTCCCACCCGCAAGCTGGTCCGAAGCCCGCCTCCGCAGCCAATTCTGGCCTCAGCGGCAACCTCGGCTGGCCGTCCATTTGGGCATAATTCGGGCCCCGCGCCACATTCAAATTTTTTCGTGGAGGATGCTATGACACCCAGCTCCCGCCGTCGTGCGGCATGGTCATCCGCGCTGAGCTTATTGATCTTCTTTGCATTGCTACTTGTTTTCTCCGTGCCTGCCAGCGCGCAGGGTTGCTTCATCTCTGCTCCCAGCATTGTGACTGGTCAACACCCAAAGTCTGTGGCGGTGGCCGATTTCAACGGAGACGGCAAGCTTGATTTTGCCACCGCCGATCCCCCGGTCATCGGGAACCGAGGGGTCTCCGTCGTTCTGGGCCATGGCGACGGGACCTTCCGTGCACCGCTACCAGTTCTCGTCGGCTTCCAGCCTTCGTTCGTGAACGCGGGCGACTTCAATAACGACGGCAAGCCCGACTTGGTGGTCGGCGATCTGACCTACTGCGTTGCCAGCGTGATCTACATTCTGCTGGGCAACGGAGATGGCACGTTCCAGCCCCCCGTTAGTTACGCCGTCGACAAAGCCGGCCTCCTCCTCTCCATCGCGGTAGCGGACTTTAACGGCGACGGAGTTGAGGACTTGGCCGTGATCAACTCCTGCAGCGCCGATGTGAGTGTTTTGTTGGGGAAAGGCGACGGCACTTTTCTCAAGGCTGTGAACTACGGTGTATTGTCCCCCGCGTCGGTAACCACGGCAGACGTCGATGGTGACGGCCACCTCGACCTGGCGGTGGCAAGTGGCAGTGGCGACATCAGCATCCTCAAAGGCAATGGGGACGGTACATTCCAGGCCGCCACCAGCTTCAACATCGGAACTGGTCTCATCCCGACTGCAATCGCGGCCGCCGATCTCAACCACGACGGGCATGTGGATCTCGTGGTGGCCAACACCTACGGGGGTTCCTTCAACTTCGGCACCGCCGACGTGCTGCTGGGCAATGGCGACGGTACCTTTCAGGCGCCGGCCAGCTACGATTCTGGGGAGAATTCCGAGGCGGTTGTGATTGCCGATCTCAACGGTGACCAGATTCCAGATCTGGCACTGGCCACGCTCAATACCAACACCGTTAACATTCTGCTGGGCAACGGCGACGGCAGCTTCCGCTACGGAGGAGAATTCACTGCTGGCGATGGGTCAATGTCGATCGCTGCCGGCGACTTCAACCACGATGGTGCTCTGGACCTGGTCGTGGCCAATAACGGAATTGGCACCACCTTTAACGGCAATGTTTCACCCGGCAACGTCAGCCTGTTGCTGGGCAATGGCGACGGCACCTTCCAGTCGGGGCAAAACACGGTGGCGGGCCGTAAGCCCACATCGGTCGCTGCGGCGGACTTCAATGGCGACGGCAAAGCGGATCTCGCAGTGGTCGATTTCAACGGTGCCCTGAACATCTTCCTCGGGCGTGGCGATGGCAACTTCGACAATGGACCGACCTACGAAGGCGGGGATAGCCTCACTTCGGTTGTCGCCGGAGACTTCAATCACGACGGCAAGATCGACCTGGCCACCGCCAGCCTGCACTCTAACGGAATCGGAATCTTCCTCGGCAATGGTGACGGGACATTCCGCAAGTCGGCTATCTATCACGCTGGCGCCAGTCCACGCTCCATCGCGGTCGGCGACTTCAACGGCGACGGGAACCTTGATCTGGCGGTGGCGGATGAGGTGAGGGGTGCGCCCGGAACCGTCAGCATACTGCTGGGGAACCCCAATGGAACTTTCCAGCCGCTGGTCTCATATGGCACGGGATTCCGCCCGAAATCCGTCGCGGTGGGCGACTTTAACGGCGATGGCAAGCTCGATCTCGCAGTCGCGAACCTCACTAGCCACAACGTCAGCGTGCTTCTCGGCAAGGGGGATGGCACGTTTCAAACGGCGGTGAACTACATCACGGGCCGCGAACCAAGGTCCGTTGCCGTGGGGGATTTCAACGGCGATGGCAAGCCGGACCTGGTGGTGGCCAATTCCGGCACCAGCAAGGTGACGGTATTCCTTGGCAATGGCGATGGCACCTTCCAGAAGGCGGCTCGCTATGCCGCCGGACACGGCCCCAACTTCGTGGCGGTCATGGATGTGAATGGCGACGGCAAGCAGGACCTGGTGGTGACCGTTTCCTACACCGCTTCTCACGGAAACGGCAGTGTTGCCGTGCTGCTGGGCAATGGGAATGGCACCTTCCAAGCCCCGACGTACTACGGTACCGGCTTGCTGCCGCGATCCGTGGCGGTCGCCGACTTCAATGGCGACGGGGCCCCCGACGTCGCCATCGGCAACTACACCAGTAACAATGTGACCGTGCTGTTGAACAGTCGCGGAGGAAAAGGGAAGTAAACTGACAAACCCTACGGGTTCACCTTCCCGCCGGCGGCGTGCTGTAGATGGGTCTGCCCGGCAGCGGACTGCCCCAGATACATTTGCTGGGCTCCACACTCTCCAGGCCAACTTCGTTGTGGGCAAGACCGCCTACCCAGACGACCCGGTATCTTCCTCTCCTGCCGCGGTGCTGTACTTCGACCACCGAAGCCGGTTCCACCATGGGTGGAGCGTTTTCCAGGCGGGCCCCACGCATGCTGACATCGTGGGTAAAGACGGTCTGCCTGAAGGGGTGGCCGGTGTTGTCCACTCCGTTAAGTTGTACTTTCAAGCGGACAAGATGCCGAGTGTCGAGCTGGCTGACCATAGAAATCGCCTCATCCTGATAAAACCCTTCTCCTGACACTGTAGCGCGCCGCTCCGCCGGGAGAGCGTGACGGAGGTGCAAGACTCCCTACGTACCTTTGGCGGAACTTCGCGATTGCGAAGCACCCAGTGTTTACGGGCTTTTTGAGATGGCCCATTCGTGGGCTGGTTCTGGCACCTCGGTGCCATTCCCAACTTGGAGGGGAGGATTTAGTGTCGTAAGTGAGCAGTTCTGGGGGAGGGCTGCCCGGGCGTCCGCGGACTCGAAAGAGTCGGGGCGCCTGTTTAATTCTTGGACAACCGCCGTTCCTTCCTGCCCACTCCGCGTCCCTCAACCATTGACCCTGCCTCAGCGCACGTCCAGCATGACTTGCGTAGAGTGCGTGAGCGAGCCCGAAGTAGAGGTCGCAGTCACAGTAATGGCATAGTCCCCTATTGGCGTACCCGGTTGGCCGCCTCCGCTACTCCCACTGCCACCGCCGCCACAGGCTTGCAGCCCGACCAGCAGTAGAACCAGCGCCACCAGCAGCAGAACCACTCGCTTACCCCGCCGGCCGCGTCGCTGGAGCCCGCCGAAAGCCAGCACCAGCCCGGGCAGTGGCATCCAGACAGCGTAGAAGATAGCGCTGCCATGAGACACAGAAGCCATCCGGGACATGGTCGAGATTGTCAGCGTGACCGGGGTATCGCCGCTGCCTGCCGTTACCTGGGTTGGGTTGAACGAACAACTGCTGTGCAGCGGCAAGCCGGAACAGGACAGAATTACATTGCTGGGGAAATTGCTTCCCACCGGCATCACGTCCAGGTTGTACATCGCCGGTGTTCCCGCGGTTACCGTCTGCGTGCTGGTGTTGTTCGTGATCTGGAAATCAAAGGTCGAATTGAAGCTCACCGCCATGGCGTGCGCGATTGTCGACGGGTCCGTCCCCACGCCAGCGATACTGAAGTTGTAATTCTGCACCACGCTGCTGCTCACTGTGACCGTGAAAGCCGCTCCACCGGCAGAGGGAGTCACGCTTGTCGGTGGGCACGTCGGTGGCGCTCCCGCGCCGCAGTTCACGTTGACCAGGCTGCTATATCCGTTGAAGGCGGTCAGCGTTCCGTTGAAGGTTGCCTGCCCTCCGGCAGTGGCCGAAAGCGAAGGGTTGCTGACGACGAGCGTGTAGTCAGCCAGCGCCGTCACCGTGAGTGACAGATTCTGCGTCTTGGCTGCCGGCGCGCCCGCAGTGTTCGCCGAAATGGTTACCGGGAATGTTCCAGTCGAGGTGCTGGTCGTGGTGCTGATCGTCAAGGTTACCGTCACGGGAGTACTTGACGTCGGGTTTACGGAACTGGAAGGCGAAAAGTTGCAAGCGGCGCCTGCTGGCAGGCCGCTGCAGGAAAGTGTGACCGTCCCACTGAATGATCCCAACGCCGTCACCTGGAAGCTGATGGGATCGGAGGTATTAGGCCGGTTCACCGTGATACTGCCTGGCTGCGGCGCAGTCAGGTTGAAGTCCACTACGTGCAGCGTCAACGCCGCATCGTGCGTCGTGGCATTGATGTCCGATCCTACCGCGTGCGCGTTGAAGGCGTAGTCGCCCACCGCGCCGTCCGCGGTTAAGGTGAATAGCGCCCCCGGCGGCACAAGCGGGGTCACCGTGGTGGGGTTCAATGTACATGTGCTGGGAACCGTTCCCGTGCAACTCAACGCGACTTGGTCAGTGTATCCGTTCAAGGCAGTGAGCGTGCCGTTATAGGTGGCACTCTGAGTGGGGAAGATGGTCTGCGTCGAAGTGGAAAATCCAATCTGGAAGTCCGGCGTCGTAACCAGGTTGAATTCCCACACCCCACGGCCATAGGTCGAAGCGCGCAGTTTCTTCGTTCCCCCGGAATTGAAAATGCGCAGCGCTGTGACAGCGACGTTGGGAAGATATCCATTTTGCATGCTGCTGGGCGCCGGCCCGACTTCGGTCCACGCCACTGGAGGTGTGCTGCCAGTGCTGGCCGAGAATACGCCGACGTCAGTCGCTACATAAACGGTTCCGGTAGTTGGAGTAGGTCCCGGGTCCACGATCACTGCGTTTGCCGGCGCATCCGGCAACCCCGTCCCCGGGGTGATTCCGCCGAAGTCGGTCCAGGTCGTGCCGGCATTGGTCGTCTTCCACACGTGCGAGACGTGGAATCCCATAATGGTCACGTAGGCGGTTTGGCCAGTCGCATCTGAGTTGTCAACCGCCACGCCGGATAGAGCGAAGTTGCCCGAGTTGATGCTCCCGGTTCTATTCATCCAGGTGGAGGTGCCGCCCGCGGCATTCGTGGTCACCCAGATGTGGCCGCCCGGCGGACTCGTTCCCGGCCCGAAGCTGTCCGTCCCGGCGTAAATCACGTTGGAAAAACCGCTGCCATCCTTGGGCCCGCCCGCCGCCAGCGATCGCACCAGATTCACCTCACTGCCGGTGCAGCCTCCCGTGGGCGAGAGGGTTTCAAAGTTAACGCTCAATTGCGTAAGGTTGATGCCACCGGTACCGGGCCCTCGCCATACGCGGCAGGTCCCTACAATCAACTCGCTGGCGGTCACCTGCGGATCGAGAATGTATGGGGTGTAGAAGGCGCCATGATCGCCGCCGACATTAATAGGGTTGACGACGGACAGAAAGTCACCGGTGTGACAGGCGATTCCTGCGGTGCACCTCTGAATGCTCACGTCGGTGTTGGCGGTGAACCATTCGTTGGAGCTGCTCGGATTGATTGCGTTGTACCCCCCGTCGCCGGCGTTTACGTTGAGCCAACTGGTGCTGCTCTGCGACGAAGCGGTGGCGGGCGAGCCGTTGTCTTGCGTGCCGCCCAGGATGGTGTTTGCATCCGTCGGAGACTCTGAAAAGGAAACGAACTGGGTCATCGAACCCAGCGTCTGGTTCAAACTGTCGAACTGGTTGCTCAGCCCACACGTGCCTGTAGTCAAATCGGTGTAACCATCGAGCGCCCGGTAAATGCCGCCGTCATTGGCGAAGTACATGATGTCTTTGCCATTGGCGACCATGAAATCCAGATCGTGCTGGTCAGGGTGAACCTTGGCGATCGAGCTGCAGCCGTACACGTGGGTCAGATTCAACCACGAGGGTTGGGTGCAGCTGGTCGAGGCATTGTTGGCAAAGCTGCACTTGTAAATGTTGATCGCACCCGCATACAGATCCGTCGCTGTGCCACCATTGGGAACCGCCGCCAGTTCGAGGTTATAGACCCCTTGCGAGGTTCCGCAGCCGAACGAGTCGCCGCAAGCGGCAATGCCGGATTCATTGAGTGTTGTCCAGGAGGTGCCGCTGTTCGTGGACCGGTAGATGCCCTTGTCGACCTCGTTCGCATCCACGTACCACACGTACATCTCGTTGCGGCCGGGGACCACTGCGAACTCGCCGCGATAAATCGGGCAGTTTTGCGAACTCGGATTCGCCGGACACGCCAAGGTAGTCAGTCCGGTTCCTGGCTGGGTCGCCAGGCGGGTCCAGTTGATTCCGTCGGTGGACGAGTAAATGCCGTGGAACCGCATCGCCGCAAGAAACGTTCCAGTGGCGCCGGCATTTGCGTCGAAGATCACTGACGTTGCCGACCCCGGCGCGATGACGGTGCTGCCGTCTTTGATGGTGGCAAAGGTCCAGGACACGCCGCCATCCTGGGAGTAGTAGAGTCCCCGATTCAACGTGACCGGATTCTCCAGTCCCTCGGTATCGCCCGTCGTCGCACCTGCCGCTGCGGCTACCACCAGGTTAGGATTGCTTGTGCTGAATGCAATCTTGCTGAATCCCAGGCCTGCGAAATTGCGGGTGCCGGTGCTGTCTTTCGTGATCAGCGTCCAGGTTTGGCCGGCATCGGCCGAACGCAGAATGCCCAGGCCGTAATAGGAGTCTCCCGAGCTGTTGGTTTCGCCGGTTCCGGCCAGGATGACGCTCTTGGTGGGATCAGGATTCGTCAGCTGAGGCTGAATGGTGATCGCGCCGACAGCGAGCGTGGCCTGGTTATCAATCACGGGCGTCCAGGTGACGCTCGACGCAGTGAGGCTCAGGGGCCCAGCATTGGTCGACTTCCAAACCCCGCCGTAGGCGCCGCCGACATAGACGGTGTTGCCGGTGAGATCGGCGGCATCCACCGCCACCGCCGTGGCCCGCCCCGACACCCAGTTGTAGTCCTGCTGCCCGAATCCGCTGGCGTCGGAGGCCAGAGGCGCCGGCCCCAACGCGATCCAGCCGGAGGCAATTCCGGACGTCTGCGAGAGGGTGTCAAGTCCGGCGCTTTGCGCGGCCGCAATGCGCGCCGCTCGTGCCTGCATCTTCTGCTGGTGGGCCCGGTAACGCAGTGCCGCTGCCAGCTCTCCTGGAATGAGGCGCCCGCGCATGAACCATTGGTCGCGGGCTTGCGGCTGGTCACGATCCTGATCCGCGACGGATTCGTATTCGGAGCGCATCTTCGCACCTTGCCCGAAAGCAAGTGCGCTGAAAGATGTCAGGAAGATGAAAAGGCAGGAATAATGCAGAAAACGACTGCTCACGCAAATGCTCATAAGTTTTATCCGTATGGGAACGCGGGGAGAGCAGCCAATGTCTTACAGTATCTGGAGGGCAAACCCTGGTTGTCAACGCAAAATGGTGAGTGAGGGTCCATGTCCGCCCGGACATGTTCCGAATTGGTTACCAGGGCGCGCGCAGCGTGCGCTGAGACCTGACACCCGAGACTCGATACCTGATTTCCTACTCGTACCTCAGGGCCTCGATCGGATCAAGCCGCGCTGCTTTGCGGGCAGGATAGAAGCCGAAGAAAATTCCTACAGCCATCGAGAAGATCACAGCCGCGCCAATGGCCGTGGGTGAAACCAGCACCGGCCAGCCCAGGGTCTGCGTGATCAGGAAGGAAGCGCCCGTGCCAACCATGATTCCCACCGCCCCGCCCACCAGGCTGAGCACGATGGCTTCCACCAGGAATTGTTGCTGCACGTCGCCTTCGGTCGCGCCAATGGCCATGCGGATGCCGATTTCGCGCGTGCGCTCGGTCACTGAGACCAGCATGATGTTCATGATGCCGATGCCGCCGACGATTAGCGAAATGCTGGCGATCGATGCCAGCAGCACCGTGAACAGCTGCGCCTGCTGGTCGGCCAGGTCAGCCATGTCTGCCAGGTTGCGCACCATGAAGTCGTCATCCGAACCTGGACGAATGCGGTGCCGGTCTCGGAGCAAGGCTGTGATCTGTTGCTGCGCCGTGTAGCTGGCCTCGCGCGAGATCGCCGATACCATGATCCAGCGCAGCCAATCCTGCCCGGTGATTTTCTTCTGCAGCGTGGTAATCGGGACGATGATGGTGTCGTCCTGATCGTTGCCCATGGCAGCCGAGGTCCCCTTGGCAGTCAGCACACCCACCACCTTGAAGGGCAAGTTGTTGATGCGAATCGTTTGCCCGATCGGATCCGTGGCGCCGAACAGGTTCTTGCGGACAGTCTCGCCAATCACGGCCACATTCGCAGCCATGTTCACATCGTCCTGGGTGAACGACGATCCCTCGGCCAGCGGCCAACTGCGTATGTCGAAATACTGCGGCTCGGTACCGTTGACTTGCGTGGCCCAGTTGTCGTTCCCAAACACTACCTGTGCCCCGCTCTGGCTGCCCGGCGCAGCCGCCTGCACGGCCGGGCACTCGCGCAGAATCGCCAGCATGTCGTCATAGATCAGGGTCTTGGTCGCACCCCAGCCCATGCGCATGCCGCCGCGCGTCACTGTGCCGGCGCCCACGAACAGCATGTTGGAGCCCATGGCCGCGATCTGTTGCTGCGCCTGCTGCTGCGCGCCTTGGCCCACGCTCACCATGGCAATGACCGCGCCCACACCGATGATGATGCCCAGCATGGTGAGACTGGAACGCAGTTTGTTGCGCGCCAGCGCCCGCATCGCGATCCGAATGATTGCCAGTAAGTCCATACTTGATTCCTGCGCGGTCTTCTCAGCGCCCTCACCGTCGCCGTTCTCCGCGTTCTCTGCGGTAAGGCCTCTAATCCTCCAGCGTCGGCAAGCTCTTCAGCACCTCGGCAGCCACCGGACGGTTCACAATCGGCTCATCGCGCCGAATCTTGCCATCGCGAAACTGGATGCTACGCTTGGCAAATTGTGCTACATCCGCCTCATGGGTAACCAGCACCACCGTCAGTCCACCGTCATTCAGCTTCTGAAAAACCTCCATGATCTCTACCGAGGTGCGGCTATCCAGGTTGCCGGTGGGCTCATCCGCCAGCAAAATTGACGGGCGGTTGACCAGTGCCCGCGCCACCGCCACCCGCTGCTGCTGGCCGCCGGAAAGCTGGGAAGGGAAGTGCAGCATACGGTCCCCCAAACCGACCAGTTCCAGGGCTTCCCGCGCGCGTTTCTGCCCTTCTTCTTTGCTGACCTGCGCGTACAGCGTGGGCAGTTCGACGTTCTCCTGCGCCGTGGTGCGCGAGAGCAGGTTGAAGCCCTGGAACACGAAGCCGATTTTGCGGTTGCGGATGGCCGCCAGGTCTTTCTTGCTGAGCTGTGAAACTTCGATCCCTTCCAGCAGATAGCGCCCGCTGCTGGGCTTGTCCAGGCAACCCATAATGTTCATGAACGTAGATTTGCCGCTGCCGCTGGCGCCCATAATGGCGACGAACTCGCCCCGCTGGATGGTTACGCTAACCCCCCGCAGTGCGTGCACCCGAGTCTCGCCCAAGTCGTAGTACTTGTGCACGTCTTCCACCTGGATGATGACCCGATGATCGCTGGTCGTGATCGGGGGAACCGCGGGTTGTGAAATCGTCGCCATGAATCTTCTTCTTCGTAGAGACGCAGCTTGCTGCGTCTCTCTCCGCAGCCAAGTCCGGTCCGTTACCGCCGCGGTGTCGTCCCGCCCATGCTCGGCGGACGCGTACCCGAGGTCGCAGTCATCGCCCCAGTGACCAGTTCATCACTTTCATTCAGTTGTCCCTTCAGGATCTGCGCTACTTCAGTGATGGTGTGGTCGGTAATGCCCGTCCGGATTCTCACCGGTTCCAGCGTCTTGTCGGGGCGCAGCTTCCAAATCACAGCCACGTCCACACGCGGAGTACGCTGCTGGCCGGTATCTCCGCCGCCGCCCTGCGCTCCCTGCGCCTTCGCCCGGTATTGTTTGCCGGATGCTCCCCCGGCGCTCGGTCCTTCGTTGCTGGCGGTCTGTCCTTGCCCCTGGTCGCTGGAGATCAGACCGTACTTCTGATACAGGGCACGGATCTCTTCCGCCTTCATGTCCGGCTTGTAACGCAGCGCACCATTCGCCACGCGCAGCACGCCTTTCGCGTTGGCCACGGGAATGGTGATGTAGGCCGTCATGCCGGGGAACAGCTTCATGTCGGGATTGTCGAAATCAATGATCGTGTTGTAGGTGACCACGTTCTGCACGGTGGTGGCGTTCATGCGCACCTGCGAAACCTGCCCGCTAAAGGTGTCTTTGGGATACGCATCCACCTTGAAGATCACCACCTGTCCGGTGCGAATCATGCCCACATCGGATTCGTCGGTGCTGGCGTACACCTGCATCTTGGTCAGGTCCTGGGCGATGGTGAACAGGGTCGGCGCCTGCAGAGAGGGATCAGATCAATGCCGCAGCTTATCCCCTGCAGAGGAGAAGATGACAGAGACACCAGCGAAGGGAGAGGAGTGCTCGAAGAAGTGCGAGACGTGCGACGTGGAATGCGCGGAGAGGACAGCCCC
>JAIQET010000113.1 GCA_020073645.1 Terriglobia bacterium | reverse complement strand
GTAGTTATGCGTACTCGACTAGGTTTAACGCTCCTGCTGATTTTGCTCTCTCTCCTGTTCATTCCCAGCATTGCAAGTGCGGCTTGCTGGGATTACTGGGACCTCGGGTCGGTAATGTGTACAGGCCAAGGGGGATGTCAAGGCGAGCACGAAGTCGTTACCTGCACATTCGGCTGTGTATCCGGGGACTGTTTTAACCATGGCGGCAGCGGGCTTTGCTGCGGCAAAATCTACTATTCTGCCGCCATCTATCCGGACGGCGGCGACTGCTCCGGACGATGTCCCGAGATTCGCGCTTATGCTCCCACCTCGAGCGCCAGACCAAAGCAGCACGACGTAGAACTCCGGCGAGGATATACCCCTGGGTTAATTGTGCTGAGTGACCACTTCAGCCACAAACCGCCGCTGGTCGTTTACGTTCTTGACCACTGCAGCCACAGCTATGGTGTCATTGAGCAGGACGCAGTCCTAGTTGGTGGGGGGTGGTGAAATGTTGAAATGGAGTATACGCCTATTCTCCTTCTGCTGGCTGCTCGCTGTAACTGCCTTTGCACAGGCACCAACAGCCCTCCAGCAGCAGGTTGAAACCAACTTGGCAGGCGGACATGCTGCTGGAAAGAATGGCGCGGTAAAGGCGGCTCACCGACACCTGGTCCGCGTGCAGACTATCCAAACGCCATCTGAAATGGCCACAGAATTCTATTCCCCCCTGAAATGTGATAGCGACGGCAACCTCTACCTTCAAAGTCACCCCGAGACGCCGGCCATCCACAAACTGAATGCAAAGGGAGAGCAGGTTGCACTGTTCCGACCCACTGCGAATCCAGATCTCCAGGTAGATGTTGGCGGATATTTCACGATTGCAGCAAGTGGTGAGGTGTATGAGATAGTGGCCGCACACGAGATTACCCGTTACCTTTTCATGTACAAGCCTGACGGGAGCCTCAAGTCCATTGTTAAATTGCAACCTGGCTTTGCTTGGATGCCCGGCGCGGTGTCCGTGTTCCCATCTGGGCACCTGCTGATATCCGGTCTGGCCTACGACCGCGACGTGCATGCCGCGATGCGCCCGTTTACCGGAATCTTTGCCCCGGACGGAGCTCTGCTGAAGGAAGTGCATCTCGAAGACGATGATACCCTTCGCGAGATGGCAGCCAGTGGAGACGCCCGCGTCAGTTCTCCCTTAAGCCCGAGGATCAATCGCGCAATCAGTTCTAGCCAGATGGAGGTCGCGTCCGACGGGAACGCGTACCTCATGCGCTGGACCACTCCGGCGATCTTTTATGCGATATCGGCCGGGGGTGAGGTCGTGCGGCGCTTTACTGTCGATCCCGGGGACTCGTCGTATCGCCCTGTCTCGATGCATCTTTCCCAGAACCGGATCGCGGTTCTATTCGCTGACCCGCACACCCACGAGAAGGCGATGAAAATTGTTGACCTCGAGGGTCGCGAAATCACCACTTACGACGAACTCTCAGCCAACAGCAAGTCAGTGACCGATATGCTTGGAGCCGCCTTCGCTTGCTACACGGTCGATCCCGAACGCTTTACGTTTCTGGGCGCCGACGACGATGGCAGAGTGCAATTCTGGATTGCTGAACCGCGCAACTGAGGGACAACCCTGCAGCCGAGCGCCAGTTCGGATGGGCCTGTGTCATCTCGGACTGGGGCTCAACCCAAGAGAGAGGCGGCCGAGAATGGGCGGCGGCTCTGTGTTCGGAACTGAAAAAAGCGTTGTTCGGAGGCACAGACAACAAGCCATTGTCTTGTTAAGAATCTGGAATGGCGAAACTCGCGCACAGCCCGACATTCGTTCTTGGATGAAGTGCGACCAGCTTCGGCGTGCCTCTACAATCAACTCCCAATGCCAGAGAACAAGACCTACCTTGCCCGCGTTGCCTGCAGCGCCGTGCGCGTTGCCACCAGAGTATTGATCAGCGACTCCCTCGGCAGCTTCTGGATAATCGGTTCGATCACCCATCCCAGACCAAAGGGCACGTCCCGCGTCAGCGAAATGGCTCGACACTCCACGTACACACCACCGTCCCGCTCCTGAAATCGCCAGTAGGAATACAGCCGCCAGAGGAACCCGTAACCGGTGTCGGGCGGCAGTACGTTCTCCTTCGGGCTACCAGCGTGCTCCACTTCGGCAATCCGCGTCGTGTAGGAGCGGCAAGTCCAGCGTTTTCGGTCGAGGGCACGATATTGCACATCGTGGTCTGTATCGAGGACCACGGTCAGGATTTTCTTCTTCAGCAGTCGTAAGTAGATCTGGAAATCGTTTTCGTGACGGCTTATCAGCTTTGAGGCAATCACCTCGGGCTTGTAAATATTCTTATGGTTATCGTAGTCCTGCACCAGCGCCACAGTGTCGCCTACCGTCGAACCGGGAACAAATGCGGTGCCGATCCAGTCATGAATCAAGCCATCCGGCACTTTAGCCGGCCCTTTCCCCGACCAGAATTGCGCCACCACCTGTCCTGCGCGGACCTGCTGCGCTCTCTCCGCAGTGGCGTCGGACCACAGGAATGAGTTCCCCTGAAGCGTCTGCTTCATTCCCGCCTCGGCCCCGCGAATATAGGCATCAAAAGCCTGGACGGTTTGCGGTTTCAACTGCACTGGTTTTGCGGTTTGCGCCATAGCCCTCGACCTGGCAGGTTGCGGAAGAATTCTGGTTTAGGGTGGCGCAGCGCTTCAGCGCTGCGGTATCTGCTCTGGAATCGAGCGCGGCTTCAGCCGCCGAGGTGCCTTCTTTGCTTCTTCCCCGCGGCCTCCTGTTGCAAATCGTGAGCGGTCTATATTCGCTTGTCAAGTTGGCCGCGTGGACGGCGAGGGCCGAATCGGAACAAGACGGGATTTCAGAAAGGCCGATGCTTTCACCAGCCTGCTTGTTGGCCGCTGGGGGGAGTCCCGGCCAGCTCCCATCCCGCGTTCCACGCTCCTTAGTCGTGAGTGTAGACGCCTGATTTCATCAATGATCGCAATTCCGCTGTGGACAAAGCCAGCACCCTTGCGTTGAAATGGCCAATGGGTCTTGGAAACAGTGACAGTTGGGCGTTCGCAAATCAGTCAAAGGAGGAAGTGCCGAATGAAGCGACAGCTTTCTTGGTGGCGACTGCTGGTCGGCCTATTACTGGTCTACTTAAACGGGAAGTTCTTGCTGTACCCGCAGACTCGTACACTTCAACCTTCAAATGCAGGAGAAGCGACTGGAATGTTGGTCACAGACGTGGCTTTGATTGCAGTCGGAGTTTGGCTTCTCGCCAGTTGCTACCGGATTCCGCGAGCCGCAGGCCCAAAATAACCCTTACTCCTTATGTGGCTTGCGAAACGGGTATGCCGCAGAAGGTTATCCTAAACGCGCATAGTTGTTGCAACATCGCCCTTTCACTAACAACCGAGTTCTTCGCGTTAAAGCAACGAATGAATTGCCCGGCTTGACCTGAGCGGCATCGGGGAGAAGAATGATTCCTCCAACCTACAAACCGAAGAAGAAATTCATGCAGCTTGCGATCGCGGAGGCCAAGCGCCCGCGACCGGGGCGACTATCCCATCGGGGCCGTCATCACGCGTCTTATTGGGAAACGGGAAGTGGTTATCGCGTCTGCTGGCAACCGGGTAAAGACTTCGGGTTCATCCATCAAGCATGTGGAGCTTGAAACATTGAAATATGTTTCCTCCGGCTACGGCCGGTATCTGCCGGATTTCGTGTTGTATTCCACGCATGAACCTTGTGCCATGTGCGCGGGTGCTTGCGTCTGGTCCAAAATAGGAGCCGTGGTGTTTGGCGTCTCCCAGGAAGATATCACCGCCTACGGCAAGAAACACGGTACCGAGGAATTCAAATGACGCGCCTGTCTCATTTCGTGCAAATTCGTCCTAAGAAAGGGCGACCTTCACATTCCCGTCTTCGACAATTTCTTAGGACCTGAGTGCCGAAAGTTATTCGGATATCGACCCTCCTAAACGAAATTGCGCTACCACCTGTGACCTGCCCCCCAAGAATTAGTCCATCGGAAATGTGACTTCTCCATTTAGGATGACCCGCCCAGGGTCGGAGGAGGAGTCGTGCGCAAGAGTCGATTCAGCGAAGAACAGATCATTGCCATCCTGAAGGAGTCGGAAGCCGGGGTGGAAACGGGAGAACTGTGCCGGCGGCACGGGATCACACGGGGGTGCT
>JAIQET010000066.1 GCA_020073645.1 Terriglobia bacterium | reverse complement strand
ACGAGGGATAAGCCCAGGACGTCGGCAAAGAAGCGCGCGGCTGATTTCAGGTCGGCAGTTCGCACGCCTGCCCATGTGTACCCAAGCACACGCATTGCCAGCGGCGCCTCCTGATTGTCCGTCCAACTCCTGTCTTCTTACTTTTTGGCCGCCTTGAGCCGTGCTTCCAGTTCGGCCAACTCACGGTTCAGGCCCTCCGGCATGTGGCTGCCGAATTTCGCGAAGTGCTCGCGGATCAACGGCACCTCGGCCAGCCAGCCGTCGACGTCCACGCTCAGCAGCTTTGCCAAGTTGCCAGCGGGGATGTCGAGCCCTCGCGTGTCGAGGTCAGTTGGACCGGGTAGCCGGCCGATCGCTGTATCCACGGCCTGGGCTTTGCCCTCGCAGCGTTCGAAGGCCCACTTCAGCACGCGGCTGTTCTCGCCGTAGCCCGGCCACAGGAACTTGCCATTATCGTCGGTGCGGAACCAGTTCACGTAGTAGATCTTCGGCAGCTTCGCGCCCGGCTTAGCGCCGATCTTCAAGTAGTGCGCGAAGTAGTCGCCCATGTTGTAGCCGCAAAAGGGCAGCATGGCCATGGGATCGCGCCGCAGTTGTCCGACTTTGCCGGTCGCGGCCGCGGTTGTCTCGCTACTCGCTGTCGCACCCAGGAACGTGCCGTGTTGCCAACTAAAGGCCTCGGTCACCAGGGGCACGACACCAGCGCGGCGTCCGCCGAAGAAGATCGCGTCAATTGGCACGCCCTTGGGGTCCTCCCACTCCGGCGCGATTACCGGGCACTGCTTGGCAGGAGTGGTAAACCGGGCATTGGGATGCGCCGCCTTGCGGCCGCAGGACGGAGTCCATGGCCGCCGCAGCCAGTCTATTAGCTCGGCCGGCTTGTCGTCGGTCATGCCTTCCCACCACACGTCGCCGTCGGGGGTCATAGCGCAGTTGGTGAAGATGGAGTTGCGGGTGGCGGTGAGCATGGCGTTGCGGTTCGACTTCATGCTGGTGCCGGGGGCCACGCCGAAAAAGCCGTACTCGGGGTTGATGGCATGGAGCCGCCCGTCCGCGCCAAACTTCATCCAGGCAATGTCATCGCCGACCGTCTCCACTTTCCAGCCGGGGATGGTCGGGATCAGCATGGCCAGGTTGGTCTTGCCGCAGGCCGAGGGGAACGCTCCGGTCATGTACTTGACCTGCCCCGTTGGGCTGGTCATTTTCAGGATGAGCATGTGCTCGGCCATCCAACCCTCGTCGCGGGCCTGCACCGAGGCGATGCGCAGCGCGTGACACTTCTTGCCCAGCAGCGCATTTCCGCCGTAGCCGGAGCCGTAAGACCAGATCTCCCGCGTATCCGGGAAGTGGCAAATGTACTTTTCCTGCGCGTTGTTGGGCCAGGGCGAATCCTGATCGTTGGGGCCCAGCGGAGCGCCTACCGAATGCAGGCCCTTCACGAATTCGCCGTCTTCGCCGAGCACGTCCAGCACGCGGGTGCCCACCCGGGCCATGATGTGCATGTTGGCGACGACGTAGGGCGAGTCGGTGAGCTCAACTCCGATCTTGGCAATCGGGGAGCCAATCGGGCCCATGCTGTAAGGAATCACATACAGGGTGCGCCCCGTCATCGAACCGGCGTAGAGGCCCTTCAGCTTCTCCGTCATCTTGACCGGATCTTCCCAGTTGTTGGTCGGGCCGGCTTCGTCCTTGGTGCGGGCGCAGATGTAGGTGCGGTCCTCGACCCGCGCCACGTCAGCGGGATTCGACCGTACCAGCACGCTGTTGGGCCGCTTGCCCTCGACCAACGGGATGGCGGTGCCCGACAGGATCATCAGCCGGAGCATCGCCTGGTACTCTTCCTGCGAGCCGTCGCACCAGTGGACGCGGTCCGGTTTGCACAGCTGCGCGACTTCGTCCACCCATTGCGCGAGCCGTTTGTTTTTGCGTTCGCTGCGGGCGGTTTCCACTTCCAACGTAAGACTGGACATAAAGGCATCTCCTCAGACAGCCAACTTGCAGCCGTGCGCTACCGCGTGCAGACGCGGCCTGACAGGAACTCCTATAAAAACAAGGCCAGTATTGTCCCTCATTTGCAGGGACCTTCCAAGTGCTGGACGCGAAACTCTGGCGCAAGCGTCACCACGCGCCGACGCACTATTGTCTCGAACGGTTCCTTCGTGGGCAGTGCGTTATCTCACAAGTGATTGTGATGCTTGCACTTGGTCGATGTGGGGGCGAGACGCCCCCACGACAGCCGGCGGGACGCCGGCGCTACTTTCCCGCAGGAACCGCTGAAGGAGCGGTCGCCTGTGCTTCCGACTCTGCCACCACTGCATCCAGGTGCTTGAGGGTCTCGTCCACGGTAAGCGAATACATTTCTCGCCCGACGCCCCCGCCGGACTCCAGGGCAGTCTTCAAGTAATGCCCAGCGATCTCAATCGCCAGGCGATCGGTGATGACTTTGCCGGTACGGTTCTTGTACTCCACCCAGGCGGGATGGGGCAGCGCTACCCACAGGGGACGGCCATCCACCAGGAACTTGATGTCCACCGCGTCGGCGTGACGCGTGGCAATGGCCACGACCAGCGCCTGGTAGAGACAGTGCACTGACTTTTTGCTCCAGCGGTCCACGGCCTGGAAATTTTCGTACATGCCAGGAGAAAACTATATCGGAGCGAACCCACAGCGGGCAAACGGCTCACTCCTCCCGTAACGCCTGCATTGGATCCAGCGTTGCGGCGCGTTGTGCGGGCAGAAAACTGGCCGCCGCGGCCACGAGGGCCAGGCCCAGCGCCGCCAGCGTCAGGGTCCATGGATCGCTGGCCCGCAATCCGAACAGCAGAGCACTGGCTGCGGTTCCCGCGATCAACGCCAGTACCGTTCCCACGACCAAGCCGATGCCCAGCAAAGTCCCTGCTTCCCGCATGATCAGACCGACGATATCGCTCCGGTCCGCGCCCAGCGCCATGCGAATCCCGATCTCGTTGCGTCGCCGGACCACCATGTAGGAGATCACGCCATACAAACCGATCATGGCGAGGATCGCCGCGAGAAAACCGAAAAAACCGGACAGCGTCGCCATCAGGCGTTCCCGCAACAGGCCTTCGCGGATCATAGTGTCGAACACGCTAAAGTTGAGCACCATGGCCGGGTCCACCTCGGCGACGGTCCGCTTTAGTGCCGGGATAAGCTCGGTCAGCGGTGCGTCGGAACGAATCATGAATTGCGCTTCCAGATCAGGTGAGTCATTCTGCGCCTCGGCCACGAAAACAATGGGCATGAACTCCTCGCGGAGATCGCTGTACTTGGTATCTCGAACCAACCCCACGATCTGATAGATGCGGTCGGGCTTGCCGCCTTGCTGGACCACGCCAAAGGCCTTGCCGATCGGGCTGGCGCCAGCGAGAAATTTCTGTACGAACTTCTCAGTCACAATCGCAACCTGGGGGGACGCAGCGGTGTCGCGGTCGTCAAAATCGCGGCCCGCGAGCAACGGAGTTCCTACCGTCCGAAAATAGCCAGGGCTGATGCGATTGAAATCGGCGATCTTGCGCTGCACCGTGGTGCCGGGAATGTTGATGTTGTCGTTCCATCCGTTGCCGCTCACCGGCACAACTCTAACGCTGGCCGCCGAGATGACGCCGGGGATCGCCCTTGTACGCGTCAGCAGTTCCTGTTTGTAAGCCACGCGGTTCGCGACCGGAAGCCGGAGCGGGGACAAATCAATGTCATTGATGAGGATGTGATCCCGCTGGAAGCCCGCGTCGAGGGTCACCAGATTGCGCAGGGTGCGAACGAACAGCAGAGCCCCGACCAGCAGCACCAGCGAGAGCGCAACCTGAGAGACCACCAGACCTCGTCGCACCGCAAAGCGTTCGCGGCCGGCGGTGGCCGCGCGGCCCGTCGCCTTCATGGCTTCACCGGGAGCGGTGCGTGCCGCCTGAATCGCCGGGGTTAAACCGAACAAGAGGCAAGTGAGTATGGCCAGCCCGGCGGTGAACGCGAGCACGCGCCAGTCCGGCGTCAGATCCAGAAATAGATGTGAGTTCTGGGTGCTGAGGAAGGACACCAGCAGCCGGCTCAAGGCTTGCGCCAGGCCCGCGCCGCACAAGGCGCCCACCACGGCCAGCAGCAGGCCTTCCGCCAGGAGTTGCCGGACCAGACGGCCGCGCGAAGCTCCCAACGCCAGCCGTACCGCCATCTCCCGCTGCCGCGCCGTGGCGCGTGCCACCATCAGATTGGCGAGGTTGGCGCACGCAATCAGCAGAACCAAGCCGGAAATCCCCATCAAGAGCCACAGCGGATCTTCATATTCCTCGCGGAGATCGGATAGTCCGGAAGCGGCGGGGAGTGCTCCCAACTTGAACTGGAGATAATTCTTCCGGTCGGTGGGATCGTATTCCGCGGGCAAGGTGGCTTCGAAGATGCCGGGAGAAATCGCGGCAAGCTGGACGGAAGCGCGCTCAACGGTCCAGCCCGGTTTGAGCCGTCCGATGGCAGCCAGCCACCATCCTTGCGGATTCCGAAGGGCGGACTGGCGTTTGCCGGCGAGACTGGGCTCAGCACAAATGGGAATTGCAACGTCGAAGGTACGCCCCACCACCACCCCAAAGAAGCTGGCTGGGGTGACGCCGATGACCTCAAACGGATGTCCCTCCAAGGTAACTTTCTGACCGAGCACAGAAGCACCACCGCCGAATTCCCTCTGCCAGAAGGCATCGCTGATGACCACCCCAGAAGAACCACAACCGGGTTGATCATCGGCGGGTGATATCAGGCGGCCAAGGATGGGCTGTGTTCCAAGGGTGGCAAAGAAGCTGCCGCTGACCCACAGGGCATTCGCGTAGCGGGCTTCGCCGCCCTGACTGAGATTGAGTTTTTGGGCGCTCCAGGCTCCGATACTCGAAAACCCCTGCTGCTGGTCGCGAAGGCGTTCCCACAGGGCATTTGTAAGTTGGGGATTGGGCGAGGAGAACGATCCGATACGACCGTTAGGATGGTAAACCAGGGGAATGTTGGCCAGTTCTTGCGGGTCTCTCACCGGCAGGGTGCGCAGGCGCACGGCGTCAAGCAGTTGGAAGATCGCCGTGTTTGCGCCAATGCCCAGTGCGAGCGAGAGGATAGCCACCAGGGCAAATCCCGGATTCAGACGAAGCAGGCGCACCCCGTAACGCAAGTCCCTCCACAGTCCGGCCAGCGGGTTTCCGCGCTCATCCTGGCCGAGCACGATTGGCGGTGGCGCCGGGCGCAACAGAGGCTGCAGTTCTGCCGTCAGGCGGCCAGAGTTTAGTTCCTCCATCCCCGAGCGATAGGCCTGCTCGGCGGTAGCTCCACCTGCCAGCAATTCTTCGTAGCGGTCGTTCAAGTGCTGGCTGAGCTCTTCCACGATTTCGGCTTCGCGGGTCGGCTCCAGCTTCAGTCCTTCCAGCCGCGCCCTGATTCCTTTTCCCCAGTCAGGCATGTTCTGCTCCTGTGATCTGGTTCATGGCATTCACGAAGTCGCGCCAGATGCTGCGCTGTTCCTTCAGCATTTTTCTGCCCTGCGCCGTCAACCGGTAATAGCGCCGCCGCCGCTGGCCGGCTTTTTCTACCCACCGCCCCTCGATGAATCCGCGCTGCTCGAGGCGATAGAGCAAGGGATAGAACGAGGCCACGTTGAAGCGCAGCACGCCCTCGGAGCGCGCCTCGATGAGCTTGCTGATCTCATAGCCGTGGCGGGGGCGATGCTCGAGCAACGAAAGAATCAGCAGCTCGGCGCTGCCTTTCTTTAGTTCTCGGTCGAAGACCTTCGGAGCCATATATGTCATAGCAACATATGTTGGTACAACTGCCCGATCGGCGTCAAGAGGAGAATTGTTGATTATTGATTTGGGAACGCCATCGGGCCAGGCGACTTATTCCCAAATCAACAATCAAAAATCGCAAATCAGCAATTCCTCTATGTCTGTGTGTCTCTGTGGTGAATTATCATCTAACCATGCACAACCTCGGCATCCTGCTCTCCGGGCGTGGTTCGAACTTCGAAGCCATCGCCAAGAACGTCGCCGCCGGACGTATCCCCAACGCCCGCATTGCAGTCGTGATCTCGAACAAAGCGGATGCGGGCGGCCTGGAGATCGCCAGCCGCCTCGGCCTGACCGCATTCGTGGTCCCGTCCAAGGGCAAGGAGCGCGAACAGCACGATCGCGAAGTGGTAGCCCTGTTCAAGGACCACGAGGTCGATCTCGTTTGCCTCGCGGGATACATGCGTCTGCTCTCGCCCTGGTTCGTGCAGCAGTTTCCGCATCGCATTCTGAACATCCACCCGTCGCTGCTGCCGGCGTTCCCCGGCCTCGAAGCCCAGCAGCAGGCCTTCGCCTACGGGGTCAAGGTCGCGGGCTGCACCGTGCACTTCGTGGATGAGGAACTCGATCACGGCGCCATCATCGTGCAGAAGACCGTGCCGGTGCTCGACGGCGACGATGAACACACCCTCGCCGAGAGGATCCTCGAGCAGGAGCACATCGCTTACTCCGAGGCCATCAACATCGTACTGGAAGGGAATTTCGACGTTGCGGGGAGAAGGTTGGTGAGAAAGATCACGGCAGGAAGATGAACCCTATTGTAGATTTCAGATTGCAGATTGCAGATTTTCAGTGGCGCAGACGACCAACGCGGAGGCAATGAAGAATCGTACCAAGCACTTCGCGCTGCTGGTGATTCGCTTGTGTCGAGCCATTCCGCCAAGCCAGGAAGGGCGGATTATCACGCGCCAGTTGCTGCGTGCTGCGACTTCGGTCGCCGCGAACTACCGCGCGGTGTGAACTGGTATTAATTTTCGTGGCTTCGCTGCGGACTGCGAAGGGTTTAAATCTGCAATCCAAAATCTGAAATCTGCAATCTACCGTGACTTCTTTATAATCCTTGGCAATGTCCACTTTCGCTCCGGTTGACGAACAACTCGCCTACATCAAGAAGGGTTCCGCGGAAATCGTCAAGGAATCCGAACTCCGTGCCAAGCTCGAAAAGTCCCGCACTTCGGGCAAGCCGCTTCGGGTGAAGGCGGGCTTTGATCCCACCGCCCCCGACCTGCATCTCGGTCACACCGTGCTGATGCGCAAGCTCAAGCACTTCCAGGACCTGGGCCATACCGTCATCTTCCTGATCGGCGACTTCACGGGTATGATCGGCGATCCTACAGGACGGTCGGCGACCCGCCCGCCGTTGAGCCCGGAAGAAATCAAGCAAAACGCCAAGACCTACCTGGCACAAGTTTTCAAGATCCTCAGCCAGAGCAAGACGGAAATCCGCCACAACAGCGAGTGGCTGGGCAAGTTGAAGGGAGAGGACTGGGTCCGGCTGGCGGCGAAGTTTACGGTTTCGCAGATGCTCGAGCGCGAGGACTTTCACAAGCGTTTCCTGGAAGAGAAACCGATTGCGCTGCATGAACTGCTCTACCCGCTGGCGCAGGGATATGACTCAGTAGCATTGCAGGCCGACGTCGAGTTGGGCGGCACCGACCAGAAGTTCAACCTGCTGGTGGGCCGCGAACTGCAGCGCGCCTACGGCCAGGAATCGCAAATTGTCCTGACCATGCCGATTCTCGAGGGTCTCGACGGTGTGCAGAAGATGTCGAAGTCCCTGAACAACGCGATCGGCATCAACGAGCCTCCGCTCGAGATGTACGGCAAGATCATGTCGGTTTCGGACGAGATGATGTGGCGGTATTACGAGCTGCTGACGGATGTGTCGACCGTCGATGTCGAGCGAATGCAGCGACAAGTTAGACTCAGCGAACGTCATCCGATGGCCTTAAAGCAGCATCTGGCGCGCCAGATTGTGCAGGATTTTCAAGGTCTAGAAGCATCGCTCAAAGCAGAAACAGACTGGTCGCGTCAATTCCAACAGCGCGAATCTCCTGAAGCCATAGACATCGTCGAAGTCCGTGTCAACGACATCGGACAGCTAGCTCCGCATCTTCACGAGACACCTTGGCTGATCAAAGTGGATAAGCTGATTCAGAAGGCTGGGCTTGCCTCCTCCGTGACGGAAGGCCAGCGAAAAAGGGAGCAAGGTGCCGTTCGCATCGCTGGGGACGTGGTGAAGGATCCGTTCCTACCCATAGGTCTCCCTCCGCAGGTCATTGATGTCCGCGTGGGCAGAACCATGAAACGAGTTCATATTGTGCTCTGAAAAGCTAGCTAGCGGTGGGAAACGATCCACGTAGGGACAGCCGCCCTCGGCTGTCCGGCTGAGCGAAGCTCGGTTTGAGCTCTCTCGGCACCGCATGCGCCCGCCGGGCTACGCCCGGCCCGACGGCCGAGGGCGGCCGTCGCCACGTGGTTCCTGCCGCTGCCAGCGGTGACATCCTGAGCGATGTGGTTAAATGCCACGGTGCGCGCCGCTGCCATCCTCGGCTTGGGGTCTTCCGCAAAGGCTCTGCAGCCATTTCAGAAAGACTCCGTTGCGACTTGGCTGATTGGTTTGCCGGCTAGTTCGAGCGAAGCTGATGTAATCCTCATCTTTGGTGGCGACGGCACCGTGCACCGCCACCTGGCGCAATTGGTCAAGCTGCAGCTACCCGTGCTGGTGGTGCCCTGCGGAAGTGGCAACGATTTTGCCCGCGCCCTGAATCTGCGCAGCGTCAAAGATTCCTTAGCGGCGTGGCACAAGTTCTCATCCAGTGGCAGCAATGTTCAGACGATTGATCTGGGGGTCATCACACCCTGGGCGCCGGACCCTCAGGGGCTAAAGCCCCAGATCCAAGAGGAGCCTGTTCGCAGCGCTGAAGCGCTGCGCCACCCACCCCCGCGCCACCCACCCCTGCGCCACCCAAACCCGCGCCACCGAAACTCATTCCCGACGCCACCAGACGCGGGCGAGGCGCCCGCGCCACACGATCCCACTCGGTACTCGGTACCCGGTAATCGGCACTATTTTTGTTGTGTCGGCGGCGTCGGCCTGGATGGCGACATCGCGCGGCGGGCGAACCACCTTCCACGCTGGGTGCGCGGACACGGCGGCTACGTGCTCAGCCTGCTGCCCGCGCTTTTGCGTTTTGCACCCCGTCTCATCAAAATCTCGGCGACTGAGAACAGCCGGGCGGACCAATTTACCGTGCGCAGCGAAAGGCCAACCGTTCTGGCCGCTTTCGCCAACACCCCGGTTTACGGAGGAGGCATGAAAATTGCGCCTGATGCCCGGTTCGATGACGGCCAGCTGGACATCTGCATCGTGCGCGACGTGGACAAGTTCAAGCTCTTTTTTCTTTTTCCTACGGTTTATTTCGGGCGCCACCTCAGTATCCCGGAGGTGGAATATTTCCAGGCGCAGCACCTCAGAGTCGAAACAGAGGGGCCCCTGGACGTGTACGCTGATGGCGAATACGTTTGCTCTACTCCCATTGAAGTGAGCGTGGCGGCAAACGCCTTGCGCGTCGTGGTGCCCTGATCTCGTCCGTCCTCGATTACAAGCGGTCGGCAATCTTGGCGGCCATGGTTTTGGCCGCGTCCACGCTGACCCCGCTCACACGCAGGTCGAGATTCACCATCACGTCTCCCTTGCGCATCAGCAGGCCCGAGCCCATGGGTTCGATGTAGGCTTCATCCCCGATGCCCTGCACCGGGGTGAAAGTTTCCATGCCAGCTACCGATTTCATGGCCGCGTGGGACAGCTTGAACGCCATGGCACCGCCGTCCCAGGTGTAATCAATCGCAAAACGCTGGTTGCCGCCGGGTCCGAAGTGGTACTCGCAGTTGCTGGTGCCAGTCTGTTCCACCGAGGCCACGGGTTGCCCAAGAGCCCTGCTGGCCTCCTCGCCGGTCAACATGGCGCAAGGCTGGCGTTTGCCCTTGTAGGGAGCCACTTCCCCACCCATCTCCCGGGAGACTTCGTGGACCTTCTTCTTGACCCGGTAGGCGACGTAGAAGCAACTGCCGGCCACCAGCAGACTCAGGAATACAAACACCGCCAGCACGCCGATGATGATCTTCACCGCGGTGCTGCTGCCCCCGGAAGCGGGAGCTGCAGGCGTAGGCGCTGTCGGCGCTGCGCTGACCGGCGCAGCCGGCGCGGCTTGCACCACGGCCCCACACTTGGAACAGAACTTGACGCCCTCGGTGAGCGGAGCACCACAACTGACGCAGAATGCTGCCATGAGTTGCCTCCCTGGAGTCTGCGTAATTCTGCCGCCGGTGAACCCTCGATGCAACACAAGATTCCTGTGGGGTAGACGAACAGTCACGGGACGCTGGCATTCTGGCTCTGCTCCCGCGTGTGGGGGCGGGACGCCCCCACCACAGCCGGCGAGACCCTTCGACTTCGCTCAGGGCAGGCTAGGGCGCTACAAAAGGCTGAAACTTCGCACTCCGTCCGGTGCTAAACTAGCCCATCTGTATGCCGAATAACGGTCGTTCCCGCACTTGGCTCTGGATTGTCATTGGAGGAGGAGCCTTCTTCCTCTTTGTGCTGGCGGTATTTACGCTGGTCTACATCACTCTGCGTACCGGGGATCGCACCAGCGCGCTGGGCAGTTTCGGGGACAAGATTGGCGTGGTCGATCTGGAAGGCGTCATCATCACGCCGTCGGTGGTGGTGCCCCAGCTTAAGAAATTCGCCGACGACGATTCCATCAAGGCCATCATCCTGCACGTGAACTCGCCCGGCGGCGGGGTAGCGGCGTCAGAAGAGATTTACCGCGAGGTCAAGCGCATCCGCGACGACAAGAAGAAACGCATTGTGGCTTCGATCGAGACCCTCGGAGCCAGCGGCGCCTATTACGTATCGTGCGCGACCGACAAAATATACGCCGACAACGGCAGCATCGTGGGTTCGATCGGCGTCATCTCCGAGTGGGTCAACTACGGAGACCTGTTGCGCTGGGCCAAGCTCAAAGACATCACCATGAAAGCGGGTGAGTTCAAGGACACCGGCTCGCCCACGCGCGAGATGACTCCGGCCGAAAAGGAATACCTGCAGTCGCTGATCGATAACATGCATGTTCAGTTCATCCGGGCGGTGGCCGACGGGCGAAAAGCAAAGTTCGACGACATCAAAGCTATCGCCAACGGCAAGGTCTGGACCGGCGAGCAGGCGCTGTCCATGAAACTCATCGACCAGGTGGGCGATTTCCAGACCGCGGTGGACGATACCGCCAAGGCGGTCGGCATCAAGGGCGAGCCGGTGCTGGTGCATCCGGAAAAAGAGCGCAAGACCGTGCTCGACTTGCTGTTCGGGGACGTTTCGGAGTGGCTTCCCACCCGGGAGAAGCTGCTTGAGCAACACATGGGCTTCTACTATCTGTGGAAATAGGTTGAGATCAGGTGTCGGGTCTCAGGTCTCGGGTGTCAGGTCTCATTCCTCAGGCCCCCTGCCCGAGACCCGAGACCTGACACCTGAGACCTGCATCCGAAAAAGCTTCTTGCGCAAAAGCCCTGAAATTTGAGAAGTTTATGCAGGCCTACTCAGTGGCGGAGGGGCTCCTAAAACAAGACAGCCACATCGAGTTCACGACAGAGCGAAGGGGCGTATGACAAAAGCCGATCTGATTGATGAAGTTTCCCGGCTGGCCGAGTTGACACGCAAGGACAGTGAAGTCATCGTCGAGACCATCTTTGACAGCGTGGTCCGCTCGCTCCGGGTGGGTGACAAGATTGAGATCCGGGGCTTCGGCAGCTTCCGCACTCGCCAGCGCAAACCGCGCGTCGGGCGCAATCCCAAGACCGGCGATCGGGTGGAAGTTCCGGCCAAGAAGATTCCGTTCTTCAAGCCCAGCAAGGAACTCAAAGACCTGGTGAACACTGGCGAGCCGGTGGCCGCCACGCCACCCGCAGCGCCTCCGGCACAGTAGCGAGCCGGTGTGGCTGCGGGGCCTCGCCCACACGCAACCGAGGAGTTCCCTGTAGAGACGTTGCTGGCAGCGTCTCTTTTCTTTTCTGAGACCCTACCTGCTCGCCGGCCTGATTCCTGCCACGCCCATCAACCTCCCAGTAGGGCCTTTTGCGGCACGGTAGGAAAACAGGAGATCGGTGCGGCAACAGGTGCACAGGGGCGAGGCGCTGATGCTCCTGGCCGCCACTCCAGCGGCGATCAACTGACGCCGGTTGGCTTCCACCAGGTCGAGAAAGATTCTCTTCGGCAGCTCGCTATGTCCCGGCGCCCGGGCCGTGAGGAACAGCAGCGGATACCTCTCGCGGATCGGCTCCGATTCCTTGCTCTCGCGGAACAATTCCGCGGCATAGGCGAATTGGGAATGGAAGCGCTCACCAACCTCGGGTCCCACTTCGTAGCAGCAGCTATGGATGCCCGGCCCGATGCCCGCTTTGAGGTCGCGCGGTAAGCTGCCGAACCAGCGCCGCATCTCGCCCACACCTTTTTCGACGATGCGCTTCACCGTGCCACGCCAACCCGCGTGGAAGACGCCCACCGCTCGCCGTTTCGCGTCGACCAGGATCACGGGCAGACAATCGGCGGTCTGGACCGCGAGCAGCAGGCCGGGTTGGTCGGTAACCAGGCCGTCCCCGACGAGTTGATGCGGGGGCGGATCCGCAACGCAATGGATCAAGTCGGAGTGGATCTGGCGCAAAGTGACCAGCGGCCAGGGCTGGCCATCGTTCATCGCGCCAAGTTCCTCGAGGAAGACGCGGCGGTTGCGTTCCACTGCGCTGCGTGAATCTGGCCTGGTAAATCCGAGATTGAGGGCACGGCCACCATAGGCACCAGAAAATCCCCCCGGGCGCGTGCTGAAGCCATGCGCAAGCCAGCGGAACTTCTGGAGTGAATTGGCGAAAAGAACCGTGAGTTGGGACGTCTGCGGAGTCTTGCTGGGCACGGGAACATATTAACAACCTGAGGTGGTCTTCGACGCGAACCTCGCCGCATGGGCCCCGGGTGGTTGGCTGCTGCGGAAGGGGGTTTCTCTTGCGTCGGGAACCACCATGCGATACAACGTCGCCATGGCCCGCTTTTTCGCTGTTGCTGTGGTGCTCGGCTGTTTGTGCTGGGTCGCACCCGCCCAGAAGACACCGGTAAGTCCTCCGCCGAAACCCTCCTCCACCTCCGCCCAAGCGCCGGATTACTCCCAGGAAGGCTTCGTCGTCGAACAGTTGCATACCTCGTATCGCTTCGAGAACGACGGTACCGGGAAGCGGGAGCTGTCCGCTCGCATCAAAGTCCAGAGCGAGGCCGGAGTAGAGCAGTGGGGGCAACTCATCTTCGGGTACAACTCGGCCAACGAGCGTATCGAGATTCCCTATGTGCGGGTCTTGAAGGCGGACGGCAGCACGGTGACCGCGCCGCCGGAGGCGGTGCAGGACTTGAGCGCGCCCATCGAGCGGGAAGCACCCGTCTACACCGACTATCGGCAGAAGCACATCACCGTTCCGGGCCTGCGTCCCGGGGAAGTGCTGGAGTACGACATTGTCACCGTGGTTCACACCCCGCTGGCAACCGGCCAGTTCTGGATGGAACACAGATTCGACAAGAACGATATCGTGCTCGACGAGTTGCTTGAAGTCAACGTGCCCCGGGAGCGCAGCGCGAAGCTGAAGACCCAGCCGGGAAGCGACCCCAAGATCAGCGAGGAGAATGGCCGCCGCATTTACCGTTGGACCAGTTCTCACCTGGAGCGCGAAGACGAGGACAACAAGAAAAAAACCAAGAAGAAGGGGCCAGAGGCCCCGGCCGTCCAGATGACGACCTTTGCCGGTTGGGAGGAGATGGGGCGATGGTATGCCGGGCTGGAGAAAGATCGGCGGCAGCCCACCGACGAGATTCGCAAGAAAGCCGCCGAGCTAACTGCCGGCAAGAGCAGCGATATCGAAAAGATCGAGGCGCTTTACGATTTCGTAGCCAAGAATTTCCGCTATATCAGTCTGTCGTTTGGCGTGGGACGCTACCAGCCCCACGCCGCTGCCGATGTGCTGCACAACCAGTACGGCGATTGCAAGGACAAGCACACGCTGCTGGCTTCGTTGCTGGAAGCCTCCGGGTACCACGCCTCTTCTGTGCTCATCAACTCCAGCCGCAAGCTGGATCCGGATGTGCCCTCACCTTCGCAGTTCGACCACGTCATCAGCCTGGTGCCACTGGGCAAAGAAGAGATCTGGATGGACACCACCACCGAGGTGGCGCCCTTTCAGCTATTGTCCTTCCCGCTGCGCGCGAAACAGGCGCTGGTAGTTCCTGCCGAAGGGACGCCGCATCTGCAGGAAACCCCGGCCGATCCACCCATGCCCAACACCCAAGTCCAGGAGGTGGACGGCAGCGTGAGCGAACTGGGCAAACTCACCGCCCACGTCACCTACCAAGCACGCGGCGATTTCGAGCTGCTCATGAGGCTGCTGTTCCGCCGCCTACCCAATGCGCAGTGGCGTCAGTTTGTGAGCAACATGAGCTCCTTGGGCGGGCTCGATGGCGAGGTTTCCGATGTGCAGGTCAGTGATCCAGCGGAAACCCGGGAACCATTCCGCTTGCAGTACAAGATCGTCAAAGCGAATTTTCTGGATTGGTCAAGAAAGAAATCAGACATTGCTCTGCCACTTTCGCAGGTTGACATCGCAGGCGCGGATGAGAATGACACCGGCCCGGGCGCGGAACCGATCAAACTTGGCCCCACTGGGCAGTTCCTGTACCAGCTCAAGCTCGAGCTGCCGGCCAAGTACACCGCCCGCGTGCCGGTGCCGTTCTCGATGAAGCGGGACTATGCGGAGTACCAAGCCAGCTACAAGATGGAAGGCAGCACCTTCACCGCGGAGCGCAAACTGGCCACGCGCGAGCTCGAGCTGCCGGCTGACCGGGCCAGCGACTATCTCGCCTTCCGGCGCGCCTTATCCGCCGACATGCAACAGCACCTCTCGGTGGACAGTACCGCCGCCGGCACGCCGGCCGCTCCGGCCGATTTGAAGGGCGACGATTTGAACGACGCTGCCAATGCCGCTCTGCAACGCGGCCAATACCAGATTGCCATCGACCTGCTGGAAAAGGTGCTGGACGCCGAACCCAAGCACAAGACCGCGCGGATCAACCTGGGCCGCGCTTATATGGGATTGCACAAGACCGACCTGGCCATTGATGCCTTTCGCAAACAAACCGATCTCACTCCCTACGACGAATATGCCTACAACAGCCTGGGCTGGGCCTACACCGTTGCGCGTCAATACGACGAGGCGGCCGCAGCCTATGGCAAGGCGCTGGAAATTAATCCGCTCAGCCAGTACACCCACGCCGCCCTCGGGGGGATGTACGCGGAGCAGCACAAATACGACAAGGCAGTGCCCGAATTCGAGAAGGCCACCGCGCTCAGGCCGGATGATCCGCTGCTTCAGGTGAGTCTCGGCGATGCCTGCTTGAATCTGGGCCAGGACGACAAAGCGCTCGCAGCCTTCGATCGCGCCCTCGAGATTTCAGCCACGCCCCTGGTTTGGAACAACATCGCCTATCAGCTCTCGCTCAAGAAGGCTCACCTGGATCGCGCCCAGCAGTACGCGGAATCGGCGGTGGCGGCGACCGTGGCCGCCTCGCGCAATCTAACTCTGGACCAGATGACCGAACGTGATCTGGGAATCGTGCGTTCGCTGGCAGCCTACTGGGACACGCTGGGCTGGGTGTATTTGGCCAGCGGCGACCTAGCCAAGGCGGAGAAGTATGTGCTGGCGGCCTGGAATCTCGATGAGCACAGCGAAGTCTCGGATCATCTGGGGCAGATCTATGAAAAGCTGGGCCGCAAAGACGACGCGATCCGTGCCTATTCCATGGCGATGACCGCGATCCGGCCAGTTCCGGAAGCCCGTACGCATCTGTCTACGCTGCTGGGTGGGGACAGCAAAGTTGACTCTACGTCGGCCAAATATCGCGAGGACTCGCAGCTATCCCGCACCATCAGGCTGGGTAAGGTAGCCAAAGAGACGGGAAGCGCCGAGTTTTTCATCATGTTCGCAAGCAGCAGCGCGGGAGCAAATGTCGACGGCGTCAAGTTCATCAGCGGAGATGAGAAATTGAAAATCTTCGCGGAGGCGCTGCGCAGCGCCAAATACAACTTGCAGTTTCCCGACGATACCCCCGCCAAGGTGGTGCGCCGGGGAATTCTTTCTTGTTCCACGGCCACCAGCGACTGCACTTTCGTCCTGCTGCTACCCCAGGACGTCACCTCCGTGGACTAAACCTGCGACGCCAGTTTCGGCCCTCGCTGGTGCCACGCCGTGGCCTGCTCGTAGGCATGTGCCAGCTGCAGAACCCTCGCTTCTCCCCAGTGCGGGCCGATGATTTGCAGTCCGATCGGCAGGCCCGCCTGCGTGAAACCGCAGGGAACGGAAATCGCCGGCAATCCCCACACATTGACCGGGCGGGTGTTGCGCAGCAGCAGGATCTCGCGGGGGCGGAGCAGATCGGGATTCTGTTTCAACTCGGCCAGACTGGGCGGCGGTATCGGAGTGGTCGGAGTCACCAGCACATCGACATCTTTGAAAACGCCGCCCATGTCGCGCCGCATCTGGTCCATCTCACGGCAGCGGAGAATGTAGTCGGTGGCAGTGACGCTAGCTCCGGTCTGAATGCGCCGAAGCGTTTCCGGCTGATACAGCTCGGGACTCCGGTCCACGAACTCCGCGTGGTAGGCATAGGATTCCGCGCTCTGGACGGTGCGGTCGGTCGGGACCGGGGGTTCGATGTCGCGGACCTCTGCGGAGAAAGTGGCCAGTACCGTGAGTGCCTGGCTGATGGCCGCGGCGATTTCCGGGTGCAGATCGTCGTAGAAATGTGCGCGCGGGACCCCAATGCGGAGTGGTTTCGGGTCATTGCTCAAGGTGGCGACATAGTCGGCGACCGGCATATCCGCGCTACCGGTGTCTCGGGCATCGTAGCCCGCGATGGTTTGCAGCATGACTGCGGCATCTGCAACGGTGCGCGTGATCGGTCCTACGTGGTCGAGCGACCATGAAAGGGGAATCACGCCTCTGGCGCTGACGCGTCCATACGTCGGTTTGAGGCCTACGACACCGCAAATTGCCGCCGGCTCGCGAATCGATCCGGCGGTGTCAGTTCCGATCGCGGCATAACCAAGGCCCGCGGCGACCGCGGCTGCAGAACCTGATGACGAGCCTCCGGCAATGTGCGCCGTATCCCAGGGATTGCGCACTTCGCCGAAATAGCTCACTACCGAACTGGCTCCGTACGCGAACTCGTGCAGATTTTGCTTGCCCAGAAATACCGCCCCGGCATTTTGCAGGCGCCGCACAACCTCCGCATCTTCGGTCGGGATGCGCTCTTTGAACAAGGCACTGGCGGCGGTGGTGCGGACTCCCGCGGTATCGATCAAGTCCTTGAGACCAAGCGGAATGCCGTGCAACGGCCCCCGCCAGGCGCCACCCCGTATTTCCGCCTCGGCCTGCCGTGCCTGCGCCAGCGCCTGGTCGGCGGTGACAGTGATGAACGCATTCAGCGCGGGGTTGACTCGTTCGATGCGTGCCAAGCACTGGGTTGCCAGCTCAACGGGGGAAACGGAGCGTTGGCGGATCTGCTCGGCAAGTTCCAGGATTGTGTGCAAACGTTGTCCTCGCTCCCTGCGCGACCTAATTATCGTCGAAAGCGGCTAAACGGCACGCCGGGAAAGGCCTATAATCTTTTCGTTCGTCCCCGGCGGAGGTCTTAAGATAACCCCTATGGCCCAGATGACTGTGACTCCCGTCACCACCCAGGGTTTTCTGGTCGATGGCAAGTGGATAGAAGCCGGCGATCCCGTGGAAGTGCGGGCGCCTTTCGACGGCAGCGTGATCGCCCGCGTGTTCCAGGGAAGACGTGAGCATGCCGAAGCGGCCATCGCCGCGGCGGTGAAAGCGTTCGGTACTACCCGCAGGCTGCCCGCCTTCGAGCGCCAGCGGGTGCTGCGGCGTGTGGCGGAGAACATCGCTGAACGCAAGGAGGACTTTGCGCACACACTGGCCCAGGAAGCCGGCAAGCCCATCAAGGCGGCACGCACCGAGGTAGGGCGCGCGATTTTCACCTTCAACGTGGCCGCCGAAGAGAGCACCCGCATTTATGGTGAATACCTGCCGTTAGACTGGCAGGAGTCTACCGCCGGACGCTGGGGAATCGTGCGCCGCTTTCCCCTCGGCCCGATCGCCGGCATCACGCCGTTCAATTTCCCATTGAATCTGGTGGCGCACAAGGTGGCGCCCGCCATCGCCAGCGGTTGCACCATGGTGCTCAAACCCGCGCCGCAGACGCCGTTGAGCGCATTGCTGCTCGCGGAGGCCATCCAGCAAGCAGGCTGGCCCGACGGCGCCCTCAACGTGCTGCCGCTCTCCAACGAGGATGCCGGCCTGTTGGTGACTGACGAGCGTCTCAAGCTCATCAGCTTCACGGGCAGTGCCGCCGTGGGCTGGGACATCAAGCGCCGCGCCGGCAAGAAGAAGGTCATCCTCGAACTGGGCGGGAATGCCGGCGTGATCGTGCACAGCGATGCCGACCTGGCATACGCGGCCGAGCGTTGCGTTGCGGGCGGTTTCGCCTATGCAGGCCAGACTTGTATCTCCGTGCAGCGAATCCTGGTGGAGCGTTCGGTCTGCGGCAAGTTCACCGAACTGCTGTTGGCTGGGGTGAAGAAGCTGCAAGCTGGAGATCCTTTGCAGGAATCCACCGATCTCGGACCCCTGATTCGCGAGAGTGACGCCGTCCGCGCCAGCGACTGGGTGCAGGAGGCGGTTCGCAGTGGAGCACGGCTGCTGTGCGGTGGCCGTCGCAGCGGATCGGTGCTTGAGCCCACGGTGCTGACCGGCACCCGTGCGGAGATGAAAGTGAACTGCCAGGAAATCTTCGCGCCCGTGGTGACGGTAGAACCCTACGACGACTTCCACGAAGCCTTGCGGCAAGTCAACAACTCTCCCTACGGGTTGCAGACCGGCATCTTCACCCGCGACGCCAAGTTGCTGTTCAACGCCTACGAGGAACTGGAGGTCGGCGCCGTGATTGGCGGCGATGTGCCCACCTTCCGCATCGATCATATGCCCTACGGCGGAGTCAAAGACTCCGGATTCGGCCGCGAGGGGTTGCGCTACGCCATCGAGGAAATGACCGAGCCCAAGTTGCTGGTCATGAATCTGCGCTAGCCGTCGCGCCGGCGTCCCTTCGACTTCGCTCAGGGCAGGCTCCGCCGGCCACCAGGAGGCTGATTCTTCCTGACCAGGCTGGAGTCCATCCTGAGCGAGCTTCCAGCTCGCCAAGGACCCTGTGTTTAGCGGCAGGGCCTCAAAGCTGGCCGCGGTTTTCTCCCTCTACTTTCGAATTCTCAAGATTCCCGGAAATTCCATTCCCCTCTTTTTCCACATTTAGTTGCTGGCGACCGGGCATAAGCCTCGCGGTTTGTTATAATCACCCGTTTTCGTGTCCAGCGTCACAAGCGCCTGTGAGCACTTGAACGGGCAACGCAACGCTGCATGAACCGGGGACCCCCGCGTACGGTTCCCGCTGCACGGAAAGTTTCACTCGATGCAGATCTTTCATCGCAGTACGAACACCATATCCCGCGCAACGATTTTTGGCGCTGTTTTCGTGGTGGCGGCGTTGTTCTGGGTGGCGGCGATGGTGCAGCGCTCGCCCTACGTGACTTACGCCGGAGTGGCGCGGCCCCAGCCCGCGCCCTTCAGTCACCAGCACCACGTGGCCGGGCTCGGCATTGATTGCCGCTATTGCCACACTTCGGTGGAGACCTCGAGCTTTGCCGGCATCCCGCCCACCAAGACCTGCATGAACTGCCACTCGCAGATCTGGACTAATGCGCAGATGCTGGAGCCGGTGCGCGAGAGCTACCGCAGCGGCAAGTCGCTGGTGTGGAACCGGGTGAACGACCTCCCGGACTTCGTCTATTTCAATCACAGCATTCACATCAACAAGGGTGTCGGCTGCAACACCTGCCACGGGCCGGTGGACCGCATGCCCTTGATGTACAACTACGCTTCTCTGCAGATGGAGTGGTGCCTGAATTGCCACCGCGCGCCGGAGAAGTATTTGCGCCCGCGCGACCAGGTGTTCAACATGCGTTACCAGGAGCCCTCCAGCAGCCTACCCGTAGTCGTCGACGGGAAGCCATATACCGATCAGTTGGCGCTGGGCATTGACCTGGTGAAGAAATACAAGTTGCGTTCGGTTACTGGCATTACGAGTTGTTCGACGTGCCACAGGTGATCATTTTATGAATGTCATCCTGAGCGGAGTGAATGCTTCGCGGAGCGAAGCATTCACGGAGTCGAAGGACCCCGCGAGCGTGGGCAGCCGCAGCGCGGATGTAAGGCGTTCTCACCGTTGGCGTCGAGGACCGATGGAGAATGCCTTGCAGCGTCGCGAGCGGTGCCAAGGCCATAGAGGTCCTTCGACTGCGCGAGACTCCGCTTCGCGGACTCTCGCTTCGCTCAGGATGACAGCGTTGATCGTTTGACAATGAAAAGGGAAGAACAAAAGCGCGAAGCTGTTTGTCCCGGCAAGAAGCACAAGCTTGACCTGGAAACGGCTCGCGCCCGCATCGCGGAGACCAAGGGGCCGGAGTTCTGGCGCAGCCTGGAGGAACTTGCGGGAAGTGCCGAGTTCCAGGAGATGCTGCACCGCGAGTTTCCCAAGGGCGCATCGGAGTGGCTGGACTCCGCCTCGCGTCGCGGTTTCCTGAAACTGATGGGCGCGTCGCTGGCGCTGGCGGGCATGACCGCCTGCACCAAGCAGCCGCTCGAACCCATCGTGCCTTACGTGCGGCAGCCGGAAGAAGTCATTCCCGGGAGGCCTCTGTTTTTCGCCACCGCGTTCACTCTGGGCGGATATGCCTCGCCGGTGCTGGTGGAAAGCCACATGTACCGGCCGACTAAGATTGAAGGCAACGATCAGCATCCCGCGAGCCTCGGCGGCACCGATGTGTTTGCCCAAGCCTCCATGCTGGAGATGTACGATCCGGACCGTTCGCAGACCATTACGCATCTCGGCGACGTGCGCACCTGGGCCGGATTCATCGAAGCGGTCCGCGGGCCTCTCACAGTGCAAAAGGCATTGCAGGGCCAAGGCATCAGGATCCTGACCC
>JAIQET010000065.1 GCA_020073645.1 Terriglobia bacterium | reverse complement strand
TCCTGACCAAGACCATGTCAGAGGCTTTGACACGGTGTTCTACGTCGGGGATCCAACTAAGTATTCCAACGCGGACAAGAAGAACAAGAGAATAGTCATTGACGAACTCTGGTTTTCGCCTCGTATTTTTTCTCCGCACGAGAAGGATATGTGCGAAACCGCCAAGCTAGTAAAGAAAGAGGCGGAAAGGCGAATGGATCTTTACAAGAAGGACAAACCTGAGGCGGACAAACCGGGGAATCGGATTCGGATCATCGGTTACACCGACAATCCCGATTTTGTAGCGCTAAAGGACTTGTTTGTCATCCCAGGAAATAGGACCAGTCGAATTAACGGTTCAATCCGGCAAGATTTTTCCATGTTTATCCACGCTCCAACCAAGAAAGATACAGATTCGAAGTGGTCGGAGCGCAATGACACGAGCATCGTGTTTCAAGCGACTTTCCGTGTTGGTAATATCGACCGGGCGGGGTTGGCAATGTTTGGAGGCGATGCGGGTTGCAGCATCTGGGAAGATATTATCGGGAAAAGCAAAGACATTGACCTCGAATTCGATCTTTTCCTAGCACCACATCACTGCTCCTGGACTTTCTTTTCCGAAGAGCCTTCTGAGGAAAACGACCCGAGTCCTACCATAGTGAACTTCCTCGAGAAGAGGAAGCGGAAGGGGGCGATCGCAATTTCGTCGTCCAAGCCGATCAAAGACGATGATGACAATCCACCTCACTACATCGCGAAACAAAAGTATCAGGACATTTTGGGTGAGGACAATCTCATATGTACTGGTGAGCATCCATCCGAAGAACAACCCGAGCCCATTTATTTCACGATGACTAAGACTGGACCTGTCAAGGACGAATACCCTCGAAAGAGTCAGGTTGTGTCTTCCGCTGCGATTTCGGCAACAGTTTCGAGTCCCAAGACCTATGGCTGACTCGGGCCTATTTTCCCATCAGCTCACCAAGATCACTGAAACCGACTGCTCAGGGGAGATCCTGCAGGCACTCCGAGCGATTCAGGGCGCGGGATACCACCCGATCCGCATCGTCAGGTGGAATGCGTCGCGCATAGCTTTTGCGTTCACTGCCGCGGTCGATATTCCTACGGGCGGAACCGTCGGCAACGTGGATATTCGCCCCAAAGAACCCATTCTCGTTGTTTTCGACTCGACTGGATATCCTTTCACTCCCCCGAGTGCTTACTCCGACCGTGTTGACTTCCCCGTAGAGCATCTTCCGCACATCAACCCGACCACGAAGGCCATACCGGCCTACTTATGCTTACACAGGGGCAATCTCGCTGACTGGTTTGCCGAGCATACGATACTAGATTTTGTTGCCCGCGTTCGGGCTTGGCTTCGCGATGCGGCAAGTGGTCGTTTGATCCGGGAAGAAGACGGGTTTGAGCCAACCAGGATTGTGCAATCTTTGGGGATCTGCGTTTACGATGACAATAAGTTTAGCGCTTACGTTCAGGAGCAGTGGAAAGCCACAACAGGAGCCAGCGGTATATCATTTGTTGCCTCAGACCTTTTACGAGACTTTAGTCGTGATCCAACTAAGGATGTTGGATTCGCTGTAGCACTCAAAACTCCCCTCCACGACGTCCCCTCCGACCTCGCCCGCAAGGCCCAGCAACTTCATGCTCACTTATCGGAGATCGCCCCAACTCTAGATCGGATAGTGTTCGGTATTTTAGTGTGGCCCATTCCCGAGCCTGTGACTAAATATTTCGGGGCAATTCCGGGAGAATTCAGGACACTAGTCGACTTTGCCAAGGAACTGCACATTCCTCTGGAAGAGGCAATCAGAGCCTACCAGGAGAAAGACCTGCAGTTGATTGGCGGAATTCCGGTCACTATCGCGATACCGAGACCCCAAAAAGTCCTGGGAACGGATTCTGCAATCGAATTCCTTTCTCTAGTCATTCTCGGCGATAAAGAGAACCGGCTGGATGATGGAACAATTGCTCCTTCTGCGCCCGTGTACCTTCTCAATCATCGCAGGCCAATAACGGGGGCATTCGCCCGGAAGCTCTCATCCATAGCACAAGCACCGGCACCGGAACCGCGAATCCTTGTACTCGGCTGCGGAGCTCAGGGGTCAAAACTAGGCCTCCATCTGGGGAAGGCGGGTTTCACGAACATCGAGCTCATCGACCATGGAAATATCTCACCACATAACCTGATCCGCCATGCCTTGTTGGCTTCAAGCCTTGGGAAGAACAAGGCGGAGGCGCTCCGCGATGAACTCAACACGCTTTACTATGCAGATACAGGCAAGAACTTCTCTGCCAAGAAAACGGACGCGTTGCATGTCATGCGCGACCACGAAGCGCTGCAAAGGCTTGACCTTCTAGTCGACGCGACCGCATCTGCTTCCGTTCTTGAAATCATCGTCCAGAGTAACGTGCCGCACCACACGCGCGTCATTCGCTGTGAGCTCACAGATAGCGGGCAATTGGGGATTCTCCTTATGGAGGGGCGCGGGCGGAATCCTCGGCTCGATGATCTACAGGCAGCATTGTTTGACCTGGCCATCGAAGACGATAGGCTCGCGGCTTGGCTGAAGCATCATCAGGAAGAGAGCTCACTTCGCCGTGGCCCCGCCTTAGAGGAAATAGGTATCGGGATCAGCTGCAGCTCAGAAACAATGCGTTTGGCGGACGATGTAGTCTCTTATCACTCATCACTCTTCTCAATCGCGATCCGAGATGCAATCTGCAACCCTAGCCTGGAAGGCACGATCCACTTGAATTCAGTCATTCAGGCACCGTTAAGAGCGATGTCCTGGTCGGTTCGGTTTAGAGAAATCATTCCGATGGGGACCAAAGACTCGCAATGGCGAATTCGGCTCAGTAGCAGGGCATTCATCGACTTGAAATCGGCTCACAAGGCGGCCGGGAAGAACGAAACAGGAGGACTGCTAGTCGGGTTCGCGCACAGGAAGCGGAAGACCATCTATGTCACGCGGATATTGCCACCATCCCCGGACTCGGAAGGATCTCCGTATGCATTCAAGAGAGGCGTCCAGGACTATCCGGAGACGCTGGATCGTATCCACCTCCTCACGGGCAATATGCTCGGCTATGTAGGCGAGTGGCATACCCATCCGAAGGGTGCTCCGAGGGCCAGTGTGACCGATTTGGTGGCGCTGGCTTCAATTTCTTCAACGCTCTCAGCAGCCGGACTACCAGCGCATATATTGATAGTCTCCCCGCTGGGAGTATCCTCTTTCCTCGCCGAGCCTCACGAGTTGAACAAGAAAGTGCAATGAAGGCTAAACTCAAATTCGACGAATACGAGCTCAGGGCACGAGTTTTCCCAGCTGTGATAGTCACCTTGCCAGCCATTGCTGGCGTCTACACCTTCTTTAGCGGAGCACGAAGCGTTCTTGGCATGGCCGCCGGTACTGTTATTGAATCCGCTTTCCTCTTTCTACTGGCCAGAATTGCGCGGGATCGTGGTAAACGCATCCAAGAGCGACTCTACACAAAGTGGGGAGGCAAGACCACGACCGCGATGTTGCGGCATCGTGATACCCGAATCGACCCGTTCACGAAGGAACGGTATAAGCACACCCTTTGTTCGTTGTTTGGCCTTTCGTTCCCGACTCAGGAAGAAGAATTGGCGGATCCAGCGCACGCCGATCAGGTTTACGAGTCTGCCGTGAAGGCCCTAATCGAGAAGAGGCGCGGTAAGACGTACAAGCTCGTGTTCTCCGAAAACTGCAATTTTGGTTTTGTTCGAAACTTGCTTGGCTTGAAGCCAATTGGGCTATTCGTCTCGGCTGCAGCGGGCCTCAGCACCGGTGCCGTGCTTTGGCATCAATGGCGAAACGTCCCGGCTCTCTGGTGGGTTCCAGCCATCCTTAGTATTGCGACCATATTGCTGCTCTTGTTAGTAACGGAAGCGGCGGCCCGCAGGACAGCAGAGGCCTATGCGGAAGCCCTTTTGAGAACATGCGAGCCTTCTCAGCGCGCGCCGAAGGTTAGGTCGTGAGCGCCGATCCCGACGGGTAGCCCACCTATGCCGGTGCCCCACTCGCTTGGGTATGCCCACCGCCTGTCAAGCCCCCCAAACCCTCAATTTCCTCCCAACCCCCTCACCCCAAAGCGAAAACAAAATCCTCTCCCATGTCCCATTCACCGACTCCAGTGTGCTATGCTTAAAGTAGATAGCAAGAGAATGCACATAGCTCGGAGGCTAGTGTGAGGAATTCGCCCACGCGCCCCATCGCCGTGGGCCTTCGTGTGCCAGGCAGGTTTTTTGCCGCCCCGCGCGGCCCTGCTAAGTCCAATGGGCTCCAGATCTTACTGCTAAGTCCTGTGGATCAAGGCGCTTGCGAAGATATGTGCCCGCAACCCGATTATTTGCCAGACTTTAACCAAGAAAAGTTTTTTCTCTCTCGATCTATCCCGCTACCCCCGCCCTTCTCCCCGCAGCAGGCTGTTGAGGTCATCAGGATGCATGGCGCAAATCAGCGCATCCTCGCGGTCAATGGAACCCTGCTTGACCAGCTGCGCCAGGCTCTCCTCCAGGGTGAACGAGCCCTTGGCCTTGGTGGTGGTGATTTCCTGGTGCAGGTGCTGGAGCGCGTTGCGGCGAATGTGCTGGCGCGCGCCGTAGCCGACGATCAGCAGTTCCGCCGCCGGCATGCGCCCCCCGCGTTTGCTGGGCAGCAGAATCTGGGTGAGCACTCCCGCCAGCGCCATCGCCAGCTCTTGCCGGATGGTGTTCTGCCGCTCCAGCGGAAACGAATCCGAAATCCGCGAAATCGTCGAGGCCATGTCCGTGGTATGCAACGTCGAAAACACCAGGTGCCCGGTCTCGGCGGCATTGACCGCGATGCGCATGGTCTCCGGGTCGCGCATCTCGCCGACCACCAGGATGTCAGGAGCCTGCCGCAGCGAGGCTCGCAGGGCGGTGGGAAAGTCCGCCGCGTCGGTGCCGATTTCGACCTGCTCCACCACGCTGCGAATATGCGAGTGCTCGTACTCGATGGGATCTTCAATGGTGATGATGTGGCGCGCATCCCGCCGATTGATTTCGTTGACCAGGGCGGCCACGGTGGTGGATTTCCCCGAGCCGGCCGGGCCTCCCACCAGCACCAACCCGTGCGCCAGATTTGCCAGCGTTTCCACCGTTGGAGGCAGGTGGAGGTCAACCAGAGTCGGCACCGTCGAAGGCAGGGCGCGAATCGCGGCCGCCGCCAGGCCGCGCTGGCGATGCAGGTTGATGCGAAACCGCCCCAGCCCGGCGATGCGATAGGAAGAGTCCGCGATCTGGTTTTCGCGGTAGAGCTGCAACGCATGAGGGGTAAGGGCAGGGAGCACGGCAGCCTCGATCTCCGGCCCTTCGAGCGGCGAGGTATCGATGTTCTGCACCCGGCCTTCAAAGCGGATGCATGCCGTCGCCCCCGGGATGAGCAGCAAGTCGCTGCCCGCGCGCGCCACCAGCGTGGCCAGCCACCCGTTCAGCCGCGCCGTCGCCCACAAACGCTCGCGGTCCCCCTCGCGGCGCTCGCCCGCCTCCCCAACCGCCTTGGTCTCAGAGGATTGATCCATAAAATTCACCCCAGGCCCACTCCCGACCGAATATAAAGGTAGAAATGTGCCCGGCCTGATCCCCTAAATGTACGCGAAAAGCCGAGCCCCGGGGTGGGGGCGCGGGTACCTTCGGCCGAGACCCCCAACCGATCAACTCCAAGAAATACTTGACTTTCCCCAGATTTCCCGGTAAGTTGCAAAGTTCCAAGGATTTCTAGTAGCCGGTCGGCTGTCGGATGCACCTCCGCTGACACTGGGCCAATTCCAGAAACACCGAGAAACTTTCAGGGCCTGCGGGGCATCTATACAGGTAACCAGAGCTTTCCCGTACAACTCATCTGAATTGAGCAAGTTACGGCAGGTGTGGCCAGAATTGGCCCATCGGTCAGGTGGGAATGCGGCCAAGCTTAACTAGAACTAGGGAGAGAGGAAGATGCGTTCTGATCGCGTTTTTGATGCTTTACAGACTTTGCGGAACCGTTATATGCTCTGCCAGCTTGCTTCCAAGGCTACCCGTAGGTTTCACAAGCCCAATACCAGAATCCAGGAGACCATGAACGAGGTCCTGGATAAGATTGCAAGCTCGGAGCGGCAGTCGGTTCTCGCCGAACCGGAACACTTTAACGAGGCACAGCGGCGGGCTGCGTAAGCAGCCCCACCGCCCGCCCCGCCGGGTAAGTCTTCCTTAGCGAACCCCCCTTTGAAAATCTCCTCGCAGGTGAATCCATGACCATCGCAGAACTGAAAGAAAAGAACATTACAGAGCTGACCAAGATCGCCCGATCTTTGGATCTGCCCGGAGCCAGCGGTCTGCGCAAGCAGGACTTGATCTTTAAGATCCTGCAGGCGCAGAGCGAAAAAGAAGGCCACATCTTTGCCGAGGGCGTGCTGGAAATCCTGCCCGACGGCTACGGCTTCCTCCGCTCGCCTGACTACAACTACTTGCCCGGCCCGGACGACATCTACGTTTCGCCGTCGCAAATCCGCAAATTCGACCTCAAGACCGGCGACACCATCAGCGGCCAGGTACGTCCTCCACACGAGGGCGAGAAGTATTTCGCGCTGGTCAAGATTGAAGCGGTCAACTTCGAGTCGCCCGACGAGGCGCGCAACAAGATCCTGTTCGACAACCTGACGCCGCTCTACCCGCAGGAGCGCCTGAAGCTCGAGACCGCGCGCGAGAACGTCAGCGCCCGCGTGATGGACCTGCTTACCCCGCTCGGCAAGGGACAGCGTGGTTTGATTGTCTCTCCGCCCCGCGCCGGCAAGACCATGCTGCTGCAGAACGTCGCCAATTCCATTACGACGAATCACCCGGAAGTCGTGCTGATGGTTCTGCTGATCGACGAGCGCCCGGAAGAAGTCACCGACATGCAGCGCTCGGTCAAGGGGGAAGTGATCTCCTCGACCTTCGATGAGCCCGCTGCCCGCCACGTGCAGGTGGCCGAAATGGTGATCGAAAAGGCCAAGCGCCTGGTCGAACACAAACGCGACGTGGTCATCCTGCTGGACTCGATTACCCGGCTGGCCCGTGCCTACAACACCATCGTTCCGCCCAGTGGAAAAGTGCTCTCCGGCGGCGTGGACTCCAACGCCTTGCAACGCCCGAAGCGGTTTTTCGGTTCGGCCCGCAACATCGAAGAAGGCGGCTCGCTGACCATCATCGCTACCGCCCTGATCGACACCGGGTCGCGCATGGACGACGTGATCTTTGAAGAATTCAAAGGCACCGGCAACTCGGAAATCATTCTCGAGCGCAAACTGGTCGACAAGCGCGTCTTCCCGGCCATTGACATTCAGCGTTCCGGAACCCGTAAGGAAGAGCTGCTGATCCCGAAGGAAGATCTGCAACGCATCTGGGTGCTGCGCAAGGTGCTGAACCCGCTGTCGCCCGTAGAAGCGATGGAGTTGCTGATCGACAAGCTGAACAAGACCCGCGCCAACAGCGAGTTCCTGTCGAACATGAGTTCGCTGTAACGGTTTGTGTGGAGCACGGGCGTCCTCGCCCGTGCTTTACCCGCCTTCCTCGAATCTGCGCTTACGAAGTCGGTGTCCCCGTCCCTGAATCGACCACATAAACCCGTCCGGGTGCGCCCGCCTGGATCTTGTTCTCGTGAAAACTCTCCTTGATCCGGCGCCGCAACTCGCGGCTGATGGCGTACTGCTTGTTGGGCCGCGTCTTCACCAGCACTAGGTACTCCGCTTCGCCGCTCCCCAGCCGATCGATCCCCGGCACCTCGACATCGCTCACCATGTCATTCGCGAACGCTGGATCGTTCCGCAACTCCCCGCCAACTTGCTGCAGCAGCCTCACAATCCGGTCACTGGGCTCGCTGTAGGCGACGGTGACTCGCAGCATGACCTGGGACCAGTCCCGCGTCATGTTGGAAACGATCCTGATTTCACTGTTGGGCACGGTGTGCACAGTGCCATCGTCGTCGCGCAACATGGTGCGACGCAGGCTCATGCTCTCAACCGTCCCCTTCACCCCCGCCACCCGGATCACGTCCCCGATGTTGAACTGGTCTTCGAGCAGGATGAAGAACCCGTTGATGACGTCTTTCACCAGTGTCTGCGCCCCGAAGCCTATCGCCAGGCCGGCAATTCCGGCGCTGGCCAGCAGCGGGCCCAGGTTCAGGCCCAGGATGGAAAGCGCCTGCAGCGCGGCCACGAACAGGATGATAAAAACACCGACGCTGGTGATGACTCCCGCCAGTGTGCGCACCTGCCCGGTGCGGATTCCCGGAGGCAGTTTCCTCTCCTGCAAACTGGCAATCCTGTGGGTGATGGCTCGCAGCAAGCGAATTAGCACGAAAGCCCCCACCATCACCAGCACAAGCTTCGGCATGTCATGATGCAGGAACGTCATGGCGTCTTCGCGCCAGTCGCGCAACAAGGTGGGAAGGTTCGCGGTTTCGGGTGGTAGCAGGTAGCCGGGGATTGGATTCATGACGTCAGGGCGCGATTATAGCAAGCCGTGCTCGCGGATTTTCCAGGGCGGAGGCGACGTATAATTTTGTTATTGCATTCTTCGCGAGGTGACCGTGCGATCAAACCTGGCTTGCTTGATGATATTAGTTTTGGTGCTGGCCGTCCTGCCACCAGTGAGTTGGGGCGAACCCTTGTACCAGCACCCTCGGCTGCCCGGCCAGCAGCCTGCTCAAGAAGACGAGGATCGGGCGAAAATCGAAAAAGACATGGCCAAGAAAGCCAACCAGCAGCGCCAGGCCGACCTCAAGCGGGACACCGACAAACTGCTGAAGCTGGCCACCGAACTGCAGCAATACGTCGACAAGTCGAACGAAAATGTGCTCTCGCTGGAAGTCATCAAGAAGGCCGAGGAGATCGAGAAACTGGCCCACAGTGTGAAAGAAAAAATGAAGGGTAGTAACTAGGCAGTTCTCTCCAGAATGAGCCGCGGAGTGGCGTTAGCTGCCAAGTCGCTTGCTCCCAAGAAATATCAGTTCCAAGTCCCGCTCCTCTGCGTTAAGCTAGTTGCAACTCGGTAACAGCTATGCCTCTACCCCAAACCGAACAACCCGGCCGCTTGCAGGCGGAACTTGTATCACGGGGGATTCGTATGACCCGGCAGCGCCGCACCATCCTGAGCATCGTGGAGACCGCCAGGCAGCATCTCGATGCCGGCCAGATCCTCCGCAAGGCCCGCAAGATCGATCCTGAGATTGATCGCGTCACCGTTTACCGCACCTTGAAACTGCTCAAGCGCCACGGCCTGGTGGACGAACTGGACCTGATGCACCTGGAAGGCGAGAAGCACTTCTACGAGCGCCGGCCGCAACGCGATCACCTGCACATGGCCTGCCTGCGCTGCGGCAAGATCCTCGAGTTCGAAAGCAATCTCTTTGACCGCCTCAAGGGCCAGATCCAGCGCGAGTGCCAGTTTCACATCCTGGTGACGCGCATGGAGATCGGCGGCTATTGTTCGCAATGCCGCAGCTTGCCCCATTCCTGACTCGTCCCGCGACGTTGCAACTGGTTGCAACAGAATCGCAACAAAATGTGCACCGCCCCATTGACCAGCCTTCCGGCTGGAGCGTAGAGTAATTGGCGATTCTCTAGTTGCAACTGAGTTGCATATACTGGAAAGGTGCCATGCGCTTCCGCTATCTTGCCGCGTCCTTGCTACTCGGACTCTTCGGGATTTCCGCAACTCGCGCCCAGGAAGCCCCCTACTTCGTCACCTACGATCATCATCTGGAAGAGCCCGGCAACCTGGAAATTGCCACGTCCAGCACCATGGGAGTCCCGCGCTCCGGGCAGCGTTTCTACTTTGCTCCGTATGCCGAATTTGAATACGGAGTCATGGGACGCTGGACGTCGGAGCTTTACCTCGAAGGGCAATCCACTTCGGGCGACAGCGCCGTCTTCACGGGTTGGCGCTGGGAAAACCGCTTTCGCCCTCTCGCTCGCGAGCACTTCATCAATCCCGTCCTTTACCTCGAATACGAAGGCATCAACGAGGCCAGCCGCATTCAGAAAGAAGTCGTCGGCAATGCTCCCGGCTTCGGCGAACCCAATTCCGAGCTGCGCCAGACCCACGCCCACGAACTCGAAACCAAGCTGATTCTTTCCAGCGACTTCCATGACTGGAACATTGCGGAAAACTTTATTGTGGAAAAGAACCTCTCACAGAGCGAGGGGTTCGAGTTTGGCTACGCGCTGGGCGTGTCGCGACCGCTGGCCACGCTGGCGTCAGCGGCGAACTGCCGTTTCTGCCGCGAGAACTTCGCCGCCGGCCTGGAGCTGTACGGGGGCCTGGGCAGCACCCAAGGCTTTGGCCTGCATGACACCGCTCACTACGTCGCGCCGGTCATCGCCTGGCAAATTACAGATAACGCCAGCCTGCGTTTTTCCCCCGCGATTGGGCTGACCCATGAAAGCAATCCGGTGCTGCTGCGCTTTGGCTACAGCTACGAAGTGCGAGGATTCGGAGGAAAGCTGGCAAAGTTGTTCGGAGGCAAGCCTTGAAGCGAATGCTTGTCCTCTCCGCGCTGGCCGGGGTGATGTGGTGTCAGAACCTGTCCTACGAGCCTGATCCGGGATGGCAGGTTCCGCCCGACGCGGCGCCAAGAGCCAACCCACTCGCCAAGAGAACGGGCCTGGTGGGCGGAGGCAAGAAACTGTTCGCGCGCAATTGCGTCGAGTGCCACGGCGAAAACGGCAGCGGCATGGAGAAGAAGCATTCTGCCGATCTGCAGTTGCCGGTCGTGCAGTCGCAGAGCGATGGCGCGCTGTTCTGGAAGATCACCAACGGGAACCCGGATCGCGGCATGCCCTCGTTCAGCCGTCTGCCGGAGTTGCAGCGCTGGCAGTTGGTGCTGTACCTCCGAAGCCTGCGAACTGCTCCAGCCACGCTGAGCGAAAGCCACAACCCACGTCGCTAGAACTCATCTCGTAAACAAGCCGCTTTGAGCGTTACTGGTGGAATCGCGATTTTTCGACAGTTAGCGATTACACTCATAACCCGACCGGTGAGTGATTGGCGATTCTTCAACAGTAATAACCGCGGTTCTAATGCGAAGTTTGGTCCGATACTGCAACATCAACAAGGATCAACACTGAGGCCCCGAATGCGATTGGAAAGACCGAATGCGCCCATCACGAACAGAGTGCCACTTGCACCAATCCTCGCGCCAGATTAGCGAGTGCGCGCAGATTCCCGTCAAGGCGTCACTCTGAACACCGTTCCGTATTGGTAACGCCCTCCTATGGCTGTGACACCGTAGAGTGCGCCTGCGGCGGTCCGCATCAATCCCGCGTATGGTCTGGCCCCGTCCCTATCGTAACTGAAGCTGTACAGCACCGTTTCCTTCCCAGTTGGATCCACCGCAAACACAGTCCCCCAGAGATAGGCACCACCTTCCGAGGTTGTGCCGTAGAGATTGCCCGCCGCGTCGCCGATCACACCTGCATAGGGGGTTCCTCCGTCCGCACCGCCGCTGAAGCTGTGCAGGATGGTCTCCGTTCCAGCGGGATCCAGCTTGAACACCGTGCCTTGGCCGAAGGCGCCACCGAAGAAGGTAGTACCGTAAAGATTCCCAGCGGCATCCCGCATCAGGCTGCCGGTTGGATCTTCACCGTCCGCGCCGCCGAAGTTGTACAGCACGGTCTTATGACCGTCGAGATCGAGCTTGAAGACCGTTCCTTGATCGAAAGTGCCACCCGTGTTCGTGGTCCCGTAGAGAATGCCCTGCGCGTCCATCACTAAGCCGCCATAAGGCCCAAACCCATCCGCGCCTCCTCTGAAGCTGTACAGCACCGTTTCCTTTCCAGTTGGATCCACAGTGAACACCGTTCCGGCATGGTGAGCGCCGCCCGCCACGGTGACGCCGTACAAACTACCCTGCGCATCCCGGAGCAAAATACCTACGGGAAGCTCCCCGTCTGGCGACGAACCAAAGCTGTGAAGCACGGTCTCCGTTCCAGCCGGATCCAGCTTGAACACCGTTCCGATTCCGGGCCCCTGGCCACCGGAGGACGTGGTACCGTACAGGTTGCCAGCCGCATCCAGCACCACACCCTCCAAGGGATCTGTTCCATCCCCCGCGTTGTTCCCAAAGCTGTGCAGCACGGTTTGCCGGCCACGGACGTCGACCTTGAAAACCGACCCGAAGCCGAATGTTCCGCCACCGCGAGTCGTGCCATAGAGGTTTCCCTTGGCATCCCGCACCAAAGTCCCATAAGGGTTTCCTCCGTCTGTGCCATCGGTGAAGGAATAGAGTGCAGTGAAAATCGAATGCTCCTGCGCTTGTGCCGGTGGGGAGCTGACCAGCGTGAAAGCCACAGTGGCGAACAGCACAGCCGTTCCGAACACTGCTAAGAGTTTATTGGTTTGCATAAGATTGTCCCGTTCTGATTGGTTGGCTCGTGCGCTGGGGTCGACGAGGCGTCATGATTGCGGAGATCCTCATCCAATTTGGGTTTTAGGGGCCAGAAAAACAGGTGATCGAGAGCTCGCGAACAGGAAGGAAACGGCTCGCAGCCTCGCGACCAAACTATTGCGTTGGGGCGCGGCTGCCAAGGACCAAGGTCACCGCTCGCTGTGACCCGTCGACGTAGACAGGCGATTACACCAACTATCCCCAACGGCCCCATTTACGAGATAGCTTGTAAAGCGCAGCGAGGAATCCCTCCGCCAAAGAAACGTTAGAGTCACTTCGGTCAACGGCCTTGTCTTGGGAGATGAGCTGTCGTCCCGGAAACAAAAAACGCCATCCGGCGAGCCGGATGGCGTTGTGAACTCTGCAAGCGACGCTAGTCGGCCGCCGCTCCCACTCTGGCTACCTTCGCCTCCTTGACGATGCGCATGCCGTAGAACGAGCGGTAAACGAAGGTGACCGAGACCGCAAAGAACGCCACCGCCAGCACATGGGTGAGGAGGCCGCCGGTTTCCGCCGTCAGCTTCACCGCCAATTCCACCGCCAGCAGGCCAAAGAGCGTGGTGAACTTGATGACCGGGTTCATGGCCACCGAAGAGGTGTCCTTGAACGGGTCGCCGACGGTGTCCCCAATCACCGTGGCCGCGTGCAGTTCCGTACCTTTCTGCTTCAGTTCGACCTCGACGATCTTCTTGGCGTTGTCCCAGGCAGCGCCGGCGTTGGCCATGAAGATCGCCTGGTAAAGACCGAAGACGGCGATCGAGATCAGGTAGCCGATGAAAAAGAATGGCTCCACGAAGGCGAACGTCAGCGTCCCGAAGAAAACCGCCAGGAAGATGTTAAACATGCCCTTCTGCGCATACTTGGTGCAGATCTCGACCACCTTCTTGCTGTCGGTGACGGAAGCCTTCTCCACCCCCTCCAGCCGGATGTTGGCCTTGATGAACTCCACGGCGCGGTAGGCGCCCGTGGTCACGGCCTGGGTGGAGGCGCCGGTGAACCAGTAAATCATGGCCCCGCCCGTGATCAGGCCCAGGAAGAAGGGTGCGTGCAGCAGCGACAGTTTGTTCACGTTCTGGGTGAGCCCGTTGGTGAGCGCCATGATGATGGAAAAGATCATGGTGGTAGCTCCGACCACGGCGGTGCCAATCAGCACCGGCTTGGCCGTCGCCTTGAAGGTGTTACCGGCGCCGTCGTTTTCTTCCAGCAGGTCTTTGGCGCGGTCGAAGTTCACGTTCATGTTGAAATCTCGCTTGATGTCCTGCTTGACGTTCGGCACCTGCTCGATCAGCGAAAGCTCATACACGGACTGTGCGTTGTCGGTCACCGGGCCGTAGGAGTCGACGGCGATGGTCACGGGTCCCATGCCCAGGAAGCCGAAGGCCACCAGGCCGAAGGCAAACACCGCCGGCGCCAACATCAGGCTGCCCAGCCCCATCAGACTGAAGTAGTAGGAGATGGACATCAGCGTCACCATCGCCAGGCCCAGCCAGTAAGCGGAGAAGTTGCCGGCCACGAAACCCGACAGGATGCCGAGCGACGCTCCGCCTTCCTGCGAGGAGGTTACAACTTCGTTCACGTGCCGCGATTCGGTCGAGGTGAATACCTTCACCAGTTCAGGGATGACGGCGCCCGCCAGCGTGCCGCAGGAGATGATCGAAGCCAGTTTCCACCACAGCGTCGTATCGCCACCAAGGTCCGGAACGATCAGCGAGGAGATGACGTAGGTGAGCGCAATCGAGACCAGCGACGTGATCCACACCAGCGAGGTCAGAGGGTGCTCGAAATTCATCTCTTCAGCATGGCCATACTTGGCCTTGGCAATGGCGCCATTGATGAAGTAAGCGGCGGCGCTGGAGACCAGCATGGCGATGCGCATCACGAAGATCCACACCAGCAGTTGCACTTGCACGCTGGGCTCTTTCACCGCCAGCAGGATGAAGGTGATCAGGGCCACGCCGGTGACGCCGTAGGTTTCAAAGCCGTCCGCCGAGGGACCAACCGAGTCGCCAGCGTTGTCGCCGGTACAGTCGGCGATCACGCCCGGGTTGCGCGCGTCGTCTTCCTTGATCTTGAAGACGATCTTCATCAGGTCCGAGCCGATGTCGGCGATCTTGGTGAAGATGCCGCCGGCGATACGCAGCGCAGCCGCACCCAGCGACTCGCCGATCGCGAAGCCGATGAAGCACGGCCCGGCGTAGTCGCCGGGTATGAACAGCAGGATGAAGAGCATGATGAGCAACTCGACGCTGATCAGCATCATGCCAATGCTCATGCCGGCCTGCAGCGGGATGTTGTAGATGGGATAAGGCTTGCCGGCCAAGCCCGCGAACGCGGTGCGAGAGTTGGCGAAAGTGTTGACCCGAATCCCGAACCAGGCCACCCCGTAGCTGCCCGCGATGCCCACCAGGCTAAACAGCAGGATGATGGGAAGGGTTACGCCAATCGGCTTATCGGGCACGGGCGACAGCCATCCGAAGTAGGCCGCAATGATCACCGCGATAAACGCCCACAGCAGGAGGATGAACTTGCCCTGAGTGATGAGGTACGTCTTACAGGTCTCGTAGATCAGTTCGGAGATTTCCCGCATGGCGCGATGCACCGGCAGGTTCTTCAACCGCATATAGATGGTCAGGCCAAAGCCGAGCCCGAAGACGCAGAAAAGAATTCCAATCAGCAGCAGCCGGTGTCCATCGATGGCATTGTTGAGAAAGCGGACCGAAGTGAGGTCAGGGAGTTTGAGACTGGCTTCACCGCCCCCGGCTTCTTGTCCGGGTTGGGCCAGAGCAGCGGACGCGACAAGGGTCATGACGGCAACAGAAGCTGCCAGAACTTTGGCAAACCGGCATCCGTGGGACGCAAAACGCGCGAGCCAGGTGCGCATAGGGATCCTCCAGAAATAAGCGCTTAATTAGGATGACTACGTGTTTAGGCACAACATTCTCCGGCATCGGGCCCACCGGGCGCTGTGACGTAGCGCACCCCGGGCATGGCCGGATTTCCGAACACGCTTCCACCACAAGACTTTAACAGGAGTGCTGAGCTTGGCCGCGTCGGACATTCGCGCCCGGCTGGGGACCCGAAAACCCCGCGACCGACCGGACGCAAAGCGAGATTGTACAGCAAGCCGGGGGAGGGGGGTCAAACCCCGTCGGCTAGGGCAGAGGCACAGTTTGCCCCAATCGTCCATGATGACGTCATCCCGACACCCGGCGTAGTTCAGCCGGGTGAGGGACCTGGCGCGCAGTGGCCGATCCGTCGAAGCAGGCCCAGACACAGCCTGCCGAAGGCGTTGTCCCCGACCAGGTCTCGATCTGCGTCATTACTCACCGAACACCAGACGCCCCAGTTGGTCGCCGAGCCGCTTCACTTCTTCGGGATCCCGCGAGGCGCGAAATCGTTCGGTGAGCTCAAGAAAGTCTTTCTCTCGCTGTTTTCGGGCTTCGATGCCGGTCTCAATGAGCTCGACCAGAACGCGATTGTCGCTCAGCCGGCGGCGCCTGGCGATGCTCTCTACCTCCTTGGCAACTTGCGCAGGAAGGGTTACGCTCCGGCGGACATCTTTGTGCGCTGGCATATCACCAGTATGCACCATTTTGGTGCATAAGCTACGGCTTCACCCCCAACTGCCAGAACAGGAACGAGTAGATGTCCACTCCTTCCTCGATCAGTTTGCTGGTGGGTTTGCCCACGCCGTGGCCGGCTTTGGTCTCGATGCGCAGCAGGATGGGGCGCTGGCGGCTCTGGCCGTTGGCCGCCTCGGCCTGCATCAGCGCGGCCATTTTCTTGGCGTGCATGGGATCGACGCGGCTGTCCGAGTCGGCCGTCATGAACAGGATGGCGGGATACTCGGTCCCCGGCTTGACGTGATGGTAGGGCGAGTACGCGTAGAGCCAGTCAAACTGCTTGGGATCGTCGGCGGAGCCGTACTCCGGAACCCAGAGCTTGGCAATCAGGAAGTTCTGGTAGCGCAGCATGTCGAGCAGTGGCACCTGGCACACCACTGCGCGGAACAGGTCGGGACGCTGTGTGAAGGCCGCGCCCATCAACAACCCGCCGTTCGACCCGCCCTGGATAGAGAGATGTTCCTTGTCGGTATATTTCTCGGAGATCAGGAACTCGGCGGCGGCGAGGAAGTCGTCGAAGACATTTTGTTTCTTCTCCAGCATGCCGGCGCGATGCCAGTCTTCGCCGAACTCGGAGCCACCGCGCAGGTTGACGTCCACATACACTCCGCCGTGCTCCAGCCACAGAAACCGGCTGCCCACGAAGTTGGGAGTGTGACTGATGTTGAAACCACCGTAGCCGGTGAGCAGGGTGGGATTGTGCCCGTCGAGCACGAGACCTTTTTTGTGGAAGACGAACATTGGGACCCGGGTGCCGTCCTTGGAGGTGAACCACAGTTGATGCACCTCGTAGGCGGAGGAATCGATGGGGGCGTTGAGCTTGTCCCACAGGCTGGTCTTTTTTGCCGTGAGCCCGTACTGGTAGATCGAAGGCGGCACGGTGAATGACTGGAAGGAGAAGAAAATTTCCTTGCTGTCCCACTTGCCGCCCAGGCCGCCCACGCTGCCGATGGTGGGCAGTGGCAGATCGGCAAAGGGCTTGCCGTCGAGGTCATAAATCTTCAACAGGGAACTGGCGTTCTTTTCGTATTGGGTGAAGAGCTTTCCGCCGAAGACACTGGCGAATTGCAGCACCGCGTCGCTCTGCGGGACAATCTCTTTCCAGTGTTCCCGCGTGGGATTGGCCACGTCCGCCACGAACGCACGGAACTTGGGCGCATCTTCATTGGTAATGATGTAAATCTTGTCGCCGAAGATTTCGCCGTTGTACTGGAATTCCTTATCAGTGGTGAGCTTGACGGGAGGCGTGCCGGCTTTCAGGTCCTGCAGGTAGAGTTCGGCCTTCACGTAGGTGACGAAGACGGTGATGAGGACGTAGCGGTCGCTGTCGTCCGCAAACTGGGCGGCGGGGACTTCCTGCGCCCCCAGGCTTTCGCCGAAGAAGAGTGCATCTTTCTCCGGATCGGTGCCCATCTGGTGATAGAACACCTTGACGTGATAGACCTCTTCGCCCGCGGGAACGTCGCCCTTCTTCGGATTGCGGTCGTAGTAGAACCCCGAATTGTCCTTCTTCCAGTTCACGCTGCCGAAGCGGGTGCGGTCGATGGTGTCGGGCAACAGCTTGCCGCTGGCGGTCTCGATCACATGCAGCACGCTCTGTTCTGAGCCGCTGGTTGAAGTTCCGTAGGCAACGTACTTCCCATCGTCCGACGGATACCACCAGTCGAGCGCAACCGTGCCGTCCGCCGCCATCTGGTTGGGGTCCACCAGGGCGCGGTCCTTGCCGTTGACGCCCTCGCGCACATAGAGGATGGGCTGGTTCTGGGTGCCCTCGCGACGGGTGTAGAAATAGTACTTGCCCCCGACTTGCGGTGCGCCAATCGTGCCGATGGACGCCAGCTCCGTCAGCCGCTGCTCCATCCCCTCCCGCCCCGGCAACGGGTCGAGGATGCTGCGCGTGTAGGCGAGCTCCGCGCGCACGTATTCCTGCGTGTCCGCGCTGTTGGTGTCCTCCAGCCAGCGATAAGGATCGGCGATCTTGTGGCCGTGGATGGTGTCCTCCACCACGTCCACCTTGGCTTTCGGGGGCGCCGCGGGCGCGGTGGTGGTCGTGGCCGTATTCGAATTGTCTTCCGCCCAGAGCGCAGCCGCCAGTACACACAGGCAAACCAGAGTCCAGAACAAACGCGAGCCTCCTGACATAAGACACCTCTCTAGGATGGTGGGAGCCGTTCGACTAGGGTAGCAAAAATGCCCGGCACGGGATTGGACGAAAACGGGAAGCAAAGGTCACGGGGGATCCAGGCGAGGTTTTCAGCGGCAGAGGCGGATGATATTATGGATGGGACAACTCAGCAGATGTGTCCCTGTTGGCGCGTCTGACGACACTCCTCAGTAGCTCAATGGCAGAGCATCCGGCTGTTAACCGGAGGGTTGTAGGTTCGAGTCCTACCTGAGGAGCCATTCTTTCTATCTGCCCTTTCAATGGATTACGCGGCCTGCTGTGAATCAACAAGCACAGGATTTGTAGCCCAACGTAGCCCAAATCCCAGCCTGGCTGGCGTTCGCCACTCTGCCCTCGAGTACAGCCGACACGCGCTGCAGGCTACTGTCGCTTCGCTTTGGCCTCGTTGACTCGCAATGCGCGCCCACCCAAGTCGCTCCCACTCAGCGCCAGGCATGCCTTGTCCGCATCGCTGGCCTCGGTCATTTCGACAAACGCAAACCCTTTCGAACGTCCGGTTTCTTTGTCCATCACGATGTTGACCCGCTCGACTGTCCCATGTACCTCGAAAAGAGTGCGGAGTTGCGGCTCGGTTGTGCTATGCGGCAGATTGCCAACGTAAAGGTTTTTCACAGTGTCTCCTCGATTTGAATTACGGTAACGCAGGTTTTGCAGGTCTCCCCACTCGGTCTTGTGCAGGCTGGTTGTCTGCCGAGATCCGGGGACCGCCTTGATTTAACGTCCGACAGAGGATTCGAATTCGCAGCGATCTTCTGCTGTACTCGCTAAGCTCTGGCGCAGAGATCTTGGCGTCCTGCTTAAGAGTGCAGATTTGTTGGTTTATCAGATTGTCGAGCTCGCGAGTCATGCTGGTCCGGTCTGCAACCATGATCACCTTCTCACGACAATTCCCCCCAAATGCCTGCCGGCCTGCTGCGCTGAAGCTCGGGCTTCGCCGCTTCCACTTTGAGTGGTTTTCCCCAGACATTCGTGCCATCCAGGATCAAGACGGCTTTCGCAGCGTCAACGTCGTCTGTCATCCCGACAAATGCAAATCCACGTGAGTAGCCGGTGTTCACGTCGGCACGATCTCGATTCGTTCGACCGCTCCATAGCTTTCAAACAACGTACGAAGCTCGTCCGGGGTTAGGTTAGAAGAGAGATTTCCAACAAATATGTCTTTCATAGCGCTTCCCTTTAGCTGCTAAACCGATGAGCCTGTCACCGGGTCAGGCAATCGCCGGCTCCGCGGAGAAAGAGTCGACGCGGCAGAGGGCTTCCCTCACTGACTTGGCTGCTGCTGTGCTCTCTTCCTCGGTGGGCACTTGGATCTGTAGCAAGCCCGTTCTTCCAAAGTCGGGGGAAGATGAGAAGGCTTGCTGGTGCTGCATGACGAATTCCAGGGTCTGCGTTAAACCCTCAGACCGAAATCCATCCTTGAAGTGAATGCCTTTGCCATGAAACGCGGAAGCTGACATCCAGTATTCGCACGCGAGATGCCAGTGGCCCCGGACCGTGGATGACCAAAGCTTCAGGTAGTCCAAGGAGCTGTCGGGTGCGAATGCGTACTCCAGATGAAGCAATCCTGACTTGGCACCTTTCATCAAATCTGGCCAACCCAGGATAACCGCGGACTCAAGGATCCGGTCGAGACTCTGAGCGCTGTCTAGCTTCATAGCGACTCGCTTCCCGGCATACGATCCGTGATCGAGCTTATCGATAGCCGGGGTTTCGGTTGCAGTAGCTCCAGCGAGAAGAAGAATAAAAGCACCCCGAAGGCACTCACCATGCCGGAAACGTAATTGGAGAATGGGACAGGAATAACAGGATTAAGCAGGCAAGCGAGCACCAGAAACAGAGCCATCCAGACGTATCGGCGCATAGCTGCGGCCTGTGTGAGAACGACGACAGCTGCCGCCGCGACCACGAACTGTAACACCAGTCCAAGCTCCGGTAAGGATCGCGAGAAAGCGCCTCCGATCAAAGCTGCGATCGCACTCCACTTGATGATTTTGGTAAGCATTGATTTCACCCTTCCTGGTCTCGTGTTCGCCCGCTATCAACCCCTAGCCCACTCTTCGTCTCGCTGGCCGGCTCGCCGTCGGTCGATGTCGTCGAGCTGGCAGCTCTGTTGGATGTGCCGCGAATGTGCGGAGACGGTAGCATAAGGGATCCCCCAAAAACGCTTTGCCACAATTCCAGTTACTTCGAGGCAATTGAAGTTTTGCGGCCTCATCTTTCCTAGGATTCGCTTTAATGCGTCCTGGACCTTTTGCGCTCTGATCACGCCGAAGAACATCACCTTCGCTTCCGCTGCCATGAAGAAGAAGTTCCATCCGGCGGCATGAATCTTACGATCAAGGGCAAAGCCATCCAGCCCCTTGAGCACGCTCCACTTCCCCGAGTACGGTTCGCTCTCCAACGCAAAGACTTGGGCCAGCCTAGGTTCAGCATCGATCAGAATCGTTCCAGCTTGAACGGATGTTGTCATAAGATTCTCGGGGGTTCGGTGTGAAGTCGGAACCGAGGCAGCCGCGCGGCCGCCCCGAGCCGGTTGACGGACCGCTTATGCGGCAACGCCAGCGGCGATCTTGTGAAGAGTCGAGCTGATTACGTCTGAGACCCGCACTCTGGGAGCCCCGTCCAGCACCTTATTCAGGCTCTTGAGCACCTCGGGGTATCCCGTCGTGTTGTAGGCTTCCGCGTGCTCTTTGGTGTCCCACAGACTGATCGCGATCACATCCACGCCGGTCGGTGTGGTGGAGAAGGTGATTTCATCCTGGAAGCCAGTCTGCTTGCGCAGAATGGGAAGTACTTCGTTGTCGAAAATCCGGGTAAACTCGCCCAGGGTATTGGGTTTCAGATGTATGGCAACGTTGCGAGCAAACATAGTCAACCTCCTTGAGTTGATGGGTAATCTAAGAGGGGAAACTTCAGATAGGCTGACTTAGCTCAGAGGACC
>JAIQET010000064.1 GCA_020073645.1 Terriglobia bacterium | reverse complement strand
CGGCACAGTTCTCCCGTTTCCACCCCGGCTTCCGACTCCTTCAGGATGGCAATGATCTGTTCTTCGCTGAATCGACTCTTGCGCACGACTCCTCCTCCGACCCTGGGCGGGTCATCCTAAATGGAGAAGTCACATTTCCGATGGACTAATTCTTGGGGGGCAGGTCACCAGCATTAGGGTTAACTGCCCGCAGTCGGTGCATTTCCAGCCGATCTGCTAATTGTCGAATCACAGGAACGGGCGCGCGCCCTTTCCGAGTCTTGGGGTCTGAGATGCGACCATTCCAGATTGAGCGGGAAACGTACAGCTGCCCATCTCGGTAGTTTTCCCACAGTAGTCCCTGTATTTCGCCATGTCTCAGACCCATGAAGGCTGCCACTGCGAAGGCTGTAGCTGCGGGCTCAGGGAGCAAGGCGAGGATGGTCTGGATCTCCTCCAGAGTGTAGGCATAGGTTTCCTGCGGTTCTGCTGCCTTGGGATTGACAGCAGAATTACGAGCGGGGTTTTCCCCTTGGAAATAGTCCTGCTGTTTTGCCAGAGTGAAAATGCCGCTGATGACGCTCTTGACATGTTTGAGCGTGTTGCGGCTCAGCTTGCCCGCGCCAACTTGATTCAGCCAACCCTGGACGTGGTAGGTCCGCGTGTCCTTCAGCCAAACTTGCTCACAGAGCGTCACTGGCGGCCTTTTCCATCCCACCATCCCACCAAAAGGCAGGTATTCATTCGCCGCTTGCGGCGAGTTTTTTCTCGCCAAAAGGCAGGTCCCATTCGGGGGGCAGCGCCGACACGTGATTGGCGCCATCCCGTTTGACCGTTGCCGTGCTTATGTTGGATATTGTGACGCATGGAAGTTGAACGCATCATTGACGAGATTGAGCAACTTCAGGAAATGTTTGAAGCGCCGGATATTAGGCCACTCAGCGCAAGCGACATCTCTGCTGCGAATCGCAGGCACGATGAGGCATTAGCTCACAGCCCGTGGTTCCGGCTCTGGCAAAGCTACGGCGTATGTTGCCGAACTGAGCCTCCGGTGCTCCAACTCGGTGAAATTGAGGGCTAAACCTCGGCACCAATCCGAAGTCTTTGGCCTGTGCCAAGAGCGGCATCGCCACCAGGAATGGCTCAAGTTTCTCCCCTGATCGACTACACCATCCCGGCCGACCGGCAACTCCACTTGATCTGCGACAACTACGCCACCCATAAGCATCCCAACGTGCAGCGCTGGCTGGCGCGGCACCCGCGCTTTCAGCTGCACTTCACTCCCACCAGTGCGTCCTGGCTGAACATGGTGGAACGTTTCTTTCGCGACCTCACTCAAAATCGTCTCCGACGTGGCGTCTTCCGCGACCTGGAAGAACTCATGATGGCCATCGGTACCTACATCGACCGTCACAACGAAAGTCCGAAACCGTTCATCTGGACCGCGCGAGCTGTTGACATCCTGGAAACAGTGAAACGCGCTCGCCGCACCCTCTATGGAAGGGCCAGTCTTCTGGGTCGCCGAACTCAAAGTACGATTGCTGATTTGTGCGGTCACGCTCCGAGGGTACGAACTTGAAAGAGTACTTGTCATTGGAGAGGAAGCCCAGGACCTTCTCGATCGCATCCTTGACTGTAGCTGTGCCCCAAAAGGCGGGCTCTCGAACAGGAATGACGAAGGCAAAGTCGCGTCCCCACGGTTCCGTGCTGTAGTCATCTGTCCACTGTTTTCCTCGATCCGTGGCGCAATCCGCCGTAAAGACGTAGGATGCGATTTCGAGAAAATCAACTAGCCGATCAGAAAGGCCCTGGCGGAAGACCTTGGCCACGTTCTCGAAGCGAATGTTTACGTTGGCTTTGCTTCCAGTGGAGTCGAGCTTGACACAGTACCTTCCCTCTGCAACGGGATCGCTGGCTGCGACTGTTGCCCCGCTACAAACGAAAAGGCGCGGGACGATCAGAATTCGCTCCTTTGCTGTTCAAGTTCGCTGCGCAGCTTCTTGACGGCTACCGCCAGAAACCTCGACGTATTCCCGAGATCGATTCCCTCCTTGTACGCGGCCTTTGAATACCTCGCCGCAGAAATCTCGGACGATGCGCGCACTCTGATCGCAATGCGTCCGAAGCGCTTTATTGAACTCAGCAACGTCTCCCAGATCCCGCAATCGTGGGCTGCCAAGCCCAGCGCCTGTCGCCCGACTGAGGTAGAAGTTCAAGAACCGGGCGACGAATATTCCAAAGAAGCGCTGACCGAGTTCGCCGAATCCCTTCTTGGTGGAGAGGGAGCGGATGGCATTTCTTGTGTCCGTACCGCTCCCGCCGAACAGACTGGCGGTTCGAGTGCCCGCGAGGCTCATCAGTGCTTCGCCGGCAGATTGTTGAGCCATCTCGCTCAGGTCTGTCGCACCGGATGGCCTCCCGCGGACGTATCGATCAATGGCACCCTGTACCTCGACCGTGAGGTCGAAAACGGTGCTGTCGCCTGCCAAGTGGACACCATGTCGCGCGAGCGCGCTTTCCCAACTAGAACTGCGCGAGGCTTGCGCCACTTGAGTCAACAAATAAAACGTGTAGAGCACGCCGGAATCGTGGGCTGCGTTATCGAGTGCCTTCTGGCTCGCCTCTAGGGTCTCAGCCGCTATCGCATCGACATGGAATGCTGCAGTAGCGACATCACCGATCAGACCTTCCCCGACGATCCGCTCGACTAGTTCGTTCCACTTGCGCGTTTTTGGGAGATTTCCCAGACGGGTGTGTCCCACAGCAGGCTCTCCTATCTACAACGCTGAAGTTTGTGGCGTCGCTTACTATCACCCCGCGATAAGGATGCTGCCATTCGCCCTAGACGTACTGTCGGAGATGAGCGCGGGAATTATGGTCTTGCTGCTCAGCAGAAGCAAAACATGCTATATCGGATCCGGAGGTAAAGGAAGCTCGGTTGCCTCAGGGGTATCGGCCAGCAACGACCATAGGCTCTCGTGTGAGGCCGTTAAAAAGGCTGGCCGGGAATGACCACGCTACGTCACTCGCGCAACTCGCGCCTCGCGAGTAAATAGTTTCTCCAGTTCAACTCCGCATAAACACTGCGTGATCTGGCATTTCCCACTCGCAACACCCGGCTTGCCGTTTGAGTAAGAAGCCCTTCAGCCGCCAATATCGCTCCAGCTCAAGAGAGCGGATATGGAGTATTCGCAGGTCAAGAACGAGACAGCGAACGCTCTGGTAGAACGGGCCGACGTCGGCAGCCCCGAAACCTGTCTGATGGACCAACTCCCGCCCCACGTCGAGAGAAGCTGGTTAGACGGGCGTCCCGTTGTCCGTTCCCCAGAACAACTGAGAATGCATCCCGTATTGGATGAACTTGACTTGATCGACGTCGTAGGCGAACTCAACGAGGTCGCCAGGCTCAAGCACCAGTCCGTACCCGAGCCGATACTCATCACGACGAACGGGACGATTCTCAATGGGTTCGGGCGCTGACGGTTAGCTCTTTTCGAGGGAAGGTACGAAATCAACTGCATCGAGTATCCGCTTAGTGAAGACGAATCCCTAGAGTTCATACTCGCCCACCATCAGCCTCGGCGCGAATGGAATGCATTTATCCGCATTCGCGTGGCGCTGATACTGGAGCCCCAGCTCCAGGAGAAGGCGCTCGACAACATGCGAGCCGGCGGCAAGTACAAGGGTTCGGCAAATTTGCCGGAAGCTCGGCACATCGATGTGCGCCAGCAGATTGCTCACGCAGCGGGGGTCGGCGCCCGTAACGTCAGCAACGTGAAAACGATCCTCCAAGCCGTGCACCCCAGACTCATGGGAGCATTGCGAGACGGGACGCTGACTATCAACCGTGCGATCCAGTTGTGCAGGCCGCCTAAAGCCCAACAGGTGGAGCAGTTCACCCGTCATCGCTTGCAACGAGCTATCAACAAGGTGATCCGCCAGTCTGTCGCTCGCCTCACGGAAAACGAAACCAGCCTCGACGCCCTTACAGTGCTCAATACCTTGCAGCAGAAGGAAGCACGACAACCCGGCTCGGTTGTAGTGCGGCTCGGTCGGCTTCAGCGCACGGTTGTTCTCGTAGGCCAGGATCTGCTAACCGGCCCAATTCCTCCAGAGGAGGTGGACTAGCCATGAGATACCTCGACCCGCTCAAGCAGATTCTGTTTCAGACGCGTTCATACTGGGACCATGACGAAACCCGCCCGGCAGTGCGACGGGCCTTTCGCAAGGCTCTGCAGTGCCGTACACCAGCGTTGGGCGCTGAGGTCTACGCTTCGGAGAGCCAGGAGAGGATCGTCTGTCACACCTGCAAATCGCGAGCCTGCCCGAGTTGTGGCTATCGGGCCACCGTACAATGGCAGCGCGAGCGATGGGCCGCGCTACCAGACGGGTCTTATAAGGGGATCACGTTCACCATGCCGGACGTGCTTTGGCGGTTTTTCTGCGACAACCAGCCGTTGGCTCCGGCTCTGTCAGCTCTAGCCGCGAACATCATACAGACATGGGTGAGTGCGGGGTATAGTCTGCGGGTCGGCATCGTTGCAATTCTCCACACGTTCAACGGGCGCCTAGAGTTCAACTCGCATGTACACACAATGATTACCGCGGGAGGGCTGCAACCGACCGGCACCTGGGTGTCTGGCGTCTACTACGACCGCGACAAGTTGATGGAGTCTTGGCGGAACGCCGTGATCAAGCTCGTCCGCACGGCCCTGCGAGCGGGTCTGCTTCGTACCGAGATGACCGCTGACCAGACGGAAGCGATGCTCGCCCGGCAGGAGAAACGCTGGTGGAGCATCAAGATTCAGTCCTTCGGGTCCAAAGAGCATTTCCTGCGATATGCCGGTCGTTACGTAAGACGACCGCCTATCGCGCAGCGTCGCATCACCGACATCGGAGAACGATGCGTCACGTTTTGGACCAAAGACAAAAAACTGGGTCGCCGCGTGGATGTGCTGTGCTCACTGGAAGAGTTTATCGACAGTTGGGCTCAACATATGCCGGAACGCTATCAGCACGCTGTTCGTTGCTTCGGGCTGCTTGCCCCCCGCGCACTAAGGCAAACCTCAGCAGCCATCCTTGCCATCCTGAGGCAGGAACGAAGGCCACGACCCAAACCTCTCCGGTGGGCGTATGCCATTAAGCGAGACTTTGGAACGGACCCGCTCCTCGACCACACAGGCAAGAAGATGAAATGGGTACGACGAGCAGCGCCAGAGGAATCCAGCTAGTCGAAACGTACCGCCGCAGGGACGCAGCCCGACCTCCCGCCTATCAATCTCGCCATTCATAATGCCCCGTCTCTGCTTGACCGCCAATTGTCTTTGCCCAATAATCAGAAGATCTAACCTGCTTTTCTGAACTAGCGATCATCCATCGTCCCGCCGAAAAGCCGTCGTCCACTACCAACACAGGATTTCGATTTTCCTATACTTCAAGAGAGCCTGCAGAATGATTTCACTGAGCTGGAGCGACGCTGTTCGACACCCAGCCATCCATCGGCATCTGCCTTGGCCCAAGGTGTTACTTCTTGACCGGTGGCGGATAATTCTTAAACAGTTTGGCCATTGCCTTCTGCAGGTTCTTGTAGTTCTTATCCGGATCTGTCTTTGGATCAAGCGTCTTACTCGCATCACCACGCCAGACTAATTGTTTTCGAGCCGGATCGAATATGTTGACCACCAACGTTCCGATCGAAATGGTGGAGGTATCTCCCTGGACCATGCCGCCACGCCAGCGCGGCCCTGTGCCCCACAAATTCACATTCTTTTCTTCCTTCACAGCCGTCTGATAGCCAAGGTAAAGATCGGCATCCTTTTCGACCCTGGTTAGGCCTTTCTGTGCGAGTTGCTCATCGATCGCTCGCTTGATGTTCTGATCCATCAACTGGTCCATCTTCCCGGGCTCTTGTATGTCAACCCATTGATAAGTCTTGTAGGAGGCGAACTTGGTACCACGGTCATAGTTGTAATGAACGTCCTGGCTGTAGGCCGCCATACCCATGATGAAGAGGATCAGGACACATGTTGTCCTCGTTGACAGTTTCATTGCAGCAATCCTTTCCTGAGTCGTGCCGTTAACACACTCCAAGTTCGAAGACCATGCGTGATCGGATATCACTTCACGACGTAACCCTTGGCCTCCATGCACGCGCCAAAACCTTTCTTGAAGCCGTCAAGTTTCTGCTGGGTTTGCGCCTTGGCCTGGGCTTGCTGTTGTGCTTGCTGTTGCTGCTGTTGTTGCGCCTGCTTCTGCGCCATGGCATCCGCCCGCCTCGCCCTGGCCCGGCCCGTCATTGCCCCCGCAGTCGCACCGGCGGCAGCTCCTTTGCCGGCATCACCCGCAATCGCCCCCACGACCGCACCCTTCGCGGCGCCCCCGGCTGCCCCTTTCACTCCTGCTCCCCGGGTTTGCGGGGCAGTCGGCTGCGCTGGAGGCGGTGTAGCTGCCTGTTGCTGGGCTTGCGCGGCCGCCAGCGGATCAAACCCGGAATCCTGCTTTGCCCAGTCATAGCAGGCCATTTCGTCCTTCTGCTGCTGTTCGGCGGCCTGGTTTTTCGCCGGGAACGTGTGCAGGCCCAGGTAGCTCGACATCGATTTATGCATTGGGGCCGGCGTAGGCTGTTGCGCCGGCGCGAACGACACGATCACAAGAACCAAGATGCAAATCAAAACTGGTTTCATGATGATGATCCTCCTTTCGCTTCGCCCCTGGAGCGTTTTTCGTAGCGGCTCCATTCTTGCCATCGCTTTTAATGACCCGGTCTTCGTGTAAATCCTGAGCATCAGAAACCTCCGCCCAGAGCAAGGTGCAGGTTGATGCGATTGGCGAGCAGTTGGTATTCGGCCTGCGTCGTCGCCGCCTTCGCTCCCAGTTCTGCTGCCTGCAACTGCAGTACGGGGCCCAAGTCAACTTGGCCGATCTCATACTTTGTTTTTTCAAGGGCAAGCGCGCGACTGACGTTCTCCAGAGCGCTGCGCAGTTTCTGTTGCTGTTCCCTCAGGTAACGTTCATTGCCAAGTGCAGCTTCTACTTCATCTAAGGCCTCGAGAATGGTCTCTCCATATATGTAGAGAGCAGCCTTCTGGTTTTCTTTCGTCACATTCACTTCGGCGCCCAGAAACCCTCCGGTGTAAAGCGGGGCGGCCAGATTGCCAGCAGCGGTCCATAGCCACGGTCGGAGGTTCAGCTTCTCGTAGATCACGTTACTCAGGTAGCCCGCTCCGCCGGTCAAGCTCAGGCTCGGAAGCCGGGCAGCTTTTGCGGACTGGATCAAGTGGAACGCCGCGTTTACGTTATGCTCGGCGGCGAGGATATCTGGGCGGCGTTCTAGCAATTGCATGGGGAGCCCAGCTGGAACCGGGGGCGGCAAAGTAGCAAGCGTAGTCGCAATGTTGAGCTCTGCCGAGGGATAGCGGCCGAGCAGAACCTCCAGCCCGCGAACGACCTGTTGCAACGAACTGCGCATGGCAGCTACCTGGCTTTGCGCGGATTCCACTTCGGCGCGCGCTATCGCTACTTGCTGGTCCTGAGCGCCGCCAACATCGCGTTTCGCCTCGACAAGCTCGAGTTCTTGCTGTTTGAACGCAGCATTCTGCTCAGCATATTGCTCCAACAGTTTTGTGTAAGTGGCGAGAAACCAGACCTTGGCGGTGATGGCAGCAAGCGATTCCTGGGCATACAGAACATCGGCCTGGGTCGCTGCCAGTTGCTGCCGTGCGGCCGCCGTCTGCGACCGGATGCGGCCCCACACATCTAACTCCCAGGAGACGCCCGCCAACGCGCTGGATGCGTTGAATCGGCCTTTGTCTCTCCCTAACAAGTTCTTCTGGTTGTAACGTCCCATAATGGACGCCGCCCCGGACGCTCCGACAATAGGTAGCATCTGGGAGTGAGCTTCTGTGATTATGTTGTCAGCCACAGCAATGCGCGTGGCTGCAGCCTTCAGATCAAGATTGTTCTTGATCGCTTCGGCGACGGTTGCCTCCAGCTGTGGATCCGCAAAGCTCTTAACCCATCCATCCGATACGGGTCCTGCCGGGACATCCTTCATGGTCCACGCATCCGGGATTGTTGTGGTAGGTGGTAAGGCGTCTCGTACAAGCTGTTGGGTGGTAGGGGGACGTTTCACTGCGCAACCACACAGGAGCAGGGCCGCCGCCAGCCAAATTGCCATGCAACGTCTTGCTTCGACGCGACCTTTCTGTGGTCCCGAATCTTTGTTCATATTGTCACCCTTCCAAGAGACTTCAGTAGCCGGCAAATAGGTAATTCGTCCATGTGTACCAGCGCATGATCACTTGGCGGATGATGAAGAGTTCCCGCGCCGAATCTCCCCGGATCGCTACAAACCCGCTTGTGCCAACCGGCAACAGCGATCCCTGCAGGGCATCTTCTAGGTTCAGCCTGACCAGCATGCGATCGGGAGGCAGGATCATGCGGGTTGCCTCCAATTGGCCGCTGGGATCGAGCTGGCCCGACTTTGTACCCAACTCGATGCTTGTCACCTTGGCCTTCAGAATTCTGCCTGGCAATGCGGGAAATGCCACTTCCGCCTCTGCTCCCGGCTTAAAAGTGTTGACGTAGTTCTGCATGAGGGTCGCACTTAGCAAGGTGCGATGTTTCGCGTAAACGAAGACCATGACAGGCGTCATAGATGCCATAGCTCCGGGCTGCAATTGCAGTTGCGTCACGTATCCGTCTTCCGGGGCATAGACAGTTGTCTGCTCGAGATTCCAGTGCGCCGACTCCACTTGCGATCTGAATTGCGCCAGGGTAGCCGGTCGTACTGTCCGGGCTGCCTCCAGCGCTGCGGTGGCTTGCGCCAACTGGGCCTTGGCAGCGGCGAGTTGCTGCTGCTGCGCCGCCACCTGCTGTTGTTGGGCCGCAACCTGCTCGGTCAGACTGTTGACGTCGGTGTCGTACCGTTCTACTTCGAACTGGCTCCCGGCGTTCTTGCTGGCCAGCGTTGTGTATTCCTTAAGGCGAGTCGTGGCTAAGGCCAAGTGAGCCTTGGTGGCCTCAGTGGCGGACTGGGTCGCGCGGATAGCCGCTTCAATGGCCTGTGTGTTTGCCGTGGCGGCCTGCACTCCATTACTGGCCTGCCGGATCGCATTCTGCGTTTGAACGTCCGCCTGCGCCAGGCCCGCCTCCGCCACGCGGACGCCGTCAACGTACGGCTGCGGGTCCATCTTGAACAATACGTCGCCCTTCTTGACCGGAGTGTTGTTCTGCACCAGCACTTCCGTCACCCGACCGGGAACGCGCGCTACCACCGGCGTCGTGTATTCGGAAACAACCAAGGCAACGGAAAAAGGCTGGGTGTAATTCATCCCGAACAGAATAGTGAGCAGACCGATGAATCCAACCATCCCGCAAATAATCTGCGCGGGTAGATTAAAGGGAAGGAGCCGGAACTTGATAAACACCAGGTAAAGCCCAACGCAGTAAACGATAGCGAGGAAGGCGATCATGAGACACCTCCAAGGCGCTGTCCTAACTCGCGGTAGCTGTTCTCAATGGCCGCCAACCGCCCGGAAAGGTCCGCGAGGTCTTTCTTGAGCGACGCGTAGTCAGCCGGACCGGCGCGAACCAGCCCCAGCTCTTGCTGGTCTCTCTCGCGGTTCTTACGATCCCAGTAGCGCAGAAGCAGCACGTAACCAATAACTAGAATTGCTACTAACATGGACGTTACCCTCCAAGCTTGCGGGCACTAGATATGGCAAGCAATTGACGCATGCCGGTCTCGAGCTTTGCCATGCGTTCAGCAAGAGGAGTGAGTGCGGCCGACAACTCCGCAGCCTCAGCTTGGCTGATTGCAATCTCTGCGCCTGTTCCTGCGCGGGGGCGTAGGAACGCGGAAATCAATGCCAGCATCCAGATGGGCGGCAATAAAATGCCGATCCATCCCGCCACGTTGATGGCTTCGGCCCAGGGACTATGCCGCTTTCTGGCCAGATTGCCCGGCAACCAAGCCAACAGCAGCAGGAGTCCTACTACAAGACCGATGATGACCAGCAGTACAAAAAGAGAAAAGATGTCTAGAAAGCTCATTTCAGTCTTCTCCCATACATTTCACCTTCTCGATGTCGGGCAGGCCCCAAATCCTGTCGATGTAGGGTTCCAGCGGCGGGTAGACTCGGGATCACGTAACCATGCAGTACCGACACGCTGGGAATCCCATGGGTCTCGAAGCGCTTGGGCACGGTTGGACCGACGTCGAAGTCGGTGGACCCATCTGAGTTTCGAAATTTGCCTGTGTCAAATGACACTTTGCTGCTCCATCGCGATTCTCTTTCTGATCTCCGGCATGATGGGATCAATATGCGCCCAAAACTTCTTCAAGCCAGGGCACAGGTAGTTCAATCCGGCATCTCCGCCAGGTGTGCGAATTAGCCGATTTTTTGGGCACTCGCCATTACAGGCAAACAAGAACTCGCACTGACGGCAATGCTGCGGAAGTGACACGAACTTGTTAAACCCGAAGTGTTTCTGCCAATCGGAGAACACCATTTCGGAACTCGAGGTATGGAGAACGTCGGCCAGTTTGTATTCGGGATATACGTAGTGATCGCAGGAATACACGGCGCCATCATGCTCAAGCACGACACTCTTGCCGCAGAACTCGTGATAGACACAAATCTGGGAGTCCATCCCCATCCATTGAGCCACCGCAGTTTCAAACAGATTGACGAATACTCTTCCGTAGTCCCGCCTGTACCACTCATCCCAGACCTTGCAGAGGAACGTGCCCCAATCGTCAGCGTCAACCGACCAATCGGTAAGGATCGAATCAGGATTTCCGGGACGGGTGGCGCTGGAGTGCAGCGGTGGCAGCATGGTCGCTTCCCATTGTTGGGGTGCGACAAAGCGGAAATTCTTAGGCTCGACACAAGGAAGAAACTGAATCTCGTGGGGCTCCACTTCCCGGCTCAGAAACCGATATACGTCCAAGGGCCTCTTCGCGTTCAGATGGTTCACGACGGTGAGAGAGTTGAAGCGAACGTTGTACTTGTGCAGCAGCTGGCTGGCGGCAAAGACTTTCTTAAACGTCGGCTTGCCGTCTTTGGCCCGGCGATAAGCGTCGTGCAGTTCCTCGGGGCCATCGATGCTCAGTCCGACCAAGAAGTTATGCTTCTTCAGGAACCGACACCAGTGTTCGTCAATCAGAGTCCCGTTGGTTTGGAGATCGTTTACGATGCACTGTCCGGTGCGTTTGTATTTCTGCTGTAATGCGATCACCTTCTCAAAAAATGGCAATCCCAGCAAAGTCGGCTCACCGCCCTGCCAGGTGAAGACGACCTCATCTGCGTTCTGGCCCTCGGTATATTGCCGAATATGGGTCTCGAGAATCTCGTCGGAGATACGGAAGTTTGAGTTCGTTCCCAGAAGCTCCGCCTTGTGCAGGTAATAGCAATACGCGCAATCTAAATTGCAGAGGGGCCCGGTCGGCTTCACCATGACGTGATAGCGCCGTATTTCGCCTTGCGACGTCGGGATCCGAACTGGACCAGCGTCACCCATGATGCAAATCCCGCTTCCTCAAGGTTATGGCCCGCGGCGCCGGGGCGCGGGCCCGTTGTTTGGGCACGTGTTCAATCCTGTCCCTGCAAAGCTCGTTCCGCCGGCAACTCGCGCTCCACTTTCTCCTCCGCTGCCTGGGTCGAAATGTCCTGCGGTTTCAGGTTGACCACAAGCTTTTCGATCGTGCCGGTGAACTTGAACGGCACGTCGTAGTCCAGGCTCACAGGTGTTCCTGTGTCCTCTCCCACGTCGAAGGTTTCATAGAATGAGAAACGCAGCGGAACGGTATTGCCGATGCGGCCTTCGGCAACTTTCTGGCCGTCTACGCTGAGCACTCCCATCCCTCCTTTGGCGATGCCGCCGCCGTCATATTTAAAGTCGAAGACGACGGTGTGCTTGCCGGGTTTCAACGCATCCTTGGCGGCAATGTTGAAATGGGCAAGGTTCAAGAAGTTGTAGTGAAAACTCGGCTTACCGTTGTTGAACAGCAGCGCGTAACCGCCGGAGTAGCCCCCCTGGGTCACGACAACTCCATGCTCGTCGCCCTTCGGGAGAGCTAGGTTAGCGGTGATGCGGAATGACTTGTTTTTCACATCCGGTGCCGCACCCTCCGGGATGCGAGTGATGGTCCCGTAGTAAGTGAACTCGGTCCGCCCGCGCGTCAGGCTGGGACGCACCCTTACGTCCATGCGCGCGGTTTTACTATCGTCCAGAGGCAATACGTTGTACTTGGCTGCTTCGGCATAGAAAAGCAACTGGAGTTCGTGCAGCTTGTCAGGGTACTTGTCGGCCAGATTGACAGCCTCACTGAAATCATCGGCCACATGATAGAGTTCCCACTTGTAACCGCTGATGACGTCAACCGGAGTCGCCCCAAAGAGTCCGGCTTCTCGCCAGGGCGCAAAGTGTGGTGTGGTGCACGCCACCCAGCCATCGTGATAGATTCCACGGTTTCCGAACATCTCAAAATACTGGGTCCGCCGCGCCGACGGGGCCTTGGCGTCATCGAAGCTGTAAGCCATGCTCACACCCTCAATCGGCTTCTGAGCTATACCGTTAACCACTGAGGGTTGTTGCAGGCCAGCTACATCCAGAATCGTCGGTACGATGTCAATCACGTGGTGCCACTGCGGCCGGATGCCGCCCTGATCCTTAATGCGGGCTGGCCAGGAAATGACCATCCCGTTACGGGTGCCCCCATAGTGGGAGGCGATCTGCTTGGCCCATTGGAAGGGCGTGTCCATGGCGTGGGCCCACCCGATCGGATAGTGGTTGTGCATCTTCCACGTGCCCAAATCCTCTTTGTGTGCGAGGGCCGCCTGGAACATGGCCTTCGCGTTGATCTGTTCCCGCAGGTCTATCAAACCACCACCGTTGATCGCGACCATCTCGTTCGTCATGCCCATCATGCCGCCTTCGGCGCTTGCGCCGTTGTCGCCGCAGATGTAGATGACCAAGGTATTGTCGAGTTGGCCCAGTTGCTCAATGGCATCCAGAACCCGGCCCACGTTGTAGTCCGTCTGGGAAAGATAGCCGGCATAGATCTCCATCATGTAGGCAGAGAGCAGCTTTTGTTCAGCGGAAAGGGAATCCCAGGCCGGGATGTCAGCATGACGCTCGGTCAACTGCGTGTCGGCCGGCACCAGGCCCAGTCTCTTCTGCCGCGCCAGGGTCTCCTCGCGTACCTTATCCCACCCCTGGTCGAACTGCCCCTTGTACTTGGCGATCCACTCTTTCTTCGGGTGATGCGGCGAGTGAGTGGCCCCGGGCGCGTAGTAGAGGAAGAAGGGCCGGTCGGGAGCTACTGCCTTCTGGTTGCGCACCCACTCGATGGCCTGATCGGCGATGTCGTAATCGAAGTTGTAATCCGGGTTGCCCAGGTAGGGCTCGATGGCCTTAGTTCCATCGTAGGCCGCCGGGCGCCACTGGTCGGTCTCGGCACAGATGAAGCCATAGAACTTTTCGAACCCAAGACCAGTCGGCCAGAGATCGAATGGGCCAGCCTGGCTGCTCTGCCAGTCGGGCACATTGTGGTTTTTCCCGAACCAGGCGGTGTTCCAGCCGTGCTGCTTGAGGACTTCCGCTACGGTTGCCGTATCCTTCCCCAACAGGCTGTCGTAGCCGGGGAAGCCCGTGCCCTGCTCCATGATCACGCCGGTGTGCGCCGAATGGTGATTGCGGCCGGTGAGCAGCGCGGCCCGCGTGGGCGAACTGAGCGCTGCCGTGTGAAACTGCGTGTAGCGCAAACCATGCTGCGCCAGTCGCTCCAGCGTTGGCGTGCTGATAGGGCCCCCGAATGTGCTCGAGGCTCCAAAGCCAACGTCATCGAGCAGCACAACGACAACGTTCGGTGATCCTTTTGGTGCTTCGACTGGTTTGGGAAAATCCGGCTTGGAATCTTTGGCACTCAATCCGATTTGCCCTTTGAATGGTGCAGGCGGCACAGGCAAAACTTCCTGGCCGTAGAGCGGTGCACTCCAGCCAGCGAGCGCCACCGAGAATGCGGTTAAGAACAACTCGCGCGATTTCATACGTGCTCCTTTAGCCATATGAATCATCAGGGGGCCGCCTACCCTGCCTTGCCACTTGCTTTGCCAATGCTTGCTGCGGCGACCTTGCTAGCTGCTACGCTCTGGCGCATAGGCGGTGAAGACCCATCCGGCCCAGCTGCGCACCGGATGAACATAGTGTGTGACGTCGAAATTGATCCAGACCAGGTGATGAGTGCTATCCGTAATGACCAGCACGGCAAGCAAAACCGGAGGAACGGTTAGAAGGGTCAGCGTGCGGCCGGTCAGCCAGCGATTAAGATTCGCGTAATCCAGGAGAAAACATAATTCCGCGGTGACTCCGGGGATCAGCCAAAGGATCTGGAACTTGGTCCAGAATATCTTCGCGGATGGATCCGACACGGCGAGGACCAACGCGGCGCCGATTGCGAAGGGCACCTGCATGACCACCATGAACAGGAAGGACAGGGCACCGGGCACCGAGCGACGATGCCACGTATAGATGGCCACGATCGCGTTAAAACCTGCCGCGAGCAACATGGGCCAGATATACAGATTGTGAACGCCGTCCCAATTCATAACTATCCTTCGGGAAACCCAAACTCCCCTTGCGCCAAAACGCTGCTTGCAACTTGAGTCGTTGCCAGAGCCGGCTCGCGCGATAGCATGATTTCTCCTTCTAGAAATACAGGCTGAGAGTCAGGCCGAAGGTTTCCACCTGATGATTCGGCTTAACCCCGGTCTGGTTCATGTGCTCGAAAGTGGGCTCAATTTCCGCGTGCTTTCTAATGGGAAAGACCAAGCCAGCCGCGATTGCGGTCGCACTCCACTTGCTGTACCGGCTGTCGTAATAGCCTTCGGCGCGAACATACGGCAGAACAGCATAAGAGTGAATCGGGACCTGACGTTCGAAAGTGAGGCGATTGCGGTAGCGCCAGGAAAATGCGCCGCCCGCCCAGCGCAGTTCGCCGCGATTCCGGTCGGTGGCAAATACTTTCCAGACGAGGGGATATCTGGGACTTGCCTCCAGGATGCCACGGTCCTCGCCCGGCTTGTCCGCGAACTCGAGACGGCGATATCCCAGGTTCACACTCAACGTGCGTGCCTTGAATTTATCCGGCTGCCGTTCCGTCCACCGGCTCAACTTCAGCAAAGGCTTGAGGGAAAGTTCCAGACTGGGACCGATCTCGGTCTGAATCGGAGATCCTTCTTCGCGGGTCCGATCGGCTTGTAACCAGAATCGCGTGTTCTTGCTCAGCTTCACGTGTATGTCAACTCAGGGCAGAAATCAACGGCTTGACCTATGACTTCCTGGCAGAAGAGTAATAGGCTGCATGCGGCAAGCACGAGTAACCAAGGCGTGCCGCTCCGGCCTTGCGTTCTCATAGATCGCTCGCAGGCTCGACTGTGAGGAGGTGTGCAGCTGTTTCGACTCTCTACCCTTCACCCAGGGCTAAACGAACGTTGACACTAAGCTGGGTCCGAGACCCCGGTGCTTCTCAGCCCCGGCTCCGAGATCCGCCCATCGCAGTCTGCAGTTCCTGGATCAAATCCACTCGGTCTCGCTGCCACGGGGAGTTCGATTTTGCTTACAAGTTACGGGGAGGCAGGGAAAGACAGCCCACCGTCCCCGATTGAATTTTACATTGTCCGGAACTAGTATCGCGGTGACTCGGATCACGGCGTCGCGTGATGGAACCCTAAGATTTGGCAGTACATCACAAGAATAGCATCTTCGAGCGGTGTTTAAACCTGAATGGGAAACATTTCGCGATCCATTCGCTCGCGGGCTCAAAGTCGGCGCGCGGCTTCAGTGCTGCCCTGCCTGAGATTTTTTCGCTTTTTCCGGCGTAGCCGGTGATATGCATTTCTGAGCTGTCATCACGCTAATCACCTGCTTGGCTACATCCTTTGCAAGGATTCTGGACGGCACGCGCTTCGGCAATACATTTTCGCAGACTGCTTCTCGTCCTAACCAATCCTCTTGCAGTTCGGCGGCGGACCATACATTTACCGACAGTCAACTAACATGCTGTTCAGGACTGTACGTTTTGTGGCTGGAAAAGTTTTCGATTTCATTATCCGTCTTGAACGTGCTTTTACCCAAGGTCCGTTCGGCCGCGAAGCAATGCCTGCGACCCCAGACCCATTCTCCTGATACAAATCAAGACGCTGCTTATCGGCACGTCAAGCATCTTCACACGCTCGGCCGTGAGGTAGAAAACCGAGCCGGACATCGGGGTCGGCGCCTGGGGCACGAATACGGTGAGCAAACCGTTCTCAAGTTCCTCCAGGACAAGCGCCGGTTGCCACGCGTCCTCTATGCGAGCCAATGCTGCGCGAACATTCGCAGACGACTCAATCTCCGCCATGCCCTCTGCCATGCTCTTGAGTACTTGATAAGCCGGGATACTCGCAACCATGGAGTTGTCCACCCACGATTTCATCTTCCGTCCAAGCCCTGTTCGCGCAAAGATGCCGGCGACGAAGCACACCAGCATCAGAAGCAGAATGGCGACGAGGGATGCGGTCCCCAAGCCGAACAGCGCTACGCGTGGGAGCTTCTCGGAGAGAGGGGCAGCGATTGCTTTTGCGGCGAACCATGCTTTACTGAGAACCAGCAACACGAGCGCTGCGGGGAGCAGAAATACCAACCCTCCGATGATTGTCGTTTTCAGAAATTTCGTCATACCGTTCACAAGACTCCCTTCCCGAACCAAAAGAGTGTACCTGGTGATTTCACCCGGAGATGGGAAACACTCTTATCAGTGAGATTCTCAACAACCAACGAACCGCAGCCGTTCCGTTTGGGGAATGGGATCGATTTCCTCTCCACTTTTTCCCACTACAATAGCCTCCAACAGCGAGAGAATGTAACCGACAACTCAAACGAACATAGTTGTCTCGCCTCTCCGAAGCGCAGTTCTCGTCCGCTGAGATGCACACCCCCCGAGGCGAACGATCCCCGAATACCCGCGAAACACAATCTCTATGAGAAGGCGCTCGTGCATTCTCATTCTTTGCGTGCTTCTGGGCTTTGGTGTGTCTCTGGCTGTTCCGGCAGAAGATGTGCCGGAGACCGCGTGCGACGAATCGGAAGCACTTCCTTACGAGGGCACTCCTCTGTTCTCAATCGTGGTGCCGCTGGTGGCTGCCCGACAACTCAGGCGGTGCCAAGTTCTTACACCCTAGACGTGGTGCTCCATCCCTGTTTACCCCTGCGCGTGTCCACACCCGGCCGAATCGAACACGAGTTGTTCCTCTCTTCAGGTCTTGTATAAATCGGGCGGAGTTTTCGAAAGGGCAGTGGTTCTTTGTTGGGCGAATTGATCGTCAACAAGACTCAGCTGGGCAAACCTAGAGACCGGGGGCTCACGCCCGGCCCGGCCCACACCGTCTTTTCGGCCTAGACTATTCACTAGGCGCTGCACGGCGCCTTACAATTGGTTGAGATTGGTTGAGATCGCAGTTGGTTTGAGAGGATGAGTCTTATGAAACGATATTCTCGAAGCATTCTTCTCCTGGTTCTCACGGCCGTACTGAGCGGCGCTATTTTCGGGGAAACGAAGCAGCAGCAACGAAACGTAATGGTCAATGGACAGAGCGGAACAGCCGAAGTGGTTGACCAGAATGGCCGGTTGTTCGTGGACGTGTCGGCCCTGGCCAGCATCGGCAAGGGTTCGGTGAGTTTCAGCGGGCCAGGTATCGTCCTGATGTTTCCTCCGGTGGCGAGCCGTCCGGCGACGGCAGGCACCGCGGAGCCCCCTGCTGCCGCTTCGGAGCCACCGAACCGTTCCGCGTTGTCACAGGAATTTATGAAGGCGGGCATCGAAGAAATCGCGCGCCTGCGGGAGTGGGCCACAACGCTGGCCTCAGCCATTCGGGGTGGGTACGGCGTCACCGACGAGTGGGTCAACGGATATCGCGATCAGGCGTCGCAGAGCCTGCAGTTGGCGGAAGCGGCGGCCTCGACCGATGGCGACCGTAATGCGGCGCAGTTGCTCCATCACACATTTGACCTGGTTCAGCAGTGGAGCGACAAGCTAGTGGTCGCGAAGAAATCGATGGACACTGCCAAGTACACGACATCTCCAAACGCCTTGCGCGAAGATCCGCTGTCGCAGAAGATCATCACCTGCGGACGCTTTCTGGCTCAGATGCTGGGGAGCGCGACGTTTCAGGATGACGCTTCGTGCCACTAAGCGAGCGGAACGGCTAGGGCGAAGACCACGGCCTTCCCACATAGACCCATTGCTCGTGCCGCGCGCGCTGCCTCATTGACCGTTTCTGAGTGTAAACCTCGACAACTGACCAGCGGATAGTTGGCGTAATATCCCCATCTCTAACAATGTCGGCGTTGTCAAACATCTTTTTGAGCACACGGCTGCATGCACTCGATCTATAGGAAAAACAAAAATCCATTTCAGGAAGAGAGAAGAGAGCGGGTCAACGGGTAGCTTTAAACTCTACTGGGGTGTGCGCTCACTGACAAATCACATGGCTGTTGAGGCCGAGAGAACCAAAGAAAGTGCACTGGAGAGTCTGTGCGAGCACCTATCGCCGCCATGCAAAGGGATGGCTCTGGAGATGATTACGAACACGCAGTTCATTGGAGAGATCCCTGCCACTTGCCCGCTTTACCCAGTTCTTCGGCGTGCTGCTTGCACTCTGCAGGTTGGGCCGTAATTTCAGTGATTGTTAGGATGTCCAGCCACGTGCCAACGGGGAGCCGCTGCTGGAATTCTTGCGGTGTATCGCTGGTGTCACAGCGGTGGACCTGGATGGTGTCTAAGAGTAAGGTCCTTTTCGATTCCTTCGATCCCGTTGGTCTGGATTTCAACGAAATCTGCGTCGTTGTATTGAACTTCGCCCTCTACTTTCTTGCGGATAATCATCGGTGTCCTTTCCATTGACGAATCTTCATGAAATGACGTTGCTGTCATATCGACTTGTCACGCTTCATCCGTATGCTCGTTAGGCGATTCTTTCTGGTTAGGCTGTTTTCAAACCTTCAGCCGGACCGTCATGGTAGACGCACACTTTTCACTGCAGAAACCTTCATTGAATTCCCGGCACTTGGCTGGCGGCAGGCTTCAGCCGACGAATCCAATGCATGGATTGACCGCAGCGGTCGATAAGAGGGTCGACTCCGAAGTACCGTCGCAGCGATTCCCTCCAACTCAATCGTTTTGGGTGGGGACGATCGCTCTGCCCCACCAGGGCAAACAAGGCAGCCGATGTCAAACCCTTTGAACGAGGTGCCAGCAGCCCGAAGTAGCGAATAGCGTTTCGGTAGCGGTCCGGCACGTGCCGTGCGAGAGCGGCAACGAATTCCTCGATCGAATGCCGCACTGTCACCCATCGCTTCTGCTTCTTGTCTTTCGTGCGAAATTCGACTTCATGATTCGTGACCGTCAAAATACGGCTCTGAGCGATTGGCGGCCTGCGAGCGTACCGTGCCGCGTATCCCAGGAATTGCCGCTTCGACATTGAGGGACGGATAAGGGTGATCCACCGGGGGCGTTCGTATTCGGCAGTCAGAACCTTGGCGAGGTCTTCACCGTCAGAGTCCGACTTGAGGACGTTGGCCTTGAGCGCCTCACGCAGGTAGGTGATGACGGCATAGCGCCACATACGCATTAGCGTGTCCTTGTCGAACCGCAACGGAGTGATCCAGCGGCCTTCCGATTCCTTTAGGCCGCCAGCCGAAACCAGAACGTGGAGGTGAGTATTGAAATTCAGGTATCCGCCGAAGGTGTGCGGCACTACCATGATCAGCAGGCGGACTCCATACTTGTTCCTTGCCCACTGTTGTATGACCGTGGCTCCCAGGCCAGGCAGATCGTGAAGCAGATGGCGGTTCTGCTCAAAGATGGGCCAGAGGGCGCTTGGCATCGTAAAGACAATGCCGGCGTAGGGAATATCGGGAAGTGCAGCCCATTGCTCGCGTTGCCACAACAGCGTGGCGCGATACCCGCACCCCGGGCAGGCACGCGACTTGCAGGTGTGGCAAACACGTTTCTCTTCGTTTTTCGAGGCGTAGATTTCAGCGCCCAGGGCCGGCGTCCCGCAAAGGGTCATTTTGTCGAAATTCTGACGGACGGCTGGGCGCGTCTCGGGGCGGTCCCAGTAACCTCGCGTAGAGACCAAGATCTGTTTCAACGGTTGATGGTTGCGCATGTAGGTATCTCCTCCTGGTATGGTTGGAGGGATTGAACCAACCCCTCAGTCACAAAGATCGCTTTGCCAGTGCTCTTGATCACCGACACACTGACCGAGGCGAGTTGACGAGAATCGAGTGCGCCCAAGCGCCTAAGGATGCTGCCTGGATCAGGGATAGTCGGCAACCCGTTTGCCCTGTGCCGCGAAACCAGACTTCGGATGATCTTCTTGACACCCCGCTCGCTCCGATAGCGTCTCAGTTCCTCCCTCTGGTCTTCTGACGGTGCCTTGCTCCACAGCCAGGCCCGATGGATGCGAATCTCTCCGCTGCGTAATGCCTCCACAAGGTCCGGATGTGCTGCACTCTTGAGCTGCTTGACCTTGGTCACGTTGCCAACGGAGACACCTGCGGCGTCGGCAACTTCGCGCCGGACATCCAACCCTTCAACTTTTGTCAAATTTGACGAACCCTTGTGATGCCCTTTGCCTACCTGGCTCGCCTTCTCTTTGAACGAAGGTTCGAGTTCAAGCGCGAGGAGTACGCGACAAAAGTCATTCAGGCCGCTAGATCGGCAATGCCTCTGAAGTAGCCAGCAAAGAGCTTCCACCTCGGTCAGGTCGTACCGAATACATGGGAGGGTCTCCCGATTTTGCAGTCGAGCTAGTTCCCACCGGGCATACCCGTCAAGGACCGTGCCGTCCCGCGTGATAACGATGGGCTCAAGAAATGCGAGATCGCCTAGTTCAGCCAGAGCAGCTAATTTGCGGGCCGGAACCGCGAGATGATGCAGGACGTAACTCGGATGCGGGTGGAGTTCGTCCAGACGACAGGTGATGAGCCTGTGACCTGCCCCCCAAGAATTAGTCCATCGGAAATGTGACTTCTCCATTTAGGATGACCCGCCCAGGGTCGGAGGAGGAGTCGTGCGCAAGAGTCGATTCAGCGAAGAACAGATCATTGCCATCCTGAAGGAGTCGGAAGCCGGGGTGGAAACGGGAGAACTGTGCCGGCGGCACGGGATCACACGGGGGTGCTATTACCGGTGGAAGAGTAAGTTCGGAGGGATGGAA
>JAIQET010000116.1 GCA_020073645.1 Terriglobia bacterium | reverse complement strand
TCGTGCACCAGGACGTGTCCCCGCGAGGTCACGCGCATGGTGGCGTGCATCTTGCTGCCTGACATCTCCGGCGCCTCCGGGACGGTGACGGGGCCTTCCCACTCTCCCGCCAGGCTTTTCATGGTTGCGAAGGACTGCTGCGCCGCGGACGGCACAGGAGCCACGGAGGACTTTTGCGCGTCGGACTGCGCGAAAGCCACGGTGGAGAGCGACATCAGAACAACGGACAGCACAAAACGAAGGGACTTCATGTTTCATTCTCCTTAAGCTTCTTTCGGGTCAGGGTTTTCCCTCTCGTACTCCTCGACCCAGAGTGTTATAGTTAACTACAACACTAGCTCACATGCAAGCTTTTCTTGGTTTTTCTTGGCTGGCCCTTTCCTCGCCGTCCGCTATATGTGCCCGTACCAGCAAACAAAAGGCGAACATGCTACCCTGTCCTTTTGTGGTTCTCCGAACGTCATTCCATTGAGCTTGCTGCGGCGGGCGGCCCACCTTTGCGCCCTTTGTCGAGCCCCGAGACATAACTCCGGTGGTCTGTCTGCCCCTGCTCCGCTCAAAGCCGCAAATCATTGCATCTTGACATGCCAGTGCAATGCCACCACAATCTTGGCCCTTAGTTTGGTTGAAATTCCGCCGTTTCGCGGCAAGCGTTTTTCGGAGGAAGTATGCGTTGGTTCAGGCTCCCCATCAATGCCAGTGGTGCGGTTTACAGGAGTTTGATTCTGCTCCCCGCTCTCGTCGTCTTCGCGGCTTTGCTGCCAGTTAGTGCAACGGTCATCCATGTTCCGGCGGACCAGCCTACGATCCAGCAGGCAATTGACGCCGCCGTGACTGGCGACGTGGTTGTGGTTTCGCCCGGAACTTACAAGGAGAACATCGATTTTCACGGCAAAGCGATCAAAGTGCGCAGTATGAGCGGACCGGGGCGAACCATCATCGACGGCGGCAATATCAATACGGTGGTGAACTTTGCCAGCGGCGAGGGTGCAAAGTCAGTGCTGATGGGATTCACCATTCAGCATGGCAGCGCGTCCTTCGGAGCCGGAGTGATGCTGCTGCTTGCTTCACCTACGATCATCGGCAACACCTTCCGCAACAATGCCGAAGGCTCAGGAGGCTTTGGCGCGGGGATCGGTGGAAATAACGCTTCTCCCGTAATCGAACGCAATACGTTTCTGAATAATACGTGTGACACCCAGTTCCTTTCCGGCGTGGTCAGCTTTGTGAACACTTCTTCGCCCCTCATCATCAACAACATTTTCATTAATAATCCCTGCCGGGCGGTCAACATGACGCTGCCTACCGGAACAGCGCCGGTGGTCGCCAACAACACCATGGTTAACAACACCGTAGGTGTGCGGGTGGACGCCCGGGTGCCGACCTCCGCCCAGCTCTACCTGAACAATATCGTTTATGGTAACCAGACTGGACTCGAAGTGGACTTCCTTAGTTCCGGCAACGAACCAACCTGGACCAACAATCTGGTCTTCCAGAACACCATCAACTACTCCGGCATTTCAGATCAGACCGGTCAGAACGGCAATATCTCTGTGGACCCCTTGTTTGTAGATGTCACTCACCACAATTTCCAGCTTCAGTCTTCATCCCCGGCGATTGACGCAGGGACGCTTTCGGTTCCGCATCTGCCGCCCACCGACTTCGCCGGGAACCCGCGCGTGGTCGATGGAAACGGCGACGGGACTGCACTTCCAGACATGGGTGCGTACGAATTCATTCCGTAGCAAGGGTGTTGTGGTTAACGTCAATCCCGCGCCACGCCAAGAGCACACTCTGTCCGTTGAATCCCGCCCCGTTTCGTGACACAATACGCCCGCTCGCAGGTTGCCTCTGAACCGCGCATCTACCGAGGGAGTGCTCTCGCGCTTTCTCCCATCGAATCCCTGAGCTGCCCGGCTCGGAGTGACCTTTTTCATCGAACCGAAGGAACATTTGCGTGGAGGCTTGAAAAATGAGAAACCAACAATTCGAGCATTTCATGAATAAGGCTTGGGCGATCGCCGCTGTGGCAGTGATGCTGGTGGGGCATTCCTGGGCGGCCAGTAATTTTACGCCGCTGTACAGCTTTACCGGCGGTAACGATGGAGGCGATCCAGCTACTGGGTTGATCTTCGACCAGTCTGGCAATGCCTACGGCACAACGGTTGCCGGAGGAGACTTCGGTTGCGGCACGGTCTTCCAACTAACGCCTTCGGGGGGCCACTTCACAGAAAGCGTGCTGTTTAGCTTTGACTGTTTTGACAGCGGAAAGAACCCCTACGGCGGCGTAATCCTGGATTCCAAGGGTAATCTCTACGGAACCACAGTCGCGGGTGGTAGTGCCGGGATTTGTGCCGGCGATGGCTGCGGCCTGGTCTATATGCTGAGCAATGTCGGCGGCACCTGGAAAGAGACCCCTATGTATAACTTCACCGGCGGCGATGACGGTTTCGGGCCCGGCAGCGCGCTCACTTCCGATGGTAACGGCAACTTCTATGGGACCACTCCCGACGGGGGCGCCAATAGCGTCGGCGTGGTGTATCAGATTTCTCCCGTAAGGGGTGGCGGGTGGCAGCAGACCGTGATTCACACCTTCACCGGCGGTAACGATGGAGCCGTCGGCTCTCTCGGAGCGCTGCTCATCGACAATGCCGGCAACCTCTACGGTATAAGCGAGCTGGGTGGTGCTTTCGGCGCTGGCACCGTGTTCCGGCTGTCTTCCGTTCAAGGCGGATGGAAAATGACTACTCTGTACGCTTTCAAGGGTCAGCCCGACGCGGCCTTCCCTTACGGTGGCCTGATCGCTGATGCGAGCGGCAATCTCTACGGGACAACCTACTTCGGCGGCAAGAATGGGATGGGCGCGGTTTTCAAGCTGGCCAGAACCGGAAAGAAAGAGGCTGTGCTGTACAACTTCAAAGGTGGCATGGACGGAAGTAACCCAACCAGCACCCTGGTGTTCGATGCCGCGGGGAATCTCTATGGCACGACTTCGACGGGCGGAAATACGGGATGCGACTGTGGCACGGTTTTCGAGCTGGTTCCCGCACACGGCGAGCGCATCCTGCATCGCTTCGCAGAGACTCCCGACGGAGGCTACCCCTATTACGGCTTGACCCCCGATCAGAACGGCGATCTTTACGGAACCACCGTATCCGGCGGAAGTAACACCCAAGGCATGGTATTCAAGTTCACGCCCTAATGCCGGGTGCCCCACATCTGATTTTGAACCAAGCCGGATACGCCGGCCACAAGGGGTGCCCCATTTCTCGCGTTTTGTGCGAGAAGTGGGGCCGTTTATTTACACCTGATCTGAATCGTCGGTTGATGGAAGGAACTGATCGATAGAGAGGCGGCCCATCCTTGCGTTCTTTGCAAGGGTGGGAGGCAACTCAGCCGGCAGCGAATTCTGGAAGAGCATAAGTCGGAAAGCCAGCCGCCGAGGACAAGCATCTTTGGCCCGTGGAAAGTTCTGACCCTGTGCCACCCGCCGTTCGCAAAGGGCGCGAAGGGCCGCCAAGCTCACGTAGGGACGGTCGCCTAAGCCTGCCCTGAGCGGAGTCGAAGGGACCGTCCCGCGGTCCGGGTGTATCGGACCGCAATCCAACGGTTGCCCGGCCCAAAATCGCCACTGAGATCCAGCCGCGGAGCGGCGCCAGAATATAGCCCCGGGCGTAAGCCCGGGGTGGCCCTACCCCCGCTGCGAGTCCCTTCAGGGACGACACCCCCCGCCCAAAACTCCACGCTTCGCATCAGGGCATCGCGTTACAGGCTGCAAAAAAACTCGGGTTTCAGTTCCTGATTTGAAAGGGCGCGCCTTCAGGCGCGCCGCACCTCGCCCACAATCCATGCGGCTTCAGCCGCTGAGGCGGGTAGCCCGCCGTTGTTCCTGGGTTTGAAAATCATATCCCTCACCCACAAGGGATGCCCCATCCGCCAAGCTCACGTAGGGACGGCCGCCCTCGGCCGTCCGGCGGTCCGGGTGTATCGGACCGCAACTGTTCGCTGCCGCGGGCGGCTATTTACCCCTGAGTTAAGGGGTACCCCCCCTCCCCCTAATCTTGATTCCAAAAGACTTACCCAGTGTTCGTGCGCAAAATCTTTGAGTTTACAGGACTTACACACAAAATCTAGAGCGAGTAGGAGTTAAGTTGTCAAAGAGCGGGTGAAACAGTTGTGGGGCAGCGATGTGGGTCACGGCGGCTGCCGCAGACACCAATCCACTGCCCCAACGAAAGCGCAGTATGACGGAGTCAGGTGG
>JAIQET010000004.1 GCA_020073645.1 Terriglobia bacterium | reverse complement strand
CTCGAAATCCCCGCGCGAAAACAGCTTCAACACCTGCGAGAAAATGCTGCATACTTTATACATAGGTTGAGTCTCCTGAGGTGGAATTGGTTCTTGCTCGAACCCAATCCAGCCTATCAGGAGCTCAACCTCTCATCGGTCGGCTGCCCTTCGCCTTCCACTGCTCAGTTAGCCCGCTAATTTGGACAGCAGTGGTTAAGTGTACACTTGGCTTTGCCTGGGATATCCGAAGGCAAGGTCTCCTCAAGGAATACAAATCATGAACCGCAGACAAATGATGATGCTTTCCGGGGCGGTGGCCGCTATGCGTCCGGGATCCGCCCGGGCTCAACAGGCTCCGCCAGCGGGCTCCTCTGAGGCGGCGCAGGAGACACCGGACAAGATCCTGCTGAAGGATTTTCGGCCCAGGTCCATTTATAAGATCCCGAAGACGGAACCGACGAAGGCGAAGTACCCGGCCATCGATATCCATTGTCACGGGCCGCGCCCCGTGCAGGCGCTCGACGAATGGGTCAAGCTCATGGACGCAGCCGGCGTGGAGAAGACTGTGATATTCACTGGCGCAAACTCAGGCGAAAGGTTCGCCGAGGTCCGCAAGCCTTACGCCAATTATGCCAGCCGTTTTGATCTGTGGTGTATGTTCGACCTCTCCGGAAACGACCAGCCAGGATTTGGGCCGGGCGCGGTCAAAGCTCTTGAAGACTGTCATCGCATGGGTGCTCTTGGGGTGGGGGAAGTGATCGATAAGGGCCGGGGCTTTCCGTCCCGGAGTTTTGTACCCGGTACGGTTCCCCGTGGCGCCGGAGCTGCCGGAAACGCGGGGGGCCCGCACCTTGACGCCAAAGGAAGCGTCCACCAGGTTTGAACCCGAGGTGGCACCGGCAACGTTCGGGTGAGTTGTACCGGGAGTGAGGGTAGTGCAATTGATGTCGCTGCACTTGCCCAGGTCCGTGTAAGTATTGGAAACCAGCCGTGGTGAATCGCTCAGGTGCTGGCCATACAGGTCGAAGGCAGCAGTCAAACGCTTGTTGATGGCAGCGTCAGCGCCCACAACATAAATGAACCGGTTGGGAAGTGACCCGGTCTTATTTGCGGTGCCGACAAAATCGCCGGCCAGGATGGAATCGCCGTTGATCTCATAACCCAAAATCGCGTGTGGCGAAACCCGAGCCGAGTAGGAGAATACCCCGAACGGTTTAACCCCAGCTGCGCCCGAACCCAGGTAGTTCTTCTCGTCGCCGGTGGGTGTGCGGACATCGACTCCCAGTGCAAACCCGGCATGCTCGCCCTTGTACACTTCGTATTTTCCGCGGAACACCACGTCGCCGATCCCGCTGGCGCTGCCGGAATCGGAGAAGGAGGCTTGCAAGCAGGGAACAGTCGAACCGCAGGATGGAACCTTTGCCGGATCAAACTGGTGAAAAACCTGGCCGGGGAAATTGGGGATTGGGGGAGCCACTGCGTTGGGAACGATGGTCGCGTCGGAGCGCACATTCATCCGCACATTCAGGATGGGAACCGCCACGGAAATATCCAGATGCTTCGTGACCCCATAGGTGGCGTAGAAGGTGTACTGGTGCACCGTCAGATCGACGCTGTTGGTAGTTTGAATGAAATCGCGCACGAAACAAGGATCGCCAGCGTATTGGCCGCTCAAGCCCGCCTGATTGGGACACGCGAAAGTGTTCACATTGTCGGGCATGATCGGCTGGTGTTGGAACACCGCTGGTACTCTGTTTAGATCGGTTCCGTCAATGGTGTCGAAGTTGAAATACTGGTAGCTGAACCCCACATACACGCGATTGCGCCCGATGGTGTCCGCCCGCTCTCCTAGGATGGGGCCCAAGGTTTGTTCTGTCGCAGGCGAGAACGTCTTCAGCGCGGGATCGTACACGAACGTGATACCAGACGAGGGTGAAGCGATGGGCAAGCTCGACAACTGCGTCCCCACGGCCGTGCTGATCGGCCGGAACTCGGCGACGAAGTCATTGCCAAAATGTGCCTCGTGCCCAAATGCAGTCAGCAAAGGCCCGCCACTGCTCAGCCCGTTCGGGCCGTAGACCTGCGGAATTAAACAGATCAAGTTCTTACTCGAGGTGCCGTTGAGGGGACACAATCCCTGTCCCAAAGCGCTGCTTCCTGCCACCAGGATCACAACGCAGAGTCCCAGAAGAGTACGTTTCAGCATCGGGCTTTCTCCTTGCATCGAAACCAAGAATCGCGATCTTTCCGCGCAGGGGGAGGCGTGGCCTGAACTCGGAATGTACCCCGGGGATCGGTAGGCGAAGAGTTTATACGCGCGAGGTGAATTGTCAAGCAGATTTCTGAGGAAGAGCTAACGCACATCGGCGATGACCCACACATCCCCTGTCTTGGCGAGTTGAAACAGCGCGGTGTCTCTGCTGCTGTGCGCACTGTAGCCTTTCGGCGTGTATTTCTGGGTGACCAGTGCGGAGGCGGTTGCCGACTGGCCGTCGGGGCTCGCATTGATGCTCTTGATCTCTACGCTCATGCTGATGGCGCTGGCATTGCCGAAATTCGTCTTGTAGGCGGAGTACATGGAGGAATTCAGAGAGGGCCAGATCCGGCGCAGCGCATCCGCGTCCCTCTGCTCAAACGCTTGCGCGTAGCGCTGCACGAGGGTGCGAATCGCGTCTAGGTCAGCCGGCGTAGGCCCTGAGGGCTTCGAGGCAGGGGGCGTAACCGGAGGCTGGTTCAACGCCGCCAGCTTCTTGTCGAGTTCGCTGATGTAGTTCTGCGCCTCGCTGGCATGAGGCCCGCCGGCTTGTGCAATCGCCACCAGATCGCTGCGGGCTCCCTCCAGCGCAGCTTTGTCATTCGCGCTCGTGGCGCTCCGGTACCGTTGCAGGGCACGCTGGAAGCTGGCGTCCGCTGCCGCCCTGCTTTGCTGGGAATTCTCCGCCTGGTCAATTTCAGCCGAGAGAGAACCGGCGTCACCCCCGAGCCGTTTGATCTCGTCGGCTTTCTGACGCGCGGTGCGGAAGTCGCCCTGCCTAACGGCCTGCCGCGCCTCACCCTGCAACCCGTTGATCTGCTGCTCATGCTGCTGGTTGAGCCCCGCCGTCACCCGATCATGGACCGCGGTGCGCAGTTGCTCCGCCTCGGTCTTGCGCGCGCCGTCGAGTCCAATTACCTGGGAGAGCAAATCTTCCGCGTGCTGCAAGCTGGCGGCGTCGCCGGCCTGCGAAGCCCGCTGCGCCTGGGCGAACAGAGACTCCTCTTTCTTGCGCTTGGGAAGGGTGTCATTCAGATAGGCCCGAGCTTCTTCCCTACGCGTGGCCCCGTCGGGCAATGCCAGAATCTGCCGCAGGGATTTCTGCGCGGCGGTAAAGCGGCCCTCCGCCACATCAGTCTGTGCCTGCTGCCACAGTTGCTCTTCCCGCTGTCGCAACTTGCGCAAGCCCTGGTCATTCATGGCTGCGTCAATCCCTGCCAGCTTCTTGTCGACTTCGCCGGTCAGCGGGCCATTCAGCCCGGCCGCGTGCTGCAGGATCTGGCGCGCTCCCTCCAGGTCACCGGCCGCAACCCGTTTGTCAGCGTCAGCCACTGCTTGTTTCTGCTGAAGCTCGAGTGGATTTCTCGCCGGCGGCGCAACCGCCGGGGCTTTCACCGCAGTCGATGTCGTGGCCGGCTTGTTTGGAATCAACCGATGTACCACCGCCCAGGTCGCCGCGATGGCGACCACCGCTAAACCCGCAACCACAGCAGGCTTCCTCCAAGCCGGGGGGACGACGGGGGGCGGTCGCAACCCGGTGTCGCGCTTGGGAGGCTGTGGGCGGCGAGGCGCCGGGTGCGCGGCCTCAGTTACGGCGGGCGGTGCCGGTCGCGCTGGAGTCTGGACTGGCCTGACTAAGACTGGCTGCTCTGGCTGTTCGACCTCTGCCGGAACCGGGCTGGTCGTGAGCACGGGCGGCACCGCGTCCTGCGCAGAACTGGGTACGATCGGTATCTCCGCTGCGCTCATCGGCTGTACGAAGGCTGGCTGCTCAACGTCCGTTATTGCCTGCTCGGCAACGAGCTGGACGGATGCTTCCTCCTGCTCCCCTTCCGGTTCCTCGAGCTCCGCCGCAGCCATCTCTTCGGATCGAGCCACCTCTGCGGCAGCAAGGCTGATGGGCGACTCACCAAGAGCGGACACTTGAACGGGTTCGGGCATGGCCGGAGGCTCAACGGGGATAGCGGGCACTCCGCCCAGCACCACCGCCGATGGCTGCTCCGCGGGTTCGATCTTCTCCTCGGCAGGCGCCACCATCTCAACCGCTTCCGCCGGCGCGAGCGGAGGTTCCTGGACTGCCTCGGCCTCCAGCCGGGATGGCAGGCCGCTCGTCGTTTTGCTTTCTGGCTGGGCAGCACCGACGCCTTCCGAAACTCCCGTTACCTCCCCGGCAGCCGGAGGAGGAACTGCCGCCACCAGCGTGGCTTGCTCCAGGACTTCCGTCTGGCGCAACTCGGCGATCTGAACGGTCAGCTTCTCTTTCAGATCTGAGATCACGCTTTGAATCGTCTCGTCTTCCGCATAGTGCTGGCCTACGAGCGTGACCTCGCCCAGGAGTTCCTCGAGCTCGGTGGGGTTCGCTTGTTGCGTCCGCTCTCCGCGCCCTGCGACCGCGGTTTCGTCGCCCGCAGCCGATTCCTCGAGGGTGGGTTGATCGGCCATCCGTTCGACCAACTCCCGTTCCCTGCGTTCCCGGTGCTCGTTCGCCTCGCGCTCGCGCTCCAGTACGGATTCTGCATTCGTGCGCGCAACCTGGTACCGCTCGCGCAGTTCGGGGGCAACACGGGCCGCGTCGCTGGCCACCCGGTCCAGAACTCCCAGGGCCGAGCGATAGGAGCGCACCAGGAACAGAACGCGGACATCTTTCAAGGCCTGCTCCACCGCGACGGCTGACACCTGCTCGCGCTTGTACGCTATTTCGTTCTGCAGGAGCTGCGCCTCCGGGCCGTCCCCGAACTCCTGCCGGAAGGTTTCGACAACCGCCAGGGCCGCCTCATAATCGGAGTTGGCCAGCGCCTCGCGCGCCTGCTCCTTGACCGCGACTAAGGCATGCAGGCGCCGCTCCTCCGCACGCATCTCTTCCAAAGCGGCGCGGAATTCCGGAGCCTTGCCGTAGTTCTGAAGCTGGCCTTCCATGAACTTCACAGCCTCAGAACACCTCTGCGACTGCCGCAGGCGATGGGCTGCGGCGATGGTCTCCTGCAAGCCGGCGTTGAACTGCTCCAGGTGGCGTTGAGCGTCGGCCAGGATGATGCGCAATTCCTGGTCGTCATGGGTCTTGAGTGTCCGCTCCAGCAGCGCGATCGCGCCCTTATATTCGTCGGCGGAGATCAGACGATGCGCTTCTTCAGCGGCCGCATCGATCACCAGTTGTTTCTCGTGGGCGGCGGCTTCGTCGGCGGCAAACTGCAGCAAATCCTCGAACTCGCTGCAAGGGGTCTGCCGCTGCGCGGCCTGCAGAATGTCCACCGCCTCGTTATACGCCTTGCGGCGAATCGCTTCCTTGGCCTGCTGGATGGTCCGCGCCTTGAATTGTTCAGTCTGCTCCCGCTCGATGCTTTCCGTGACCAGTGAATACATGGTCTGCAGCACGAACTCGTCGGGATACCGCGCCAGCGCCTCTTCGAGCGGTGCAAGGGCTTCCTGCGCCCTGCGCTCTTCCAGCAGGCGGCGCCCCAGGGACACCTGCTTTTCAATGTAGGTGCGCTTCTGGTGGGCCTCGCGCTCCTTGTCGGCAAGCGCCTTCAGTTTCAGAAGCCCCCGATCCTCGGGAAATTTCTGCAGCCCCTCTTCGGCGAGTGCGCATGCCGCCAGGTGATCGCTGCGGTTCAACGCTTCCTGCACATCGGCAGCGATTTGCTCCAGCTCCTTGCGTCGCCGCTCCTGTTGCTGCCCGGTGGATGCCAGCGAGACCAGTTCGTTAATTCCGGTAGCGGTGGGATCAAGCTGCTCGGCTTTCTTAAGAACCTCCAGGGCCGCGGTGAAGCGGCGAGAGGAAATCTGCCTTCTGGCTTCGTCGATGAAGCTTTGCACCTGTTTGAGTTTGACTCGCTCTGCCAGCTCCCGGGTGATCACCGCATGCAGAGCCTTGGCTTCGGTGCTCTCGGCGTCGACTTCGAGGGCCTCTTCGGTGGCAGTCAGCGCCTCCTCCAGGTCGCCGCCATCATGGGCGGACTCGGCGCGACGCAGCAACTGGGTGAGTTTGTCAACCCGCGCCTTCTTTTCTTTTACCGAGTCCCGCAAGCGGAGCAGTTCCGCGTTGCCGGGAACCAGGTCTACGGCCATGCCAAGATAGCGCAGGGCTTCATCCAACTCGCCCCTGGCCAGTGCCTGGTCTGCCTGCGAGCGCAGATCCTTCGCGCGCTCGGAGCGCTGCTGCTTCTGGATCTCCTGCTGTACTTCGCGCAAGAGCATGACGCCGCGGACATTTTGCCGGTCGATCTTCAGAACCTGCAGAAGCTGTTCCTTAGCCTTGGTCCACTGGGCTTCTGCGATGCTGGCTTCCGCGCTCTGCAGGTATTCCGACATGCGCTCGCGCTTGAGCTCGTCTTGCACATGGGACAGATCGAGGGCCAGTTCGGTCCCGGTCTGGTAGCGTTCCTCGGGATCTTTCGCCAGGGCTCGCAGAACGATCGTTTCTAGTTCCGGGGGATACTGTTGCAGGAACTGGCTGAGCGAGGGCGGCGTGCCATGGATAATCTTCAGCAGGGTGTCGCCGGTGTCTTTGCCCTCGAAGGGCAATACGTTAGTCAGCAACTGGTACAGCAGCACTCCCGCCGAAAAGATGTCGGTCCTCTGATCCACGTGCGCGCCATTAATCTGTTCGGGAGACATGTACTGGATGCTGCCCATGACTTGGCCGGTGCGCGTGACCTTGTCTCCGCCCATGCGGGCAATGCCGAAATCGACGATCTTCACCGTGCCGTCTTTGAGCAACATGACGTTGGCGGGCTTGATATCCCGATGCACGACGCTCCGCTCGTGTGCATACGCCAGCGCGTTGCAGACCTGGATGGCAATGTTCAGCTTGTCTTCCAAGGACATGGCGCGGCGGGACTTGATCGTGGCGTCCAGGCTTTCCCCTTCCAGAAACTCCATGACCAGGTAGGGAGTCGCGTCGTGTACGCCGAGGTCGTAGATGGTGATGATGTTGGGGTGCTGCAGTTTGCCCGCCGACTGGGCCTCGCGGTAGAAACGTTTCAGCAGGTCAGGATCGTTGATGACCGCGCTGGTCATCATCTTGATGCCGACCAGGCGTCCGATTTCCGGATCTACCGCCTTATAGACGACACCCATCCCGCCTCGACCGATCACTTCGAGGATCTCGTACTTGCCCAGCTTTTTCGATCCACCCCGCGGCGAGGACATAGTGGCGTTTGCCGGCTGTTTTCGCGCCGGATAGCCCAATGGAAGGCCCGGAGAAGGGCCTGATGGGGGCACCCCGATGGCGCGCAGGTCGAGCCCCAGCCAGATAGCATCGACGGGCCTACATTACCACGAAAAGCAGGGCACAACCACCCGGGGGCTTCAGCAGATAACGCGCCAGCGGCGGGGCAGAGAAAAATCTACGCTGACCGGTGCTGTTGGGCGATTTCGAACACCTGGCGTCCCACCAGCACTTGCGATCCGAAAGGAACCGGGGCTTTCCCGCGCACCTTAATGAAGGTGCCGTTACGGGTCTGGAGGTCTTCCACAAAGAAATCTTCGCCGCGGTGGTAAACCCGGGCGTGGGAACGGCTCATGAGCGTATCTTCGGGGAAGATGTGGGTGCCCTGAGTGCGCCCGAACCGCACCTCATCTGCGGTCAAAGGATAGACGTCAGAGCGCTCGGAGCCACCGGGGTCGATGCCGCGAAACTCCGCCGGCGCCTCGTTCAAGAGATGGCTGACCTCGTCCAAAGGTCTGGCCAGAATGGTCGCCGCCTTGGCCATCTCAGGCTTGTCAACAAACTTAAACAGGTGGCGCCCCATGGAGACGATATCTTCGCTCTCGAGCCGGTATGTGGCCACCAGCTTAACAAAGACACTCCCCACACCGGCGAGGTTGTGCACCCAGACCTGCCCACCCTTGGCCAGAAACCGGGCGTGCAAGGGGCGGAGTCCGGCATCTTCCGGGAACCGCCAATCTCCCTGCCCTCGGCCGACGGTGATCCCTTGTTCTAGCAGCCGGCATTGCAGATCGGCCCTTCCGTCGCGGGCAATGTGATACAGCATCACGGCGGGGGACTCCGGCGCGGAGAGACTGATCATGGTGTGCGCCGGGGCGAACGCCGGCGCCACCGCCGTGGTCCAGCGCACCTCGAACAGCTCCCGCTCATCGGTTTTCCCCTTCAGACGGAAGCGTCCGAGAGAGACGGTCTCAAAGCCGCCCTGCGTAACCTCGCTCAGCAAAGTGTCCGAGATGACAATCTGGCTGGGAAGCGCGACGCTTTGGACCCGGGAGGCGACATTCACGACATCCCCGAACACGTCGTCGGTCTTGACGATACCCATGCCGTGGTGCAAGCCGATGCGTACGAAGATCCGCTCCGCCTCCTTCGCGTGGATATTCCGGGCGGCGAGTTCTTCCTGCATGGCGATCGCCGAGCGGACTGCCTCTATCGACTTCTCGAACATCGCCATCACCGAGTCGCCGATGGTCTTGATGACCCGTCCGCGATGCGACTCGGCGACCGCACCGAGCATATCGTTGCATTCTCGAACCATGGCAAAGCCGGCGACATCGCCGAACTTTTCGTAGTACGAGGTCGAGCCCTTGATGTCGGTGAAGAGGACGGTGATCGGCCGCCGGAAGCTCTCCAGATGACTCAGCGCCTTGGGATCCTCGTGCGACATCTTGAGGATCTTGGTCACAATGGTATTCGGCTGCATGGGGTTCCCCGAATGGCGAACCCAGATTCTAATACCTGCGAGCGCCCTCTGTACGCCTATCGCTCCTGCACCTCGGCCGCAGCAGCCTGGCACGCACGGCCCCAGCATATTCACATACCTGGAAACGGCAAGTTTCGGTGTACAGGATGCGGTACTCAGCTCAAGGGTAGGCCACCATGGCCGACACCGCTCATGTGTCCCTCATGTCAGGGCAAACCGGCCAGCCTCATCACAAAATCCCGCTGATTGTTGGTGACAAATCGCAATTACACCAGTAATCCGGCAAACCGGTCTTGTGCGGAAACCTTTTCCTTCTGCCACATCAGTGTAAAATCTGAGGCGATGCTGCACAGGTACGGAATCGTCTCGAACGCTGACAAGGCGACCGCACTGCAACGGGCGGAAGACTGGGAGCGGACGCAAGAGGCAACCCGGATGCAAGCCTCAATGCATAGTCAACGCATAGTTGCACCACTTTTGCAGCAACCGGTGATGGCGGGGAAAGAGAACTAATCGTGAAGACTCAAGGGGTTAGGTTGGTAGGCGCGGCAGGAATCGAACCTGCAACCGTCGGATTAGAAATCCGATGCTCTATCCGTTTGAGCTACGCGCCCTTAACCAGAAATTTACCACAGGTGCGGGCGCGAGCAGCGGGGACAGATACTGGAGGGTGTCCGCAAGGTCCTTCGTCGAACTGAAGCTCTCCTCAGGATAACGCCGAACGAATCAGCAAACTCGGAGTGGGGCCTGCGGCGGTGCTTATCAAGACTCCCTTCCGGAAGTACATGTCCCGATTCGGTGGGCACGCTGTCCCGATTTCCGGCGATAGCGTCCCGGTTCTCCCGGAAAATATGGGCAGGGCGCTTTTCCATGAAAAAACCGTTCGCGATTCTGGGCACCTTGGTGCTGACACTGGTTTTGGCTGGCTGCGGGGGTGGAACCTCGAGCCAGGTAACACCGCCAGGCGGCGGGGCGGGCGGGGGCGGAGGAAGTCAGAATCTCGCCTGCAGCGTGATGAGCGCGGGACAGGGCGCGAGTCTGAATGGGTTCCGCCCGTTTACCAATGCCAACCTGTGGAATCATGACATTTCCGGCGCAGCGGTCGATGCGAATTCCGATGCGATCATTAACTTCATCGGTTCTGGCATTGGGCTGCATGCCGACTTCGGATCGGGTCAATACCAAGGCTCGAACATCGGGATTCCCTATGTGATCGTTAACGGGAATCAGAGTACAGTGAGCATCACCTTCAGCGCGTATGGCAGCGAGAGCGATCCTGGGCCCATGCCTGTCCCGGCCAATGCGCCGATCGAGGGCGATCCCAATCCCGGCAATGGCGATCGACACGTGCTGGTGTTGGACAACAGCAACTGCTTTCTCTACGAGTTGTACAGCGCTTACCTGAATGGCGACGGCACCTGGAATGCCGGATCAGCCGCAATGTGGGACCTGCTGGCGGATGAGCAGCGCCCGTGGACCTGGACTTCGGCGGACGCGGCGGGGCTGCCCATCTTTCCGGGGCTGGCACGCTACGATGAAGTAGCCGCCGGGAAAGTCCAACATGCGCTGCGCTTCACGCTGGCGCAGAGCCAGGCGGCGGTCACTCCACCGGCTTCGCATTGGGCCTCGAACTCCACAAGTTCGCTGGCGGCGCCGATGGGAATGCGACTGCGGTTGAAGGCCAACTACGACATTTCAGGATTTTCCGCGACCAATCAGATCCTGCTGACTGCAATGAAGAGGTACGGCTTGATCATGGCGGACAACGGCAGTTCCATGTACATCAGCGGCGCGCCCGACAGCCGCTGGGACAACAATGATCTGCACAACCTGGGGCAGGTGCCGGCTTCGGCCTTCGAAGTGTTGGAGATCAAGCCGCTGTACACTGCGTCGAATGTGCCCACGGGCGCAGCACCGACGATCACCAGCTTCACCGCGACGCCGTCGAGCGTGTCTGCGGGCACGAGTGTAACGCTGGCCTGGAACGTGAGCGGCGCGTCGTACCTGATCGTCTCACCAGGGTTGGGAGCGGTCCGGGGCAACAGCGCCAACGTGAACCCGGCACAGACCACGACGTACACGCTGTACGCGACCAACCAGTACGGGCGCACGACAGCGACGGTCAAGGTGAATGTGCAGTAGGGCAGCAGTTAGCAATTAGCAGCTAGCAATTAGCAATTAGCATCGAGCACTTGGTATCTAGTTCTTGAAGAGGATGACAGAAACCGGCACGGAGCATGCGGCCAAGTAGTGGTTGCTAATTGCTAGTTGCTAACTGCTGCCCTCCCCTCCTGCCTTATACTTCCGGCGTGCCTGCCAATCCATCCCGCCTTGCCTACATCGACTGGATGCGCGGGCTGGCTTGCGTTTTGATGTTTCAGACGCACTGCTACGACTCGTGGCTGGGCGGCGATGCGCGCAAGAGCACGTTCTTCATGTGGTCGCAGTTGGGCGGGACGTTGCCGGCTCCGCTGTTTCTGTTTCTGGCAGGCATTTCCTTTGCGCTGGTCACCGACAAGTTGCGACAGAAGGGGATCTCTGCGGACCAGATCGCGCGCACGACTATTCGCCGGGGTGCGGAAATCTTGGGGCTCGGGCTTCTGTTTCGAATCCAGGAGTACAGCATCGGGTTCCCCTGGGCGCCATGGAGCGACCTGCTGCGCGTAGATATCCTGAATACGATTGGCCTCTCCATGATGCTGATGGGCGTGGCGTGCTGGATGGTCTTGTCGCTCGCACGAGGACCGCGGACGCGCCTGGCTTTGGCAACGACGGCGGTGGGAATCGCGCTGGTGATTTCCCTGCTGACGCCCCTGCTGTGGACGAACTGGCGGCCGCGCTGGCTGCCCTGGCCGCTGGAGTCGTACATCAATGGCGTGCACAACCTTGGTCAACCGCAGCCCTGGTTGTTTCCGATTTTTCCTTGGGCCGCGTTCGCTTTCATGGGATTGGCGATTGGATTTGTTGTGCTGAGTGACTGGGCGCGCGACCGGCAAGCCGCAACGTTCCTACTTGCGGGTGCGGGAGGGATCGGGCTGATTTACCTGGCGCGCTGGCTGGACCGGAGGCCCGGGCAGCTCTATGCCGTGTACGATTTCTGGCATACCAGTCCTGATTTTTTCCTCATCCGGGTCGGGTTGCTGTTGGTGATTCTGGCGGCGATCTACGCCTGGTGCCGCTGGGGCGCGGGGCAGTGGGGTTTCAGCCCCATGATTCAACTGGGACAGACTTCCCTGCTGGTGTATTGGGTACACATTGAGTTCGTGTACGGCCGGTTTTCCATCCTGCACAAGCGGGCGAACGATATTCAGACGGCGTCGCTGGGGCTGGTGACGATTTTTCTCTCCATGCTCGTGCTGTCGGTGTTGCGGACGCGGTGGAAGGGCCGTGGGGCGGGGGTGTGGGCGCGGTTTCGGAGGCCGGCGCAGGCAGGCTGAGTCGTTGTTGGGTGTGCAAAAGGCTTTCCCCAGCGGCTAGCCGCACCCGATTTCAGCAGTTCCCGCAGCGCTGAAGCGCTGCGCCACCCAAAAGCTGAGTTTCTCGGTTTCTCGTTAGGCACGAGGCTAGAGCGGTCCGGCTGACAACTGGCGAATCGCGTTCTCCACCAGTTTCAGGCCAATCGCCCATTGCTGGCGCGCCTGCGCTTGCTCGTTCCCATAGCCAAACAGGTAAAAGGTGAGGTAGAAGCCGTCGCGAGTTTCTTGCTGCTGATGGAAATAGCAACGGCGGATGAGGAACTCGGCCGCGGCTGGAATTTCAGGTACGCGCTGCAAGAGATGGGTGAGACGCTTGGCCAGTTGTTCGTGCTCGGGGAAGGAGAAGCGGCGGTCATCGGAAAACACAAGGTCAATGTAGGAGCCGAACTTGCAGGCAGCTCCGAAGATTTCTTCTTCGGGATGGATTTCGGTGCTCGCCCAGGCATCGCACTTGGCAGTTTCGAGGATGACCGCAGGCGAATTGATGGCCGAGAGGAACTCACCCAGTTCGCGCTCGCGCCGAGCCTCTTCAATCTCCAGCAAAAGCTCCGGCTGGCGATTGAGATCGAGATAGCGCGGGCCGTGGCCGGGAGTGGCCCACGGGACTTCGAGGGTTTCGTCGTCGGCTCCGAGTTCAACCGCGAAGTCGGCTTGCACTCCGGGATGATAAATCAGCCGACGTGGAGACGCAGCAAGCTGCGTCTCTACAGAACGTTTTTCCGGAAAGCACTTAGGAAGGCGACTACCTGCGTCTCTGCCCAGCGACCGTCGTCGCCGTCGGGCTGGGCGAGGAAGGAACAGTGGCCGCCGTCTTCGGTTTCGACGAAGGTGATATTGGGATTGGAGCGAATTTTCTGCCGGGTCTCGGGAAGGATGCGGATGAAAGGGTCGTTAGCCGCGTGTACGATCAGCGCCGGCGCCGCGATGCGGTCCACGACGTTGGCCGCGGCGGAGCGGGCATAGTAATCGTCTGCTCCGGCAAAACCGGAGTAGTAGGCGGTGATTTTGTCGTCGAACTCACGCAGGGTGTGTACTCCATGCAGACGCGATGGATCAAAGACGTCGGGAAACAGGCGGGCCTTGGCGCGCAACCGGCGGCGCAGCTGCCACATGAAATAGAACTCGTAGAGGCGGTTGGAGAGCAGGTGCAGCGCGTCGGCCGAGGCGGCGAGATTCATCGAAGGACAGACGGCTACTACGGCGCGGAACTGGGCAGGCCCTTCCCTGCCCCACTCGCCCGCCGTCTTCAGCACGAGGTTGCCGCCCATGGAGAAGCCCGCCAGCGCCAGGCGCGAAATGCGGTCGTGTTCGATCAGATGGTGCGCGACCGCGGCGACATCCCCTGAGCGCCCCGAGTGATACAAGGTAGGAGAGATGCCATCGGTGCCGCCGCAATTGCGCTGGTTCATGCGCACCACGTTCATGCCCGCTGCCAGGCCCTTGGCGGCGACACCCAGCATGTATTGCGATTCGCTCGAGCCTTCCAGTCCATGCACGACCACGACGGTCAACGCATCCTGCCGGGCTGGCTGCCAGTGGCAGTGGCAGAGGACCTTGACCCCGGGGGCCACTTCGATCAGGCGCTTTTCCGCCGTGGGCAAGTCAATGCGCCGTGGCAGCAGGAAGCTGGCGATGGTCTGCACGTGTCCTCCGCGCAAGCCACGCCGTGGCTGGAAGGTTGGAGCCTGGGTTTGCGAACTCCCCACGAATTGATTTTAAATGGTAAAGACGTTTGCAACCGGCTGAGCCGGCGGGAGTTTTTTTATGCCGATTTTTGAGTACGTCTGCAAAAAATGCGATCACCAGTTTGAAGCCCTGGTGTACGGCAGCGAGAAAGCGGAGTGTCCGAAGTGTCACGGGAAAAAGTTGAGTCAACAGCTTTCCGTGTTTGCGGTAGCGGCGAAGGGCGCTTCGGCTCCCTCTCGCGCGGCTGGTCCGTGCGGCAGTTGCGGCGATCCACGGGGCGCCGGCGCCTGCTCGTTGCCTGATCTGGACTAGCCGCCTGCTGATGGCACCACAGATCGCGGCCCAGGCGCATCTGTCCTCTTTTCATTACCGGCCACCGCATGTAACTTTGGATACCTCCGGGTTGTGACCCGGGTAAGTTTCATTCCACCTGGCACTCGTCTACCATCTCCCTGACCAGTTCCCCACAAGGCACATGGATCGCCGGCAAAACCCGCGCGTCACCGCCCTTCTGCCGGTACGCGTCTGGGGGGTGGACGCCTTCGCTCTACCCTTCATGCAACTGGCCAGCGTGCGCAACATCAGCGGTGGCGGAGCGATCATCCAAGGAATCCGCCGCCAAATCCTGCCCGGCGAGACCCTGGAAGTGCAGCTCGGCGAGAGCAAGGCCCAGTTCCGCGTGGTGTGGGTGGGCAAACCTGGCACCCGAAGAGAAGGTGAAATCGGGGTTGAAAGCCTACCCTCGGAGCCCTCTATCTGGGATGTGAATCTCGGCCGCTGCAGCCAGTTTGTGGGGAAAGGGTAGGAGGAGTGCCGGATTCGGTAGCTGGCTAGGGCTATTTCTGATTCTTGATATCGTCAGACTTGGGCGTACTTCAGCCGCGCCATTCCGTGCCCATGTTGTCGTCCGTGAAGATCAACCGGTTCTGCAGCCGGCGGCGCAATTGGTCGTTTTCTTCGATCGAAAACAGCAGCTTACCAGTCGGGTCCACAGGGATGCTGAGCAGGTGATCGAGTTCGCCGCCTGGCTGCTGGTCTGGCGGATTGATCATGCGCTTGCCGTCAATGGTGTAGCGCAAAAGCACGGCCTTCCACCGCTCGCGATCAAACACGATGGGAGCGTCACTCACCACTAGGGAATTCATGAAGCGTAATCCATAGGGAAACACTGCCAGGCCGGTGGCCATCGCGTCCGGGGATCCCGTAGTGTTGTAGAAGAACGCTCCGCCGGGATTCAGATGCCCGCGCACCATTTGCAGGAAGTCGAACGACAGCAGGTTGGTGCTGTGATCACGCCAGTGCAAAGTCGTGTTCATGACGATGACATTGAAGCGGGCGCTGTGGTTGCGCAGCAGCCAGCGGCGGCCGTCGTCGATTTCAATCCGCACCTTGGGATTCTGCAGAAGGCTGGCGACCTCAGGATACAGGGGGATGAGTTGCAGATAGCCCGGGTTGATTTCCACGATGGTCAGATCTTCGACTTCAGGATTGTTGGCCAACACCTGGGCCCACGATCCGGACGCCAGTCCGATCATCAGCACATGACGCGGCGCGGGATGAAATGCGCTGATGGCGTACGCGCGGGCAACCATGTTGACGTCGCGCTCCAGACTGATGTTGAAACGGCCGTCGTAAACGCCGCCGCCGTAGACGGTTCCGTCGGGAGTGACTCCGACTACCCCGCTGCGCGTTTCCACCACATGCTGAAAGTGAAACCGGGGATAGACTGTCCTGAAAAGAAGACGATCGTAGATGGTGTCGAATACCGGGCGCGTCACAACCACGGCGATGGACGCTGTGACCAAACCGAACCCAACCGCGGCTTTCAGTCTCGAGCGGGGCGTGTCACTCGCCGTGAGGATGCCCAGCGCGAACAGCAAGCCCACGGCCAGCAACGCGGTGGAGATCATCAACAGAGAGAAGTGATCCATCAGGATGAAGCCGACGACAAAGCTACCCAGAGTGGAGCCGATGATGTTGGCGGCGTACAGGTAGCTGAGTGCCGCGCCGGCATGATCGTCGGCGCGAACGGACAAGTGAGAGATCAGCGGGAAGGTGGCGCCGAAGAAAAGGGCGCCGGCACAGATCAAGGGCAAGAACAACAGGTACGATTGCAAGGTTGCGCCCCCAATCACGTAAACCGACCCGAACTTCAGCAGATACGCGAAAATCGGCCCAACCGCGAAGCTGAGAAGTGCGGACGCAAACATGATCCAGCCCAGGAGACGCAAGGCCGCTTGGCGGTTACGCCTGCCCGCGCCTTCGGAATAACGTTCGATGACCCTGGAACCGAGAGCGACTCCCAGCAGGTAGCTGCCCAGCAGAAATGCAAAGGCGCGAGCGATCCCGCCAGAGGTGAAGGCCAGGAGCCGGTACCAGATGATTTCGTAGGACAGCGCGAGAAATCCTGCGAAGGCAGCGCAGGCGAGTGCCAGAGGAAACGGCAGGGCCACGTCGGGGTCCGGGGCGAACTGGTTCCCGGTTTCAGAGTGCGGAGCCGGACTCGTCCCCGCGTTGGCTCTGCCGGCCAGCCAGTAGATCAGCACCGCTGTTCCCACAACCGCATTGATGGCGGCGGCGAAGCGCACCGATCCCGACTGGCCGAGGATTCGCATAAGGACATCGCCGGCGACGAAGCACGCTGCCGCCGACCCCAGAGTATTGACAAAATACAATCCACCCACCGCGAAACCCACATTCCGGGAGGTTCTTACCAGGTGTTCGACCAGCAACGGCAGGGTTGCTCCCATCAGGACTGTCGGAACGACGACCAGGGCAAAGCTGACCAGTCCGGTCTCAAGCGGTGGAGCCCCAGCGGTATATTCTGCGGCGCGGTGGAACAGGCGGAGCGACACCACTCCGAAACCGGCGGTGCCCAGTTCCATCAGCGCGAACAGTACGAGTAAAGGAAACCCGGTGTTTTTCGAGAGCGTGCCGCCGATGAGGCTGCCCAACCCCAAGCCGAACATGAACGCGCTGACGACAATCGTGACGGATTCGATGTTTACTCCATAAATGCCGAACAAAGCGCGTTGCCAGACGATTTGGTAGATGAGAGCGGGAAACCCCGAGCAGAAGAACAGCACGTAGATCCAGGGAAACGGCTCGTGCTGCCGACGAGCCCTGGCTCCGACGAGCAGAAACAGTAGAAAGAAGATCCCAATCCAGAGTTCGGCCCTCAGATCCATTCAGCGGCTCCGTGCATAGAGGAAGAAAGCATCAGGGGGACTCTTCTTAAATAGCACGTCAGGCAGGAGCGTGGGAGTGACCGGGGCTCTCCGCAGCACCCCAAGGTACAGTGCGCTTTCGTAATCAAGGATGGAAGCCCGCACACGGATCCCTGTGCCGTGACCGCCAGCACACACACTCAGCTGCTGTCTATCGCGGCGATCGACGAAAGGTGAACAAAGGGAGAAGCAAAACTGAAGGGTTTCTGAAGTTGCAGCGTACCGGCAATCTGCAAAACCCTTGCTGCCAGCCGGATTTGTTCTTTACACCGCCATTCCGGTGTCATAGACGGCTTGCGCTTCAGGTTTACCGTCCTGTCGCCAAGTATCGCTCACCCTTTCTCGCATTGTGCGCCACTCGTCCAGGAGTAAATGCGGAATTGAGCATTTGAAACCACGCTGATCCCCCTTCGGAGGAGTGCCGAAAATTTACGCCGTATTGCGCCACCAGTAACAGTGCCGGGGCGGGAGCAACCGCCTACGCGCTCGCTTTTTACGGGCTAGGCTCGATGTTCAACATGATTGAGGAGACCAGCGGCCCGCCGTTCACCCGCATCGACAATGGCTGCCTCTGCAATTCCAGTCTCCTCCAGACTCCGTGCGGGCGCGGGGCCCTCTCCGAGTGTTACCTGCAGGACGCGACTGCGTTTCTGGATCCTTCGTACAACAGCAAGTCGTGTTCGATGGCGGAGAGAACCCACCGTTCTCCTTTCCAGGCCCAGTTTGTGCACGATAGTCTGGACTCAATCGGGGCCGCGTTCACGTTTCCTTCCACCGATATCCACCTGGTATTCGGCGGTCAGGACGCTAGTTCTTCGGTTCCCCAGGGAGTGATGTGGCAGTCCTTGATCACCGACAAGAATGGCGCGCCGACCGTGGCCTGCGTAGCCGACGCGCCCCATGAACTTGCGGATGTGCTCGATGGCGCAACCAAGATCGCCGACGATCTGATTGCCTCGTGCCACTGAGAGAGAGCTCACTCTAGCGGTCTCGGTCTTACTTCAACCGTTCCGTCGAGAACGACTATGTCACAGCGCCTGCGCCATGACTCTGGAGCGATGTGGTGAGCGGATCGTCAGAACTGGGCAGCACGCCGCACAAACAATCTTGTAAGCATGCAGCCAGCTGAGATGGTCCAGGAAGGTATCGGGAGACCTGAGGCCGAGGACGATCAGGTCAGCGCTTTGTTCTGCGGCAATGCCAAGGATGGTCTCGTCAACCGGCCCGATCTCGACTTTGAAGTCAGGGTTCCCGGCCGAACCTTCGCCTGGCAGTAACTCTTTCAAGCGTTCTTCCAGAGCAGATACCACGCGGGTCCGGTCAGCCACCGCTTCGCCTTCAAACTGCTCGACTACATGCAGCAGGGTCAGTTTGGCGCCGTGCTGTTTCGCCAGCGAAGCGGCGAACGGCACGGCTTCCGTGGACTCCTGGGAGAAATCTGTGGGGTAGAGAATGTGTTGCAGCGCGGCATGCGGTGGCGGATCGGAGGCAGCGCACGGACCCACGGTGAGCACAGGGCAAGACGCATGACGGAAGATCTCCTCGGCGACCGAGCCCAGGAAGATCTTGCGCAGACCTGTTCGGCCGTGGGTGCCGATTACGATGAGGTCCACATGTTCCCGCTCGATCACCAGCTCCAGTTGCTCCCAGACGTTGCCCTCGGAAACCACGGCCTCATGCTCGATGCCGGTGAGTGCGCCCGCTTGCGCGAGTTTGCCTTCCAACTGCAGGAGATCTCTTTTGGCGGCATCGGCCGCCATCGCAGCGGTGTCGCCACCGGCCAGTTTGAACCCCAGGGCCGAGACCACGTGCGCCAGGTAGAACTTCGCTCCGTAACTCCGCGCGATCGCAATGGCGTGACGAAGGGCTTTTTCAGAGGCTGCGGAAAAATCGGTGGCGACGAGGACCCGCTTCAGATCAACTTCGACGGTTGGCGCAGCGTATGGCATGGCTCCCCTTCCTGGGCTGCGGAACTGAAGTTCGCAACCAACACCATCCATCGGCCAGCAAGTCGCCCCCCAGTTTCGTGGCAGCCCGTTACTGGACAGGTCGTGGCTATCTCTGCCTGCTTTAATAATCGCAGTTTTCGAAGGCGAGCGCAGTGATGCCGATCACTGGGGAAACAGGCGCGCGAATGGGACGTTCTAGGCTGGCCGCTCCAGTCCCGCGCGATTCCACTTCGCCAGGTTAGCCGCGCCCTCGTACGTGCTTTGCAGGAAGTCGAGCAGGGCTGCTCTGGGCGAGGCCGCTTGACGAACATCGTCGTACATCAGGAGAAACTCGCGCATCTGGGGATGATAAAAGGCGCTGGCCGGACGGACAGGAGTCTTCGCATATCCGTCGGGTTCAGGGGCTGCGTAGGCGTAGAATGCGGCACCCTTGATATCTCCACCTCCGGGCCAGAATCCCGCACTGCTCACTTCGTGCGAATAGGCTTCCCGGGTTATGGGGTCGGCTCCTTCACGCGGAGGTGCGGGGCGTCCTGAGAAGCGCGTGACCGCCATGTCAAAGCTTCCCCAGAAAAAGTGCACAGGGCTGTTCTTGCCAACGAAGTGGGAGCGGAACTCCTTGAAGATGGTGTCCGTTAACACGAGGATGCGCCAGAAACAGGTTACATACTCCCGGTCATAAGAAGCATGTTTCACATCCTGATCGAAGGGAATGGGGTTGGGAACCTCGACCGGCATGGGCCAAATCTTTACTTCGATGCCCAGTGCAGACAAGGCTGCCATGAACTCCTTGTAGAAGTCAGCGACGGAACGCGGGGCGAGGCGAATGATCCGGTTGCCATCTTCGCTGGTCTGGATGACGAGGTTATGGTGCAGGAAGTCGAACTCGACTTCGAAGATTCCGCGGTTATACGGAATCGGGGAAGTCGTGAGCCCGCGCGCACTGACGTAGAGAGGCACCTCCCACCAGTGATTGATCCGCGGCGTGAGTGCGAGGCGGACCTTGCCCACGATCTGGGTCCACATGTGGAGGGTTTCGCAAGTGTCCTTCCAGGCCTCCAGAGGCAATGCGGGCCAGGATTCGGGACTGTCGGCAAATGCGGGCTGGCTCATGGGATGTTCCTCGTGCCGCGATGGACTTTGAAATCCCGCGTGGCGGGAGACTAGATTACCCCACCCCTATTTTCCGGGCAAAGCCGGTGTCCCGGCGCCGCTGGCCTCGATCAGTTTCTCCACCGACGGCGCCACCATGAGCAGCAGTTGCGCTCTTGGTTTTTTGGCCAGTTCAACCAGATCTAGCTGCGTTGTTCTCCAGACCTCAGGCGCGCGCTCTCCGCGGTCGAGATAGTCCAGGGCGCGCAGGCCAGCGTCACCCAGCGCCGAGAGGTCCTGAGAGAGCGGCATCACCTCTTTCAGCAGAAAAGAGTTTGCCACGAGCGGCTGCAGCTTGGCGTGATTGTCACGCCACTGCGTGAGCAACATTCGTATGTGCTCCTTGGTTGCTGCATTGGCACTGCCCGCGACCAATGCATTCACCATTTCCGCAAACTGGCGCGCGGTCTGGCTCTCGGGATGAACCGCATCCACCAGGCGATTCACCGGATCAGCGCTGGTGGCTGGCACCGGCGCCAGTTCCTCACGGGTATAGTCTTTGACGGGCTCGACCACATCCGCCAGGATGCGCAAGGCGGAAATGTCGTCTGTCCCGGCAATATGGCGCAGCATGGGAACGTAGCTGGAGTTGTGGGTCAGGCCCAGCCACTCCAGACGCCGGCTGGTTTCCTCCAGGCGTTGGTACATCGAATTTACGTCCTGCACCTCCTGCGGCGACCACAAACGCTCGGCGATGGCGGCAGTGCGGGGCCAGATGCGGGAGTCGACGCTCTCCGGCGACACGTACTCGGTCCACATGCAGGCCTCGCCACCCAGGATGCGCTGTTTTTCCTCTGGGCTCAGGCGGGCAGCGGCGTCGGCCATGGGATCCACCTGGTAGTGCTGCGATGCCGGCCACATCAGGTCCACGTAATAGCCGTAGGACAACAGCGCGGGATAGCCTTGCTTCGCCGCCTCGGCCAGTTGGGCCTGCCCGTGCCACGACTGGATGACTGTGCTCTTCGGCAACTCTGGACGAAGGCTCGGTTCCCAACCCACCATGGTTTTTCCGTGCTTGCGTACGAGTTCCTGCACGCGGTGGGTGAAATACGCCTGCAAGTCCTGTTTATTCTTCAGTCCGTGAGAACGCATGAACTCCTGGATTTTCGGATTCTTGTCCCATTGCTTGCCGTTGACCTCGTCGCCGCCGATGTGGAAATACTCGTCGGGGAAGAGATTGGCCATTTCGCCGATGAACTTGTCGAGAAACTTGTAGGTGCGCTCCTGGGTGGGATCCATGGTGGGATCGAACTCACCCCACTTGCGTTCGATCTGATATGGGCCCGGCGCGCTGGCCAGTTCGGGATATCCCACAAACCACGCAGTGCTGTGGCCGGGCATGTCGAACTCGGGCACCACCCGAATGCCGCGATCGCGCGCGTATGCGATCAGCTCGCGCACCTGGCCCTGGGTGTAGAACTGACCGTCGGAACCCATGCGGTGCAGCTTGGGGAATTTCTTACTTTCCACGCGGAAACCCTGATCGTCCGACAGATGCCAGTGGAAGACGTTCAGCTTCACCGCGGCCATGCCGTCGAGATTGCGCTTGAGCACGTCCAGCGGCATGAAGTGACGGCTGACGTCGATCATCAATCCTCGCCAGGGAAAACGAGGCTTGTCCTGGATGGTCACAGCCGGGACCGCAAAGCCGGTTGGCCCGGTTTGCACGAGTTGCAGGAAAGTCTGCAGGCCCCGCATGGCTCCTGGGGTAGTAGGGGCACTCAGCTTCGCACCGGTAGCGCTGACTTCGAGTGAGTAGGACTCATCCTCCCCGGGCTCCTGCACTTTCTTGCCAGGCTGCTCACTGTGGACGACCAAAGTGGCGGTGGACGCATGGGTCTGACCCATGTCCCGGGGGAGCATTCCGGTCTGGCGGCGAAGATCGTCGAGAAAGGTCTCGACGGCGCGCTGCAGACGAGGGTCATGCGGGCCCGTGGTTGCGACAGAGAACGAACGGTCAATGACGAGTTGGCCGGTGCCCAGTTGCACATGTTCGGGCATCGGCATGAGACTCAGCGGGGGCGGCGCCTGGGCTTCAGCCAGTGGAACGAACGTCAGGGCGATGGTCAGACTCAGAAGAAGAGCTCGCATCATTTGTTATCTGTATGTTTTACACAATCCGGGACCCTGCGAAAAATGAAAACACGGTACGCCTGTCACAGGGCGACCTCGGTTTTTAGAAAATATTTCCCTTCGATCTGTCGATTATGGTGGTTTCGCTCGACTAACTGGCAGAATGGGCAAGGGAGGCCCAGAGCATGCAATATCTACTGCTGATCTACGGGAATGAAGCCTATTGGGGAACACTGAGTGAGAAGGAACAGGGGCAAGTGATGCAAGAATACATGGATTTCACCAAGAGCATCGCGCAGAGCGGGCATCTCAGGGGAGGAAACGAGTTACATCCCACATCGAGGGCGACGACTGTGCGGGTGCGGGACAAGAAGCGCATGGTCACCGACGGCCCGTTCGCCGAGACCAAGGAACAACTGGGTGGATACTACCTGGTGGAAGCCAAGGATCTGGACGAAGCGGTCGCTCTGGCGGCGCGGATTCCGTCGGTGCGCTGGGGGGCGATTGAGGTGAGGCCTATCATTCCACATGACATGCCCAGCTAGCGTGGAAGGCGTCCAGCCAGCTACCCTCTGTGAGGGTAGCGCGATGAACCTGGAACAGATCTATCGCGAGGAGTCGGGGCGGATTCTCGCCACCCTGATTCGCCTCCTCGGCAGCTTCGACCTGGCCGAGGAGGTGATGCAGGAGGCGTTTGCAGTGGCGCTGGAACAGTGGCCCAAGCAGGGCATGCCCGAAAACCCCCGGGCGTGGCTGGTTTCCACGGCCCGGCACAAGGCTGTGGATTGGCTGCGGCGGCGAAGCCGCTTTGAGGCCAAGCGGGAAGAGTTGCAGCGGCTCGCCGCGATGGAGGAGCAACTGGCCGCTGAACCGGAAGACACCATGCTGAGTGATGACCGGTTGCGACTGATTTTCACCTGTTGCCATCCGGCGCTGGTGCTGGAGGCGCAAGTCGCGCTCACGCTGCGCACGCTGGGCGGGCTTGCGACCGAGGAAATCGCCCGCGCCTTCCTGGTTCCGGTGCCGACCGTGGCCCAGCGCCTAGTGCGGGCCAAGCAGAAAATCCGGGACGCGCACATTCCCTACCGTGTTCCTCCGCAGGAAGAACTGGCGAAGCGGCTTGGAGCCGTCATGCTGGTCGTGTACCTGGTATTCAACGAAGGCTATAACGCCAGTTTCGGAGATGTTCCGGTGCGGCGCGAGCTGTGTGCAGAGGCCATCCGTTTGGGCCGGATGGTGTGCGAACTCATGCCCGGGGAAACGGAAGCGCGGGCGCTGCTGGCGCTGATGCTGCTGCACGACTCGCGGCGTGATGCGCGCATGGGAGGAAATGGAGACATTGTTCTGCTGGAGGAACAGGATCGAGGCCGATGGCATCGAGAGCAAATTCGTGAGGGGCTGGCCTTAGTTGAGTCGGCATTGCGGGACGGACATGCCGGGCCTTACGCGCTACAGGCAGCGATTGCGGCGGTCCACGCACAGGCTGCGCGGCCGGAGGATACAGACTGGCGGCAGATTGCATTTCTTTACGACACACTGCTTCGAGTACAACCATCGCCGGTCGTAGAGCTGAATCGCGCCGTGGCCGTGGCCATGGCCGAGGGCCCGGGAGAGGGACTTCTTCTGCTCGACACCCTGGAACACAAGGCTGAGCTTCGCGGCTATTATCTGCTGCCGGCGGCGCGGGGCGATCTTCTGCGGAGGCTCGGCCAATGGAGGGAGGCGGCAGCAGCTTATGAGCGCGCTCTCGCCCTCGCGGGCAACGAAGCGGAGCGGCGCTTTCTCTCCCGGCGCCTGGCCGAAGCTCAGGCCAAATCGGGCTGAGCCGCATCCTTGCAACCTTTTGCCCCACTCGCGCGTATATACTGCCATGCGAAATCCGCGCCTTAAGAAAGGACTCTCGATGAGTCTTCGCTCCTGGCAGTTCTGCAGTTTGCTGGCGGTGATTCTGTGTGCAGGTTGCGGCCTGGCAATCGCGCAGGCGCAGCCTGGGCCGGGCGCTTTGCCGAACACGGCCATGCCGTCCGTGCTCACCGTTCCCCCCGAGGCCCAAGCCGGCCCGAATTTCAATGTGGATGCGGCCACCAATGCGTATCTCGCCCAGATTCCGGCCGAAAAGCGTGCGAAATCGGACGCCTACTTCGAAGGCGGATACTGGCTGATTCTCTGGGATTTTCTGATCGGCGTCGTGGTTTCTCTCCTGCTGCTGAACCTACGATGGTCAGCTGCCATGCGCAATCTGGCGGAGCGCATCACGCGCTTCAAGCCGATTCAGACCTTCATCTATCTTGCTGAGTACCTCGTGCTCACCACCATCCTGGTTTTCCCCATGACGGTCTACGAAGGCTACTCGCGCGAGCACAAGTACGGGCTGGCCACGCAGACGTTCGGCCCCTGGCTCAACGACCAGTTCAAGAGCCTGCTGGTGGGACTGGTGCTGGGCGGTATTATTACGGTTATTCTCTTCGGTATCGTTCGCAAACTTCCGCGCACCTGGTGGATTTGGGGTGCAATCGTCGCGGTGGCGTTTAATGCCTTCGTGGGCCTCATCGCCCCCGTATACATTTTTCCGATCTTCAACAAGATCACGCCCCTGAATGATCCCAAGGTCACGCAGCCCATCTTGAGCATGGCGCGAGCGAACGGAATCGTGGCGAGGGATGTCTACCAGATTGATGCGTCCAAGCAGAGTACCCGCATGAGCGCCAACGTCAGCGGCATGGGAAACACCATGCGGATCACCCTGAATGACAACCTGCTGCGGCGGGGTTCGCCCGAAGAGATTCAGGCGGTGATGGGCCACGAGATGGGGCACTACGTGCTCGACCACGTTTACAGCGGAACCATATACTTTGGAATCGTGATCGTGGTGGGCTTCGCCTTGCTGGCCTGGGGGCTCGACTGGTCGCTGCAACAATGGGGAGAAAAGTGGCAGATTCGCGGCATCGGGGACACGGCGGTGCTTCCCCTGGTGGTCTTGCTGGCTTCGATCTACTTCTTTGTTCTGACCCCAGTCCTCAACACGATTGTTCGGACCCAGGAACACGAGGCCGATATGTACGGGATCAATGCCAGCCGGCAACCGGACGGTTTCGCGCAGGCGGCGATCCACCTGGGCGAATATCGCAAGATGAGTCCGGGGCCGGTGGAGGAGTGGATTTTTTACGACCATCCCAGCGGGCACAGACGCATTCACGATGCGATGCAGTGGAAGGCGGAGAACATGAAGTTGATGGGGACGCCGCAGAACCGAGAGGCCTTAGGAGCAGGCCACTAGACCGCTTCAGACCTTCTCCAGCTTCTCGTACACCACCAGGTCGCCATCGCCATGCAGTTCGCCGGGGTGGTAGCGCGGGATGGGCAGCTTCAGTTGCTTGAACTCAACCGGCGCGGTCTTCTTATCCACCAGGCCAAGCGCCACCGCCACGCCGTAGATGATGGCCTCCGGCCGCGGCGGGCAGCCGGGGATGTAGTAGTTCACCGGAATGACTTTCTCCACCGGACCGAGGACCGAGTAACTGTCAAACCAGACACCGCCGCCGCAGGCGCAGGAGCCGATGGCGAATACCAGCTTAGGCGCGGGCATGGCCTCGTAGGCGCGCTTGAGCGCCTGGGCCGTCGCACGCATGGCCGGGCCCTGGCAGAGCATTACGTCGGCGTGGCGGGGCGAGCCGACCAACTTGATGCCGAAGCGCTCGACGTCGTAGTAGGGCGTGAGCACGTTGAGCACCTCGATGTCGCAGCCGTTGCAGCCTCCGCTGTTGGCGTGGTAGACCCACAACGACCGGCCGAACATTTTCTGGCAGAGGTTCTTCAGCATAAGCTCAGTCCAGTTCGATCTGGATATCGTCCACCGTCTTCTCTTCTTCCAGAAAAGCCCGCGAACGGAAGATCCAGCGCTCGTTCTGCAAATCGTCGGAGCGATAGCCTTTCATCTTTAGATCTTCCAGCACCGACGGCCCTTTGAAGCAGCGTCCGCAGCGCTGGCAGGTGCTCATGAAAAGTTCCAGCCGCTGCCCGAGGTCGCCAATGGCGTTGGTGCCGTTCTCAAACTCCTGGCTCATGGTGATGGCTTTCTCGGGGCAGACATCGGCGCAGCGTCCGCAGTAAGTGCAGCGGCGTCCGAGATATTGCAGGATGCGGACTTCCTGGCAGACATCGAACACCAGGATTTCCCGCGCCGGGCAATTGTTGGCGCATCCGGCGCAGCCAATGCACTTGGTGGCGTCGAAGATCGGCCGCCCACGGAACTTTTCGGGCAGGGGCTGGGCCTGCGCGGGATATGGCAGCGTCACCTTCCCCGCCTTCAGGCAGACCAGCGTTTCTTCGAGTTTGCTCAAGAGCGACATGCGTGCGTCTCCGCAAACCACGCAGGCCCAGATGTCCTCGTCTGGGCAGGCGAGCGCATCTCGCCCATTGTGCCGGGCTCAAGCCCGGCTGGGCGGACGAGGGCGTCCGCCCCTACGTAACCGTGTTCAGTGTCCATAGCTCGCCAAAACCAGCGCCACCAGCGCCACCGCTACCAGGCCCGCAAAGTAGCGGATGGCCTGATCGATGCGGTAACGCGCGTGCGTTGCCGCCACCAACGTGACCAGCAGCACCAGCACAAAGACCTTGGCCCAGAACAGCAGCCAGCCCAGCGGAAACGCAAACTCCGAACCCCACGGCACAAAGAGGGCAACGAACAGCGTGCTGTAGATGACCAGCTTTGCCATGTGCGCGTACTTGAACAGCGCCAGCTTCGGCCCGGAGTACTCCATGAGCGGGCCCTCCATGAGTTCGGTCTCCGCCTCTGAGATGTCGAACGGAACGCGCTGCACGAACGCCTGGAACGACATCAGGATCACCACCAGCATGATCAGCCCAGAAAATGGGAAGCCATCGACGGCGTAGACCGAGCCGTTCAGCACCGTGTCCAAACGGAAGGAATGGGTGTGGAGGGCGCCGACGATGATGGCGATCGCGAACTGGGGCTCCAGCGTGATCATGCTCATCATTTCGCGACTGATACCGACCAGCGAGTACGTGGATCCCGCCGCCAATCCCGCCAGCAGCGTGCAGATGCCGCACAAAGTCAGCAGGTAAATCAGCAGGATCACATCACCTGCACCGTTCATTGGGGCGGGGAAGCCCATGGGCAGCAGACACGCCACCGTGAGAACGGTGGCCAGCGACAGGTACACCGCGAAGCGCTGCATAACCGGCGACTCGCCCGATTCAATGTCTTCCTTGCCCAGCAGCTTCAGCAGATCGAAATAAGGCTGCGGAATTGGCGGGCCCTGGCGGGATTGAATGCGCGCCGTGACCTTGCGCAGCACGCCCTGGAAGAACGGCGCCACCAGCAGGACGAGGCCTACGTTCAGCACTCCGGCGACGGTCATCCAAATCATGCTGCGGTCCATATTCATACCTTTTTCGCCCGCGTCAGCTTCAGCAATTCCTCTTGCGACCACACTTTGGTTACGCCGGAGCGCAGGTCAATCGTCTCCAGCCGGTCGGTGCAGGAGAAACACGGATCAATACTGCCCAGGGAAATGGTCATGTCGGCGATCTGCTGGTCTTTGATCATCCTAGGCACGGCCTGCAAATTCTGGTACGTCGGCGCGCGCACCCGCCAGCGCCGCGGACGATTGTTTTCGCCGGTGATGACGAAGTGATGGCTCTCGCCGCGCGGAGCTTCGACCGAAGACAGACCCATTCGCCCGATCGGCAGTTCGTCTTTGATCTCCAACTGCAGCGGCCCCACTTCCATCTTGTCGAGGCACTGGCGGATGATCCGGATCGACTCGAAGACTTCTTTCATGCGAACCAGCAGGCGCGACCATACATCGCCGCCTTGCTCGGTGATCACGTCGAACTCCACGCGGTCATAGGCCGCGTAGGGATGATCGCGGCGGCAATCAATGTCCACGCCAGCCGCGCGCGCCACCGGACCGATGAGCCCGGATTCCTTCACCAGGTCCTTATCGGCCACGCCCACACCCCAGGTACGCTTCTGAATGTTCCGGTCCTTGCTCACCGCGGACACCACCGCACGCCACTCGGTTTCGAGCTTGTCGAGGGTCTGGCGCAATTCGATTTTCACTTCCGGGGTGATGTTCCAGCGCACTCCGCCAATCACGCACAGGGCATAGGTCTTGCGGTTTCCGCTGATTTTTTCGGCGATCCACATGATGGGCTCGCGAATGCGGAAGCTCTGCATGAAAAGCGTGTCAAAGCCGACAATGTGGCAGGCCAGCCCCACCCACAGCAGGTGGCTGTGCAGGCGCTCCAGTTCTAGCATGATGGTGCGGATGTACTCGGCGCGGGGCGGCGGTTTGAGCACGGCGGCTTCCTCCACCGCCTGCACGTAGGCCACATTGTGCACGCAGCCGCAGATGCCGCAGATACGCTCGGCCAACATAGGGATGTCGTTGTAGCTCATCACCGACTCGGCCAGTTTCTCGATGCCGCGATGCACCATGAAACCGCGGTACTCGCAGCCCCGCACCATTTCGCCTTCGACGTAGAGGCGGAAATGCGCCGGCTCGTCAAGCGTGGGGTGGAAGGGGCCAAAGGGAACCACGGTGCAGCCCTCGGGCGGCTCGTCGAAGCGGAATTCGCGGTCGGGGTCGAATTCGACGGGAACCTCGTTCCAGGGGACATCCTTGCGCAGAGGATGGTTGTTCTCTGGCCAGCCGTCCGGTAGCACCAGGCGCTTAAGGTAGCGATGGCCCACTGGTTCGATGCCGACCAGGTCGCGCATCTCCCGCTCGGCCCAGCTTGCCGCCGGCACCATGTCGGTGATGCTGTCGATCTTTGGGTCATCCGCCGGCAGCTGGGTGAGCACGCTGCACAGCAGATGGTCTTTGTCGAAGGCGAAGTTGTGGGCAACCAGGAACTTGCCGGAGAACGGCCGGTCGTCGGCGCCGATGGTGATCACGTAACGCGCGTCGAGTTCCCGGAAGATGTGCTGGCAAACGTACTTGACGACGGACCGGTCCACGAAGACGAACAAGCGGCGATCGCTGGGCAGGTCGGCGCGCTCGATCAGAGGACCAAACCTCTGTTTAAACTTCTCGAACATTTCGCGAGCGATCATGTCAGCTCTTTCAACGCGGGTTTCTTGCCCGCGTGCGGATGCGGCGCACCACCCAGCCAGCCGAAGTAGCGCTTAATCTCGCCGTAGAAATTGTGGGCACTGTAGCGATGGCAATCGGCTTCGCGCACATAACCACAGAGCCACGGAACGGCGGCGCGGCGCGGGGCGCGGCCCAGTTTGGAAATGCCGTACGCCAGCAGGAACATCAAACCCAACACGGCTGTGAGCGCGATGGGAACAAGCAGCGCCGCTGAATTCAGTGGGCTTGCGCCCGTCAAGAGCCCGGTTTTCATGGGCGCGACATTCGCCAGCAGGGTGCCCAGCCCGCCCCGGCTGGCCTGTAACACGCGTTGCATGAGGGAGAATGCAATCGCCGGCACGACTCCCAGCAGCACGCAGAACAATGCCAGCACAACTTGCGGGAGTTGCATCATCCAGGGAACTTCCAGGCGTCCGGTTTCGGCTTTCGTGCGCACCAGCGTACTGGTGCGCGAAAGGAAACTCACGCCGAAGAACTTGATGAAAGAGGCCAGCGTGAGTGCGCTGGTCAGGATGGCCACCAGGGCGCACACTGCCAGATATCGGGCAGATCCGCTCCCCTGAATCGCCGCCACGTAAATGCTCCACTTGCTCACGAAGCCGTTGAACAGCGGCACGCCGGAGATCGAGAACGACGCCACCAGCGCCGTGATGGCGGTCAGTGGCATGAACTTCATCAGCCCGCCCAGCTTGTTCAAGTCCTGGGTGCCGGTGGCGTGAAGCATGGAACCAGCGTTGAGGAACAGCAATCCTTTGAACAGCCCGTGATTCAGCACGTGGAAGAGCGCCCCAAAGAGGGCGATGGTGGCGAGCGCGGACGTTACGGGACTGGCGGATGGCAGCAAGGCCATGCACGCACCGGTGCCCAAGAGGATGTAGCCGATCTGCCCGATGCTGTGGAAGGCCAGCAGACGCTTCGACTGCTCCTGCTTGAGTGCCTGCATGGTGCCGGTAAACAAGGTGATAGTGCCCAACACGGCGATGATCATCCCCCACCTGGCCAGTGGGTAATCTGCTTGCGCGCTGATGGGGACGAGCCAGAGGAAATAGCGCATCACGCCATACACCCCGGTCTTGATCATCACGCCGGAGAGCATGGCGCTCACCGGAGATGGAGCCGCGGGGTGCGCGTCCGGCAGCCATACCTGACCAAAGGGCCACATGCCCATCTTGATTCCGAAACCCACGAGAAACAGCGCAAATGCGAACGCCGTCGCCATGGGCCGGGTGCTCAAGAGCAGGGGCAGGTTGGCGCTGACCGTGTCGAAGTCATACATCAGGTTCACGGTGCCGCGCACCGCCGCACCGGTCACAGCCAACACCTCAGCGCCGACCATGGTCGCCGCGCAGGCGATCTGCATCATGATGAGGTATTTATTGGCAGCGCGGATGTTCTCCGGTTTCCGGCTCTCGAAGCGGATGAGCGCGTAGCCGGGCAGCGTCATCAACTGCCAGAAGATGAAGAAGAACCACATCATGTCGGTGGTGCTGAGCAGGCCATACATGGCGGCCAGGAAAAGCAGAAAATACGGGTAATAGCGCGCCACACTGTAGTGCTCGTAGTGCCGCATGTAGGCAATGGAATAGAAGAAAGCGGGCACTGCGATGAGGGCGGCGAGCAGCAGGAACCAGGCCGTCAGGCCATCCACGTAGATGCGCAGTGCGAAGCCAAATCTCGGCATGACCCAGAACGCGGCCGGGTGGGGCGACGGCCCGTCCATCAACACCTTGGCGACAGCGGAGAAAATCAAGGCTGCCGTAGCTGCGGTAATCAGGAACGCGAGCCAGCCAGCTACTGTCTTGCTGCGCGAGACCAACAGCGTCAGCACCGCCCCCGCCAGGCAGATGAGGATGGAAACAACCACGGCTTGTTCCGGACTCATCATGCGTTCACTTCCTCACTGAACTCGGGGGCAGCTTCCTTCGTCTGCAGCGGCGCGAGGCTGCACAGTATCTCGCTCAGCGATGTCAGCGTTGTCTGCATAGTGGGCGTAAGCATCTGGCCGGGCTTGATTGATTCCGGCTGTACTCCCAGCAGCCAGGCCTTGGTTCTTCCGGTGGCTTCGACCCACATGGCCCACACGCCCAGGGAAATCTTGTGGGTGGAGACCTGCGGGAAGCGGGCGGCCATCTCCCCGGAGTCCAGAAATACGACCGAACCGGGCGCACCGCCAAATTCCACGGCATCGAGAAACACAAGATGGTCAAAGCCTTCGTCCACGACGCGACCGAGATAACGATCCAGTGTGGTTCCTGCGATGATCACGCCGGGCACGCCGGCCGCAACCAGTTCCTCCGCCAGGCGCACGCCGAAACCGTCGTCGCCATAATCCACGTTGCCGAGGCCCATGAGGCGAACGCGGCCCTTCAGGCACTGCTGAAGTTGTTGGCGCAGGTTGTTCATCGGGTGTCCCCCATCAGATGCCCCCATCAGATGTCCTCCCCGAGCTTCTTGATCTGCTCGTAGGTGAATACCGGGCCGTCCACGCAGACGTAGGCCACGCCGATGCAGCAGTGACCGCATTTGCCCACGCCGCACTTCATGTAGCGCTCCAGCGTGGAAACGATGTTGCGCTCCTGAAATCCCATGCCCAGCAGATCTTTGATGACGAAGCGAAACATGATGGGCGGGCCGCAGACGAAGGCCACGGTGTTCTCCACCGGCACCTGTACGCCGGGCTTCTTGAACAGGCTGCCCACCACGCCCACATTCCCGCTCCAGCCTTCGGCGGAACGGTCCACGGTGAGGTGGCATTCGACGCCGGGCGTGTGTTCCCATTCGCCCAGGTTGGGCACGTACATCAATTCTTTCGGGGTCTTGGCGCCGTGGAAAATCTGGATGCGCTGGTACTGCTTGCGGTTTTGAAGCGCGTAAACGATGGCCGAACGCAGCGGAATCAGCCCGATGCCGCCGGCCACGAACACCAGGTTCTTGCCGTAGTAGTCCTCCATCGGGAAACCGTTGCCGTAGGGACCGCGCACCGCGAACTTGTCGCCGGGACGAAGCTGGTGGAGGGCCGATGTGCAACTGCCCACATGGCGCACGGTGAAGAAAGTTTCCGCTTCGGTGGGGCTGGGCGGCAGTGAAGTAGGAAATTCCCCGACACCAAAAAGCGACACTTCCGCAAACTGTCCGGGGCGGAAACACCTGAAGGCCCGCTGGTCCACTGGATCTTCGAAGTGCCAGTAGAACGTCTTGACGTCCTGGATTTCCTGCACCACCCGGTCGAGCACGGCGATTCTGGGCAGATAGATGTTCTCTGCCTGCTCACGGCGGGCGGTCACCGTCGGACGTACGTTCTCAGTGGCTGACGGATTCACGCTTTTCAACCTCCGCCGTGGCGCGGCGAATCATCTCCACCACGCTCGGCATTCCGATATCGCCATGACAGACCGCAGCACAACGCCCGCAACCCACGCAGGCCATGGAAAGCTCACGCTGGATGAAATAGTGGGCCAGCTTGCGGAAGAAGCGGCGGTTGCGGCGGTCGTGCACCGCCCGCCGGGGATTGAAGCCTCCCGCCATGCGGGTGAAGCCTCCCAGGCCGCAGGAGTCCCACATGCGCACCCGCTCGATCTCGTTCGGTCCTACCTGGCGGTCACTCACGGTAAAGCAGGTGCACGCCGGACAGACGTAGGTGCAGCCGCCACATTCCAAGCAGCGATTGCCGATTTCTTCCCAGGTCTTGTCCAGGATGTCGCCTTGCGAAACATAACGCACCGTGGCCGAAAACCAGCTGGTAGTGGTCTTAAACGCTTTACGCACCTGGTCGAGGATGGCGTGGCGCCTGGCCACATGCGCATCGGTGGCCTTCTTGAAGATCGGGTCCGCGAACAGCGCTTCGCCGGCGGGCGTGCCGGCCACCGCCATGAATTCGTCGCCCAGGTCCATTAGTTGCAAATCGAAGTGCTCGCGGGCGGCAGGTCCGGTGTCGGCGCAGACGCAGAAGCATTCGTCGCCGATATCGTTTGCAGGATCGCTGCAGACGAAATTCACCAGGAACAGGTTCTTGCGGTGGTTCTCGTAGTAGATGTCCTTGAAGTCGCGGCCCAGGTAGAAACGATCGAGGTGGTAGATGCCGGCGACGTCGCACGAGCGGATTCCGAAGATGGCCCGCTTCGGTTCCTCGTAGGAAGGCTGAATGCGGATGTCGCCATTGTCCCGCTTGACCGTGAGCAAACGTTCGATGTGCGGGAACACATAGCGCTTCGGCGGGTAGTACGGGTTGGGCAGGTGAAGCTGGACCTGGTCGCGGTTCTGGTCGGTAACCGTCTCAAAGAAGGTGTCGCGCCCACGTCCTCGGAAGGGCGCAATGACCTCGTAGCCCTGCTGGCGGAGCAGATCGACGATCTTCAACGCGTCCGTGCGGTTGAGGATGCGGGCTTTCACACAGCCTCCTTTTCCACACGGGCCGGGACCAACTTGTCGCCGCTCCGCCCCAAACCGAGCAGTTGCCTCTCCACCTCGCGCATGAAATGGGGAACAAAGACAGTGCCGTTCATGATTTCGGGCGTGACTCGCGCGGTGGCGACGGCGGTCGCGCTCTCCGCGCACAACCGGATCTTTTCCCCATCACGGACACTGAGCCGTTTGGCGTCCTCGGGATTGAGTTCAACAAACCCCTCGGGATAGTCGAGAAACAGGCTGCGGTATTCGCGCTTGAGGGTTTCGCTGTGCCGGACCAGCACATTCTGGTTCCAGTAGTACAACGAATTTCCAAAGACCAGACAGAGCGGGAAATCTTTGGTCGTCTGCACAGTTGGCGGAGGTTTGGGAACCGCAATGAAGCGGAAGGGCCGGCTGTTACCGTTCTCGCCGAACAGAAACCGCGTCCCCAGCGGGCGGTCTTTGGTGCAGGGCCATTGGCGGCCATACTCGCGCGCCAGATTCTCGTAGCTGGCGCCACCGTAGAGCGGAACCGCTTCGCCGATCTCTTCCATGACCTCGGCGGCGGACTGGTAATTCCAGTTCGCCCCCATGCGCCGCGCCAGTTGCGTGATTTGCGCCCAGGCGGGGGTCAGTCCCGCGGGCGGATCAATGACTTTCTCTGCCAACTGAATGCGCCGCTCGGTGCTGGTGAAGGAGACTTCCTCCTCGCCAAACGCGGTCGTCGGTAACACCACGTGGGCGTACTGCGAGATGTCAGTCATGAAAAGGTGCTGCACCACGACCAGGTCGAATTGGCGGAGGGTATCGGGGACATCCCCCAGGGATGCGGTGTTCGTAGGATCGTGGCGGGAGAGCCAGAGCGCTTTGACTTTGCCTTGCCCGCGATCAGTCAACACTGCACGAGAACCCAAGCCCGGGGTGGGCGGGATCTTGGCTTTCCAGACCGCTTCCAGGGCCGCGCGCGCGGCGGCGTTCGTAACCGGCTCGTAGCCGGGTAGGCGGTCGGGCAGCATCCCCATGTCGCACACGCCTTGCAGATTGTTCTGCTCGGTCAGGGCGAAGATCCCCGCTCCGGGCTTGCCCAGGTTGCCGGTAAGCAGGGCCAGGTTCACGACCGAGCGAATGCTGTCCCGGGTGCGCTCTTCCATGCTGCTGGAATAAAGCAGGGCCGCCGCCTTGGCACGGGCGTAGGTCAAGGCTGCGGCTTCGATCAGGTCGGGGGATACGCCACAGCCCTCCGCCGCCTGCAACAAATCGTAGGCGCTCACTTGCGCCAGGAAGGCCTCGTAGTCACGGCACCGGGCCTTGATGAAAGGAAGATCCATCAGCCCGCGATCCACGATGACCTTGGCCATCGCGCCGTAGAGCAGAGCTTCGGTGTTGGGCTTGATCTGCAAGAAGAGGTCAGCGCTCTCCGCTACGCGATGGCGGCGCGTACCCACCACGATGAGCCGGGCCCCATTCAGTTTGGCCCGGATGACAGCCCCACCCAGAGTGGGCAGCCGCCGCGCCAGGTCCACGCCGTCTACAACGATGACCTCGCTCTGCGCCAACTCCGCTATGGAGTTGGTCGTGGCCGGGATGCCGATCATGTCGAGCAGGACATTGATCGAGTTGTTGCAATACACCCCGGTCCCATGGTGCACGTTGTTGGTGCCGATGACCGCGCGGGCGAATTTCTGCAGCAGGTAAGTTTCTTCGTTGGAGCAGCGTGGGGAATTCAGAAAAGCCAGCGCGTCGGGCCCGTGCTGATCACGGATCTCCTTCATGCGGGAGGCAATGAAACCGAGCGCCTCGTCCCAGCTCACCTCGCGGAACTCGCCGTTCTTCCGGAGCAGCGGACCTTTCACGCGGTCGGGCGAACTGGCGACTTCGTGGACATGCCAACCGCGGACGCAGATTCTACCGGCGTTGGTAGGGTGGGAAACGCTGGGGTAAGTCCCCACCACCTGGTTGCCCGAGGTCTCGAGGTAGATCCCGCAACCCACACCGCAGAAGGTGCACGTGGTCAGCTTATGCGCCATAGCGTTGCAACTCGGGCTCCCATGCCTGTGCGCAGGCACACCACCACAGTTTTGATACTACGGAGCCCCCTGTCAGAACTGCGGTGATAGGGGTCACCCGGTGGGGTGACCGGAGGGCGGAGTTTTGGTGAGGTTCGAATTACTCCTGTGGATAAGTCTGCCTTACCACAGGGAATCAATGTAAGTTATTGATAAACAAATTACTTACATTGCAAGCAAAACAAGCGATTGCAAACCCCGGGGATCCCCATGTGACTGTAGAACACACACTGACGGGTGAGGGCTCAGACGGTTTTCGCGGCACCATTTCTCCGGGAACGGTATTTTATTTCGCTTTATATTCGCCAGGTTCGGCTGGCTAGGCGGCTGCTTTGAACTCAACCTTGCCTAACACCTCAGCTTCGGCTCGCAGCCAGTCGTCTAACGCGTGTCCGGGGGCTTTGCCGCGACGCTCGTAGATTTCATGGGCACGGCGACGGATTTCAGCCTGGATTTCGGCCCTCGTGCGTCCCAGATTCTTGCGGTTGTTTCCACTCGAGACCAAAAAGACTTTCATAACGATTACCCTCTAGCTTGAAGCATTGATGTCGCCCGTTGTCGTCGTGCAACCGGACGCCTTTTCCAGTTCCTGGATCGTTGCAAGAAGCCAACTGCGCAGCGCGCCCTCCAATTCCTCCTGCGTGCCCGTCCGGTAAAGACTGTCCACGGTCTCGCCCACCGGGTTTAGCGGAATGTAGCGGCAGGCCCCTGGGTGGGAGAGGTGTCCCTGGGGTACGAACCTCAACAAGGCACACTTGCTCTCCGAGCAATTCGAGCCCGGGGTCCTTAGGCAGGTGGGTGTGTCTTCAAAGACGAGAGGAGGTCTCCAGACATCAAGCGCGTGATATCCCCCTTGTTCCAGGAAGTCCAGCTCACGCTTCAAAACCTGCAAAATCCTTTCGCGCTCCGGGGACATGGAAGACCCCCGTCTTCATGCGTACACCAGTTGCGCAGCTCTCAGCCGGAGCAATACCGACTCGAGAAGCTTCTCCTTCTTTCGCAGTACAAGTTTGAACTCGTGATGGCTTGTCCGGGAGATTTCCCGCAACAAATCCCGATGACGTTCCTCTAGAATCTCGATCAACAGTTCCATTTCCTCAGGAGTGATTGTCACTTCCATAACTACCTCCCCACGCATGAGGCCCGCCAGAGCTGACACTTCGCCCGGGGTGGAAATACCGAAGCATCCTAGCTCCGAAGCACCTCTGCGGCCTCACGCGGCCGTGGCTGCGATTCTCCCCACCGCCAGCTTGATGATCCGGGGCTTCACCAGTCTTTCGACGTCGTCCCAGGCCATGCGAACCAGTTCCCAATGGGAGCCGGCGTTGAACGCAATCTCCTTGTCCTGTGCCAAAGTTTCATCGGCATACACGTCCATCCCGTAAAGATTGCCGAAGGGCGGCATGGCGCCGGTTTCGCAGTCGGGGAACCGGTCCTTGAAATCCCGCTCGGAGGCGAGTTCTACCGTCTCCGCCCCTGCCGCCGCCTTCAACCGGGCCAGATCAACCTGGTACGAGGCGGGGACCACCGCCATCGCCAGTGTGCCGTCAATCTTCACGACCACAGTCTTTGCCAGTTCCTTCCCCGGTATGTGGGCGAGCGCAGCCACACCCTGAGCGGTGTAGGCAAGCGAGTGCGAAATGACCACGTACTTGACGTTGTGGCTGTCGAGAAACTCTCTAAGTCGAATAAGCGGCATGATGATCTCCTTCTCCTGCCTCGGGACAGTGGGCCAGAGGGCACGCCGCAAACCGGGCGCTGCCAGTTCTGGCTCTTGGGCATTGTCTGTTTCGCTTCATCCATCGATGCTTGTTTACTTCTGCTGTCTTCCGCCTCCGTCGCTTCCCGCCACGATACGGTTGTGGCAGGCCTCACACATCACCTGGCCTTCGATCCGGTTCAGATGCTGCTGGACCTGAAGGGCTGTCGGACTCTTGCCCCGGTCGGAGTCCTGCCGTTCCGCGAAACCTAGCAGCGCTCTCATGAGCTGTACTTGCCGGGCAAACTGTTCGCGGACCGCCGGGTCCGAGGGAGCGACCCTGGCCGCGTCCATCTCAGCCTCAGCAATACGAGTTCGCAGGGATTGCAGTTCAGCTCTGTCGGCTGCGGCCAGGTCGAGTGGCACCACGCGGATTTCCGCGCGCCGCCACATCCGAATGCCGTCGCCGCCGCTCTGGAAATCAGCCTCTCCCTGGGCAACTTGAACGGGAGCAACCGGAACCGCAGAAGGCCGCCATACGGAGGAAGTCTCGGCCAGAACCAGGCCGGTGACGAGAGACAGTGCAAACAAGAAGGTCGCAATTCGCATAACGCCCCCTTCTGTTGCTTGGCTAGACTTTCCCGGTTTTATTGTCCGCGCGTGGCGGAGAAATGAAAGTACGCGGCGCACAGGTCGCTGTGACTCTCCCTACGCTCCACCAGCAACTGAATGACGACACCTGGAGTGGCGCGCACGCTCCGGCGACGAACCGGTTCGCGCGCGTCACTCCTGTAACTTTCCTATGCTCAATCGGCGGTGACGAAGATCTTTCCCATCTCCGCGACTGAGGTTGGCGGGACGCAGGTTTGGGCATCCACCACGGCAATGGCCGCGATGTTGACGATGTCCTCTACCTCCGCACCGCGCGGCAGTACGTAAGCCGGCTTGCTAAGACCCATGAGGACGGGGCCGATGGCTTCGGCGCCACCCACACGCATCAGCAGCTTGTACGCAATGTTGGCCGAATGCAGGTCGGGGAAAATGAGCACATTGGCGGCACCCTTGAGGGTGGAGAACGGATAGTCGTGCTCCAGGATCTCAGGGGTGACGGCAGTATCGGCCATCATCTCGCCGTCGACCACGAGCGAGGGATCGCGCTGCTTCACCAGTTCGGTGGCACGACGCACCTTCTCGCACAACGGGTGCCTGGTGCTGCCGAAATTGGAGAAGGACAACATGGCCACATGCGGTACGACGTCGAAGCGCCGGGCCGCATCAGCCGCGCACAGGGCAATCTCCGCCAAATCCTCCGCCGTAGGATCGACGTTCACCGAGCAGTCCGCCAGGAAGAGCAGGTCTCCCTTGCGGGTGATCAGCACGTAAAGGCCGGAGACCTTATGCACATCTTCCCGCACCTTGATGACCTGCAGCGCCGGGCGGATGGTGTCCGGGTAATGCTGGGTGACGCCGGAGACCAGTGCGTCCGCATCGCCCATGTGCACCATGAGCGAGCCAAACACGTTGCGATTGTTGACGAGTTGCCGGGCTTCCGACAGGGTCACACCGCGACGCTGGCGGAGCTGGTAGAACTCCTGGATGTAGACGTCCCGCCAGGCGGAATTTTCCGGATCGACGATGTCCATGCCGTCGAGCGCAATTCCGAGTTCGCTCGCCCGGCTGCGAATCTTCTGTTCGTTGCCCAGCAGGATGGGCCGGGAGATCTTCTCGTCCACCAGGATATGGGAAGCGCGCAGGACCTTGTCGTTTTCGCCCTCGGGGAAAACTACCCGCTTGGGCACGACCTGCGCCTTGTGAATGATCTGGCGCATGATCTCGTGCGACTTGCCCAGACGTTTCTCCAGCTGTTCGCGATACTCCCGGATATCCACCGGTTCCTGGGCCACGCCGGTCTCCATGGCTGCCCGCGCGACCGCCGAGGCTTCCCACACCAGCACCCGCGGATCGAACGGTTTGGGAATGATGTAGTCCGGGCCGAAGGCCAGACGTTCGACGCCATAGACACGGCAGACGGAGTCGGGTACATCTTCCTTGGTGAGTGCGGCGAGCGCGCGTGTAGCCGCCAGCTTCATCTCCTCATTAATGGCGGTCGCATGCACGTCGAGCGCCCCACGGAAGATAAACGGGAAGCCCAGAACATTATTGACCTGGTTGGGATAATCCGAGCGGCCGGTGGCCATGATGATGTCTTTGCGCGCCGCCCGCGCCTCGTCGTAGGTGATTTCCGGGTCCGGGTTAGCCATGGCAAATACCACCGGCCGCGATGCCATAGACTTCAGCATCGCCGGTGTAAACGCACCTTTTACGGAAAGCCCGACCAGCACGTCGGCACCTTCGACCACCTCGGTCAAGGTGCGCAGCTTGGTTTCGTGGGCGAAGCGCTCCTTGTAGGGATTCATGCCTTGGGTGCGACCCTTGTAGATCAATCCCTTGGTGTCGCACATGAAGATGTTCTCGCGCTTCACGCCCAGGCGAATGTAGTGCTCCGCGCAAGCGATGCCGGCGGCGCCGGCGCCATTGAAGACAACTTTGACCTTGGCGATGTCTTTGCCGACGAGTTCCAGGGCATTGACCAGGGCAGCGCCGGAGATGATGGCAGTGCCGTGCTGGTCGTCGTGGAAGACGGGGATTTTCATCGTCTTCTTCAAGGTCTCTTCGATGTAGAAGCACTCGGGCGCTTTGATGTCCTCCAGGTTGATCCCGCCAAAGGTAGGTTCCAACAACTGGCAGACCTTGATGATTTCATCCGAGTCATGGCTGTTGACTTCGATATCGAACACGTCCACATCGGCGAAGCGTTTGAACAACACGCCCTTGCCTTCCATCACGGGCTTGCCGGCCAGGGCGCCGATGTCTCCCAGACCGAGCACGGCGGTACCGTTGCTGATGACAGCTACCAGGTTGCCGCGCGCGGTGTACTTGAAGGCATCGTGTGGGTTCTTTTCGATTTCCAGGCAAGGGTCGGCGACTCCCGGAGTGTAGGCCAAGCTCAGATCGCGTTGCGTGCGGCAGGGCTTGGTGGGGGTGACTTCGATCTTCCCCGGTCTTGCTCCAAAGTGATAATCGAGGGCTTCCTGTTTAGAAATGGGCATGGTTGCGTCCTCCCGCTCCATCATGATTGGTCGTGTGGGCTCCCCGGTGGGGTGGTACAGCGAAATCAACTCGCCACGGCATGGCGTCCTTCTTCAGGCGTGTTCGGGTTGGAGGGTATCGAGCAGCAAAATTTGCGGCCGCAACCAGAGAATGAAGAAACCCTTGCGAACCGCTAAGGCCTCCTCCAGGAATGCCGCCAACTGATCAGCTATGTTTTCACGTCAACCCTTGGGAATGGCGCATTGCAGCGCCTCTCCCAGAGGATGACGCCTGCAAACGCCTCATCCGGAGAGTTCGACACTTCTATTGTTTTCGCATGGTGGCCGCTTGTAAGTGAGCCGAGTCACCACCGCGGGTGATGATCCGAATTCGCACCGAATAGTGGCCCGCCTCGGCCTTGTTTGCCGGGCCGGAGGCTATAATAAGGTGGGAGGGACCATGCAGCCCTCAAGCAACACTGAGCCTCGACGCGATGCAGAGCAACCCCCGGTGCTGGAGCATGTTGCGGAAGCGCATCACCTGTTGAAGGCGCTCCAGGACAAGATCGGGCAACATCCCGAACTCGCCGAAGCCATCACTAAATTGGAAGTTGCCCTGAGCATCTTGACGGTAAAAACCGCAGGCATGCTCTAGCCAGCGCCGCTGCTCGACGCAGTCCCACCCCCGGCCGAGCAGGGAAGCACAATCCTCTCGGCCTGTGTACCCCGCCACGAATCCGCCGCTGCCACTGCCTACTTCTGGATCAAGCAATATTCGCCAATCTTCTCGCTGGTTTCCGGGTCCGCGGACTTCGGAAACAGATCAACGTTGGCGCAGTCATAAATCCCGTGGTTCTTGGGAAGCCGCACCATCCAGTACTCGCCCGCCTTCAGTATGGTGCAACCGGACATGGACTGGTTGCACTGCAGCTCCACCGGCTTGCCGGCCGCGTGCGCGCTGACAATCACCACCCCGGTGGTGACCGTGCTTTCCGTGACCGTGATCTGGGACTTTTCTTGGGCCAACAGCGCCGCGGCTGCGGCCAACAACACCAACAGAACAATGCTCCCTTTCATAGGCCCTCCCCCTGAGGACATAAGAGCGACTTGGGGATGTGCAAGTCCTTCCATCCTGTGCGCAACGCCTTAGACTTCATGGAACATTCCCTCTACTAGTTTCCCGTTCAGCCCACCGATGATGGCGCCGATGGTGACGCTCGCCAACAACGTGTACGCAGCCTCAATTCGCAGCAAATCCCGCGGCACTCCAGCTACACCCGTGACCAGCAAGCTGGCTAGAATAACGGCGGCCCACAGTGAGGTTGCGGTGAGAACTCCCCACCCGGCGCCCTTCTTTCCGCCCAGCGTGAGGAGCCAAGCCACGCCATAGGCAAACAGAAGAAGGACTCCCACACTCAGCAGGTGGGGAGACAACCACTCGACGACTTGGCGCGTTTGGGACGGATCGATTTTCAGCGCCTCCTCCCATGCCCCGCGAAACAAGTACTCAGAATGCCAAACCAATCCGAAGACCCAGGCTGCGGAAACCGCGATGAGCACGGGAAGGTGGTAAATCCTCTTCTTTCGCGACGGAGCGGCCTCGCCCAGCGCGTACTGTGCGGTTCGGCTCGCTTCCGGGATGCAGTCCTGGCCGCAATCCGCGCGCTCGGGCCAGCGGGTGCAGCCGGCGAGGCGCAAATCGGACCTTCCGCTCATCCCGCTTACGGCCGCATGCAGGGCGTCGAAATTCACCGCCACCTGTTGGCGAGTTTCTGGACAGGTCACCGCCCGGCTTCCCCGATAGCGGTTGTAGATTTCCCGGCCCCACAGAACCGGCATGAGAAGAACCAGGCAGGCGCTAGCCAAGAACATCAAGACGTAGAAGACGAGCAACATAACACACCCCCTGGCCCCAAAACCGAGCGGCCTTGAGCAGGGTTCTTAGTGGAAATGCTCCAACTATTACGTTATCAGTCTCTGTGGCAACGTGCCGTGAGTCATGTCACCGTGCCTTGTGAGGGGCAAATACGGGGCAGGTGATACCGCGCTGCTCAAGGCTCCCGGGAGGGCTGGTGGGTTTGACTGTCGCCGAAAACTGGTCTTTGGAATGAGGAGGTTGTGGGGTGGGAGACGGGAATCGAACCCGCAACAACCGGAGCCACAGTCCGGTGCTCTGCCAGTTGAGCTACTCCCACCGAATCCTTTTGATTATAGCTCAGGCGTCGGACCTCGGACGTCAGACCTCGGACCTAGATCTCCTTATAGCTCAGACACAGCCTCCGCCAACTTGGAATTCCAGAGATTGCAGTCCGTACCTGAGGGCGTGGCGGCGAGGCGCGTCACCGCTCGCAACCCACAAGAGGTCCGACGTCTGAGGTCTGAAGTCTGAAGTCTGAGGTCTGAGGTCTGAGGTCTGAAGTCTGAGGTCTGAGGTCTGAGGTCCGAAGTCCGAGGTCTGACGTCCGCTTCCTAGCCGCGGCCCACGCCGACATATTCGAATCCCATGGCGCGCAGGCGGACGGAGTCGAGCAGGTTCTTGGTATCAACAATTACGGGACGCTTGAGCAGGTGCTTGATGCGGTCGAAGTCGAGTGCGCGGAACTCCGGCCAACCGGTGCCCACGACGAGTGCGTCCACGCCCTCGGCGGCCGCGTAGGCAGATTCGCAGTAACAGATCGTGCCGTTCAGTTCCAGGCGCGCTTCCGGGATGGCCACCGGATCGTAAGCGCGCACCCGTGCGCCCTTGGCAATCAGACTCTGCGCCAGCCGCACCGAGGAGGAACCGGCCACAGAATTCGTGTTCGGCTTGAATGCCAGGCCCAGGATGCCGACATCCTTGTTTTGCACGGAAGCTACGACATTTGAAATCTTGTCCACCAGGCGCTCAGCCAGGTTGTGGTTGACTTCGCGGGCCGCGCTCAGCACCTTGAGCGAAATTCCATTCTCCATCGCCAGTTCGGCCAGCGAATCCATGTCCGACTCGGCGAACAATCCACCCATCCCGGCCCCCGGCTGCAAACAGCGGGGCGCGATTTTCTTGTCCAATCCCAGGGCCAGAGACAGGTTCACCGCATCCGCGTTCACCCGCTCGCACAAGTTAGCCACTTCGTTGATGAAGGAAATCTTCGTGGCCACAAACGCCGTGGCGGCTTCCCGAATCAGTTCGGCGGTCTCGTGGTTGGTGACGATCACCGGCACTCCGCGCATCACCAGGGGATGGAAGATTTGTTTGATGGCCAGCACCGCGTCATTGGAGGCCGTCCCCAGAATGATGCGATCGGGCCAATTGAAGTCTTCGACCGCGCATCCCGGGGTAAAGAACATGGGCTGCGAAACCAGCGTGGCGTGCAGGCCAGCTTCCCGCAACTGCCGCTCGATGGTGGAGGCTGTCCCCACCGAAACCGGAGTGACCAAGGCGAGGACTGGAGGCTTTGTCGCCAGGCGGGCAATGCGCAGGGCGAGGTCAGAAAGATGCTGCGGGGTGTCCTCGGCCAGAAAAATCACGCGGGCCTTGCGGGCAAATGCCTCCATATCGGTGGAGTACGCCAGCCGGCCGGAACGGACGTTGCGCTTGATGACTTCAGTCAGATTCTTTTCGAAGAAGGGGACATTGCCCTGGGCCATCTCCACCATGCGGGAGCTGTCGGGGTGACAACAGGTGACCGGGGTGCCGAAGTCCGCGAGGCAAGCTGAAACCACTGTGCCCAGATACCCCGACCCGTAAACCCCGATCTGCATAAGGCCCCCCGACCGCCTACAGACCCCGGAAACCCACTGGCGAAGGGGCGTCTGGCCGCACCACGCAACCCCTCAGTTCTTTATGTACGCCCGGGTTCGGGGCTTGGCAACGCACGAGAGGCACATGTACCTCCGGCCAGGGACTATCGTGTAATCGCGCAAAACGGGCGGGATGAACGACATCTGAGAGGTTGGAAAACGAAGGTTACCGGTTGTGCGGCGAGACCAGGGTGCGGCCCAGCGGGACCCCGGCCAAATCCACCCATCGATTTTCCTCTTCTTCGCGGACGAAGGTGAGTTGTTTGATCTGTACCCGCCGGCTACTCTCGAATCGGGCCCAGCGGTCACGGGCGAAGATGTAAGCTTCCTCCGCCTGAGCCTCGGTGCTCATCTTCACGATGGTGAGGTGCGGCATGTAGGGCCACTCTTCGACGGAAGCCAGCACTTTGGCGCCCAGCCGGTCATGCAGGGCGTGCAGGCGATCAGCGTCCTGGGCCACGCGAATGAATACGGTGGGGGTTGCAGGCACAAAGGTTTCCACGTCGCCCAAGGTAATCTCGAAGGGACTCACCTGGGCGCAGACGTCTTCCAAAAGTTCCAGGGCCGAGAATTCGCTGCCCCGCAGCATACGCGGAGGAAGGATGGTCAAGTGGGCCGCCAGATGGGGCAAATCGGGATGCAGTTCCTGTCGAAGGTGCTGGACAAATTCCCCGACCGGATTCCTAACATAGGTCACCAGGGCATAGCGGGGATTTTGCATGGTCGCTTGCGATTATACCCCGCCTCCCGAAGACGGGGTCCTTGGCCGGGGACCCGCCGCCCATGGGGTCGGCTATAATCGAACCGAACCGTTCGCAGAGTCGGGGCGTAGCGCAGCCTGGTAGCGCACCTGCCTTGGGCGCAGGGGGTCGTAGGTTCAAATCCTATCGCCCCGACCAACAAATTCAGCCTGTTTTTTCAGATACATGCAAAGGTGCCCTTCCGCGCTTTTGAACCGATCTCTCTTGTTCAGACGCATTACTTCCGAGTGGCCCGTCAACCGTAATCCAAACCCAGCCACTCCAGGAGGTGAGCGCTATCGCCTGGTGGCAACAACTGACTTGACCGGGGTAGTGACAGAGACCGTAGGCGGAGACGAGCGGTTCTGATCCTGTGAACTCGAAGAACCTATTCCAAGGCGTGCCGCGCGGGAATTCACTCCTCGCCGCAGCGATAGCAAGAGCTCAACCGACCCGTTTTCATGTGCCTATGGAAGCCCCCGCTGCGCTGGCCTGCTGCTTCCATCGTTCAGCGTTCACCGCCATCAAGATGAGCCACATTTCCACCGGGATTTCCCCGATAGCTGAAGCGACGGCGATGTAGGGCATGAACAAAAGGACCGCGAGCGGCGGCACGAGATACATCAGCCAGCCCAGACCGGAAATCATCAGCAGAACTCCCAGCACTCGAGGCATGAAAATGCACCTGAATATGAGGAAGCCTGTGAGCAGGCACCAGAGTCCGAACAGAGCGAGGTGGGTGTTGAAGGCGTAAGCATTCAACCTGACAAACGCATACGCCAGCGCCTGCAACTGTTCCGCGGTAAACGCGCTCAAGGGACTTCCGGCCTTCAGGATGAGCATTGGGCCGAGATACAAGACGGCGGTTAAAGCCTGGACCGCGCTCGCCACGAGGAGGACGAGCATTGCGAACAGCGAGACGCGACGGTTCACGGGCTTGAACAGATCATAAAAGAGAAGTGCGTAGGCGATGTGAAATATCACCCCGACAACGGAGGATGCAAACCCCAACCAAAATAAATGCTCATGTCCGAGGATGTTGGCCGCCGTGGCCGCCGCGTTATCTGCGACAACGAGCCTGCCAAGAACGATCACTTGGCCGAAAGCGGCCGTAATCGCTTCGAGCAATTGAAAGACACCAGCCATCCTAGCCAGAGTGCGCGGCGACGCTTCTGCAATCCGTTCGGTCATTGCGCCTGTGTTCATACCCCATTCCCCTTGCGCGCGGGCTTGCTCAGGATTAGGCGAAATCTTAGTAGCAGCGATAGGGCAAGTCAATCCGGGCAGATGAGTTTAAGCGGCTCTTAACGGATGGTTGGCGAAAAAATCCCCGTAGCACTCACAACCCCAGAATCCTCATCAATGGGCGGTTAGTCGGCAAACCGGAAGTTAAGACGTGGCCCAGTTCAAGAATCGTCTGCTAGGGCCGACCAATATCTTCTTTCGCAGCAGCAAATTCTGGAAGCGCCAGTTGCTCAAATCGACAACTTGGGTCCGATTTGGGTCCATTGATTAGCGCTTCCAGTTTTTCTACCACCGTCCGCCGATCCTCCGTGAGCGAATGCAGATACACCTGACGTGTGATCTCGCTCGATGAGTGACCGAGCAACGCCTGCACCGTTCCAAAGGAGTTCCGATCGAGTCATGCAGAGTGGCATTCGAGTGGCAGAGCAGTGCCAGTTTGCATTGCTTAGCCCCGCAGCATGCGCCGCCGGCTTGAGCTGCCGTGATAGCAGCGTGTGCCGGTCGAGCGTAGTTCCCTTCCGACTCGAGAACACCCAGGCTGAAGAGTCGGTAATCTTGGGGGTTCTGGCACGCAACCATCAGTTGACACAATAAATTGTAATATGCAAATATTCTCATTGGATGCCCGAGCTTAGTCACTTCAAGGCAGAGTTCTTCAAAGCACTGGCTCACCCCCTGCGAATCAGGATCCTGGACGAGTTGCGCCGCGGCGAAGTCGGCGTGAATGAACTCTGTCTGCGCCTGGAGGTCGAACAAAGCACGCTATCGCAGCAATTGGCCGTCCTGAGAAGCCGCAGCATTGTGGTAGGCAGGAAAGACGGACAGAGTGTTTTGTACTCGGTTCGCGACCCGGAAATTTTCAAGTTGTTGGACGCAGCCAAGAAGATTTTTAACAACCATCTGATCGACGTGAAAGACCTGCTGTCTCAACTGGCAGTCACTTCTGGCAACAAGGGCTAGGGCACTTTTTTGAGGATATATCCACATATCGTAATATTAAGTACTTCAGTTTCATTCCCTGGCCAGACTGTCGCCGAAACACAGCCAAACAGCTTGTTCTCTCGCACCTCCTGTTGTGCAGGGCTTCCTATGAAAGGAGCCCTCAGTCTTCACCGTGAAGGGGAAGCGGCTTCCAGAGAGGACTTCCAAGACATTGAGGATTCCGAAGATTGCAACTGACCCGACTGTTCTTTGATCTCCATTTAGCCATCCCGGTCGCCATACCTCTGATCCTGCTACCAGGCTGGCGCTCCTCCCGATACCGGAGGGTGGTTCCAGTCCTCCTATTCGTGTCGATGTTCTTGGGGGCTGCAACAACTCTATTGAGCTGGCGGACCGGACAGCTTCCCATCGTTGATCTTTCCCACCTCCTGCCCTTCCCGTTCGTGCTCACCCTGGACCGGCTGAGTTCCCTCTTCGTCTTCTTGATTTGTGCGGTTACGGCGGCCACCACGGTGTTCTCGGTTGCCTACATCGAGCGGCACTACGGCACGGGGCAGCAAGCGTGGATCTGGACATTTTTGCCGCTGTTTGTTCTGTCCATGGTTCTTGTCGTAACCGCAGCGTCCGCATTTGCGTTCTTGTTTGGCTGGGAACTCATGACGGTGTTTTCGGCGGCATTGGTTGCCGCCGATGGCGATTCCCCGGAGCGCCGGCACAATCTGCTGATCTATCTCTTGATGATGCACGCAGGAGCCGCCGCGGTCGCGGCCTCGTTCTTCCTTTTCCTGCCTTATACCCACGGGCTCACCTTCACCCAGATTCGTGCAGCGGGTGGAACACTGCCAGGACGCACCGCGATTGCCATATATCTCTTGGCGTTCCTTGGCTTTTCCACCAAGGCCGGTGTGATTCCGCTTCACCTCTGGCTGCCGCGGACCCATCCGATCGCGCCTAGTCCGGTTTCGGCCCTCATGTCGGGCGTGATGCTGAAGACCGCGGTATACGGGTTGGTCCGTTTCGGGTTTGATTTCCTCCCGCATCCCGCGGCCTGGTGGGGTTACCTCGTACTTCTGGCCGGGGTGGTGTCGTCCGTGCTGGGGATTCTCTATGCATTGGCGGAAAGGGACCTCAAGCGGCTTCTGGCTTACAGCAGCGTGGAGAATATCGGCATTATCTACCTGGGTCTCGGCGCTGCGCTGATCTTCCAGGCATACCAGGCTCCCATGTGGGCAAGCCTTGCACTTGTGGCTGCGCTCGCCCACACGGTCAACCACGCGCTTTTCAAAAGCGTGCTCTTCATGGGAGCAGGATCGGTTTCCACAACTACGCACACGCTGAACCTGGATGAACTCGGCGGGCTGTTCGCGCGAATGCCGTACACCGGCGCGACCCTGCTGGTCGCCTGTTGCTCCATCGCCGGGCTGCCGCTCTTCAACGGTTTCGTAAGCGAGTGGCTCACGTTTCGGAGCTTTCTTGCCGGCGCTACCCTGCCCAGTCCGGTAGCCCAGATCATATTGCCGCTCGCTGCTGGGGTCCTCGCACTCGTGGGCGGACTCGCTGCGGCATGCTTCATGGGACTATTCGGGACTGCGTTCCTGGGACGACCCCGTGGCGTAGCTGCGAAATCGGCTGGCGAAGTTCCTTTCGGGATGTGCCTCGGCACCGGTGTGCTGGCTCTGGCATGCGTGGCGGTGGGAGTCTACCCGGCACTCCTGCTTGGACCGCTTTCGCTGGTGGCAGCAAGCTTGATACCTTCCGGGAATGTTGCACAAGAGCTGTCGCTGCTGCCAAGGGTGCTTCCGATCCTGACCACGTGTGTCGTCGGTATTCTCCTCCTGGCCATGGCCATACCTCGTGCCACCCGTGTCACAGCAATCTGGGCCTGCGGACTGCCGACGCTCTCCCCGAGGATGCAGTACACGCCAACGGTTTTCTCAAAGCCTCTTCGCTCCGTTTTTGCGGCTGTATACAGGCCAAACCGGAAGATCGAGGTTCTGCCTGCAGATCAACCCTACTTTCCGGTAGCGGTGTCGTACCGTTCCGAGCGGACGACCTCGTTCGAACAATCACTCTACCGCCCTGCCGTGGACGCGATCGTGGCCGCCGCGAACCAAGTCCGCCGACTGCACACAGGCAACGTCCAGATGTACTTGCTCTACATCTTTCTGACCCTGGTCTCGCTCCTCGCTCTGGTGAAAGTGCTTCGATGACGACAGCAGCCGCAAATGTTCTTCAGTACCTGCTCCTGGTTCTCGGCGCCCCTCTGCTGCGGGCTCTGATTGCCCGCGTCAAGGCAGTCATCCAGCGGCGCCAGGGGACCAATCTGTGGCGACCGTATGCCGACCTCCTGAAATTATTTCGCAAGGAGGACCTGGTACCGCCTGACTCGTCCCCACTCTTTCGCTTTGCTCCCATGATGCTCGCCGCCTCGACCTTCGTGGCTGCGGCGTTGGTCCCCACCGTTAACCAGTCGGCGCTGTTGGCATTTGCAGGAGATTTCATCGTCCTGGTTTATGTCTTGGCCCTGGGGCGATTTTTCATGGGTCTGGGCGCTCTCGACGGCAGCAGTTCGTTTGCCGGGATGGGCGCCAGCCGTGAGGCCATGATTTCGGCGCTGGCGGAAGCTCCGCTGCTCTTGGGACTCATTGCAGTGGCCATTCTCGCCGGCCAGGGGAACATCGTCGAAATCGTGAGGTGGACGCTGAGCCAGAACTTCTTCGACGTGTCCGCCGTGCATGCGGTGGCCTTTGCCGCGCTCGCCATGGTGGCCATTGCGGAAACTGGACGGATGCCGGTAGACAATCCAACCACGCACCTGGAACTCACGATGATTCATGAGGCAATGGTGCTGGAGTACTCGGGACCGAGCCTTGCGCTCATCGAATGGGCCCAGGCCGTCAAGTTGACTGTGGTTCTTTCCCTGCTCATCGGCCTTTTTGCTCCTTGGGGGATGGCCGCGAACCTGACGTTGGCGGGACTCGCTCTCGGCCTGGGCGCGTACCTCCTGAAGCTCGTGGTGCTGGCAATCGTGATCGCAGTGCTCGAAAGCAGCATTGCAAAACTTCGCATGTACATGGTTCCAGAATTCCTGGGCATCGCCACGGCACTGGGGGCTCTGGCAGTGGTTTTTACTGCTCTACTGAGGAGATAACGAATGGTTTTAGTCGATCTGGCGGCAAGCAAGGCAATGGGTTCGGCTGCCGTGCTGCTGTTCCTGACCGTTCTCATGCTGGCAGCGGCAAAGCGCATGTCGACCAGCATCGTGGCCTTTGCCCTTCAGTCGGCCGTCCTTGCGGCGCAGGTGCTGGCCGTTGCCCATATTCATCGCTCCACCGAGTCGTACGTGATTGGCGGCCTCGTCATCCTGATTAAGGTCTTGGGTATTCCCTATGCGCTGTTTCGCCTGGTCGATAAGCTGCAAGCGCCACGCGACGTTAAGCTTTCGCTGAGTCCCGTCTACTCTGTATTCATAACCGCAGGCTTGATCTTCCTTTCCTTCACGGCGGTGCACACGTACGTGCAGGAATTGCGGGTCTCTGAAGATGTCCTTGCGGCTGCCGTGGCCCTGATCCTGAGCGGCGCCTTCCTCATGGTGAGCCACGGCAAAGCGCTGATGCAAATCATCGCCCTGCTCGTGCTCGAAAACGGAATCTTTCTCGCGGCGCTGATCACCACTTTCGGCATGCCCATGATCATTGAGATCGGCGTCTTTTTCGACCTCATTATGGGTGTCCTATTGATGGGCGTCTTCGCGTTCCGCATTCGCGATACGTTCGAGCACCTCGACGTTTCCAAGCTACGGCGGTTGAGGGGTTAGGGCCATGGTGCTTTTGCTCCCACTCCTCATTCCCGTCCTCGGCGCAGCCGTTGTGTTGTTCTTCCGGCGCGGGACCAGGACTGCGCTTCTGATTGGCGCGGCTGAAATTGCAGCCCTGAGTTGGCTGATGTTCGCGACCTATCGCCACGGCAGCATTACCTTTGGACGATATCTCCGGGCGGACCACCTCACCACGGTTTTTCTCGCGAGTCTTTGCCTCATTTTTGCCCTTGTGCTGGTGTATTCATCGGGATACCTCCGGCATCTGCCTCCGGAACGGTTCTCTTCCCTGCGTTGGTTCTATGCTCTGCTTTTCCTGTTTCTGTTCACCATGCTTGCCTCCTACCTGTCCTCCAACCTCGGGCTGCTCTGGATTTTCATGGAGGGCACAACATTGGCCTCCGCCTTGCTCGTCGGGTTCTACGAGACGGAGGGAGCGGTTGAGGCAGGATGGAAGTACCTGGTCGTCTGCACGGTCGGACTCGCCTTTGCCCTGTTCGGCACCATCGCACTTTATCTGGCTGCGGTGAAATCGGGAGTTGCGGGAGGTTCAGCCCTTGACTGGACCAGCCTTGTGACAGCAGCGCCGCAGCTCTCTATTATGAAAAACCTGGTGAAGCTCGCCTTCGTGTTTCTCATCGTGGGCTACGGCACAAAGGTTGGGTTCGTACCGCTTCACAGCTGGCTTCCAGACGCCCATGCGGAGGCGCCTTCTCCGATTAGCGCGATGCTTTCGGCCGCTCTGCTGAACTGCGCCATGTATGCACTGTTGCGCTTTGACGCCATCGCTGTGCGAGCGATTGGACCGGGGTTCAGTCACCACCTGCTCTTGCTGTTTGGCGGCGTTTCGATCCTTATTGCGGGGCTTCTGATGATCGTGCAGCGGGACCTTAAGCGCCTGTTCGCCTACAGCAGTGTCGAACACATGGGCATCATCGCCACCGGCATCGGCCTGGGAGGGCCGCTCGGCCTCTACGGGGCGCTCTTGCACACATTCAACCATTCACTGGCCAAGTCCGTGCTCTTCTTTGCCGCTGGCAACGTTCGCGAGAAACTGGGTACGCTGCGGATAGACCGGATCAGCGGCATGATACGAATGCTGCCCTTCACCAGCGGGGCGCTGATCTTTGGCGGTCTGGCGATTGTTGGCATGCCCCCGTTTGCGCTTTTTGTAAGTGAGTTTGCTATTCTCAGCGGAGCCTTTTCCCAGGCACGGTACCTGGTCGCTGTAATCCTCCTGGTGGGTCTCACGCTTGCATTTGGCGCCCTGCTTTTCCACTTCCTCCACATGCTCGGAGGAGAGCCGAAGGACACGCCAGAATCACGAAAGGTCGCGGGAACAGAGCTAGCAGTGATTGGCGCCTGCGCGGTGGTGCTGCTGATCTTCGGCGTACATGTCCCGGTCCAGTTCCAGAAGGTGGTCGAAGGGGCCATGGCGGTACTGCAGCAATGACCTCCAATAGGCTGGGTTTTATGAGCCACACCAACACTACCGAGAGCTTGCACGAGTCGCTTCGCTCGGGACGCCTGGTTTCGGTGTTTGGGACGAAGGACGGAGAACACAAGCTCTCAATCCACTACGTAGTAGATGCCGGCGCGTCGGGTTACCGGTTCTTCCAGTTTGCCGCGGACCGTCCCGTGACATCCATCACTGCTATCACTCCAGCGGCCGCATGGTACGAGCGTGAGGTTCACGATCAGTACGGCATCGAAATCCTGGGCCACCCGGATCTCCGGCCGCTCGTGTTGCACGAGAATTGGCCTGATGGCGTTCACCCCATGGTGAGTGCGGTCGGCTCTGTGCCCTGGGCTTCACGTCCCTATCCGTTCCTGGAGGTACACGGTGACGGCGTGTGTGAAGTCGCGGTCGGCCCTGTCCACGCCGGCATTATTGAGCCGGGACACTTCCGTTTCAGTGTCATGGGCGACCGGGTAATCCACCTCGAGTTGCGGCACTTCTACACCCACAAGGGAACCGAGAAACTATTTGAGCAAAGCCCAGTCGCGCGCGGCATGCTGATTGCCGAATCCGTATCCGGGGACAACTGCTTTGCCCACGCCGTCGCATATTGTGAAGCGGTCGAGAACGCCTTTGGCGTTCAAGTGCCTCGGCGGGCGGCGGCCATTCGCCTGATCGGGCTCGAACTGGAACGAATGCTTGCGCATGTGGCCGACGTCGGCGCCCTCTGTGGAGACGTTGGCTTCACGGTTCCTGCTGCCTATGCCAGCCGCATCAAGGAAGACCTGCTGCGGGTTTCTGCGGCCTGCGTTGGTACGCGTTACTGGCGTGGCATGGCCACACCTGGCGGGGTCAACCGCGACTTCTCATCGGCCGCGGCAAGCAGCCTGGCGGCCGCTGTAGAGCGGGCCTCTGGCGAGTTTGCCAGTCTTGCACGAAAAGTGCTCGATACCGCCTCGGTACAGAATCGCTTTGAGGGCGCCGGGGTTCTCCTGGCGAACGTGGCGCGGGACTTGGCTGTGGTTGGTGTCGTCGCGCGGGCCAGCGGGATTGCACTCGACGTCCGTCGCGATCACCCCTACGGGGCCTACACCGAACAGGCCATCGACCTACCTGTCTTCCACTACGGGGACGTACTCGCACGGGCTCGGGTCCGAATTAACGAGGCTGCGGTCTCAGCCCAGCTCATCAGCGAGATTGCGGCGAACCTGCCGCCAGGCCCAACGTGCGCGGCTGCCGGTTTTGAGAAGGATGCCCAGGGTTTCTCGGCCGTCGAGTCGCCGCGAGGGGAACTGCTCTACTGGGTTTCCTGCCGCAGAGGGCAGATTGCGCGGTGTCATATCAAGTCGCCTTCGTTTCAAAACTGGCCGGCACTACCCTTTGCAGTCGCTGACAACATCATTGCGGACTTCCCGCTTATCAACAAGAGCTTCAACCTTTCCTATTCCGGGTGCGATCGATGATCTTCGATGTGGTTCATCAGAGTTTGCAGGCGAGACAGCGCCTGATACCCGTCCAAGCGTTGCTCGGTGACGCCAAGGGCAGCCGTTTGCCGGAAGTGAATGGCCGTTCGCTGACTCCGCAGTTGGCCGAGCGCGCAGTTGCAGTCTGCCCCACCTCCGCGCTCACGCTCCACCCTATTCCCGGAGGCCACGTGCAGTTACGTATGGATTACGGCGAGTGCATCGCCTGCGGGCACTGCGCGGAAGCAGCGGCTTCTGCATTCCATGTCACCGAAGCGTTCACCCGGTGCGGGGTCACGCGGGAGCGACTTGTGCGGCGCTGGGATACAACTACGGGCCTGGAGATTTCGGCCGAGCTTGGTTGTGACCCCGCTGAGCTTGCGCGAGAGATCCGTTCGTTGATCGGGCGGGCTCTCAATATTCGACAGCTGGATGCCGGATCGTGCAATGGCTGCGAAGCCGAGATCACCGCCCTGACTAATCCGTATTACGACCTGGAACGCTTCGGTATCCACTTCGTGGCCTCACCCAAGCATGCGGACATGCTGCTCGTAACCGGCCCCGTCACCCGCAATATGGCAGAGGCAGTTCGGCAGACGTTCGAGGCAACCTCTGCTCCCAAGCTCGTGGTTGCGGTTGGGGCCTGCGGGTGCAGCGGAGGTATTTTTGCCGGCAGTCACGCCGTCGTGGGCGCGGTCGATGACGTGCTGCCAGTCGACGGCTACATTCCCGGTTGTCCACCGACGCCCGCCATGCTTATGACCGGAATTCTTGAGGTCCTACGCCGCTGGAAACAAACGATGCGCACGGGGCAAGCGAAGAAACCCAGACCGCTACGCGTGAGCAGCTCTCGGCTCGGTCTGACGGCCGGCGACTGAGGGCACTAGATTGCGCGCTTTTCTGCGCGAGGAACCTGTTCCAGTGACTCACGGAGGCACTTCTCCGGCCGTTTTGGGAAAGGTCCCGGCAAGAATTTGACAGCCAAACCCTGGATTTGAAATACGCGACCCTCCCTTTCCAGTATCATCTTCTTTGAGGGGCAGTCGATGTGCGCAACCCATGCGCACCCACTCTTGCGGGCAACCCCGGCCCCGCGGCTCGCACGCAAGCCAGACCCGGAATCAGCCTTCATGGAGGAGGCGGGCCATGAAACGCACCCTTCGCATCGTCGGAATCATCGTTGCCGTCCTGCTCGTGATTGTCATCGCTCTTCCCTTCTTCGTGGACGCTAACAGCTTTCGTCCCCGGTTGGAGTCGGAGTTGACGGACGCGCTTGCCCGGCAGGTGAAAGTCGGCAACCTGTCGTTCTCTCTGATCTCGGGCAGTGTGGGCGCGGACGACATTTCCATCGCCGACGATCCCGCCTTCAGTAAAGAGCCATTCGTGCGGGCCAAGGCACTGCGCGTGGGCGTGGAAATCTTTCCGTTGATCTTTTCCAAGACCCTCCACGTTACCGGCCTGACCCTCGATCAGCCGCAAATCGCGCTGCTGCGCTCGTCCTCGGGTAAGTGGAACTTCTCCAGCCTGGGGGAGAAATCTGAGAGCAAGCCCAGCGCTCCTGCTGCTTCCAAGTCCAGTGAGCCTTCGTCTTCCACCGGCGGTTTGTCAGTCGCCAAGCTGAACGTCAGCGATGGCCGAGTGACGGTGGGAAAGGCAAATTCGTCCGCCAAGCCCCAGGTGTATGACAAGGTGAATATCGAGGTCCGGGATTTCTCGGCTACCTCCAAGTTCCCGTTCACCATGAGTGCCGACTTGCCGGGCGGCGGAACCCTGAAACTCGACGGCACGGCCGGCCCGATCAATGCCACGGATGCCTCGCTTACGCCGCTCGAGGCCAAGCTTGCGATCAAGCGGCTCGACCTTTCAGCTTCCGGGTTCGTTGATCCCTCTACCGGTATTGCGGGACTGGCTGACCTGGATGGCACGCTGAACTCCGATGGCAAAGCAGCGCACATCAGCGGCGCCTTGAAGGCGGACAAGCTCAAGCTGGCAGAGAAGGCTACGCCCGCCAGCAAGCCCGTAGAACTCAAGTACGCGCTGGACCACACGCTGCAGAGCCAATCCGGCACGCTCACCCAGGGAGACATCGCGATGGGCAAAGCCGTCGCCCACCTGACTGGGGGTTACCGGTCGCAGGGTGACTCGACTTTGCTGAACATGAAACTGGTGGGGCAGAACATGCCTGTGGATGAACTCCAGGCCATGCTACCCGCCCTGGGCGTGGTTTTGCCGTCTGGATCCGCCCTCCAGGGAGGGACGCTTTCGCTCGACCTTGGCATCAGCGGTCCGACGGACAAACCGGTGATCACCGGGCCGGTACGGCTCGCCGATACCCGGCTGGCCGGTTTCAACCTGGGCTCCAAGCTCTCCGCCATCTCTGCTCTCTCCGGTAAGAGCGCGGGCGGGAACGACACTACCATTCAAAACCTGAGCACTAACCTGCGGGCCGCTCCGGAAGGCATTCGCACCGACAACATCAACCTCAACATTCCTGCGCTGGGAGAGGTTACGGGCAGCGGCACCATCAGCCCGGGCGGCGCCCTCAATTTCCGCATGAACGCGAATCTGACGGGTGGCGCCGTGAGCGGAGTCACCCAACTTGCAGGACTTGGCGGCAAGGGTGGAGGCATTCCGTTCCTGATCCAGGGTACGACTTCAAACCCGGCTTTCCTTCCCGATATACAAGGAATGGCCGGTGGCGCACTGAAGAACGTGTTATCCGGAAAGACCGGCAACAAACCGTCACCGATCGATGCCTTGACCGATATCTTTGGCAAGAAGAAGAAATAACCAATTTTCTCGCCCCGCCAACCTCGCTGTTGTGGAAATTGATTCCAAAGGTGCGTCTTCCGAACGCAACCTGCTTTTGGGATGAGGAATCAGCCTGCGATGTGGCAACATCATGGCGGGAGGTGGGATGACCATTTTCGAGTTCACCATCCTGGTGTGGCTGGGGAGTTTGATTGCCGGCTTGCTGGGAGCGCTGACCGGGCTGGGCGGCGGTGTAGTTCTGGTTCCTTTATTGACTCTCTTTTTCAAAGTGGATATCCGGTATGCCATCGGAGCGTCGCTGGTTTCCGTGATCGCGACCTCCTCCGGAGCGGCCGCCGCCTACGTCAAAGAAGGCTTCACCAACATACGCATTGGCATGTTCCTGGAAATCGCGACCACACTGGGCGCGCTGGCGGGAGCCTCCCTGGCGGCGATTGTTCCGACCAACGCGATCGCCACGATCTTTGGTGCGGTCCTGCTCTATTCTGCGTACCTTTCGCGCAAACCTCGGCCCAAGTCATCCTGGAATATTCCACCCGATCCCCTCGCCACCCGATTACGCATGAACGGCAGTTTTCCCACTCCGGAAGGCACGCGTCACTACAACGTAGACCGGGTACCAGCCGGGTTCAGCCTGATGTTCGGGGCAGGCACCTTGTCGGGATTGCTGGGCATCGGCTCAGGGGCGGTGAAGGTGCTCGCGATGGACCAGGCGATGAAGATCCCTTTCAAGGTATCCACCACGACCAGCAACTTCATGATTGGCGTGACCGCGGCGGCCAGCGCCGGCGTGTATCTGAACCGGGGCTATATCGACCCCGGCCTGGCGATGCCGGTGATGCTGGGGGTATTGGCCGGCTCGTTGATCGGCACTCACATCCTGATGAAGGCGGAAACCAAGTGGCTGCGGCTGGTGTTCAGCGTGGTGATCGTGGTGCTGGGGATACAGATGATCTACAAGGGCCTGGCGGGGAGGATCTGAGATGCTGGCAATGGAGAAATGGACCGATCAGCGAGTGGAGGATATTGTCGCCGACTTGCTGCGCATCGGCGTACTGTTGTCGGCGGCGGTGGTGCTGTGCGGCGCGGCCATCTACCTGGCGCGACACGGCCACGAACCGGCGGACTATCGCGTGTTTCGCGGCGAGCCCACCGACTTGCGCAGTATTCCTGGGATCATCCACAACGCTACGGATCTGCGGGGGCGCGGCATCATCCAGTTAGGGCTGCTGTTGCTGATCGCCACCCCAGTTGCGCGGGTTGCTTTTGCCGTTTTCGGATTTGCCGCCGAGCACGATCGCATGTACGTGGTCTTTACCCTGATCGTGCTTGCGGTACTGCTGTACAGCCTGATCGGAAGTTCGTGATCATGCCGCTCTCGTTGATTTTGTCGACGAGAGCAGGGACCATGGAGAGTATGCCGTCCAACAGCTTTGACATCTTGCGCTCACCCTTGCTGTTCCTGCAGTCCGTCTTAGGCGATGTCTCGCGTCAGGATTGGCTGCAAGCCTACCAGGAATGGTGGCAGAAGGAAGGGCAAGGCATTTCCGACGCCGTGGACCGCGGCGGCACCCCTTGGGTGCGAATGTTCGATCGCCTCGGCGACCGGGTGGACGAGATTCTGTACCCACCCGAATACTGGCGCATGCTGCAACACGGGTATCGCAGCGGCGTGCTGTGGCGCGGGTTTGAGCAGGAGTCGCTGCTTCCCGCCTATCTTGGTATTTACGTTACGGCGTTCTACGACCCTGGGCTGTCCTGCCCTTACACGGTTTCGCTGGGCACGATCGCACCCCTTTTGAAGTATGGCGATCGCGAGCTGCAAGCGCGCTTCCTGCCCCAGTTGCTCGAGCGGCAAGGCGCCGCCTGGCAGGGAGCAACCTGGATGACAGAGATCAAGGGAGGCTCCGACCTGGGCGCGAATGTGGAAACTGTGGCTCGGCCAAGCGGAAACCACTGGCAGCTCACCGGCGACAAATATTTCGCCAGCAACGCCGGCGCCGACCTGGCAGTTGTGGCGGCACGGCCGGAGGGCGCTCCGCAGAATGTGCGCGGGCTGGCACTCTACCTCGTGCCCCGGCGTCGCGAGGATGGCCAGCTCAATTACTTCATCCGCCGCCTGAAGAACAAGATCGCGACGCGCTCGGTTCCCACCGGAGAAATCGAGTTGCGCGACAGTCAGGCTTGGCTGCTGGGCACGGTGGAGCAGGGGATCTATCTTATCCTCGAGGTATTGAACCTCTCGCGCGTCGCCAACAGCATGGGCAGTGTCGCCCTGGCGCAGCGAGCAATGGCCGACGCTCTGACTTTTGCGGAACGGCGAGTGGCCTTCGGGAAACCCATCTTCGAGCAGCCGTTGCTGCGGCAGCAGTTTGAAGATCGCTTGCGGCAACTGCGGGCTGCTTCGCACCTGGCCTGGGAGGCGGTGGACCTCTTGAACCAGGTGTGGCGGGAGAAGCCGCCCTACTCGGACCGCTATCACCTGTTCCGCCTGGTGGCTCATCTGGCGAAATACTGGACGGCGGAGTTTGCCGTGCAAACCGCGAAGTGGGCCATGGAGGTGCACGGTGGCCTGGGCACGCTCCAGGAATACTCCGTCGAGCGCTGGCTGCGTGAAGCTATGATCCTCGCCATCTGGGAGGGGACTTCCCACCGCCAGATCCTGGATGGCCTGGAGGTGATGGAACGCAAGGGTGCGCACCGCTTGCTGTTCCAGCGCCTGGCCGCAAGCCCGCCTGCGCCGGCCCTGCGGGAAATGGAAGCGCGGGTGGAGAAGCAACTCAGCTTGCCGGCTGAAGAGAAGCAAGCAACCGCCGAGTCATTGTTTTCCGACCTGGCTGCGTTTACCGCCGAGGCGTTGCTGGCTCGTAGCAACCGGCCGGTCCAGGCTGTGGAATAGAAAAAGGGCAAGAGGTTGAAACCTCTTGCCCCACATCGAAGCTAATTCAGCCGCGCTCTACTGGATCTGCAGGAAGGGCATCACGGACGGCACACCACTGGAGTTCAGGATCATCAGCATGTACCAACCCTGCGGCGCGTAGTTTGAGCTGAGGGGAGCGGTGACCGTGAGCTGTCCCGTACCCTTGGTGAAGGTCATGTCCACAAAGCGCTGGTCGAAGTCGTTATCGTGAGTGGTTGCGCCCGGACGGATAAGCGCCACTCGCGTGATGGACGCAGCGTCTGGTGTGGTGACCGTGAACTGCTGCTTGTAGGTGATCGAAGTGGGAGCGGACGTGATGGTGGGACGAGCGCCCTTGAACAGATAGGGCGGACTGAAGATTTCGTACTCGTTGCCGGCGGTTACGTTGGCCGGGTCATCCGAACCGGCGGCGATGACCGTGCCGTCGGGCAGCAGAAGCGCCGTGGAGTGATAGGTACGGGGATTGGGTTGAACCGACATCTCCGTCCAGGTATTGGCAACCGGGTCGTACAGTTCCGGTGTGGTGACCGGGGACAGGTACTTGCTGACTTGCGCGCCGCCTACTTCCAGGATGGTGCCGTCGGCCAGCAGCACCTGGTTGGCGTTGTAGCGCGGGAAGTTCATGGGCGCGACGAAACTCCATTGCGGAGTCGCAACCGAGGTGTCAATCACCTCAGCCGTGGCGGTTGCGCCGCCGCCCGGGTAAGTCAGCGTACCACCGGCCGTGAAGACCTTGGTGAGACCCGGCAGCAGCGTGACGCCACCATGGTAGCGATTGCCGAAGTTCATCTTGGCACTCGTCTTCCAGGTGTTGGTTGCCGGACTGAACAGCAGGCTCTGCGCGTTCGCGCCTCCCATGAAGATCCTGCCCGAGGGGAGCAGCTTCATCTTCAAGTAGGTATCACTGAGGGGTCCGATGTTGGCACTTCCGGGCAAGGTGGTCCACTTGCCGGTGGTCAGGTTATAGGTTTCCATCTGCAGCACGATCGCGGTAGCAGTCGCGTTCTTGCCGGTGAGGGCCAGAACCGTACCGTTGTTCAGCTCCACAGCGGTCGGGTACCAGCGGGCGAAATTCATATTGGTGCCCGGCGACCACGTCTCGGTAATGGGGTCAAAGATCGCCGTCTGGGGGATTCCCTTGTCTGGGACGTGAGGAAAGGGATCACCCAACAGTCCGCCAATCACCAGCAAGCGGCCGTCCTTCATGATGGTCATGCCGGAACAGAAGAAGTCACCATCGAAGGGAATCGTAATGTCGGTGATCGTGCCGGTAGCGTAGTCCAACAGCTTGGCAGGCGAGTTGGTCGCAGTACCCAACGGGTACCACCAGAACACCACTTTGCCGGTGTGCATCAGAGCAGCGTGGATGCCCACCGTCCCCAACTGCTGTGGCACGCCCCAGGAACCGACCAGAGCTGGATCTTGTCGCAGGCCCACTTGCGCCTTTTTCGCTGCCGTTGGATTGGTCGCTTTCTGTCCAGCTCGAGCTGGCTCTGCCGACAGCGGAAGCGTCATCAGGATTGTCAACCCGAGGATGAGAAGCAGAACGGCGAGCTGGTTACGCTCGCTGCGGAAAACATTCAGCATGGACGATCTCCTGTGTGCGATAAACGCCAGTGTTTCAGAGTGATCCAGTCCTGAGGGACCCCTGTTCCTGAAGAAGGACTGAGACTAGTCAAAACCCCTTGCTACCTGAGCCCTTAGGAGGGCATGTGAGTGTGTTCCGGCACTGCAATGTGTGTCAAGATGAAACAATTTGCACATTTTTGCTAGGGCCATTCGTCTCCATGCCGGCATGGGGACCTGCCCGGCCGCCCCGCGCCCCGTACCGCGACGAAAGGTCAATCCTTTGCATCTATAATGCTGAGGATCGAATCAACATAAGTCGTTCGTCTGTTTGTGCCCGCCCGTTTCGATATGAAAGACCCCAGCGCGAGGCAGCAGCGGTTTAAGCAACAAACGGTGCGCCTTAGGGTCGCCGTCTTGTGCACGATTGCTTACTTTCTTCTCCCCCAGGTACCCGCGCTTTGCCAAGCCTCGGGAGTCTATCCCGGCAACCCGGTCGCTTCGCAGCCCAATGTGGGGACTGGCGCCACCGGCGCCCTCGTAACCACGCAAAACCCATTCGCGGGCAGCGTCCCAGAAGGCAAAGCTACCTCAGAGGTGCTGCCGCTCGCTTTCAAAGACGCCATCGAGCGCGGTCTCAGGAATAACCTGGGGCTTCTGCTCCAGAGTGACAGCACCCTGGCGGCTCGCGGACAGAAGTGGAAAGATCTCAGCGATCTCCTGCCGAACCTGACCACCGGCACCAGCGAAAACCTGGCACAAAATAACCTGGCGGCGCAGGGAATTCGCTTTCCGGGCGTGCCGTTGATTGTCGGTCCTTACGGTTTCTTCGACACTCGCGCCTACCTGAGTCTCTCGCTCTTCAATCTCAAATCGTTGAACCGTGAGCGTGGCGCCTCCAACAACGAGCAAGCCGCCCGCTACACCTACAAGGACGGGCGCGACTTGGTGGTGCTGGCGGTGGGCAACGCTTATTTACAGGCACTCGCCGGAGCCGCTCGAGTGGACACCGCACGGGCTCAGGTACAAACTGCCCAGGCGCTCTATGACAAAGCTGTGGACCAGCGGAATGCGGGGGTGAGCCCCGCCATCGATACCCTGCGCGCGCGGGTGGAACTGCAAACCCGGCAGCAACAGTTGATCGTGGCGCGCAACGACTATGCCAAGCAAAAGCTCGCGCTGGGGCGGGTGATCGGACTTCCTCCCGGGCAGGAATTCACGTTGACCGACGAAGCCCCGTACGAGCCTTCAACAACCTTGGGCCTGGAGGATAGCCTGCAGCGCGCCTACAGGTCGCGCTCCGATTATCAGGCGGCGCTGGAGCAGGTGCGGGCTTCCGAGCGCTTCCGCAAAGCGGCCACTGCGGAGTATTTTCCTACTCTGGGCGTAAACGCGAATTATGGCGACCTCGGCATCAATCCCGGCAATTCGCATGGCACCTTTGAGGTGAGCAGCACCCTGAACATTCCGATTTTCCAGGGCGGCAAAGTGAAAGGGGACGTCCTGCAAGCCGAGGCAGCCTTGCGGCAGAGCCAGCAACAACTGGACAACCTGCGTGGACAGATTGACTACGAGGTCCGCACGGCGCTGCTGGACCTGGCGGCCACGGCGGAGCAAGTCGAGGTGGCCCGTAGTTCGGTGGATCTCGCGAGCCAGACGCTGATCCAGGCCCGGGACCGTTTCGCCGCCGGCGTCACCGACAACCTGGAAGTCATCCAGGCACAAGAGGCCGTGGCCGCCGCCAACGAGAACTACATTTCCAGTCTTTACGCCAACAATCTCTCCAAGGTGGCCCTGGCACGCGCCACGGGTTCCGCCGAGGCGGGGGTAAAGCAATACCTGAAGAGTAAGTAATCATGGCAGAAACCACAGACGCTGTTGTCCACGAGACCCGCCCCGAACACCCTGCGGCGGGCCCGGTTCCCTTGCCGGCTACGGAGAAGGACCTGCGCTGGAGGCGATTCAGCCGTCGTGATCCTCACTTCCGCCTGCTGTTGATCATCGCCGGACTGGTGCTGCTGGTTTCAGGTTTTTTCCTGTGGCGCTATTTCGCCAGCTACGAATCGACGGATGACGCCCAGATCGACGGGCACCTCAATTCCATCAGTCCCCGCGTCTCCGGCCACGTTTTACGGTTGCTGGTGGAGGATAACCAGTACGTCGAGGCGGGATCGCCCCTGGTGCAGATCGATGCCAAGGATTACCAGGTCGCAGTGGATCGGGCAAAGGCCAACTACGATGACGCCCAAGCCGCCGCCCAGGCTGCGCTGGTCAACGTTCCGATCACTTCGGTCGGGACCAGCAGCCAGCTTACGTCTGCCCAGGCAGATGTGGAGAATGCACGCGCCGGGATCGCCGCAGCCCGCCAGCAATACGCCTCGGGTAGAGCACAACTGGCGCAGGCGGAAGCCAACAACGTGAAGGCCCAGAGTGATTTGGTCCGCTACAAGCAGCTGGTGGACAAGCAGGAAATCTCGCAGCAGCAGTATGACCAGGCCGTGGCTACCGCCCAGGCCAATGCGGCGGCGGTGGACGCGGCGCGGGCTTCGGCAGCCGCCGCAGAACAGCAAGTGAATCAGGCACAAGCCCGGCTGGGACAGGCCGAGGCCATGTTGCGCTCCGCCGGCACGGCTCCGCAGCAGGTCGCCGCGACCCGTTCCAGAGCGCAGGCAGCCGCGGCCAACGCGGACCGCATGAAGGCAGAACTCGATCAGGCAGAATTGAACCTGCAATACACCACCGTCGTGGCCCCGGTCAGCGGAGTAGTGACCGGGAGGACGGTGGAGGTCGGACAAAATGTCCAAGCCGGGCAGGAACTGATGCGGGTCATCAACCTGGACGACATCTGGGTCACGGCCAACTTCAAGGAGACTCAGCTCAAGCACATGAAAGTCGGTCAGCCGGTGACCATCGCCGTGGATACCAACGGCAAAGACTACAAGGGACACATGCAGAGCATCGCCGGGGCCAGCGGCGCCGTACTCAGCCTGCTCCCCCCGGAAAATGCGACTGGCAATTATGTAAAGGTAGTACAAAGAATCCCGGTGAAAATCACGTTCGATCCGGGAGAGACCAAAGAACACGTTCTGCGGCCTGGAATGTCGGTCGAGGCCAAGGTCTGGATCCGATAAGGATTGGGGTTCACCTTCAGCAATCGGAGGAGCGGTGTACCGAGTCATCACCGTCGAACGCGAATACGGCTGCGGAGGCGGCGAGATTGCGGGTGAGCTCTCCCGTCGCCTTGGCTGGAAACTCTGGGACTACGCTCTGACCGAGGAGATCGCCAAACTGGCGAACGTGGACTGCTCGGCTGTGCAACGCTGCGAAGAGCGGGTGGACAGCACGTTTCACCGTTTAGTGAAGGTATTCTGGCGCGGCAGCTACGAGCGCAGTATGCCCTTGACCGAAGATCAGACCTTCGATGCCGACCGCATGGTGGAAATAGGGCAGCAGGTGATGGAAAAAGCCGCCGAGGCGGGAAATTGCGTGATCGTAGGCCGCGGCGCACCCTATTTTCTGCGCGAACGCCCGGATACTTTCCACGTCTTTCTCTATGCGCCCCGGGCGGAAAAACTCCGCCGCCTGCAGGAGATCGGCAAAACCATCAAGGAAGCCGAAGAGTTGGTGGACACCGTGGACCGCGACCGCGTCTATTTTGTGAAACACTATTTCGACGCCGACTGGCCAACCCGCTCGCTTTATCACATGATGATCAACACCGCTACCGGCAACGAGAATGTCATTTCGACAATTCTGCATACGATGAGCGTACTGAAAGCGGGCCCGGTCAGGGTCTAGGAGTGGATCCATTCAATGACGACGTCACTCACTGGGCCGGTCGCACTTGTCACGGGGGCTAACGGGGGCCTCGGAACCTCGGTCACGCGCGCGCTGCTCGATGCCGGCGCGAGCGTGGTTGGTCTCTCGAAGAGCATCCAGCAATCAGATTTTGATCATCGCTCGTTCACCGCTATTCCAGCTGACATTTCGACGGCAGAGGCGGCAAAACAGGCAGTGGATGGCATCATCCAACGCTTTGGCAGGCTCGACATCCTGGCTCATCTCGTAGGTGGATTCGCCGGGGGTAAGACGGTCGCGGAAACCGATACCGCAACCTTCCAACAGATGTTTGATCTCAACCTAGGCAGCGCTTTCTACATTCTGCGCGCGGTCATCCCCCACATGCGGCGGGCGCAGGGTGGCCGCATCATCGCCATTGGCAGCCGTGCCGCCGAAGATTCTGGTCCCGGCGTCGGCGCGTACAGCGCATCCAAGGCAGCCCTGGTTTCGCTCATCCGAACCGTGGCGATCGAGAACAAAGACGCCGGCATCACCGCCAATGTGCTTCTGCCCGGCACCATGGATACCCCTGCCAACCGCAAAGCCATGCCCAACGAGGATTACTCCAAGTGGGTGCAGTCGGCATCGGTCGCATCTCTGATCCTCTGGCTCGCCGGAGAAGCCGGAAAAGACGTGACTGGCGCGGCGATCCCGGTTTACGGCAAAGGCCTCTAACGCCCCACCCGCCCCAAACGGGTACCCCCTTCAGTAATGCCTGGGCTGCACCTTTTTCGTTGCACTTTAACACTGCTGAAATATTCTCGAAGTAGCATAAGAGCTCAGATAGCTCTGCGGAGGCTTCGGAGATGAGCGTGCCCCGGTTTCCACGATTTTCGCTGCCGTTCCAGGTGGCCGCCGTGTGCTATCGCCGGAAGGGGCTGTCCGCTGAGTTCCTGTTGGTCAACACGAATGGCAACGGTAAGTGGACCTTTCCCAAGGGTCATCCCGAGCCCGGAATGTCGCATAGTCAAGCCGCCGAGCGTGAAGCCTGGGAAGAAGCCGGCGTGCGGGGTGCCATTGAGCCCCGCCATTTCCATTTGTACCTTCACTCCAAGGGCGTTTTCTGGAAGCCACCGGGAGTGCAGGAATTCGTCGTGAAAGCGTTTCTCCTGGAAGTCGACCAGGTTGGGCAACCTCCTGAACCGCTGCGCAATCCCACCTGGTTTGCGGCTGAGGAGGCCAAGAAGATTCTGGCCAAGGGACGCGAAGTCAAGTACGCCCGCGAGTTGCAGACGGTCGTCGACCGCGCGCTAGAACAGATCTGCCCCGGCCACGACCTCGCCCAGATGAATTCTGCTTCCGCCCCACGTTCCTTGCGTCCCCTGCGTTAAGCCTTTTCCTCGAACTGCCCCTCTCATGAGACGATTAAAGGAACGCCATGATCCAGTTGTCCTCAGCCGGAAAGCGCTACGGTCACAAGCTTCTGTTTGAAGGAGCCGACTGGCTGCTCACGCCTCGTGACCGGGTCGGCCTGGTTGGAGCAAACGGCACCGGCAAGTCCACGCTGATGAAAATCCTGGGCGGGCTGGAAAGCCTTGACTATGGCTCGATCAGCACGGCCAAGGGGATCAGCGCCGGCTATCTTCCACAGGATGGGCTCGCACTGTCGGGTCGCACGGTGTTTGCCGAGTGTATGACCGTCTTCGATGAACTGCGCGGCCTGGAACAGGAGATGGAAGACCTGACGCGGAACATGTCGGAACTCGACCATGCCTCGCCGGAGTATGCCAGGGTTGCAGATCGCTACCACCGTATCGAGCACGAGTTTCAGACTCGGGACGGTTACGCCATCGAGGCGCAAGTGGGGACCGTGCTCACGGGGCTGGGCTTTCACAAAGAGGATTGGCATCGCGATACGGAAGAATTCTCGGGCGGCTGGCAGATGCGGATCGCCCTTGCCAAGCTGCTGCTGCAACAGCCCAACCTGCTTCTGTTGGACGAGCCCACCAACCATCTTGATCTGGAAGCGCGCAACTGGCTGGAAGAATACCTGAGCAACTATCCTCACGCCTTCGTGCTGATCTCGCATGACCGCTACTTCCTTGACGTAACCGTGAACAAGATCGTCGAAATCTGGAACAAGCGGATGCATCTGTACAGCGGCAATTACGACAAGTACCTGGCCCAGAAGACGCAGCGCCTGGAACAGCTGGAAGCCGCGCACCGCAACCAGCGCGAACGCATCGAGCAACTGGAAGTCTTCATCAATCGCTTCCGCTACACCGCGACCAAAGCCAAGCAGGTGCAGAGCCGGATCAAAGAACTGGAAAAGATGGAGCGCATCGCGCTGCCGCAGGAGGAAAGGACGATTCACTTCTCCTTTTCCCAGCCGAAAGCCAGCGGGCGGATTGTGGCTGAATTCGCGGGCGTGGCCAAGTCTTATGGCGAAAAAGAAGTATTCCGCGAAGTTAGCTTTATGATCGAGCGCGGCGACCGCATTGCCCTGGTGGGCGTGAATGGCGCGGGTAAGTCCACCTTGATCAAGCTGCTGGCGAACGAAGAGCCGCTGACCAAGGGCGAATATCGCCTGGGACACAACGCGCAGGCGGATTACTTCGCACAAGACCAGTACAAAGCGCTCAACCAGGATGCACGCATCCTGGACGATCTGGGAGCGCTCTCGCCGCGCTCCACCGAAACCGAGTTGCGCAGCCTGCTGGGATGCTTTCTGTTTTCCGCCGAAGACGTTTTCAAGCGCATCGGCGTGCTTTCGGGGGGCGAGCGTAACCGCTATGCCCTGCTGCGCATGCTGCTGCATCCCGCCAATTTCCTGCTGCTGGACGAGCCGACCAACCACCTGGACATGCGCGCCAAGGACGTCCTGCTGAAAGCGCTTTCGGACTATACCGGCACGGTGGTCTTCGTTTCGCATGACCGCTACTTCATTGACAAGCTGGCCACCCGGGTTTTCGAGATTGGCGACGGCCGGGTGGAGGTCTATCCCGGGAACTACGAGGATTATCTCTGGCGCAAGCAGGGCGGAGCGGAGGCGCTGCAGAAAACCGTGGCCGCCTCGCCGCTGGCTGCTGTGCAGCCGGCGAATGGCAATCAGGCAGGGGCCAGTCAGTCGGCTTCCGAGTCCAGGTCGAAGCGTCTGAATCCCATCAAGCGCAAACAGATGGAAGAACGGTTCGCCGAAGTGGAGCAGGAGATTTCCGACCTGGAAGCGGCCATTACCGAGCGTGAAGCCGCGCTGCAAACTTTTGTCAGCGCCGAGGAGACCCAGCGGCTTACGCAGGAACTGGCCGGGCACAAGGCCGGATTGCAGAAGCGCCTGGCGGAGTGGGAAGAGTTGGGGCAGGTGCTGCAGAGGTAGAAGCTTGCGCACCTGAGAAGCTTTTCGGGATAGTTGGTGTAACGGCTGTTTACGACAGGTAAGCGATGCCATTCATTCCAAACCGGACAAAAGGCACCTTCTCCAAGTCGTACGTTACACCCCAATTGCCCCCCATCGCACACGTCTACTAGTCTCTCACGCCAATTTGGAGGAAAATCTCTCTGCGCCCTTCGGAAAAAAAGAGGGCGGCGCGCCGGTACTGGTCAGTTTTGATTCGCACAGTCATCCTGTGGGAAACCAAACTGGCCACTCCGGCGCGCCGCCCTCTCTTTCCTAAATGTGCGCGATTTTAGCTACGGCAATGGAACCGCGGCAAAACCCACGTCCTGCACGTGGGTGCCTCCAACCGAGCGCCGCCCGTCCGTCCAGGTTATGAAGGCGTTGCCGTTTAGAGTCGTGTTGTAGTCGTAATCACCGGCGTAGCAAGCCTGCACCCCAGGGTCCGGCTGTTCTGGCTGGGACATCAAGGGGCTGATGGCAAACTGCGACATGAAGGTCGCGCCATTGTCTGCGGACTGGCGCGCAACCCGCCGGTACTGACATCCCGGGTCAGTAGCAACGTGGCACGCGGTCGTAGCCTGGCTGCGATCGTACCAGGCGACCGTGACCTTGCCATTCAGATCGACGGAGAGGGAAGGCATCCATTGCGACTTGAATTGCGCGTCCGCGGAACCGTTTAGTTTTTTCGGCGTGGACCAAGTCACGCCGTTATCGGTGGAGCGGACGTAATAGATGTCTCCAGGATCACTGTTCTGCCTGCCCAACCCGGCGTAGGCATAATGCACGACGCCGTTGGGGCCCACTCCCGGCTCTCCCCAGCCCATGTGCCGGGTGATGGTATTCACTTTCGCGAAGTACGGGTTGTCGCAGAGACCGTCGCAGATCGACTTGAATCGCGGACCCAGAGTGGCCGAAGTCCAGGTAACGCCGCCATCGAGTGATTTGTACATCAGGTTCTGGCGGGTATCGCAACCTCCTGCACCCTCATCCATGCCGGCCACAAACACCGTGCTATTCGCGCCTTCAAACCGCGGCGCGCCCACCGGCGAGCCGGTGATCTGCACGTCGCGAATGAAGGTGCTGCCGTTGGCGATCCGTACTGGAGCGCTCCAGCTGGTGCCGTTGTCGGAGTGAGTTACCGAAGTGGCTCCGACGCCGACAGTGAAGTCATTCCAGGAGACGTACATGCGTCCGTACGTTCCGCTGGTCGGTTCATTGTCCACCCACATCGATTCGCGATCGTCGCTGCCGCCATTGTGAGCGCATGCCCCGACGGTCCAAGTGATGCCATCGTTCGAGGTCCACAAACCAATGCCCTGCCCACCGCAGCCGGTTGCCAGGTCGCCGGCAAACCACGTGCCCAACTTGGCGTTGAAGACCACGATCGGATCTCCGAAATTTGTCCCATGCCCGGCCGCAAACGGCGGCGGCAAAATTTCCGTGAAGTGAGCGCCCCCATCGGTAGAGTAGGACGTACCCGAATACTGGTTGGCGTTGTGGTCGTTATAGTTGACCACGATGGTCGGATCGACGCTGCTGGCCCACACCATGCTTTCACTCTTCGTACAATTCTGGGCGTTGGTGCAAGTGCGGTTGCTCACACGGATATTGGGAGGAGCCGGGGGCGCATCCCCGGGAGCTGCCGCCCGGCCGCCTTGCACTAACCCGCAGTCAATCAGGACCCGCCCAGCCCGCATGTTGTCCTGCTTCAGGATCCCCAAGGCTTGAATTTGAGAGCAGTCGATACCTACCGAGGTCATTTGAGCTTGCGCTGACGTCGGCTGAAGCGTGCATGCTGCCAGCAACAGGGCTGGAAGCACAAAGTAGTAAAGGGTTCTACTTCTGCCGTACATCTTCATTGGTTGTCTCCTATTTTTCTTGCCGATTTTCGAAGCTTAGAAGGTGGGTTGGAAGCAGCCCCCTGCTCCCCTGGCACTTCAGCCACTGCAGCCCCAAAGTACTTCTCGTCCATCCAAATGCCGGCTTTCTTTTTCAGTTCGTCCAACTTGGCTTGCATCTTCTGACCTTGCACTTTTTGTTCGACAAGCGACGATACCTCCGCCAGCGGGCGGCGATCGCGCTCCACCAGGTGAAACAGGATCAACTTGTCCGGCGTGTCTTCTCCCTCAGCCCATTCGCCCGGCTTGAGCGCAAAGGCCACCTTCTCCAGCTTTGGTGACAATGCTCCGCGGGTAAAGGGAATGGGATCGGCATCCAGCATGCCTTCTTCGGAGCCTTTGAACGCGGCCGCGAGTTTTTCCGGATCCCCGCCGGAGGCCGCTGCCTGGAGTATCGCGTCCGCGCGGGCCCGGGCGGCCTCGGGGGTCAAGCCGCGCGTATTCGCGGAGCCTGGTCCCGTCTTCCAGATGAAGAGCCTGCGGAGTTGCACGCGGTCATAGTCGGCCAGGTGGGCAGAATAGTATTTGCTGATTTCCTCCGCGCTGGGCTTGGACTGACGCATCAGGCTGGCGAATTGAGCGTCGGACAAAATCTGCAGGCGATCGACGGCCAGCTGGCGGCGAATCTCGGGGGAGGCGTCCAGGTGGTTGGCCACGGCTTGCTGGGAAAGCATCAGCACGGATGCATAGTCGTCGCCGAGGCGGCGGCGATCCTTGTCATCAGTGCCGGGTTTGTCAGCGTCGGCGTGCGGCTCGATATCGCCGATCATCGACTCAAACTCCGCCTGCGTGACCTGCACCCCGCCAACTTTGAGAATTACGCGGTTAGCGGCAGGCGCTGCTTTCCTTGCGAGTGCGGAGGTCGACGACGTTGATGTGGCCGCAGAGTTTTGGTTGTGAGGATCTTGCGCCTGGCCAACACCAGTCACGACGCTTACCAACAAAACATGAAGGGCAATGCGTGCGCTAGTCAAGCCCGGCTCTCCCCTGGGGTAAACACCTTAAGAAGTGGGACCTCACGTAGTCTCGTTTCACGCCTGATGACCTCATCACCAACCGTCGTCGCAGTCAGCTCCGGTTCTCAGTCGCTTCCGGGAGACAAAGGTGATGAGCAGAAAGACCGTTACTTATCAAGTTACTACGAGCAATAGTAACCGTGGCGCTTAACGTAGATCATCAGCGTGGCTGCTGTCAATGTGCAAGATAATGCACACGTCGGGGGAGCGCAAACTTGCGTTTCTTGCAAAAGTGCGGAGTGTCTCTACAGGCAAGTCTTCCGGCATCGTTCCACCAATTTGCTCGATGGCATCTCGCACTTGCCTTCCGCGATTACACCAACAACGCCCAAGTGGCTTATCAGACCATTTCTAGCTGGTTTTTGCCGTCCGCAGCAGTACAGGTTCTTCCGTAACCTGCCTTCCCTCTAAAGTCCATGCGATAGTCAGACTTGGCCATAGGCCAAACGTCCAGAACCCGCCGCAGGGGCCGCCGCAAGCGCAGCCCGCAGGGAACAAGGAAGGTCAGAAGCAATGCTGCAGCCACCGCAGAATCCAGCCAACACCCCGAAATTTTCTCCGAATCCCAACTCCTTTGCCCCGATTAAAACCGTAACCGCACCCATGGAGCAGGCTACCATCGGTCGCACGCTCGTCATTAAGGGCGAGGTCACCGGCGGTGAATCGCTTTACATTGACGGCCGGGTCGAGGGCACCATCAACCTGAACGACAACCGCGTCACCATCGGACGCAACGGCAGCGTCGCCGCCAACATCAATGCCCGCGAAGTTGTGATCATGGGCAAGGTCACGGGAAATATCGAGTGCACCGACCGGCTTGATATCCGCAGCGAAGGCTCGCTGACTGGCGATGTCGTCACCCAGCGCATCAGCGTGGAAGATGGAGCGTTCCTGAAAGGCAGCGTGCAGGTCCGCGCCGCCGAGCACAAGCAGGAAAAAGCGCAGCACCAGGCACAGAGCCAAGCCAAGCCGGCTGAGCCTGCGAAACCCGCAGCAGCAGCCGCAGCTGCCGGCGCATAGACGACGCGCCGCCAAGTTCACAGCCACCAGGGGGCACACCTTCGAGTGTGCCCTATTTCTTTTGGGTTTCTTTCGGCTTTAAATCAAGCGAGGCCGAATTCATGCAGTAGCGCAGTCCCGTCGGGTGGGGACCGTCTTCAAAGACGTGCCCCAGGTGCGCGTCACAGCGGGCGCAGCGCACCTCGGTACGCACCATGCCGAGGGTACGGTCGGTATGGGCTACCACGGCGCTCTCGTCCACCGGCTCCCAAAAACTAGGCCAGCCGGTGCCGGAGTTAAACTTGGTTTCCGAGCTGAACAGCGGCTGCCCGCAGCACACGCAGGTGTAGGTCCCCCCGTCTTTCGTCTTCCAATACTTTCCGGTAAATGCCGGCTCCGTGCCTGCTTTGCGGGTCACGTAGTACTGCTCCGGCGACAACTGTTTTTGCCACTCTTGTTCGCTCTTGGTCACTTTCTCTGTCATATATCCAGCTCACCCCGTTCCACCAGGTTCTCCTGCATCCGATTGGATGCGACACAACTCTAAAGGTCACACCTGGCTCAGATCTCGATAATCATATCCTCCAGCCGGGTGGGGTATTTGTTCATGATCTCGCCCTTGTCCTTGCGCACGATCACCGTGTCCGAGTGCCGGAAGCCGCCCCAGTCGGGATCGTAAACACCAGGTTCGCAACTGAAGGTCATACCTTCCTTCAGGACGGTCTTATCGCCCTCGGCGATCCACGGCGACTCGTGGCCTTCCAGGCCGATCCCGTGCCCTGTGTGATGCTTCAGGAACTTTTCGAACCCAGCCTTGCGGATCTGGTCCAGACTTTTCCTATCCACCTCTTCGGCGATGGCGCCCTCTCTCAGGTTTTCCACGCCGGTGTCATGCGCAGCCAGCATGGCGTCGTACAGCCGCCTGGCGTAGTCGGTCGGCTTCCCCACGTAGAACGAACGCTCGCACTCCACGTTGTATCCGCCCACCTGGGCGCCAAAACTCAGGACGAGCGCGTCGCCGGAGTTGAGCCTGTCCTTGCTGGGGACCGCATGCGGGAAGGCAGAACGTTTGCCGAAGGGCACCAGCCCTCCAAAGGGAGGCTCAATCCCGACCCCCACCACATCGTTTAATTCGGCGGACATCTTGTCGGCCAGTGCGTCCGCGGACGCCTTCAGGATTTGGTCTTCCGTCACCCGACCGTTGTGCTGCACGAACTCGCGGCCCGCCTGCACCACGAAGTCGGCGAAATACATGGCACGCCGCATGATGCGTAGTTCGTCCTCGTCCTTGACCCAGCGCAGGTTCTCGATCAGATCGCCCGCGTCCACCAGGGTGGCTTTCGGCGCGCCTAGATTCATCTGCTGGCGCCGCCCGGGAGTCGGTTCTTCCACCCCGATGCGGCCGCTGCCCAACCCGCGTTTGGCTAACCGCTCAAAAATCCAACGCACCCGATTCACCGGCCCGGGAAAATCGAAGTACGTTTCATAGTCCTTCACCCACCACAGCTTCACCTGGTCGGCTTCCAGTTCAGGAATGAACAATGCCGGATCGCCTGACTCCGGGATCAGCGCCGCCAGCGGCCGCTCGGTGGGAAGATGAAAATAACCGGTGGTGTAGATAACGTTGGTGGCGTTGAGCAGGACCAGCGCGTTCAGCTTGCGCTTCTTCATCTCCGCCTGCACTTGCCGGACTTTGCGGCGGTACGAGTCGGGTTCCAGGCGATCGTGCGCCCCGGCCTCAGGCATGGCCGCGTACATCCGCAGCCTGCGCATCCTGCCCAGGCTGCTCGCGTCTGCTGTGACACTCAACGCCGCCACACCCGCCAGCGTGCGTAGAAACTGCCTGCGGTTTGCCATGAAGCCTCCTGGCTCCGACCCGGCACCGCCGTCTCGCCGGTTGCCGACTCGTCTCGCCCTCGCCTCTGTTAAACCCGTAATTCGGAAGGCTACCTATATTAGCCCAAGGCCTTGACTCCCAGTCTCCGGATTCGATTTTCCTTCCCCGCTTTCTAGACAACTCCCGCGCCCTGCCCATACACTCTCTAGTACCTGCGGCATCCGTCCGCGGCCACTCTATGCGACTGGTTACCTTTGAAGATCCCGCGCGGCAGTCCCGCATCGGCGCCGTCACCGACGACGGCCGAATCGTTGACCTGCACTCCGCCTGTGCCCTCTATTTGCGCGATGTGGAGAGCGAAAGCGCCTTCTACCGCCTGGCAGACGCGCTGGTTCCACCCAACATGCGGGCCCTGTTCCGCGGAGGTGACACCAGCCTGGAAGCTGCGCGTAAGGCATTTGATCATGCCCTGAACCAGGGTGACAGCGCGACGGGAGCGCGAGGCGAGGCCATCTCGTACGCGGCTGACGACGTAAAGCTCCGGGCTCCCATCCTCCCCAAGAAGTTCTTTCACACCGCGGGTAACTTTCGCGAGCATCATGAGGAAGCCACCAAGGCCGGCTTTTCGCACCCCGTGCTGCCGTGGATTGTTTTCTTCCAGAATGTGGATGCCATCATCGGGCACGAAGAGCCGGTGATTTATCCCGAGCACCTCACCCAGGAACTGGACTACGAACTGGAACTGGCGGTGGTGCTGAAGAGAGGCGGCAAGCACTTCACGCCGGAGGAAGCAAAGGACTACATCGGCGGATATGTGATTTTCAACGACGTCACCGCGCGCGACATCCAGCGGCGGGAAATGAAGTCGGGCGTGTTCAGCTTCTGCAAGGGGATTGACACGTTCTGCCCGCTGGGGCCATGGATCGTCACTGCCGACGACATACCCGATCCCCACAACCTGGCGATGGAACTACGCGTGAATGGCGAGTCGCGACAACGTTCGCATTCCAGCAAGATGTCGGTGAAGATTCCGGAGATTCTCTCGCACTATTCGCCCATGGGGTACAGCGCGGGTGACGTGGTTTCTACGGGCACGGTGTCGGGCGTGGCGGCATTCAGCGGCGATCCCAAGGCGTGGTACCTGAAAGTCGGCGACGTGATGGAGTGCGAGATTGAGAAGATCGGCATTCTGCGCAATCCCGTGATCTCGTGGGAGGAAGCGTACGGGCGCAAGCCCGCGGCTTTGGCGACGCAGGAAACCAGTAAATGACCGCCAACTCCAAGGTGTGGGTCAGCGAACTCAATGCTCGCCCGGAGATTCGCTCAGCTTTCCCGAGGACGACTGTACGTTTTTACGACACCACCCTGCGCGACGGCGAGCAGACCGTTGGCGTCGTGCTCTCGCCTCAGCAGAAACTGGAAATCGCGTGCGCCCTCGACGAGCTGGGGGTAAGCCGCATTGAAGCGGGGTTTCCAAGGGTTTCGCCGGAAGATGGCGAAGCCATCCAGTTGATGCAGAAGGCCGGTATCAAGGCGGAGCTATGGGGCTTTTCGCGCGCGGTGAAGGCTGATGTGGACGAATTGGTGCGTCTGGGGCTGCGCGCATCGGTGATCGAAGCACCCACCAGCGACATCAAGCTGAAAGCTTATGGAATTTCGCGAGACGAGGTCCTGAAACGCGTCACCGATGCGGTTTCTGCCGCCAAGCAGGCCGGCATCACCGTCGCCTTCTTCGCGGTGGATGGTACACGCACCGACCTGGAGTTCCTAAAGAAAATCTATCTGGAAGCGCTCCGGGCTGGCGCGGGCGAAATCGTAGTTGTCGATACCATTGGCGCCTGCGGCCCGGAAGCCATCGAGTTTCTGGTGCGGCAGGTGCGGGGATGGGTCGGTCCGGATGTGCCCCTGCACTTCCACGGTCACAATGATTTCGGCATGGGCACCGCGGGGGCAGTGGCGGCGGTGCGCGGCGGGGCAAGCTGGATTCAGGGCACCATCAACGGCATGGGCGAACGCGCGGGCAATGCCGACATCTGTGAGATCGCACTTGCGCTGAAGTGTCTCTATGACGTACCGGTCGCACTGAATCTGGCGAAGGTCCGCGAAGTTTCCGAAATCGTTCGCAAGGCTGCAGGCTACACGCTTGAAGCCTGGAAACCCCTGGTGGGAGAGAACCTGTTCATGCGTGAAAGTGGCGCGGTGGCCAGCCAGTTCCACATTCCGGAAGCCATTGAGCCATATTCTTCGGAACTGGTCAACGCGCGGCGCAGCATCGTGCTGGGGAAAAAGAGCGGCTTGGACAGCGTTGATCTGAAGGCGAAAGAACTTGGACTCTCTGTCACGCCAGAGCAGCGAGCGCCGATTCTGGCGGCGGTGAAGAAACGAGCGATTGCCAAACGCGGGTTGTTGACGGATGAGGAATTCCGCGAGATCGTGCAGACCCAGACAGCAGCCATGAGCCCTGCGCGATGAAGACTTAGAACTCATCTGGCTCTGTTGATGTCCCGAGGATGTGGGGGCGGGACGCCCCCACGACAGCCGGCGGGACGCCGGCGCTACTTTGCGGGGCTTCGCCGCAAAGGTCTAGTCCGTGTCTCTGTGTCTCTGTGGTGAATGGGTTTCACTTCTTGAAGTGCGGCAGCACCGCTTCTCCAAACAATTTCGCCTGCCCTGTCCTATCGTCGCCCCAGATTTCCAGCATGATGTGGGTGCAGCCCGCGGCTCGGTATTCCTCGATGCGAGCGATACATTCGTCGGGGGTCCCCGCAATCGCACAGACTTTCCGCAGGATGTCGTCGGTAACCGCCTTCGCGGCAGCTTTGCGACCGCCTTTCTCCATGGCGTCAGCGATCGGGCGCAACTCCTCGAAGCTCAGGCCTGCGCACTCCAGCAGCACATCGGCGGAACCCTTGATGTTCTGGACTTTGTTGGCTAGGTACATGGCTGCCTGCTCGCGGGCTCCCTCTTTGCCCTTGGTGGAGTCGCGTCCGATGCTGCCCACAATCACCGAACCCAGCACCAGCTTTGCGGGGTCCTTCCCCGCCTTGCGCGCGCCTTCGTCCAAGTTCTTTTTCGAATAGCGGACAAATGCGGGCGTTGTGATGCTGGCAGTGAGCAGCCCGTCGCCGACCGAGCCTGACATCTTCTGCAGTACCGGCCCGGTCCCCGCCACATAGATGGGCGGAATACCGCGAGGCGTGTGGGCGTCGGGCTTGAGCGGCGGTACAGACGCCGCAAACACTTTGCCTTCGTAGTGGAAAGCATCGCCTTTCAGCACGCCTTTGACTACTTCGATGCTCTCGCGCATCACCGTCGCCGGGCCAACCTTCTCGCCCTCGCCTTCGCCGATCTCCTTCATGAAAATCTTTGAGGCGCCCAGACCCAGGAGGAAACGGTCTCCGGCGAGGTCCTGCATGACGCGGGCTTCCATCGCGATCTGCACCGGGTGACGGGTGTACGGTGAAATAATCCCCCATCCCAACTGGATGCGCCGCGTCTGGGCGGCAATCACCGCCAGCACTGCGGTGGACGAACGCGCCTCAAAGGAATGCTTGCGCCACCAGGGGTAGGCCTCGGCGATCCAGAACGCGTCAAAACCCGCGTCTTCGCAGGCTTTGGCCATGGCGAGGGTTTCGTGCACCGGCTCCATGCTGAGTTGCAGAACTCCAATATTGAAGGGAATGGTCATGAAATTGTCGTTGGCTCCTGGGTCTTTACCGCCGCGGAGACGCAGCAAGCTGCGTCTCTACGGAAACTGCTTCGAGCTTAGTCCGGATCTTTCCACGCATGCTCTAGGCCTTTGATCAATTGCCAGAGTGCTTTGTTCAGCGGCGTGGGCACTCCAACTTTCTCGCCCCACTGCACGATGGCCCCATTCATGAAGTCCACTTCTGTCTGCCGCTTGGCGAGCACATCCTGCAGCATGCTGGCTCTGTGCTTTCCGGGGGCGTTGGCGCCCTTTTGCACCAGTTGCCGGGGATCGCCGTGCAGTTCGATTCCCAGCTTCTTTGCGACCGCCTCTCCCTCGGAGATCAGGTCGTTGAATAGCTGCCCGGTTGGCGCGAACCGGGTGGCGGCTCCGTGATGCAGCAGGGTCAGCGCGCCCACCGGGTTGGTGGACGCATTGAAAATCAGCTTGGTCCACTGCGCTCCGCGCGCGTCCTTCAGCGCGATGGTATTCATCCCCGAGCGCGTCATCAGGCCAGCCAGTTCTTCCACTCTTTCCATCGCCGTATGCGTGGGCTCAAAGGGGCCGATCCAGGTGTCGCCCTTGATGTCGTAGCCCACGTGTCCGGGAGCAACCGGATGGCCGGCGGGAAACGTAGTGCCACGAATGACGTGCTTCACGTGCTCGGCGATGATTTCTTCGTTGCCCACTCCGTTCTGCACCGAGCACACGGCGCTGCGCTCGTCGAAGATACGAGCAACTTGCGCGATGGCGCTGCGGGTGTGGATAGCCTTGGTGGCCACGATCCCGTAGTCGCAGCGGGGCAGCTCTTTGGGATCGCAGGTCGCGTTCACCTGCGCGGTGAACTCCGCGGCGCCGGAGAGCCGCAGGCCATGCTTGCGGATGGCGTCCGTATGCTCCTTCCAGACGTCATACGCCCAGACCTCGGCTTCGCCTGCCTTGGCAAGATGCGCAGCAAACAGGCTGCCCACCGCACCGCAGCCGATCACACAAATCCTCATTCGGTCTTGCCCTCAATCTTTGGTGTCACAGAGCGAGACGTCAGCGCTCAATCATCTCCCGCGTCTCTTCTCCGGTGAAAAACTTCCACGGTACATCGGCAAGAGATTCCCCCTCGGTCTTCCCGATGCGGTACGTGTCCTGGGTGTAGAGACAGACCTTGCCGTCTTTGTCCACCACCTGCGGATGCAGGGAGAAAATCATGTTCTCCTCGAGCTGCACCTCGCTCTTGGCCCCGATTGCGGGATGTTCGATCATGGTTGCGCCAATGCTGTGGCCCGAAAGATGCCCGAGCGCGAAGCCATGCCGGGCAAAGGTTTCGGCGACCGCGCGGTGGACATTGCTGGCTAGCTCGCCCGCGCGCATCAGCTTGCGTGCGGCTTCCAGCGCTTGGGGGTAGGCGTCGGCCATGGCTTGCGTGCGCACACTCAGCTTGCCGCGAATCATGGGACGAGAAAACTCTACCCAGTAGCCGCCAGCGCCCGTGATCTCCAGGGAGTAAAGCAGCAGATCGTCCGACGCAACCACACGGGGACCCGGCACCTTGAAAAATGCCTCTGCCTCACCATGCGCGCCCGAGAGCAGGATATTCATCATGCGCGGTCCCGCGCCGCGGGCAAAAAAGCGCTCGACCGCCGGTGCCATGATCTCCGCTTCAGTCTTGCCCGGCGCGTACGCCTCCACCAGCGCCCAGAATCCGTCCAGGATGATGTCCATGGCGTCGCGTACTTCGGCGAGTTCTTCTTCACTCTTGACGGCGCGGGCCATGTCGAATTGAAAATCGAACGGCACCAGTTCGAACGGGCCACCGGCCAGTTCGCGGTAGTCGCGTACCGCCATGATGAAGTTCATGCCGTAAACGCCGACGCGCTTCCAGCCGCGCTCGTGGCCGCGCTCGCAGATCCATTTTCCCGGAATGTCGGGCCAGACCTGGTCTTTCACCCAGGGCTTCGCTTTGTCGCCGATCCATCGCGCCTCGCGGGGAAACACAAGAGTAGGCTCGCCCGTGAGTGGAATCACCACGTACACGTAGCGGTGCACAATCTCGAAACCTGACATGTACAGCACCGCGCCTTCGAAACCGGCATACTGGTTGCCGCACACAATGAGCGCATCCAGGCCCTCGCGCTCCATGCGGGCGCGGACATTCTTGTAGCGGCGGTCGATTTCTTTCTGGCTTAGCAACTATTCCCTCAAGCGTAGCTCTTTTGCCTTACTGAACCCCACACAGTTCGGCGGCGGTTAGCGCATAAATCTTCGTGATGTCTACCAGCGTCTTGATCTCAACCTTTTCGCCCACATGGTCGCGCGGCCCGCTGGAAGGGCCGTAGTTCACCGTCTCGACACCATAGCGGCTCAGCACGCTGGCGTCGGAGCACCAGGTGACCACGTCGCGCTCCGGCGGCTTTCCCATGATGCGCTGATGATTGGCGTCGATGGCCTGGATCATCTCGTGCTCCCCGCTGATGCGCGCACCGGGCACAGAAACATAGGTCTCGAATTCCAGTCCCCAGTCCGGATGCTTTCTCTCCAACTCCAAGAACATCTGCTGGATGTTGCGGCGGGCCTCGCTCATGGGAATGGTGGGAGGGACGCGCACATCCAGAAACAAATCCGTCTTCTCCGGTGTGCGGCTGGCGCGCCAGGCATGGCCTCCGCGGATGCCTCCAAGATTCACCAGGGCTTTCTTGCCGCCGTGGGAAGCGTTCTTCTCCCACGCCGCAATCCACTTCATGATGGTGTCCATCAGCTCGTACATGCGGCGGATGGAGTTCATCTCCTCGCGACCCTCGCAGAACGCGGTGTGCACGTAGATGCCCGTGCAGGCGATGCGCACCCACATCGAGCCGAAGTGTTCCAACACGACGCGCATGTCGGTGGGCTCGCCCAAGATGCACATGTCAGGCAGAACCCCGTGGTTCACCAGGTAATGTGTGCCGTAGCCATAGCCGCGATATTCCTTGCCTTTGAAATCGCCCCACTGCGTCTTCTCGATTTCGCCCGCAACCGCAGCGATGATGACATCGCCCTTCAGCTTGACTCCGGCACGCTGCAAGGCCTTGACGGCATGCGTGTAGCACACCAGCGCGCCCTTCATGTTGTAGATGCCCAGACCGTAGATGAAACCGTCCTTCACCACGGCATGAGGCTTGTAGCCGATGCCCGTCAGAAATTCTTCGCGGCCGGTGTTGGAGGTGTCCATGTGGCCGTTGAACATCAGGTTCTTGCCGCCTCCAGCGCCGGTCCAGCGGCCCACCACATTGGCTCGGCCTTCTTCCACTTCCTGCCAGGTGACGCTGATGCCGAGTTGCCGCAGCGCGCTGTGCATGTATTGCGCCATCTGCAGTTCTTCGCCGGTGGGACTGGGAATGTTGATCACGTCGCAGGACATGGCCACGATTTCTTCTTCCCTCACTTCGGCGAGGATTTTCTCCACCAGGGACGGGTCTAGTCCGGATGTTTTCTTGCCTGGTTGCACAGTTGTCAGTTCTCGGTTCTCAGTGACGGAATGCCAGACGAAAGTCGTCCGGGTAAGTACATAGCTTCTCGTTGCCGTTTTGGGTGATGAAAAAATCGTCTTCCAGGCGCAAGCCGCCGCCGCCCGGCCAGTAGATGCCGGGTTCGATCGCCAGCACCATGCCTTTCTTGATCGTCCCGCCACCGGCCTGGTGCGCATAGGGCGGCTCATGCGCGCGCGCGCCCACTCCGTGGCAGATCGGGTGCGACGGCTGCCCCGCGTATCCACCCTCAGCAATGCGCGCGCGAATCAGGCGGTCGAGCTCCGGAAAGCTGGCGCCATCGCGCGCGAAGGCGACGGCTTCGTTGAACACCTTCAGCAGGAGGTCGAGGAGCTTGTGATACTCCGGCGTGAGCTCGCCGGGACAGACGTTTTTCGTCAGGTCGGTCCAGTAACCGTCAACGCACACCCAGATCTCAAACAGGGTTGGCTCGTTCTTCTGAATCGGGCGATCGCCGGTCGCGGTGAAAGTGGCGATCCCCTTCCCTGACCAGACCAGCGTGAATGCGCGTGCCATCTCAACCTTGCCCTTGTAGCCCACACCCAGGCCATGCACAAACCCCTCATACATGCCGCCGACTTCGCTTTCCTTCATGCCGGGGCGCATGTGCTCGCGGGTGTAGTCCATGGCCAGCGCCGCCAGCTCGTTGGCCAGGCGCATGCGCTCGACCTCCTGCGAGGTCTTGATGGCACGAGCTTCGTTTAGGAGCGGGGTGGCGTCCACCACGTGGCCGGAAACCTTGCGGAACGCATCGAAGTACGACTGCGTAGGTGTGGTCGGCTCGCCCACCATGCGATCGGCGGACTGCGTGCCCATGTTGAGCTCGATGGCAACCTTGTCGGTCAGGCCACGCTGCTTCAGCACGTCGAGCGCCTGGTCGAGCGCCCGGTACTGCGGAGGCCTGGGGTCGCTCTCGTGGTAGCTCTTGAACAAGCGGATGTCACTGGTCCACGAATTACGCTGCGCGTCCGCCAGTTGGGGCTCGATGGCGATCAGCGTGGGATCGCCCTCGCGGGGAAACACCACCGCGTCGTATCCCTTCATGCACCAGTAGTTGGTGAGATACAGGATGTTGTCGGGCGCGCGCACCACCAGCGTAGCGACGTCCTGATCTTTCATCAGGGTCCGCACGCGGTCGAGTTTGGTGGTATCAATCGGCCAAGTCATAGTCCCATTCAATCTTCGGTAGAGATGCAGCTTGCCGCGTCTCGTTCTGCGCTCAATGTCCGCTCGCTTTCCCAGACGCCGCCACCGGCCGGTTCTCATCCTTGAAGGTCCACGACGCTTCCTTCCCTTTGATCAGCCGGTAAACGGTGGTATGCAGTGGCGCAGGCACACCGGCGCGTTCCGCTTCGCGCGCAATCGCGCCGCTCAGGAAATCCACTTCCGTCGGGAGCTGGTTGCGGACGTCGTACAACATCGACGTCGGATGATTTGTCATGGCCCCAATCTTGTTCATCTCCCACGGGTCTTCGGGAAGTTCCACGCCTGCCGCTTTCGCCACGTTCTTTCCCTCGTCGATCAGCGCGTGCAGCAGGTGTCCGAGATCGGGAAATTGCGACTCGTCCGCGAAATGCGGCGAATGTGGCAAACCGGTCAAAGCGGAAACGCCATTCACCGACGCATTAAAAATCAGCTTGGACCACTGCGCCGGACGCGCGTCCTGCAACGCTTCTGCCTTCAGCCCGCCGGCAACAATCAGGTCGGCGGCCTGTTTCACCAGCGCATACGGCGTGTGGCGCGGCTCAAAGGGGCCGATCCAAGTGGGGGTGTCCAGCTCCAACTGGACGTGCGTGTCGCTATGCCGTGTGCCGCTCATGAAAGTCGTGCCCCGAATCACCTGACCACGGGTGTGGGCGGCGATGATCTCTTCGCTCCCCAGCCCATTCTGCGCGGAAATGACTGCGCCCTGATCGAATCGGCTGCCAACCGCCGTCATCGACTCTTCCACTTGCGTCGCCTTGGTCGCGACGATCCCAAGGCGGCACTCTGGAATCTCGCCGGGCCGGGTTGTCGCTTTCAAAGACACTTGAAATTCGTGTTTACCCGAGACTCTCAGCCCTTCGCGATTGAGAGCCCGGGCATGGTCTTCCCGGCGAACGAAAGCCCACACTTCGGTAGCGCGCGCCAGATGCGCCGCGTAAAGGCTCCCGATTGCCCCGCACCCGACAATGCAAACCCGCTTCATTTGTAGCGCCAGCGTCCTTTCGACAGCCGCACATTCCTGGCTACTCCGTGGGGCCGTGGTTGCCGGCGGGACGCCGGCGCTACGGCCGCCGCTCGACGGTTACCAGTTTGGCGGCCTGCCCAATCTCTTTCCCCACCATCGCGCGGAACAGGCTGTCGGCATTGTTGAACGAATCGTCCACAATGATGCCTTCCGCAAACAATGCGTCCTGCAACGCCGCCGAAATCGTGTGGATGGGCGCGGCGCCTCCTTCGCCCATGCCTTTGGCGCCGCTGTAGCTGTGCGGCGACGGCGTCTCAATGTGGCCGTATTTCACCTTGGGCATGTTCACGGCCGTGATCGGCGTGTAGTCGCTGAAGGTGCTGGTCAGCATGTTGCCCACCGCGTCGTACACGCAGCTCTCCATCAGGGCCGCGCCGATACCGTGTGCGGTCGCGCCATAGACCTGGCCTTCCACGATCGCCGGATTGATTACTGTGCCGCAATCGTCCACCGCCACGTAGTCGAGAATGCGTGGGATGAACGTATCGCGATCGATCTCTATCACCGCGATGTGAAGCTGGGAAGCGTAGGTCAGCGTAAGGTTGCCGTACTTCTTTACCTTGTCGGGCACTTTGAACGGGGCGCGCCAGATGTAGCGGCAGTTCAGCGTGACATCATGCATCTCCACCGGAAGCACCGCGCTGTTCACGTTGACAATGTTGGCCAGTCCCCAGTAGTTGATGGACTTGCCCGTGCTCTTGGCGCGAAGCTCGGGGCCTTGTGCCCCCGTGCCAAATTCGATGTCATCTTCCTTGGTTTCCAGCACGAACGCGGCCAGGCGCTTCATCTCAGCCTTCAGCTTTTGCGCGGCACCGTGCACGGCGGACAGTCCCGACACCGCAAACTGGCTGGCGTAGGTTCCCGAGAAGCCGGTGTGCACGTTGCGCTCGGTGTCGAAGCCAGTTCGCACCGTAATCAGATCAGGGTGAATGTTCAGCACATCGGCGACGACTTGCGCCGCGGTGGTTTCGTGTCCCTGTCCCTGGGGGCAGGAACCGACTGCGACTACGACTTCTCCGTAGATATCCAGCTTGCAGTTCGCCCCTTGGGAGTTCCCGGAAAACGGTGCGCCCGGGTTCACAATCTGCGACTGGCCAAAGTTGTTGGTGCCGGAGTCGAGCGTGGTGCCAATGCCCATGCCGATCAGCCGGCCCTGCTTGCGGGCCGCAGCCCGCTTCTTCTTCCATTCGTCCCAGCCGATCAGACCCTTCGCGACCTGCAGCATCTTCGGATAGTTGCCGGAATCATAGACACAGCCGTTCGGCGTGGTGTAGGGAAACTCCTCCGGGCGAATGTAGTTGCGCAGACGCATCTCGTCGGCCGGAATTCCCAGTTCGTGCGCGCAGATATCCACCACCCGCTCCAGGAACCACAGATGTTGCATGCGCGAATAGCCGCGGTTTGGGCCCACCGGGCACTTGTTGGTTACCGTTTGGGTAAAGTCGATCCGCGTATTCTTGAAGCGATACACCCCGGGGACCACCTGCGACCAGATGACACATCCCAGCGGCTCGTAGCGCGGGTAAGCACCGCAGTCGTCAATATGTCGTGACGCGATGGCTGTGATGACGCCATCCTTATCGAGCGCGACCCGCGTGTCGCGGAAGGTCCGCTCATTGCCGTGGGCGCTGGAGGTGTTGTGCTCGGAGCGTGTCTCTACCCACTTGATGGGACGTCCCCCAGCCTTCTTTGAGGCCAGCGCGCACACCGCCATCTGCGGGTAGCTGGTGATCTTGATACCGAAGCTGCCGCCAATATCGGACGTCTCCACCCGGATGCGATCGATGTGCACGTTCAGGTGCGCGGACAAGAACTGAATGGCAAACGAGGGGAAGGAATTGTTGCACCAGTAATAGATGCGCTCATCCTTGGGATTCCACTGCGCAATGACGACGTTGGCCTCCAGCGGCGTGCTGGAGAAGCGATGGAAATGCAGGCGGTCGATGTGGACGACGGAAGCGGCTTCGCTAAACGCCTTCTCCACGTCGCCGTATTCGAACACACCATTCCAAACCCGGTTGGTGCCAGCTTCCTCATGGAGGATGTTCGCGTCCTTCAAGGCTTCTTCTGCATCCACCACCGCGTCGAGCGCTTCATACTCGACCTGAACAAGTTCGGCGGCATCATCGGCGATGCCGGGTGACTCCGCGATCACCGCGACGACTGGCTCGCCTTGATAGCGGACTTTGGAGATCGCCAGCGGATAATCTTTGATTTTTCCGCCGGGTTCAGGAGCGATTTCGATGAAGGGCTGCACCTGCGGAAGAATCTCCGCTCCGGTCAGAGTGCACACCACGCCAGCAACGGCTTCCGCGTCCGAGGTGGCAATGCTGACGATCCTGGCGTGGGCGTACGGAGAACGCACAAAACGCAGATACAGCATCTCGCGCATTTTGATGTCGTCAGCAAATTTGCCCCGCCCGCGCAGCAGGCGGTCCTCCTCCTTGCGCGGCAGAGGTTTGCCCACCCAATTCTTCTTGTTATTCTCGGAACTCACGAATCTTGCTCCTCAACCTTCTGCGGTCTTGGCTGCGCTCGGCATGATACCTGCCTGACCCTTCAGTGCCGCCTGCAACGCGTCAATCAACTTCTGTACATTCTTCTTGCCGAGCGGCTGAAGCAAGCCACCCGCAACGGAAGTCAGGCGGCCAAAGACCTGGGCCTCGCCTTGCCACGCCACCTTGGTGCCGCCGTTTGCCGGCACCAGATCGAATCCAGCGGTCAGCGAAACGCCGCCGCCGGCTACGCTTCCCTGCCCCTTGTACTGCGCGCGCCTGGGATTCTCGGCTTGCGCGAGTTCCATCTTTACTTCCGCAACTCCCTTGATGTAAGAAACCCCCACCTTCACTTTCACGGTGAAGTGCGTGGCGTCCTGCGCTGACATACCCTGGAATTCCGGCAGGAGCGGAGCAAACTTATTCGGATCGGTGAGGAACGCAAACACCTCTTCCGGCGTGCGCTGGACCTCGAACTGGCCGTCAAACTTGATCGCCATACTTCAGACCCCTTTCACGTTCTGTGCGGCCAACTGAATCGCCTTGAAAATGTTTTGATAGCCGGTACACCGGCAGGTGTTTCCAGCAATGGCCTTGCGTATGTCCTTTTCGCTCGGCTGGCGGTTGTGTGAAAGCAACTGGAAAGCGGACAGCATTAACCCCGGCGTGCAATAGCCGCACTGCAACCCGTAGGAATCGCCGAACGCCTTCTGGATGGGATGGAGCTGGCCATCTTTTTCCAGGCCCTCGACGGTGAGAAGCTCTGCGCCATCCGCCTGCACCGCGAACATGGTGCAGGACTTGACCGCCGCGCCGTTCATCAGCACGGTGCAGGCGCCGCAGTAGGTGGTATCGCAGCCCACGTGCGTGCCGGTCAGATCAAGTTTTTCCCTGATCAACTCCACCAGCAGCGTGCGCGGTTCCACCGTCAGCGAGTGCGTCTTGCCGTTCACTTTCACGCTTATCGGAACTGCTGTGATCGCGGCTTCCGGTGCCGGCTTGGGCTTTGGAGCTCGCTTTCGCTTCACAACTTTCTTAGGCATAGATGTGGCCCACCTCGACCTGCTCGCCGCGAGCCCGACGCACAGCAATCTCGATTGCTCGTTTCACCAGCGCACCGACCAGGGCGCGCTTGTAGTCCGCCGAACCGCGCATGTCAGATTGCGGATCGGCAGCGGCCCGGGCTGCTTCCATGGCGGCCGCGATGGTCTTGTCCGTGATCCTTTGCCCGCGCAGAGCGGCTTCGGCGTCCCGGGCTTTGATGGCGGTCAGGCCGACACAGCCCAGCGCGATCGCCGCATCTTTGCAGACATCGCCGTCCAGGGTGAGCTGCACCGCAGCGCTCGCCGTGGGATACACCGGCGCCGAGCGCTTGAAGGCGATGTATGCTCCACCGCTGCCCTTGGGCGGCTTCTTTACCACCACTTCGCTGACCAGTTCGTCGTGGGCGAGCGCCGTAGTGTAGGCATCTTTGATGAAGTCGGCGAACCGCACCGTGCGTTCGGATTTCTTCCCAAGACAGCGCACTTCCGTCGCCAGCGTTATCAGGACCACGGCCCAGTCGCCGCTAGGATCGGCTTCCGCCAGCGACCCGCCGATGGTCCCACGGTTGCGCACCTGCACGTCGGCAATTCCAGCGGCGCAATCGTGGAGGATGGGAATCTTCGCCGCTGTCGCCGAGTTCTCGATCTCCGCGTGCCGGGTCAAAGCACCGAATCGCAGCGCGCCCCCTTCTTCCTTGATGTAAGACGTGCCGGGAACAAAGTTCAGGTCCACCAGGTGTTGCGGGTTGGCGAAGCGCAACTTCATCAGCGGAATGAGGCTCTGGCCGCCAGCCAGCAACTTGGCGTCATCACCCAGCTGCGAAAGCATGGTGACCGCTTCCTTGAGCGAACTGGCGCGGTGATAGTGAAATGCTCGGGGATACATCGTTCCGTTATCCTTGCTGCTTGGCCCTGGTGAATGTACGTCCAGGCTGGGCCAATAAGCTTAACAAAGAAGACTGCATCTTGCCCCAGCGGTGAGCCTTCATGCGTTTTGCCGCGCGAAGCCAACTACCAGCGCTGCGAGTGCCACAATCACCAGGGCAGAACCTGCAATGGCCAAGCCTGAAGCAAACGCACTCCCGTGGCTTTCGGTCTGCAAGATCACCCCCAAAGGAAAGACCACCGCGCCGATCAGCAAGCTCAGCGCGATCCAAAACCGGATGCGCTCGCCGAACGCCGTACCATCGATTGCCACGCCCAAAACGATCATCAGCATGGCCAAGCCGATCCAGTGCGAGTGCACGTCTACCTGGCGGACATAGTCATACTTGGTCTCTCCGTAGGCTGCGACGGCAGCGTGGGCCTCCGGCAGATGACGATCAGCGGCATTGGTGAAAGCCGTGGCCAGCGAGCCCCCCATGCTGTCGAGCGTCTGGTGCTCCACAAACACCGCGTAGTGCAGGCCATACAGCATGCCGAACGCCGCCAGGGCGATTCCACCGAAGATGAGAAGTTTGCTCGCCGCGCTCATGGGGTGGCTCCAGGCTCGGCATCCAGCTTGCCGCTGTAGCGCAACACGCCTACCAGCATCCCGACCAGGGCAATGATCACCATCAGGCCGCCAATATCGGCAATACCTCCCGCCAGCAGGCCAATCCTGAGTTCCAGCAGGACAAACACCGGGAGAATGACCGATCCTGCTAACAACAAATTGACCCAGCACCGCTTCCATTCTGCATCCAGAAACACGTAAGGCTGCACGAAGGAGAGCAGAATTGCCAGCAGCCCGAATTCGATGAGGTGGGAATGGGCGGCGATGTTGACCGCCTTCTCGGCCTGCAAGGCGCCGTAATCGTTCACCGACGGGCGGGCTTCCGCATTGGCTGTGGCAGCGTCCAGCATTGCATTCAGAATCCTGGTCTCGCGGGCCTCGTGTTCGTAAAGCATGGCGCCCGCATACCACGCCCCGTGCAGGAACCCGAACAGAACCAGCAGCGTCCCACCCGCCAGCAGGGTGCGCCGTTCCCAGCTTCGGTCCTCCGGCAGCTCCGCCTCTACCGCGCCCACGCGCATGCTGCGAAAGTGATTCCACAACCCCCACGCTTCGCCGATCAGCGCGGTGATCAGCAGAGCTCCCGCGGAGTCCGCCAGGATGCTCGCCCATCCAATGACCGGGAACGGGCTGTAGGCCAGTCCGACATAATGAATCAGAAAGATCCCTACCGGCAGAAACACCCCGCCCAGCAAGAACAGCTTGGCTAGAAACTTCTTGCGCGCCGCCGAGAGCGCCACGTACGGCTGTATCAGCGCCAGCAACAGCGCCAAATAACCGGCGTCAGTCATGTGCACGTGGGTGTCTATTTTGGTGCCGCGGTCTTCCAGCGAACTGCCGATCTGGTCAAACGCGGCCTTCACCCCAGAGGGATTCTGCGCCGCCACCGCGTGAGCGGCCGCAAGCAATGCCTCACCGGTGCGTCCACCGTTCTGATGAAGAACGAACACCGCAAAAATGTCACCGAAGAGCATGCCGCCCGCGATGAGCGCAATCCCGCCAAACACCAGCAGCCGTCGCGCTCCCATAGCCGGGAATGTCGCCGCGACGTTGGCAGGCGTATCCTGCGGCATCACGCGCGCTGCAGCGCCAGCCGGGCCGCGCTGCCCGCGTCCAAGAGGTCCTGGTGGTGGTTCCCACACTGCCATGGTTAGTCCGCCGCCTTGGCTTCCGCCTTCGGGCGAAACGCCGGCATCACGTGTTTGGCAAACATGTATTGCGTCTTGATGCTTTTCCAGTGTTCCAGGCCACCGAAGTTGGCAACGATTGCCAACTCTCCGATGCCGCCTTTCTCGGTGAGGGTACGCACCTGCCGGATCACCTTGTCGGGCGTTCCTATGAACCCGATTTCCTGCTCCACGATCTGCTCATAGGTCAGCTTGGTGAGCGACTCCAGCGCTCCGCTGGCATAGAAGCCATACCCCTTGGCGCGCAATTCCGCCTTTTTCTCTTCGCCCTGCAGGGACTCAGCGGGCGACGCGTTGAAGGCCAGAAAATTGAGCAGAGCCTGCTCGACTTCTTTTCGAATCTGTCGCTCATCTTCGTCGATGTACACGGGACGGATATACACGATGTCGGGCTGGTGGCCGTGTTCGGTACAAGCTTTCTTGTAGAGGTTCAGCGGCGCTTCCAGCACTTTCCACGGCAACAGCGGTGGTACGAAAATGCCCCAGCCTTTGACCCCAGCCATCTCGTAAGTGATGTCGCTGGTGCCGCCGGTGTAAAACTTGGGATGCGGCTTCTGCAGCGGTCGCGGCACCACGCTCACGTCCTTCAATTTGTAGAACCGGCCGTCATAGGAGAACTTCTCCTGGGTAAAGGCAAGCTGCAGAATGTCGATGGCCTCGTTGTAGCGGGGCCGGCTCTCCTCCAGTGGCATGGCAGAAGGGGCAAACAACCAGGCGTGTCCCCGGCCCAGGCCGCATTCCAGCCGGCCGTTGGTAAGAATGTCGGTCTCGGCGATCATGCCGGCCAGGCGCATGGGGTTTTCCAGCGGCAGAGTGTGGAGCGCGGTACGGAAGCGGATGCGCTTGGTCCGCTGCGCGGCCGCGGCAAACATGGCCAGCGGATTGGCCGAGATGGAGAATTTCTGGAAAAAGTGATGATCAATCACCGAGTACACGTCGAAACCGGATTCGTCGGCATGTTCGATCTGCCGCATGATCTCCCAGATCATGTCGTAGTGCGGCTTGCCGGGCGGCGTCTGGACTTCGCAATAAATGCCAAATCGCATGGTCTCTCCTAGCCTTTCCGCAACGCCGGCTTCGCCAGTCCGCGCTCTGCCCTGCCCGCGGATCCTGTCTCTGAGTCTTCCTTCGCCATCCCGAGCACCCGATACTTCCCCTGAAAGTACAGCAGAGGATTACCTTCGCGCACTAGCACATCCTCCACTTCCGCGATAAAGATGGTGTGGTCCCCCGCGTCCTGCGCGGTGTGCAACCGGCACTCCAGGTACGCCAAGGCGCCACGCAGTACCGGGGTCCCGTGCGGAGTGCGCTCGAAGCGCGCCCCCGCCTCCGCTTCCGCGCGCTCGTGGTTCCGGTCGGGACGCGCGTAATGTTCCGAGATCGCCCGCTGGTCCTCGGCCAGCACATTCACGCCAAACCGCTTTCTTGCGTGCAAATGAGCATGCGTCTGCGCCCGATGATCCACACAAACCAGCACCAGAAGGGGATCGAGCGAGACGGAAGTGAACGCGTTCGCGGTCATGCCGTGCACTTCGCCTTGGTAATCCACCGTGATGACCGTGACCCCGGTGGTAAAACAACCCATCGCCTCACGAAACTCTGCCTGGGCAACACTCATAAGAAGGCCGACACCCTTGGCATCTTAATCGAGTTCAAGGCGGAGCGGGCGACGACCGCCCCGCCTCCCAGAGTCTTACCAGGTCAAGCGCAGCGCGAGCTGGATCTGCCGCGGGTTGAAGATCGACCGCGGCGTGCCGTACGACTTGTTCGGCGAGCCCTCACGAAAGAAGGCTGGCGCACCCGCACACCCTGGAGCCGCCGGATTAAACGGACAGAAGTCCGCCGCCCCGTATGCCGTGTTGTAGTAGTGGACGTTCAGCGTATTGAGGAGGTTGAACCCTTCTGCAATCGCCTCCAGGTGTGTCTTTTCGGTGATGTTGAAGGTGCGCGACACACGCATGTCCACGTTGTCATAGGTGTCACCCTTGAAAGTGTTCCGCGCTTCAAGGCCTACACGATCGTTGTTGCCGAAAATGTCGCCATTCGTGTCAGACCCGGAAAACTTGGTGAAGTAGTTGGGGGTTTGCAGGCTCACGATGGTGCTGAGCTGCCAGTCATTCAGGATCGGGTTCATGTGCTGCGGGCCGTAGATGGTAGCGTTACCCACAAAGCGGTGGGACACGTTATCGGAAGAAATGGCCCGCTCGCGGTTGAAGCAGCAACTGTCCTGCGGGATCAGCACGAAACTCGGGTTCGGGCCGTTGTCGATGCCCTTCGACCAGGTGTAGCTCAACCCGTACCCGACGTGGTGGCTCACGCGCTTGGTAAAGTTGATCAGCAAGCCGTCCCATTGCGAATCCCACTTGGAATCGGCTTCGAAGTACACCGCGACGGTCGGCGATCCGGGCGGCAGAGGCCGGGTTCCGGGGAAAGGCGATACCGTCGTACAGTCACCGGGAACAAAGACTACGTGGTAGTCGAACTTCTGGCCGACGTCTCCTTGCGAGTCATGTGCAGTCACCGGACATCCATTCTGGTTGGGTTGGTTCACGTTCCAGAAGCTGCCTAGGTGGACCCCACGCACGTGCATTCCGGTGATTTCCAGGGTCGAATCCCTGAAGGGTTGGAACTCAACGCCGAAGCTGGCTTGCACCCCATACGGCGGCTTATGGTCCTGGGCGAAGCGGACAATGACTGAGTCGCCGTAGAATCCGCAGTCAGGTGCGAGGAAGCCTCCAAACGGACAGGGGGTAGCGTTGGGATAGGTTCCATCCAGCAGCAGCGACGTAAGGGCGAGGTTGTTGAGGTCCGGCGAACTGGCAAAGGCGAATATGCGCGTCTTCGCGTCCAACGAATCCTCTTTGGCCGCGCGGCCGGGAAAGGGTCCGATGGTCCCACCGCACGAAGGGATCTGGCACATCAGCAACGGGGAAGGAATGGTTCCGTAAAAAATCCCAGCCCCGCCGCGTAGTACCAGACCTGAATGCCCACCGGGTGCGTAAGAGAATCCCACCCGGGGGCTGAAGTTCTTGGTGATGTTATTGAGCGCGTTACTCGGCCAGGTCTCGCCCTCCCAGCGCAAGCCGTAGTTTAGCGTGAAGTTCGACGAAACCCGCCACTTGTCTTGAATGAACGCACCTTCGTAGGTGTGCCCCAGTTCGCCTTTGGCCTGGTTGCGAATCGCCGAGGAAATGGCGCCCCCCTGGTACACAGCGCGGTCGATGGTCCCCTCATTGAAATTCTGGGTGCTGTCAAACTTTTCCATGAAAATCACGAAGGGATCAGGGCACTGGCCCTCGCAGCCCGCTACCGCACCGTCCGTACCCAGGAACGCGTTAAGGCTGGCGAAGTCTGCCTCAAAGGGATAGAACAGCGGAAACGACTCCTTTGTGTTGACGTGGTTGAAGTCCCCGCCGAAATAAATCGTGTGCTTTCCCCAGGTCTTGGTCACATTGTCCACAATTTCGAACCGGCCTTCCTCGTAGAAGTCCGGGTTCCCGCGGTTCACGCCCAGGGTGAACACATTCGAAACTTCCAAGTGGGGCTGCGTGCTCACGGTTGGGAAGTCAAAGAAACGGTGCGAATACTGCACCCGGGCTTCGTTCACCAGTGAACTCGAGAACACCGAAACCAGATCGCCCACCACCGACTGGTCGCGGAAGGCGTTGTTCTTGAATCCCGAGGGTAGATCGAAACCGTCATTCAGCGGCGAAAGGTTGGTCGAGCGCTGGTCGTTGATGAAGTAGCGCACAAACGCCGAGTGCTTGTCGTTGAAGGTGTGGTCGAGTTTCACCAGGCCGTCGTCGTAATTGATGACGCGGTTGACGTGCAAGTTCTCTGCCGGCAAGCCGAACACCGTGGTCTTTACGTTGTTGATGGCCGCCAAGTTGTCGAGCACGGTGATGTTGTAGAACGGCGACTCCACGTGCCGCTGACCTTCATAGTTGAGGAAGTAAAACGTCTTGTCCTTCTGCAGCGGGCCACCCAGGGTAGCGCCGTACTGGTTCTGGCGCAGCTTATTGAATCCCTCCCCCGCCAACGGGCTCTTGGCGTCCATCGCGTCGTTGCGGAAGAACTCGTACGCCGATCCGTGCAGGTTGTTGGTGCCGCTCTTGGTGATGACATTCACAATGCCGCCCACCGCCCGGCCGAACTCCGTGCTGTAGTCGCTGTTGATGACGCGGAACTCCTGCACCGCTTCCTGGGATGGCGTCGTTTTCTGAATACCCGACGCCGTGGACATGTTGTCGGCGCCGTCCACCGCCACGAAGTTGTAATGGATGTTCTGTCCCGCGAAGGAGAGCTTAGTCACGGGTTCGATGATCACGTCGGTGCTGCCGGAGGTGGTGTCACCGACGGTCACTCCCGGCGCCAGCAGAGCAAAGTCGATGAACTGCCGTCCGTTGACCGGCAGGTTCTCGATCTTGTGCTCGTCAATGACCGAACTCACCATGGTGCGCGTGGGTTCCGCCACTTCGCCCACGTCCTGCACCGTGACCTCCTGGGCTACCTGCCCCACGGCCAGATTGAAGTTCACCGTGCCACTGCCGCCAATATCGAGGTGAACTTTCTTGGCCTGCTTTTGGAAGCCGGCTTTCTCGGCCGTCACCGTATAGTCGCCCACGGGAAGCGAAGAGATCTGGTAATCCCCCGTGGAATTTGCGGTTGTGGCGCGGGAGAAGCCCGTTGCCGGGTTCACCACCGTGATCGTGGCCTGGGAGATCGCCGCACCTGTCGTGTCATAGACACGCCCTTGGATGGTCACCGTGACCTGCCCATGTAGTGGAACCACTACGGCCGCCAACGTGACCAGAAACAGCACCCATCTCAGCACGCCGAAACTTCTCCCCCTGCTGTTAAAGCTGACGTAGGGCTCCATCTTGTCTCCTCCATGTTGGCCGCACCGCCAACGTTGTGTCAGGTCGTCTGCTTTGCACTGCTCTTCGCAATCTGACCGGCCATCACCCGGCTCAGCCGGGCCTCGGAATCATCCAGGTGCTGCCCCAGCAAGGCGGCACACTGTTTGAACTTGCCTGCGGTAAGCAACTGATACATCTTGTGGTGGACCGGAATCAGTCTCTCGGGATCATCGTGGGTGCGATCCACCAGCACCATACCCATACGTACTTCCCCGATCAGTTTCTGGTAAAACGACTCCAGCCGCTTGTTCTGGTGGAAGCGAATGAGCAGGCTGTGGAATTGCAAGTCGAAGCTCACCGCCTGCAGCCAGTCGCGCGCGCGCACGGACCGCTCATACCCGTCGAGGGCGCTGCGGATTTCCTGCAGAATGTCGCTACGGCTGGATTGCGCCGCCAGCACCGCAGGAATCTCCAGCATCCGCCGCAGGTGGTAGATCTCCTGGACATCCTTTAGGGAGAGCTGCGAGACCGCCACCCCGCGGTGAATGCTGCGCTTCAACAAGCCTTCGAGCGAGAGGATCCGCGTCGCCTCACGCATGGTATTGCGCGATACACCCAAGGAGGCTGCCAACGGCACTTCCTGCAGCGGCGTCCCGGGGCGCAACTCGCCGTCCAGAATCCGTTGCCGCAAAATGGACGCGACCTGATCGGCCACGCTGACCCGGTCTATCTGCGAGCGTTCCATGCGATCCGGTCCGAAAGCTTGCGAACGAATTGGGCGTCATATTGCGCTCAAGTGTTCACAAAGTCAAGTGTTGAACAATTCAACGACGCTGTGGGCTGTTACGGCAATCCCAGCGACCATCCCCTGTACCGCGGTCCCCCCTTCGACACCTTCTCTGGCAGAGCCTTGGCTTCGAGATTGCCGGCCGTCTCCCTGGCGCTTTCCTGCACCCGGCTCTGGGCTACGTGGATGCCTACGTCATGTATCGCGATCTCTAGGCCGGAGGACAGATTTTGCCCCCGGATGTGGGGGCGAGACGCCCCCACGACAGCCGGCGGGACGCCGGCGCTACTTTCTCACCCGTGCCTCCCCAAGGCGTACTCCTTCCGCCCTTTGTTCTGTTGAGTCCTATCTCATGTATCATTTCGCTGGTTGGAATCTCTGGGAAGGTCTGAAGCTTGGCTGTAGCGCAAATCGCGGGAACACCACGGCCGTCGCTGGGCTCGCAACTGGAGGAGCTTCGCTCCGGTTTGCCACTATCGCGAGACTTGGCCTGCCGCCTGATTCGGGTGGCCGACGACGAACTTCCGGCCCTCCTCGCTGCTGCGGTAGAGGCCAAGGAGCGGTTCAAGCCGGCCGTCATCACCTACTCGCGCAAGGTCTTCCTCCCGCTGACCAATCTTTGCCGCGATTATTGCGGTTATTGCATCTTTCGCCGTGATCCCGGCGAGCCCGGCGCCCACACCATGACTCCCGAGGAAGTGCTGCGGGTGGCGCGGGCCGGCGAGAAGCTGGGATGTACGGAAGCGTTGTTCAGCCTGGGGGACAAACCGGAGTTGGCATTTCCCGAGATGCGCGCCACCCTGCGGCATCTGGGGTACAACTCCACTCTTCACTACCTGGAAGCCATGTGCGAGTTGGTGCTGCGCGAGACCACGCTGTTGCCGCATCCCAATCCCGGCTTGCTCAGCGCGGAGTGGATCGCGCGGCTCGCGGCTGTCTCGCCCAGCATGGGGCTCATGCTCGAAACTACCAGTGCCGAACTGCTGGCGCCCGGCGCGGCGCATGATAACGCGCCCGACAAAGTCCCGGCCAAGCGCTTGCGCACCGTCGAAGAAGCCGGCAAGCAGGGAGTTCCCTTCACCACCGGCTTGCTGCTCGGGATCGGTGAAACGCTGGACGATCGCGTGGACACCTTGCTGGCCATCCGCGATCTGCACCGAAGGTACGGCCACATCCAGGAGGTCATCATTCAGAATTTCCGCGTCAAGCCCGACATCCCGATGCGAGACTGGCCCGAGCCCACGCGCGGCGAAATGCTGCGCACTGTGGCCGTGGCGCGTCTGCTCATGCCGGACATCAATATCCAAGCACCGCCCAATCTCTCAGCACCGTATCATGATGAGTTGCTGGACGCAGGCATCAACGACTGGGGCGGCGTCTCACCGCTTACCCCCGATTTCATCAATCCTGAGAAGCCCTGGCCGCATCTGGAACAACTGAAGTCAATAACCGAAGCGAAGGGACAGAACCTGCGGCCGCGCCTCCCGGTTTATCCTGAGTTCGTGCCCGCCGTGACCGCGCGCCCCGGCCTGTTGTCGGAAAGAGTCAAAGCCGCCGCGGACCGCGAGGGCTACGCGTGGAGGGCTGCATGATCGTCGTACTCACCGGCGGAACAGGAGGCGCCAAGTTTATCGACGGCCTGCGCCAGGTGGTCGCGCCGCAGGAACTCACCATCATCGTGAACACCGGAGACGATCTGGAGTGGTGGAGCCTGTACGTCTCGCCCGACCTGGACTCGATCACCTACGTGCTCTCCGGGCTGCTTAGCAAGGAGCGCGGCTGGGGCGTCAAGGGTGACACCTTTTTCTGCCTGCAGGCCATGGGACAGTTGGGCCAGCCGATCTGGTTTCAGGTGGGCGATCGCGACCTCGCGGTCCACCTGCTGCGTACCCGATTGCTCGCCAAGGGAAAAACGTTGACCGAAGCAACCTTGGAGATTGCCGCCAAGCTGGGGGTGCAGGCGACCATTCTGCCCATGAGCGACTCGCGAGTGGAAACCAGGGTCAAGACTCCGATTGGGGAGCTCAGCTTCGAGGAGTACTTCGTCCAACGCTGGTATCAGGACCCGGTGGAGTCGGTGCGTTTCGCGGGTGCCGCTGAGGCCCAGCCTGCACCTGGCGTTGTAGATGCCATCCTATCAGCGAGTGTGGTGCTGCTGGCTCCGAGTAATCCCGTAACCAGCATTGGGCCCATTCTCGCGGTGCCGGGCATACGAGAGGCTTTAAAGCAAACCCAGGCGCCCGTGGTTGCGGTTACGCCGATCGTCGCGGGCGCTGCCGTCTCCGGTCCCGCTGATGTCTTAATGGCTGCGCAGGGGCTTCCGGTCTCAATCGCGGGAGTCGCCCAGGCGTATCACGACTTCCTCGACATACTGATTGCAGACACCCGGGATGCACAGGCCGCTGAGGAATTGAAGCGCTCCGGCCTGCGGGTGTATTGTGCCTCCACGATTATGCGGACTTCCGACGACAAGGCGAATCTGGCGCGGACGGTCCTGTCCGTGGTTTACGGGGAAAGCAAAGCTCACAAGGCCTCGGATCCCTCATGATCCTGGTTCCGGTCAAGAATCTCGCGAATGCCAAACAACGCCTGGCTGCGGTGCTCGACCAGGCCAGCCGCGTGGAACTCGCCCACGCCATGTTGTTCGATGTGCTCGAAACCCTTGGCACCTGGGCGAACCGGCCGGAGGTCGTGGTCGTGACCAGCGACCCTTTTGCACTCGATCTGGCACAACGTTTCGATTTTGAGGTGATTGCTGACCACGTCAACCGCAGCGAAACCGATGCGATTGAGATGGCAACGCAGGTCTGCCAGTCGCGCGGAGTAGACAGCACGCTGGTCATCCCCGGCGACATTCCCTTGATCCGGACTTGGGAGCTGGAAACAATTCTGAAGCTCGCACCCAGCGAGGGTTCTGTGCTCGTACCGGCAGCCGACGGCCGCGGCACCAACGCGGCCTGGCGACGTCCCGCGGGATTGTTTCCCTTGCGCTTCGGCAACGACAGCTTCAAACCGCATCTGGCAGCGGCGAAGGCGACGCAGAAACCGTGTGTGGTGCTGCCGCTGTCCGGGATTGGGCTCGATATCGATAATCCATCGGACCTGCGGCAACTCGCCGCCGCCGCTGGCGAAACCCGCACCCAGCGACTGGTCCGGCAGTGGGACCTGACAGACCTCCCTCGGGCAGTGAACGAGTAGATGAGCCCGCCGAACCTGAGTCAAGAGCTGCGAATTATTCCAATTCCCGTTGCTGGCGAAGTTCGTCCCGGAGACTCAGTCGCCGAAAAACTCCTGGAGGCCCTGAAGCATCAAGAGTTGTCGCTGGTTCGCGGCGACATCCTCGTCGTGAAACACAAGATCGTTTCCAAGGCGGAAGGGCAACTCGTACCGCTGAACACGGTCAAGCCGTCTGCCGCTTTGCGCGCCTGGGCCCGCCGCCACCATCTCGATGCGCGCGTCACCCAACTGGCCCTCGCCCAGAGCAAGCGCATTGTCCGCCGCAAGCGCACCGTTCTGATCACCGAGACCCGCCACGGCCTGGTCTGCGCGAACAGCGGGGTGGATGTTTCCAACGTGGACGGTGGCCGTCACGCGCTCTTGCTTCCCGAAGATCCGGACCGCTCGGCGGCGCAACTGCACCGCGAACTGAAAAAACGTCTGCGACTTTCGATCCCCGTCCTCATCACTGATACTTTCGGGCGGCCCTGGCGCGAGGGCCTGACCGAGGCCGCGATCGGGGTGGCCGGCATGAAGCCTCTGCATGATGATCGCGGACGCCGCGACCCTCACGGTTACCAACTGCGCGTCAGCGTGGATGCTGTGGCCGATGAACTGGCTTGCGCCGCCGGCCTGGTCTGCGGCAAGCTAACTCGCACACCAGCGTGTATCATTCGAGGATTCCGTTATCGCCCGGGACGGGGCAGCGCCCGCGACCTGATCCGCCCGGCGGCCAACGATCTGTTTCGCTGACTGGTGCAATGGAGGAGTTGTGGCCCGTGCTCTAACCCAATCGGAACTGGAGAGCTTCCCCTCGCTGGAATGGCCGGACGTCGCACCTCGGATGACACCTGAAGCGCGCACCGCGCTTGAGTGCGTGATGGACGCTCAGGATGGCGGCGCGCTTTCGCGTGAGCAGTGCCTGCTGCTGGCGAACGCCGAAGGCGACGATCTGGTTGGCCTGCTGGTTGCCGCCGATGCGCTGCGCCGGGAGCTGGCGGGAAATCTCGTCACCTATGTGGTCAACCGCAATATCAATTTCACCAATGTCTGTTTTGTCGGCTGCAAGTTCTGCGCCTTCAGCCGTGGCCCGCGCGAATCCGACTCCTATTTTCTCAACCTGGAGCAAGTCGCTCAGAAAGCTCGCGAAGCCTGGGATCTGGGTGCCACCGAAGTCTGTATTCAAGGAGGTTTGCCCCACGGACTGCCTTCGTCTTACTACCGCGACATCCTGCGCGCGGTGAAGAACGCCGTGCCCGGCATGCACATTCACGCCTTCTCGCCCATGGAGATCGTGTACGGCGTGGAACTCACCGGCATGCCGCTCGACGATTACCTGTGCATGCTGCGCGACAACGGACTCGATACGCTACCCGGAACCGCCGCGGAAATTCTCGACGATGATGTCCGCTTCGTTCTCTCGCGCAACAAGCTCTCCACCGAACAGTGGAAGCAGGTCATCCGCACCGCCCACCGCTGCGGCATCCGCAGCACGTCCACCTTGATGTACGGCCACGTGGAAACTTCTGCGCACTGGGTCAATCAGCTTCTGCTATTGCGCGAAATGCAGCAGGAGAGTGGCGGCTTCACCGAATTTGTGCCTCTGGGATTCGTACATCAGAACACACTGCTCTTCCAACAGGGGCTCTCGCGGCCCGGGCCCACGCTGGCCGAGCACCTCAAGATTCACGCTCTTGCGCGGGTGATGCTGGCAGGCGCCATCAACAACATTCAAGTCTCGTGGGTGAAGCTCAATCGCCGCCTGTCGCAGCTATGCCTGCACGCGGGCGCGAATGATTACGGGGGGACCTTGATGGAAGAGAATATCTCGCGCGAAGCCGGAGCCACCGCCGGGCAATACACCAGTCCGGAAGAATTTCAGTCGCTGATTCTGGAAGCCGGCCGCATTCCCGCCGAGCGCAACACGACCTACTCGCGCATCCACATCAAGTTGCAGCCCCACACATTGACAACGGAAGAAGCCTTCGAGCCGGAGTTCGCATGAGCCGCCCCATCGCCGTCCTCGGCGGCACCGGGCCGGAGGGCTTTGGCCTGGCGCTGCGTTGGGCCCAGGCGGGAGAGACCGTGATCATCGGATCGCGCGACCTGAAGCGCGCCCAGGATGCAGCCGCAAAGATCAAGGCGCGAGTCGGAGGAAACGCCCCGGTGTCGGGCGAGGAAAACGCAGCCGCGTGCGCAGAGTCGAACCTGCTGGTTCTCACGATCCCCTTTGAAGGCCACGCCAATCTGCTGAAGCACATCAAGCCGGCGATTCAGCCTGGGAGCATCGTGATCGATGCCACCGTGCCGCTGGCGGCCAGCGTCGGAGGCCGAGCTGCACGTACGCTCGGAGTCTGGCAAGGCTCCGCAGCACAAGAAACCGCGGAAATCGTGCCCAAGGGAGTCTCGGTGGTGGCAGCGTTCCAGAATGCGTCCGCGGAACTGCTGAATGCAGAAGGCCCTGTGGACTGCGACATACTTGTCTGCAGCGACGATGCCGAGGCCGGCATCGTCGCGCGGGCCCTGGCCGCGAAGATTCCTGGCGTGCGTGCCATCGATGGCGGCAAACTGGAAAACGCACGCATCCTGGAGCAGGTCACGGCGCTGCTGATCGGCCTCAACATCCGGCACAAAGGCCACTCGGGAATCAGAATTACGGGCCTGCCGCCCGCGGCATACCAGCCGTAGCGGTTCTTGTAGCGCCGGCGTCCCGCCGGCTGTCGCGGGGGCATCTTGCCCCCGCATTTGGCGTCGCCGATGCTGTCGGGACAACCAGAGAGCACCATGAACGATTCCCCACACCACGGTCCTGCCATCGAGTTCCGCAACGTCTCCTTCCACGTCGACGGCGGCCGTGAACTCCTACAGGATCTGAATCTCGAGGTTCGGCGCGGCGAAACCCTAGTGCTCCTGGGCCGCAGCGGTTCCGGCAAAACCACCACGCTCAAACTCATCAACCATCTGGTAGTGCCGACCAGCGGCCAACTCTTCGTCGATGGAAAGTCCACACAAGAATGGGACCCCATCCGCCTCCGCCGCATGATCGGCTACGTCATCCAGGAAGTCGGCCTGTTCCCCCACTTCACGGTCGCCCGCAACATCGGCCTGGTGCCGCAGATTGAGGACTGGCCCGCCGACCGCATCCGGCAGCGCGTGCAGGAATTGCTGCAACTGGTCGGCCTCGATGGCCAACTCGCGTCGCGCTATCCGCGGCAGCTTTCGGGCGGACAGCGGCAGCGCGTCGGCGTGGCCCGCGCCCTCGCCGCCGACCCACCGATTCTCCTGATGGACGAGCCTTTCGGCGCTCTCGATCCCATCACCCGCGCCGAACTGCAACGGGAGTTTCTTGCGCTCCAGAAGCGCTTGCAGAAAACGGTCGTTTTCGTGACGCACGATCTGCGCGAAGCCCTGCTGCTTGGTACGCGCATCGCGCTGATGGAAGCGGGCCGCCTGGTCACGGTGCTCACGCCCGAGGAATTTCTCCGTTCCACCGAACCGCTGGTCGCCGCCTACGTGGACGCCTTCGGCACCGAGTTCAACGGCGGCGGGAAGCGAGGCAACTTATGAATGTCTGGCAATTCATGCTGCAGAATCACGCCGAGGTGGCGGAACTCACCCTCGAACACCTGTGGCTGGTCGGCGTCTCGACCGTTTTCGCGGTGCTGATCGGAATTCCGCTCGGCGTCCTGATTACTCGCTGGCCCGCGCTCAACAAGCCGATCCTGGGCAGCGCCAACATCATCCAGACCATTCCCAGCCTCGCGTTGTTTGGATTTCTGTTGCCGGCGCCCTGGATTGGGGAGCGCGCTGATCGCCTCGCCATTCTCGCGCTCACGCTCTACGCGCTGCTGCCGCTGATTCGCAACACCTACACCGGCATCAAGGGCGTGGACCCGGCCGTGGTCGAGGCCGGACGCGGCATGGGCATGACCGATCGCCAACTGCTCTTTCAGGTGGAACTGCCGCTGGCCCTAGGTGTGATCATCGCGGGCGTGCGCGTCGCCGCCGTGATTTCGGTCGGCCTGGCGACAATTGCCGCCGCGATCGGCGCCGGCGGCCTGGGCGAATACATCTTCCGCGGGCTGGCGATGGTCAATAATCAGGTCATTCTGGCAGGGGCCATTCCCGCCGCACTTCTGGCGATACTCGCAGACGTTAGTTTGGGCTGGCTGGAGAAACGGCTGAGTCCAGGGTAGTCGCCCGAGACGCAGCAAGCTGCGTCTCTACGATATTTTTGTGTAGAGACGGTGCTTGCACGGTCTCAGAAAATGCCGACAATACGCCGACTCTCGATCCTTTTGTGCGTGGCCAGTCTGCTCATCGCCTGCGGTCCGTCCCGCGAGAATCGTATCGTCGTTGGCTCCAAGAACTTCACCGAGCAACTCATCCTCGGCGAAATCATCGCGCAGCAGATCGAAGCCAAGACCCATCTGACTGTCGAGCGCCGCTTCTATCTTGCCGGCACCTACATCTGCCAGCAGGCGATTCTTGGCGGGCGCATTGATATCTACCCCGAATACACCGGCACCGCGCTGACCGCCATTCTGAAGCAAAAGCCGGAGGGCGCGCGTGAGATTGTGTACAGCCGCGTGAAGGCCGAGTACGCGCAACGCTTCCACCTCGCCGTCGGTCTGCCACTCGGCTTCAATGACACCTTCGCCATTGAAATTCGCGGAGAAGACGCCCGTCGCCTCGGCCTCAAGACCATTTCGCAAGCTGCGACACACGCGCCGCAATGGCGCGCCGGCTTTGGCTACGAATTCATGGAACGTCCCGACGGCTACAAAGGGTTGGCCGCCACCTACGGCCTGCGCTTTGCCGAGTCACCGCGCATCATGGACTTGGGACTGCTCGCCCGTGCCCTGAAAGACAAGCAGATCGACCTGGCCGCGGGCAACGCCACCGACGGCCTCATCCCAGCCCTGGATTTATTTGTGCTCGAAGATGACCGCCACTACTTTCCGCCCTACGAAGCGGTTCCGATTGTTCGCGAGCAGACCATCGCGGCGCACCCCGAAGTGAAAGCGGCGCTCGACGAACTCGCGGGAAAGATTTCTGATGAAGAGATGCGTCAACTTAATTACGCCGTGGACGGCCAGCATCGCGATGTGAAGCAAGTGGTGCGAGAATTCCTGCAGAGGAAAAACCAGCCGTAGCGCCGGCGTCACGCCGGCCACCAGCGCCATCCTGATGACTGAGGAGTCTGTGTTGCAACTCCCTGTCGTCCCTGAAGGGACTCGAACCCGTTTCATGCTGCCTACCCCGGGCTCACGCCCGGGGCTAATTTCTGCCGCCGCTCCGCGGCTGGAGCATCCCGATAGCCAGCACACGATACCCCTGGCCTGACGGGTGATGGCTAAAGCCTGGTCCATCACATCAGCCATAGAGCATCTACGTCCACAATCAGCTGGGTGCGCGGAATTTTCTGCTGGGTCGCGTAGGTGACCATGGCGCGCAACAGCGCGTTGAGCTTTTCCCGGCTGGCTGACTTCAACACAAAGTGATAGCGGTAATCGCGCTTGAGCCGCAGGATGGGCGCTGCCGCCGGGCCCAACACGCGAATGCCCTCATGCCGCGTCTGCTCGAACCACTTGCCCAGAACACCCGACCACTTGAGCGCTTCATCGAGCTTGTGGCTGCGCACCAGCACATTCGCCAATGCGCTGTACGGCGGATAGTGCATCCAACTGCGAAATCGCAGCTCCTTGTCGTAGAAACCCGCAAAGTCGTGCCGCGCCGCGAATTGCACGGCGTAGTGATCGGGGAAGTAGGTTTGCAGGACAACTCTTCCTGGCGTCTGCCCGCGCCCCGCGCGACCTGCCACTTGGGTCAGTAACTGAAAAGTGCGCTCCGCGGCGCGAAAATCAGGCAACCCCAGTGCGATGTCTGCTCCCACCACGCCGACCAATGTGACCCCATGAATATCGTGTCCTTTGGCGATCATCTGCGTGCCCACCAGCATGTCGAGTGCGCCTTCATTCAGAGCATTCAACGCGCGCTCGAAGTCCTCGCGTCCGTGCACCGTATCGCGATCCAACCGCCCAATGCGCGCCTGCGGAAACATGCCATGCAGCAATTCCTCCAGCTTCTCTGATCCCGTCCCCAGGAAATACACGTACTCGCTGCCGCACTCGCCACACGCTTTCGGCACCGGCGCCATGAATCCGCAGTAGTGGCACTCCATGCGGTGCGAACGCTTGTGGTGGGTGAGGGCAACGGCGCAGTTGCGACATTCCATCGTTCTTCCGCACGCCCGGCACAGTACTACGGGAGAGAATCCGCGGCGGTTGAGCAGTACCATCACCTGCTCCTTGCGTTCCAGCCGCTCTCTGATTTCCTCCGCCAGCTTGCGCGAGATCACCTGCTCGCTTCCGGTTTCCTGGAACTCCTGCCGCATGTCGATGATCTCAACCTCGGGCAGTGGCCGCTGTTCCACCCGGTCAGGCAAGTCCAGCAGCGCATACTTGTTCCTGGTTGCGTTGAAGTAGGACTCCAGCGATGGCGTGGCCGAACCCAGCACCACCACCGCGTTCGCCATCTTGGCCCGCATCACGGCCACGTCTCGCGCGTGATACCGTGGCGTCTCTTCCTGCTTGTACGAAGAATCCTGTTCTTCATCCACGATCATCAAAGCCAGGTCCGATACCGGAGCAAACACCGCCGACCGCGTCCCCACCACCATCCGTGCCTCTCCGCGCTGAATGCGATGCCACTGTTCCGCTCGCTCCCGATCAGACAGCCCGGAGTGCAGAATCGCAACTTCGTCGCCGAAGACCTGGTGCAGGTCCGCCGCGACCGCGGGCGTAAGCCCGATCTCGGGCACAAGCAGGATCGCTGAGCGTCCCGCCGCCAGCACCGCGCGCATTCCTGCCAGATAAACTGCGGTCTTCCCCGATCCGGTCACGCCGTGTAGCAAGAGCCCGGCGAATTTGCGGGCGTCCACGCCGTCCTGGATGCGCCGCAGCGCCTCCTGCTGTGCCGGGTTGAACTCAAAGTCAAACGGCGAGGGCCGGGCTTTGAGCCCAGACATGGTGAACTCGGCCGGCTCTTCGACAATCTCCACCAGTCCGCGCTTGACTAGCGTGTGCAGGGTCGTGCGCGGGACTTCCAGGGTGTGCAGCGTTTCGACTGCGACTTTGCCGCCAGCCGCAGCGAGTGTGTCAACCAGGGTTCTCTGATTGGCGTTGAGTTTGCCCTCGGCAGTCTTCAGTACCGCGACCTTCACCGTACGCGCCGCGTCGCGTGCGCCCGAGAGGTCCTCTCGCTCAATCCACTGCTTGCGCACCATGCCGGCCAGCACCGACTTGGAGGCATGGGTGGCCGTGTGCAGCCTCGGCTCGTGCACCAGCTCGCGTTCGGCGAGATAGTCGAGCACGCGGAACTCGGCGAGTTGATCTTCCGGCCTCTTCCGCGAGCGGGCCGACGATCCCGACATACCCGCCAGGTGCAGCGCGAGTTGCCCTTCCTCCGTGATGCGGTAGGCGATGGTCCGCTTGAACTCCGCTCCCAGCGGCAACATGCTGCGGAAGACCTCGCCCAGGGGCGCCAGGTAGTAATCCGCAATCCACTTGCCCAGGCGGAGCAGGGACTCGTCGAGCACGGGCGCCGCATCCAGCACAGAGATCACGTCTTTTGCGGGAACGCGAGGCTGGCGATCGTGCAACTCTACGACGATGCCCGACATGCGCTGCTGCCGGAA
>JAIQET010000117.1 GCA_020073645.1 Terriglobia bacterium | reverse complement strand
AGGATCGCGCCTAGCAGGATCAAGCACCGCTGCGTGTCCTTCTCTCGCGCCAGCTTGAGCAAGACCTCGCTCACTTCTGGATCGCTGGCAAAGCGCTCCGAGCCCTGCAACAGCCAAACATCCAACTTCCCTTCCGTAGTCCGCAGGTCCGACACCAGCTCGGTGGAGTAACCCTCGGGATCATCCACCAGGAACCCCGGATGCACTTTGAAAAACTTCGCCAGCAAGGTGCGCGTTGCCTGCGTCATGTGCGGGCGCGTCCCACTTTCCATTTGCGAGATGTAGGACTGGCTGATGCTCTTGCCCAGTTCCTTGCGGACGGCCTGCACCACCTCGAGCTGGGTCAGCGGCCGTCCCAGGCCGCGCAGCGTGCCTTCCACCTCGCGCAGGTAACGAATTTTCTCGCCCAATGTCATATTGCTAATCGAGATATTAATATCGCAATATGTTATTTATGTCAACAAGAATAGAGCCAGTGCTTTCAGCTACTTAGGGATGGCGAGCGGGGCGGGACGGGCGCGCCCAAGGAGGATGGCGTCGTCCCGCCTGCCATGTTTCGGGGGGGTGCTTTCAGCCCCCCGGGCTACTCAGCACTTCGTAGTGCGCCACGTGCGGCTCCAACTCCAGCAGGAACCTTTTGTCCTCGGGATAGTACACAGCCTTGTGATAGTCGGCGCCCGCAAACGCCTGGATGGCCTCGTACGATTCCCACAGCGAGATCAGCGTGAATTCGGCTTTGCCCTCGCGCACCCGCCGCAGCACCCACACGCCACGATTGCCCGGAATGGACGCGTAGTCCGGCAGCCCGGTCTTTTGCAGGTATTCGAAATAGGTATCTTTGTCGGCTTCGCGGGTGAAGCCCCGCCAGATGCGTGCAATCATTGTCGCCTCTTCTGTTCACAGGAATGCCCTTGTAGATGCTGCCGCGCGGGCAGGGGCGGCAATTTCTGCTGCTGGACGCAATCGTGCAGAACCAGTCTTTTCAAGGCAAAAGAAAACGCCCCCGGTTTTCCGAGGGCGCTTCGAATCCGGCTGGAGCCGTGCTTACTGGTGCCGGCCGTTGTGCTTGTCGCGGTAGATATGCCGGGACACACGGTTCTGCTGGCGGTTGACCTGGGCCCTCTCGGCCGGGGTCAAGGCGCCTCCGTTGGCAGCGCGGTCGGTCTTGATTTCATTGTTGATGCGCGCATCCCGCTTCTCGAGATTGGAGGCCTCGCCTGCGGTCAGTTGTCCGCTCTGCACACCCTGCGCGATGCGATCCTGCTGGTTCTCTTCCCGGCGGCCGACTTCGGTGGGCGCTTTGGTCCCGGCCGGCGTCGGCGGGGTGGTTCCCGCCTGGGTCTGGGCATCGTGCTTCTGGTTGTAGATCTGGTGCGACAGCCGGTTCTGCTGTCTCTGGATCTTCGCCTTGTCAGCAGCCGTCAGCTTGCCCCCATCGGCAGCCCGCATGGCGCGCGTTTCCGCATTGAGCTTGGACTGTTCCTTTTCCAGCCTGGCCGCTTCGCCAGAGGTCAATTCCCCGCTCTTCACGCCATTGGCAATGCGGTCCTGCTGGTTCTCCTTGCGCTCTCCAATGGTCGCGTTGTCCTGCTTGGTCGGGGGCTCGGTCGGAGCCGTATTAGCGGCGGGGGCATTGCTCTGCGCCGCTGCCGGCAGAAGCATGGCGGCCAGGGCCGCGCCCAGAAAGAAACTCTTCACTTGCATGGTCATAATCTCTCCTCACTCCTTGGATCTTGTACCCCATCAATTCCGGCCGGAACTTGTTAGTTCCGGCGGTTATAGCTTGCAAACCCGGAGGCTTCGGAAATGTTGCGGCGGAAACCGCCGAACCGCAAGATAATCCCTCTTTTCTAGGGGTTACCAAAGGGCTACGCCGTAACGACGGGCGGCAATGTCCTATAGCCCTGCTTCGATCCGGGACTTCGGGTCGAGATAATCCCGGAGCGCATCGCCGATGAAATTGAGGCGGTTTGCGGGCGTGAGCGTAGCGGGAGCCCGCAGCCGAAATGCCGAGCGCAGCGAGGTATCTCTACAGCCCGGCCTCGATCCGGGACCTCGGATCGAGATAGTCCCGCAGCGCGTCGCCGATGAAGTTGAGGCGGTTTGCGGGCGTCACCCTGAGCCTGCCGAAGGGGGGAGCCCGCAGCCGAAATGCCGAGCGTAGCGAGGTATCTCTACAGCCCGGCCTCGATCCGGGACCTCGGATCGAGATAGTCCCGCAGCGCGTCGCCGATAAAGTTAAACGCCAGCACCGCCAGCATGACCGCGAGCGCGGGAAAGATGACCAGGTGGGGCGCGTCGAACAGATGCGCCCGGCCGTCATTGAGCATGGTGCCCCAACTGGCAGTCGGCGGAGGCACTCCCAGGCCCAGGAAGCTCATAGTCGCCTCCGCCAGGATGGCGCCGGCCATGCCGATCGCGGCTTGCACAATGATGGGCTGAATAATGTTGGGGAGAATGTGTCGCACAATCACCCGCAGATCGCTCGCTCCCAGTGCCCGTGCCGCCTCCACAAATTCGCGTTCCCGCGCCGCCAGCACCTGCCCCCGCACCAGCCGCGCGTATCCCACCCAGCCGCCGAGCGAAAGCGCGAACACCAGATTGAAGATGCCCGGCCCGCGGAAGGCGACAAACGCGATGGCCAGCAGAATTCCCGGGAAAGAGAGAAAAGCATTCATCAGCACAATATTGACGAAGCGATCGATGCGCCCGCCATAGTATCCGGCAATCGACCCGATAATCAGACCGAGCGCCAGCGACGCCGCCACCACGCAACTGCCCACCAGCATGGAAATCCGCGAACCGTAAATCAGGCGAGAGGTAATATCGCGCCCCAGTTCGTCGGTGCCGCACCAGTGCGTCGCCGAAGGTCTCGCCAGCCGGTTCGGCAGATCAATGTAGGCAGGATCCTGCGGCGCAATCCAGGGAGAGAACAGGGCAAACACCACAAAGACCACCACCAGCACGACGCCAATCGCGGCCAGCGGGTTGTGGCGGGCGACACGCTGCACCAGCGATCCAGCGTAGGGCAGCGCATTGGCGCGCGCAGTCGTCATGCCTTCTCGGCCTCTAGCCCTTCCACCATCACCACGGCCTTCCCGTAACCCATCCCCATTTGTCGAGGCTGGTTGTTCGCCAGAAAGTAACGCCGTAGGTCAACACGATCCAGAGCCCTTCGATCCAGCCCGGGTGCAGCCAGCCGGCACCTTGCCAGTTCAGCTCACGGCGGGAGCGGGCCAGGAGAAACGCATACAAGATGGACAGAACGTAATCCAGCAAGTAAGGGGCGCCGTAGCGCAGGTTCACGTAGGCGAAGAATGCCAATCCCAAGATACCGAGGGCCGCACCGCCCAGCCTACCCAGCGCCAGCCCGGTCAGAGTGACCACCACCGCGCTGGCGAAAAAGGATACCTCTGACGAGGGGAATCCGTGGGCCACCCAGTACTCGGCTTCCATGCAAACTAGGCCGAGCAGTGTGGCAAGGGTCGCGGCGGCAATCGCGTGCTTGTGCCTCCAGCGGGCAAGCATCGCTGTTCCTCCGCCTGCTGCCACCAAGCCGGGCAAGTAGCGCATCCAAAGAGAGTCTTGGGTATCCATTGCGAAATAGCCGCCGTCGACTGTCCTCTACTGTCTGATCCTCGGGTTTACGGCCGAGTACAGCAAATCTGTCAGAAAATTCACTGCCACGTACGTCAATCCAATTGCCAGAATGCATCCCTGCACCAGGTAATAATCGCGATTGCCAATCGCCTGGATGGTCAGCCGCCCGATCCCCGGCCAGGAGAAAATTGTCTCGGTTACAATCGCGCCCGCCAGCAGTGCCCCGAATTGCAATCCCAGGACCGTGATTACCGGAATCAAGGCATTCCGCAGCGCGTGGCGGTAAACCACGGTGCGCTCCGGAAGCCCTTTGGCCCGCGCGGTGCGAATGTAGTCCTGCCCCAGCTCTTCCAGCATTGAGGTACGCACCATGCGGGTAAGAATCGCGGCCAGCGCCCCACCCATGGTGATCGCAGGAAGCACCAGGTGCGCCACCGTTCCCGACCCGGACACGGGTAGCCATCCCAGCTTGATAGAAAATAGCAGAATCAGGATCGGCCCCAGGGCGAAATTCGGAAACGACAATCCGAACAAGCTGACCACGCTGAGCACGCGGTCATCCCAGCGGTTGCGTCGCTGCGCCGAACGTACTCCAGCAGGAATCGACAGCAACACCGCCACCAGCAAGGCCGCCAGCGTCAACTGCAGCGTGTACGGATAGCGCTGCGCGATCAGGCTGCCCACGCTCTGATTGAAACGCAGCGAAGCCCCCAAGTCTCCGTGCAGCACGCCTTTCCAGTAATGCAGGTATTGCTGCCCCAGCGGAGCATCGAGTCCGTACTGATGCCGCACCGCTTGCACATCCGCCGCCGGCGCTCCTTCCCCCAGCATTTGCAGGATAGGATCTCCCGGCACCA
>JAIQET010000063.1 GCA_020073645.1 Terriglobia bacterium | reverse complement strand
GAGAGCGCAAGCCCAGCCGGGACTAGCGATAGGTTTGCAGCGCCAGGGAGGTGATCATGTCGGCCAGCCGGAGATTTCCGGCGGACCGGGCGGCGCTCAGGCTGAGCCGGAAGACGACCTCGGCGTAGCGATCGCCTCCGTCGAGGTCTTCCGCGTGCTTCTTCAGCACAGCGATGCCCTCTTCCATCTGCTGGAGGGCGAGGGGCGGGCAATGATCCGCCAGGCGCTCGGCGGCGATGCGGTACAGGCCCGCGCGGATCTCGAAGATGTCGCGCACTTCTTCGCCGGTCAGCGCGGTGGCCATGGCTCCCCGGCGCGGATGAATTCGAGCCAGTCCTTCCCGGTCGAGAATACGCAGCGCCTCGCGCACGGGCCCACGGGAGACCTTGAATTCAGCCGCGACCGCCTGTTCCACGATGCGCGCACCCGGGGCGATCGCCCCCGCAATGATGCGGTCGCCGATCCGCGCCGCGATCTGCTCAGGCAGCGACAGCGTGAGCGGTGCGTTGGTCCCGAACCAGCGAAACGTGATCAGCGATTCCGCGCCGATTCCGGGGTCTCTTCCTTCACCCATAGGTCACCCTCCCAGGATTGCCGCGCGAGCGAGCGCGCACCTATTCCATCTCTGCGACGATCTGGCCCTCACCAACCTGATCGCCCTCCTTGACCAGCACTCGCAGAAGCTTGCCCGCCCGAGGCGCCATCACGGGAATCTCCATCTTCATCGATTCGATGATGACGATGGCGTCTTCCGCTGCGAGCGCGTCCCCCGGGGCCGCTACCACCTTCCAGACTTTTCCCGTCACTTCGGCCTCGACCTTGGTCATTGCCATGCTCAAACTCCATTGCGGCTGTTGACGCCGTTCAACATTCCGGTTGGTGCAGCAGTCCTATTGTGACGCCCGAGTCATAGATGCCTGCTGTCTCGTATCAACCCATCGCATCTTTAACAAGAAGATTGTCGACAATCCTTCAATTTCGAAAACACCTATTAAATCAGGATGCGGCTTAAGCGCGGCGCACCCTGATTGCCCATATTGCACACATGGCCGTCCGCGCTCCACATGGGCATCAACGCATCCACCTCACGCCGGCTGGCGGTGTCTTGCTTGGCCCTGCGCCTGATGGTTGTCAGGCCCTCCCTCCCCTGATCCGCTGATGGGCATTGGAATAGAGCCGCATGGCAGAACCCGGCGCCCAGGCGCAGCCTAATCGTCACGTCCGCCTCCGCTGCCGGCCCGACGGACGGCCGGACATGCGCTGCTTTGACAGTACGGATTCGTTTCCGGTAACCTACCGATCGTACGGTAGGGATTCGCGCCCAGGGGAGCCTAGCGTAAATCCGCCTCGTGCCGGGGGACGATGATGGGTGAACGGCTGAGTCGTTCGGGCATCGCGGTGCGGGACTACTATGAGTCCAAGCCGGGCTCGGATGCGGTAGAACCTCCCGGCCAGTACCCCTATACGCGGGGTCGGCGGGCGACGGTGCCAGAAGCGGCGGGCTGGATTCAGCGCGAGCTTTCGGGCGAGGCGGATCCGGAGCGCTCCAACGCGCAGATCAAGTACCTCATCAGCAACCATCAGCTCGGAATCGACGTCATCGGCGACGCCGCAACCATGGGGATGCTCGACCCGGACCACCCCTTGGCGGCCGGCGCTGTCGGGACCCAGGGCGTCTCCCTGTGCTGCAAGGACGATTACCTGACGCTGTTCCGGGAGTTGCCCCTCGCCGAACTTTCCATCTCGAGTTCCGTACCCAGCCTGTTCGCCCTGACCGGTCTGTACATCGCCGCGCGGGCGATGGGCGTCGCGCCGGCTCATTTGCGGGGCTCGGTGCTGCAGGCGCCTCTCTACGCGGAAGACTGCGGGTATGCGATGCACATGCCGGTCGAGCTCCGTGTCCGGATTTCCGCCGACGTGATGCAGTTCTGCGCCGGCGAAATGCCCAAGTTCCACTCCTTCGTGGAGGACACATATTTCTTCTGCGAATCCGGGCTGAACGCCGTCGAGGAAATGGCGCTGGGATTTGTCGAAATTCGCTACCTGGCGCGGGAGCTGTTGCGGCGCGGGGTGCCAATCGACGGTTTCGCCCCGCGGATCGCGCTGCTGGTGGATTGCAGCATGGACTTCTTCGAGGAGATCGCGAAAGTCAGGGCCGCGCGGCGGCTGTTTGCGCGCATGATGCGGGAGGACTTCGGTGCCCAGGACCCCCGTTCGTGGTCCGTGGTGATCTCCGCCCACACGTCCGGCCTCGCGCTGACCGCCCAGCAGCCCAGCAACAACATCGTGCGGGGCACCCTGCAGGCCATGGCGATGGTGCTGGGGGGCGTGCAGGCGCTCGAGATTTCGGCCTTCGATGAGGCGTATCGGACACCGAGCCGCGCGTCGCACCTGGTGGCGCTGCGGACCCAGCAGATCATCGAGCTGGAATCGGGCGCGGGCCGCGTCGTGGACCCCTTGGGGGGCTCCCACTATGTGGAAGCGCTCACCGACGAGCTGGAGGGACGCATCACGGCCATGATCCGGGACGTCGAAGCGCGCGGTTCGGCGCTCGAGCTCGCCGGGCAAGGCTGGTTCCGCAAGTTCTTCCGCAACGCCATGGAGCGCTACCACCAGCAGCTCAGCCGGGACGAGCTGCGTATGGTGGGCGTGAACGTCCATCGGGTCCCGGCCGAGGAGGACACGCTGCTCAGGGAAGCCGTGGAAGGCAAGCTCAGCCCCTGCGTGGAGAGGGTGGACCGCATCCGGGCATTCAAGGCGGAACGCGATGGTGCGCGCGTGCGCGACGCGTTGCGGGCGGTGCTGGCCGCCGCGCAGCGCCCGGAGGACAACCTGGTCCCGCCCGTGATCGCCGCCACGGAGGCGGACTGCACCATGGGCGAAATCGCCGGGACGCTGCGCCAGGCGTACCACTGGCCCTACGATCCGCACGGGTTCCTGCCGGCCCTGGTGGAAGGATAGCGGCCATGAGCAAGGTGCGCATCCTGATCGGCATCCTCGGGCTCGATCAGCACGAGGTGGGCGCGATCGCCGTCGCGCGGATGCTCCGCGATGCCGGAATGGAGGTGATCTACGCAGGATGCTTTCAGACGCCGGAAAAGCTGACGCGCAGCACGATCCAGGAGGACGTAGACGTGCTCGGAATCAGCTGCCACTCCTGGGAATACCTCCACTATCTTCCGGAGCTGATGACCCGGCTCAAGGCGGAGGGGGCCGATGCGGCCGTGGTGGTGGGCGGCTCGGTGCTGACGGCTGGCGACGCCCATGCGCTGCAGGAGCTGGGGGTCGCGGCCACCTTCGGCCCGGGCAGCACGCCGCCTGAGATGATCGCGACGATCCGGGAGCTGGGGGCGCGCCGCGCGAGCCGCCTCGCGGAAACGCTGGCCTGAACCCAAGAAGACCGACCATGACCTACGAAACGATTCGCTACGAGACCGAAGGGCCGATCGCGACCGTCACCCTCAACCGTCCCGAGAAGTTCAACGCCATCGTGCCGCCCATGCCCCAGGAGGTGGAAGCGGCCATCATGGCGGCGAACGCGGATGAGCAAGTGCATGTGATCGTCCTGCAAGGGGCCGGGAAGTCCTTCTGCGCCGGTTTCGACTTCGGCGGAAACCTCGAGCATTTCGCGCGCTGGGGATTGCCGGGCGCCGGGGAGGAATGGGACCCGGGCAAGGACATGATGACGGTGCTCAACCCGTTCACCGGCCCGATTCCCAAGTTCATGAGCATCTGGCGCAGCCCCAAGCCGGTCGTCGCGAAGATCCACGGCTGGTGCGTGGGCGGCGGATCGGAAATCGGGCTTTTAGCGGACCTCGTCATCGTCGCGGACGATGCGCGCCTGGGCACGCCCTACGCCCGCGTCTGGGGCTGCCACCTGACCGGCATGTGGATCTACCGGCTGGGCCTGACCCGCGCCAAGCAGTACGCCCTGACCGGCGACTCCATCAGCGGGAAGGAGGCGGCGGAAATCGGGCTGGTCAACTTCTCCTATCCCGCGGCGGAGCTCGACGCGAAAGTGCGCTATTGGGCCGGTCGCATGGCGAAAATCCCTACCAGCCAGCTCGTGGCGATGAAGCTGATCACCAACCAGGCCTTCGAGAACATGGGCCTGCAAACGACCCAGACCCTCGGCCCGATCCTCGACGGCTACATGCGGAACACCCCCGAAGCCCGGCATTTTGTCCAGCGGGCCAAGGAAGACGGCGTCGCGGCTGCCGTGGCGGAGCGGGACGGCCCGTTCGGGGACTACAGCCAGGGCGGAGCAGGCATGAAACCCGGCGGCTCCAAGAAAGCCTGACAGCCTCAAACCCGTGAGAGGTGCGTATGGAACCCCTGCAAGAGAACCTGTTGCGCCGCGCCACGCTGGGCGATCTGATGACCCGCTCGGCCCTGCGGTTTCCCGACCGCATCGCCTTGGTCAGCGGTGACAAGGCGGTGAGCTACAAGACGCTCAACGAGCACGCCTGCCAGGCGGCCCACGCCTTCCTGAAGCTCGGTGTCGGTCGGGGCGACCGGGTGGCGCTGATGACCCACAACTGCCTGGAGTACGTCTACCTGCGGCTGGGCCTGGCCAAGATCGGCGCCGCGCCGGTCCCGCTGAACTTCCTGCTCAAGGGCGACGAGATCGCTTTTGTCGTCAACAACGCCGAGGCGAAGGCCTTCTTCGTCGAGGACGTGCTCGCCGCGACCGTTGCGGCCGTCAAGGACAAGCTACCGAGTGTCGAGCACTTCGGCTGGATCGGGATCACCGCTCCGGGCGGCAAGCCGTCCGGGTGGGTTGACGCGGCCAGCTTCGTTGCCGGGGACTATCCAGTGACCGAGCCCGAGGTTCCCGTCGAATCCACGGACCTGGCGTCGATCATGTACACGACGGGCACCGAGGGCTTTCCCAAGGGAGTGATGACCAGCCATTTGAATTACTTCATGGCCATGCTGCACATCGCGGTCGACGTGGACCTGGGACGCAAGGACGTGTTGATCCTCGACATCCCCTTGTTCCACATTGCCGGCACGACGGTCCTCAATGCCGCTTTGACCTTCGGCGCGAAGGTGTTCATCGACTACGCTCCCAACCCGGTCAATATCCTGAAGAAGACCCAGGAGGAGCGGGTGACGATGTGGATCTATCCGCCGACGATTTACCAGGCCCTGCCCTCGGTGCCGGGTTTCGCGAACTGGGACCTCTCGTCGCTGAAGAAATGCATCTCCTTCGGCAGCGCGATGCCCCCGGTCGTCCTGGAGCGCTGGCGCCAGATCAAGCCCGACATCGAATGGCGCAACTACTACGGCCAGACCGAAAGCTCGCCCCTGGGCACCACGTCGTCCCCCGAAGACTTCGACCCGACGTCCATCGGCATGGCGGCCACAGGCGCCACGGTCAAGGTGTTCAACGACAAGGACCGGGAGGTGCCGCCGGGCACTCCGGGCGAGTTGGTGATCCGCGGCCCGGCCGTGATGATGGGCTACTGGCGCAATCCGGAGGCGACGGAGAGCGCCTTGCGCGGCGGCTGGCTCCATACCGGAGACATCGGCTACCAGAACGAGCAGGGGCGGTTCTATTTCGTGGATCGCAAGAAGGACATCATCAAGACGGGCGGCGAGAACGTATCGTCGCAGGAGGTGGAAGCGATGATCCTGCGTCATCCCAAGGTGGCACAAGCGGCGGTGCTGGCCGTTCCCGACCCGCGTTGGATCGAAGCCGTGGCCGCCTGGGTCGTGCTGAAACTGAACCAGACCGCCACGGAGCAGGACATCATCGGCTTCTGCAAGGAGCACCTGGCGGGCTACAAGGTGCCGAAGCGAGTCGTCTTCGCGACCGCCTTGCCGCAATCGCCCACCGGAAAGATTCTCAAGCGCAAGATCAAGGAGGAATATCTCAAAGCGGGGGTGGCCTGATTGGACATGGAAGCACGGCAGGGTTCCACGCGCGAGCGGCTCCTGCGGGTCGCGGAGGAGATGTTTGCCCGCAACGGGTTCGCGGGGACGTCCTTTCGGGACATGGGCGCGGCGCTGGGCATCGCCAACGCCTCAATCACGCACCATTTCCCCTCGAAGCGGAAGCTGTACGCGGCCGTGTTGAGCCGCGTCGCGGAAAGTGTCCGGCAGGTCACCGGGCATCTCGGCGAGGACGCCAGCGATCCCGTGGAGCGGATCCGGCTCATGGTGGATCGCGTCGCGGCCTGGGGGGAAGCGAATCCCGCGTACATGCAGCTGATCGTGCGGGAACTGATGGAGAACCCGGGACGCATTTCGCGGGTGCGTACCCTGTACCTGGCGAACGTCGTGGATGCCTTGCGCCGGCCCATCGACCAGGCCAAGTCGCAAGGCTACCTGCGCGACCTGGACCCGGAGCTGTTCCTGCTGCATCTGATCGGAGCCGTGAGCTACTTCACGATCGCGGCCCCCACGATCGGCCGCATCACCAAGATCCCGGACCTGGGCGAGTTGCGGAGCCGGTTCCGCGCCTCGCTGCATCGCATCGTGACGGCCTGCGTGGACGGGACGTCCGATCGCGCCGCTCCTTCCGGCACGAGGGACACATGACGCCCCTGGCAGGAAGAATCGCCCTGGTTACAGGCGCCGCCCACGGCATTGGACGGGCTTGCGCGCTGGAACTGGCCCGGCAGGGGGCGGACGTGGGGCTGGTCGATCTGGACCCGGGTGTCGAACAAACGGCGCGGGCCGTGGAGAAGCTGGGCCGGCGGAGCGCCTGGGCGACCGGCGATGTGGGTGACCCGGAGCAGGTGCACGCAGCCGTGGATCGGATCCGCGGCGTGCTCAGCGATGCGGACTGCCTGGTGAACAACGCCGGCATCGTCGACCACATCGCGCCGCTGCTGAAGATGCAGCAGTCGGGATGGGAGCGGGAACTGGCCGTCAATCTGACGGGCCCATTCAACATGATCCGTGCCGTGGTCGAGTCCATGGCCGCCAAAGGCTGGGGCCGGATCGTGAACATGTCCTCCGGCGCGGCTCGCAGCGGGCTATACAATCAGGCGGGCTATTCGGCCACGAAGGCGGGACTGCTCGGGCTGACCCGCAACGTCACCCTGGAGTTCGCGCGCAAGGGAATCACCTGCAATGCGGTATTGCCCGGCATGATCGGCACGGAAAAGGTCAAGGCGATGCCGCCGGCCATCCTGGAGCAGGCCGTTTCGATGACCCCGGCCCGGCGTCTCGGCACGCCGGAGGAAGTGGCCCAAATGGTCGCCTTCCTGTGCTCCGACGCCGCGGGCTTCATCAACGGCGCGGAAATCGACATTGACGGCGGCTTGCGCCTCAGCCACACGGTGCTGGGCAGTCAGCGGGAACTCCGCTCACGCTAAGCCCCCATTCGATAATCGGGTCAGCGGGGGCGTCGGCCGGTGTGGCCTAGGCAACCAAGCAGCAGGGCAGCGGCCTGCGGCTCGGTGATGTAGGTCTTCAGAGACAAATCCATTTTGGGCTCCGCGCCGCGGTAAACTACCCTCCATTGTGGCCGTCATACAGCCTCTCCACCGAATCCCTTTAGATGTGTCTCGATTGGCCCGGATTCTTGGCGCAACCGCGCGCGCACTCTGCCCCGCGTCAGCGCGCGGTGGCATGGATGGCGCTTGATTGGTGCTATGGGGCAATGCGAGAAGATACCGGGCGAAGACTGTTCTCGGTGTTACTAGACAGGTACAAACAGTGAAAGTGAATCCGCTCATCCGTGCTATCGAGCTGATATTGCAAGTGCTCCCGGCAGGAATCGGCCCCACAATAGCGGAACCGAAATCCTAATCAGTTGATATTACAAAATAAATAAGGACAACGCGCGACAATCGTTTCAAACAATTCCGAGCAACGATCTGTCGAGGTGTGTCCCCGTTTGTCGTCAATTCTTTTGAGCAATTGTCACAAATTTGTCACACGGGACAGCTTAGGACTCTTGGGCTGCACGCCTGTTGGAGCGGCCGACTCTGGCCCAGCTAGGGGGCTTTTAGCCCGCACGAAATCACAGACGACCAGCACGGAGGGATTGAGTCCGACCCATATGTCCCAAAAAGGTCTAGTCAACCACATGCAGCCGAACAGCGACGTGGCGGGCGGCTACCTGAAGCTAACACCGGAGCGGCTTCGGGAACCAGCCCAGCAAGTCGAGGACAGATTGCTCACGCTGGCGTGGGTGAAACGTGGCCAGAAAGGAGCAGCTGAGCAAACAGAGGCCACTGGCTAGGCCAGTTGATGAGGACGATGTCACGGGTAGGGGCGGCGGGAATCGCACCGTGATCCCTGCTGAAATTCCGACGCTTCTAACCGACTGGTATCAATAACCTATCCGACGCGGCGCCTGTGCTAATTTGGAGGCAGAGCCTCGGAAGTCGCAGGAAGAATTTAGCACAGCGGATGTCACAGGTCTAAAGTGAAGATCGAACCGCCGGCCTCACGACTGTGAATCAGAGGCCCACAGCTTTTCTCCAGTTCGGTCTGCCTTTCCGATTCGACACAGCAACTGCGAAAGACTTGGCCCAGCACCGCCTGGCGTTCAGGGCCGGGACGGGAAGGCTCGCTTTCAGCGACGCCCAATCGGGCATTGCGTCTGACCGCATCCGGAATCTGGAAGCGGCGAAGGCAGCCTGCTCCGCTAGACAACCGTTCCCCGGTTCTGTTAGAGAGGGGCGTCGGAAGGGGGCCCAACTTCGAAACGCTTCCATTGGTGCCGTCAGGCTTTTCCACCCCAAGTCTGGGGGGAGCCTGTGCGCGTCGACGTATTGTATTGTCCGTTGGTGAGCCGTTAACCAGAATGGAGGATACCGTGAATCGCTTATTGCAGACGCTTGCCTGGATCGCGGCAGTTGCCGCGGCACTCCCGGCAGCGGCGCTGGCCTATTCGCCCAATGCGGCCGACCTGTCCGTGCCGCCCGGGTACAAGGTCGAACTGTACGTGAAGGGGCTGAACACGCCGATGGGCATTACCTGGGACGAAAAAGGCGAGGCCTACGTCCTGGAGTCCGGCTGGCAAAAGGCCTCTGACAACGAGGCTACCGCCATCCAGGTGTTCGACAAGGCCGGCAAGCACCTGCGCACGCTGGCCAAAGGCAAGCTCGATCCGGGTGCGTCGTTGGGCATCACCTACCACGCCGGCTCGCTGTACGTGAGCGGCACCAACACCATCTGGAAGGTCAATCCTAATTCCGGCGAAGTGGCGGTCTGGGTGAAGGACCTGCCGACCTTCGGCGACCATAACGTCAGCAAAGTGCAGTTCAAGGGCGAGTACGTCTACTTCGGGCTGGGCAGCGACACCAACTCCTCCGTCGTAGGTGAGGACGTGGCGGGCCCGACCTTGGCCAAGACCATGGATCCCAACACGGGCGAACTGGCCCACGATGTCCCCTGCAAGGACATCGTGCTCTCCGGTGTCAGCTACACCACCAAGGACGACAAGGGCAAAGAGATTCATACCAGCCCCTACCGTCCCTATGGCGTGGCCGCCCCGCGGGGCACCGTCGTCAAGGGCCACGTTCCCTGCACCAGTTCGGTGGAGCGTGCCAAGATCAGCGATCCCCAGAACACGATGGAAGTGCTGGACTGGGGCTTCCGCAATCCATTCGGCCTGGCCTTCGCCCCGGCGAACCATCCCGTCCTGCACGGAGCGTTGCTGGTGTCGAACAATGGCCCGGACATGCGCGGCAGCCGCCCGATCGCCAATGCCCCCGACGAGCTGCACGTGAGCTACGGTGGGGCTGCTTGGCACGGCTGGCCGGATTCCTTCGGCTTCCTGCTGGCCAACTGGAAGCAGGGCTCGGTTGAAGTGACCGGCACGCAACTCGGGGACAATGCCAAGGGCGCGCAACTGGTGTTCGACCACCTGCCCGGGGTCATTCACCAGCCCATCGCCCTGTTCCCCATAGACTCCTCCGCCGACGGAATGGATTTCAGCCACAACAAGGCGTTCGGCGAAGTGAACGACCTATTCATCGCTCTGTGGGGCCAGATCGGCTTCGCGCCGGTGGACCTCCAGGAGAGCGCGAGCAATGTGTTGCGCGTGCACTTCCTGGAGCCGGCCGGAACCGAGCTCACGCCGTTCGTCTGGAACACGAAACCCGGCGTGGCCTCTCTGGCGGGTACGGGCGGCTTGAACCACCCCATCGAGGCGCGCTTCGATCCTAGTGGCGCGGTGCTGTATGTGACGGACTTCGGCCCGGTGGATGTGCACGCCTTCCGTCCGTCTCCCGGAGAAGGTGTGGTCTGGAAGGTTTCCCACAAGTAGTCTTCGTAGCCGGGATCGCCCCCAAAGGGCGATCCCGGGATGGACCGGTCGGGCGAACACTTTCCTGTCGCCCGGTCGCGTACAACCTCGCCGCCAAGACCCGCGCCCGTCACGTGGAGCGGCTGGCGGGCCAAGCATAGTGTTCCGAACATCCGAGCGACAAAGCGAATAACCAGGGAGGCCCGCGATGGGCGTGAGGCTGTTGCTGTTAGGAATTGCATTGCTGGCCGGGTGGACGTGCGGCGACGCCGCCTGGGCCCAGGCCGGGGGACAGCCACAGGGGCCGGGGCCCGCCGTGCAGGCCCCCGCTGCGCCCGCGCAGGCGAAACCGGCTCTTCATCCCCTGTTCGTGCAATGGTGTGCGCGCTGCCATAACGTCATTGGCGTGAACGCCGTCTGCCCGGACCTGGGCACGATTGGGGCCCGCCGCGACGAGGCTTACATCCGCCAATCGCTCCTGGACCCCAACGCCTACATTGTGCCCGGTTATCCGCGCGACGTGATGCCCAACTTCACCACGCTGCTCAAGCCGGAAGAGGTGGACCAGCTGGTCAAGTTCCTGCTGACGCTCAAGGGGCAGTACCTTGACCCGAACAAGGCGGGCAAGAAAGTACAGTGGTGACCTGGCGGACGCGGCGCGCCCAGTAACGCGCCCCATGACGCGCTCGGGTCGGCGCGCGGGGGCGGGCAGCGCTTCAGGCCCGCAGGGGCTGGGCGCGGCAGCCGGATCCGCGCCGCGCAAGTGCGGGCCTTTTCGGCGGATATGCTACCCTGCGTTCGGGGTTCGCGATGATAGTGGAGGAGGGAAGAACGGGGGTGGGGCGCTCCGAGCGCGCAGGAGCCCACGGAGAGCCACCGAACATCGCGGGCTGGAAGATGCGTTGAGCGCCTCTGACCCAGCGGCGCGAGCGGTGCTTCTGGAGGCTGCCTCCGTCACGCCAACGCTGCGCGAGCCGCGTACCGATGGTGATGAATCATGGCCATGACGTATCGCGGGCGGGGCATTCCGCAAATCAAGGCCGCCCGGCTCAATGACCGCAAGGCCGCCCACATCGACGCATGTCTCGACGATTCCGTCGACATGCAGCGCGACAGCTTTGCCTCCTACAAGCTCCGCTATAACGCCCTGCCCGAGATTTCCCTCGCGGACGTTTCGACCCGGACGGAGTTCGCCGGAAAGGCCATCGCGGCGCCGATCATCATCTCCTCCATGACTGGGGGCGCCGGAGAGCGCTTTCGCCGCATCAATCGCAACCTGGCCGCCGCCGCGGAGCGCTTGAAGCTGCCTTTGGGGCTTGGTTCCATGAAGGTGCTCATCGAGCATCCGGAGGCGAAGGCGAGCTTCCGCGTGCGCGACATCGCCCCCAGCGTGCCGCTGATCGCGAACCTGGGCCTGGTGAGCTTCAACTACGACGTCCACTACGATGACATCGCGCGCATTCTCGAAGTGGTGCAGCCCGATGTCTTTGCGCTCCACCTGAACGCCCTGCAGGAAGCGATTCAGAGCGACGGGGACACCGATTTTCGCGGCCTGTGGCGCCACCTGGAGGCGATCCTGCGCATCTGCCCGCTCCCCGTCTATGTCAAGGAGTGCGGTGGCGGCATCGCTCCCGAATTGGTCGCGCGACTCGCAGACTCGGGCGTGGCTTATGTGGACATCTCCGGCAGCGACGGAACGAGTTGGGCCGCGGTGGAAGGCCAGGTGAACGGCGGTGACGAATTGGGGGAATTGTTCAAGGATTTTGGCCTGCCCACCGCCTGGGTGCTGGAGCGGCTGCCGCCTGCGGCAAGCCTCGCCGGCCCGAACGGCGCAAGGATCATTGCCGGAGGCGGCATTCGCAACGGTCTGCAGGCTGCCAAGGCATTGGCCCTTGGCGCGGACTACGTGAGCGTGGCCCGGCCGTTCCTGATTGCGGCAGAGCGGTCGGCGGCCGCTGCCATCGAGGCCGGCGAGCGGCTGATTCACGAATTGCGCCTTGCCATGTTCCTGGTCGGCGCGGCGAGCTTGGGTCAACTCGACGGATCACGGCTGATTGGCGGGCGGGATGGGGAACGCAAACAAGCCGGGAGCGTGCCTGGGCAGCCCCGCTAAGGAAGGCCGATCCAGACAAGAGGGGGAAATCAGGGCTCCGTGCATCGCACTCGACTCGCCGCGCGAATGGGACGAATCCTGGCCATGTTCCTCGGCGTGCTTGCCGTGGCGATTGTCGGAATTGTGGGATACGAGTACGCGGCGGGCTGGCGGCGGCCCCCGAAGGAAGAGCGCATGCAGGACAGGGGTCGGGAGCTGTATGGCACGTACTGCGTGCCCTGCCACGGAGCGAAGCTGCAGGGGCAGGTGCCTGGGGCGATCGTGGACGCCCCGCCGTTGAAGAAGCCCGGCTTCGCCTTCTGGTTCTACGCCATGCCCAAGGACATGGAGGGCTTCATCGCCGGACTGGTGGGTTCGGGACGGAGGCAAATGCCCGCCTTCGGGCAGGTCTTGACCAACGGCGATCTTGACAGCTTGGCGGCCTACATCCATCGGGCAAATATGGGTCCCCTGCCCGCGCCGCGAGAGCAACTTGGACCTCCTGGTGCGGCAGGTGGCGAAAAATAGGCCCCACGTGGCCGCTCGAACCCTGGTTGGATCGGGATCATGAACGAAGTGCTGGCCGCCATCCTGCGCAAACGCTTGGCCCCGCAAGCCTGGAGCTGGGTCGAGAAGGCCCTGGCCGCGACGCAGCCTCCCGTCCACGCCAATACCGTGCTCGGATACTATGCAGGGGCCTCGCGGCGCGCCGGAAAGCAGGCATTGCAGCTCGATCCGGACGAAACAGCGCGGGTACGCGCCGTGGACCCGGAGTTGGAGATCGGACTCTGGGGGGTGGACGAGGCCGTACGCGCCCTCCTCCTGTTGTCGCTGACCCACATGCCGGCGGACGACTATGCCGACCTCGTGTTGCGCTGCTACGAATTGGGCGATAGCCGGGAGCAGCAGAGCTGGCTGCGAGCGCTCTTCCTTTTGCCTAAGCCGGAGCGATTCGTGAACACCGCCACGGATGCCTGCCGGACCAACATCCAGCCGTTGTTCGAGGCGATTGCCTGCGAAAACCCGTATCCCATCCGCTATTTCCCGGAATTGAACTTCAATCAGATGGTTGTAAAGGCCTTGTTCAGCAGGATCGAACTCAAGCGCATTGTAGGCTTGGGCAAGCGCCACAACTCCGAATTGGCCAGGATGACGTTCGATTATCAGCGCGAACGGGAGGCCGCCGGCCGTTCCGTGCCCGAGGATATCTGGCTCGCGCTCGTGCCCGGTCTCCCGGTCGAAAACGTCCCCCGGGTGCTCACGTATCTGTCCGATCCGTCGCCGAATCACCGGTACTGGCTCGCCGTCGCGCTGGGAACCCGGATGGACGCGGCGGGCCGTGACGCGCTGGAAGCCCGCCGCGGCATCGAGCCGGACACGCGCGTCGCGAAGGCCATTCAGACTTCCCTGGAAGCCCTGAACCAGCTCCGAACCTGACGCAAGGTGTGCGATGAAATACTTCGACCCGCACGTTCACATGACCTCCCGCACCACCGACGACTACACGGCGATGGCCTCCGCCGGAATCCGCGTCATCGTCGAGCCCGCCTTCTGGCTCGGTCAACCCCGCACGGAAGTCGGCTCCTTCATCGACTACTTCAACAGCCTGCTCGGCTGGGAGCGCTTCCGGGCGTCCCAGTTCGGCATTCGCCATTTCTGCACGCTCGGGCTCAACCCGAAGGAGGCGAACAACCCCAGGCTTGCGGAGGGGGTCATCGACCTGCTGCCACGTTATCTGCAGAAAGATGGAGTCGTCGCCGTGGGTGAAGTGGGATTCGACGACCAGACCGCGGCGGAAGAGCGCGTCTTCATCTGCCAAGTGGAGCTGGCCCGGGAGTTCGGACTTCCGGTCTTGATTCACACGCCTCACCGGGACAAGAAGAAGGGAACCCTCCGCTCGATCAGTGTCGTGCGGGACTTGAAATTTCCCGAGGAGCGGGTGCTGATCGATCACAACAATGAGGAAACCCTGCCGCTCGTGCTGGACACGGGCTGCTGGGCGGGCCACTCCGTCTATCCCAACACCAAGATGGACGAACAGCGCATGGCCAAGCTGGTGAAGGAGTACGGGTCGAAGCGCATCATCGTCAACAGCGCGGCCGATTGGGGCGTGAGCGACCCGCTCAAGGTTCCCAAGACCGCGGCGGTCATGCGCGAGGCCGGAATCTCCGAGGCCATGATCGAGAAGATCATGTGGAGCAATCCCGCCGACTTCTTCGCCCAGAGCGACAATCTCAGCCTGGCCGACATCGATCGCCGGCCCAATATCAACCAGACTGAGCTGTTTGAAGGCAACTCGGTGCTGCGGGGCCAAACCCCGGTCGTGGACTGATGGCGGCATCCGCAGTCCCGCACCCCACGGTCGTGCTGGATGTCGTGGGGCTGACGGGCAAGCTGATCGGCCCGGAGACGCCCCGCCTCGCGGCCTTCGCCCGTGCCGGTGTCCAGGTCCCGTTGCGCACGGTCACCCCGGCCGTGACCTGCACCGTGCAGTCCACCCTCCTGACCGGCGCCTTGCCGCGCGATCACGGCATCGTCGCCAACGGCTGGTACTTCCGGGACTTGGCCCAGGTCTGGCTGTGGCGCCAGTCCAACCAGCTCGTGCAGGGGGAGAAGGTATGGGAAGCAGCGCGCCGCCGGGACCCCCGCTTCACCTGCGCCAAGTTGTTCTGGTGGTACAACATGTACGCCAGCGTGGACTGGTCGGTGACTCCACGTCCGGTCTATCTCGCGGATGGCGGAAAAATCTTCGACATCTATGGGGCTCCGGCGGACCTTCCGGCGCGCCTGAAGGATGCGCTGGGGGAATTCCCCTTCTTCACGTTCTGGGGACCTAAGGCGGGAATTGCGTGCAGCGAGTGGATCGCCGAGGCAAGCAAGCTGGTCTTCGACTGGCATCGGCCCAGCCTCACGCTCGTGTACCTGCCGCACCTGGACTATAACCTGCAGCGGCTGGGCCCGGCCGACCCGGCGATCCGCGAGGATCTCAAGGCGATCGACGGCATCTGTGGACGGCTCATCGACCACTTCCAGGCCGCGGGCGCCCGTGTCGTCGTCCTCTCCGAGTACGGCATCACCGACGTGCGGGAGCCCGTGCACATCAACCGCATTCTGCGCGAGCAGGGCTGGATCGCGGTTCGGCCCGAACTGGGGCTGGAGACCTTGGACGCCGGAGCGAGCGAAGCCTTCGCCGTCGCGGATCACCAGCTTGCGCACGTCTACGTCCGGGACCCGGCGCGGGTCGCCGAAGTGAAGCGGGTGCTGGAGCACACGCAGGGGATCGAGCGCGTCCTCGACGCGGCGGGAAAAGCCGAATACGGCCTGGACCATGAACGCTCCGGGGAACTTATCGCCATAGCCGAGCCTGACCGCTGGTTCACCTACTACTATTGGCTCGACGACACCTTGGCGCCCGATTTCGCGCGTACCGTCGATATTCATCGCAAACCCGGCTACGACCCCGCGGAACTATTCGTCGATCCAAAGCTGCGCTTGCCGCTGCTGAAGGTCGCCTGGACCCTGCTGAAGAAGCAGCTCGGCTTCCGCTACCTGATGGACGTGATTCCGTTGGACGCCGGCCTGGTGAAGGGATCCCATGGCCGGATCACGGACGATCCGCTGGACGGACCCGTCTTCATCAGCAGCGAAAAGGCCTTGGTGCGGGGCGAGTCCGTGGCGGCCACGGACGTCAAGGAGCTCCTGCTGCGGCATCTATATGCGCCCTGAGGCCGCCGTGGGGTTCCGGCCGGCGGGTCAGGTTCCGGAGACGAATCGCTGCAGGAAGAGGGTCAGCGCCCAGGCGGCGACCGTGGCGGCGAGCCAGGCAGGAGGTGCTCCCGTCCCCGCCATCAGCACTCCGTCGAGCAGCGAAATTCCCGCGATCAGGACGGTCACCGCCCGTGGAATGCTGCGCCGCGCTGGAATCATGACAAACCACAGCCCGTAGCCGACCCAGGCCAAGAATCCCAGGTAGAGCGCGGCAGCGAACGGTCCTTCGGAAAGAGCCGGAGCGCAATAAACGAAGGGGGTGGCGAGGAAGACCAGGGGCCACAGATTCCGGATCTGTTGCAGATTCTCCTGCTTGGCCACGTAGGTCAGTCCGATCAGGTAGCAGACAAGCGCGACCATGCCCCAGCCGAGCCTGGCGGGGGGGACCAGCGCTGCCACCGCCGGCAGGACCGTCGCGGCGACGGTGACGTAGACCATGGCCCGGCACAGGGCCATCACCAGCGGGCTGAGGACGTTGTTCTTGTGGTGAGCATCGTAGAAGACGATCAGCGCCCCAAGCACCAGTCCGCTGAGCAGACCCATGGCCGAAGGGGCGGCCCCTTGCAGGGGGCCGATCATTCCCAACACGGCCTCCCCGAGCCCCAGCAGTGCAAATCCGCCCGCAAACACCTCGCCGGCTGCGATTTGGCCCGCCGGAATCGGGCGCTCCGGTCGAAACTTCCGGTCATGCCCGGCGTCGAAAGCGTCATTCAGGAGCATCCCGCCGGTGTAGAAGCACGAGAGCGCCAACAGCAGCGGCGCCGCGGTACCCGCGCTTGGCGCGACCCCGGCGAGGAATACGCCCGCCAGGCAATTCGTCCAGACGGTCGGCAGGTTCGAGATGCGCCCCAGCCGAAGGTACACCGCCCAGCGAGACACGGACGGCGCGGGACTTTCGGTCATGACTCCACCTGGGAGCGCACCCAATTCAACTCCCGGGCGATGGCGTCGGCGACGTTCATGGTCTTGTATTCGGCGGGCAGGACATCCCAGGTGTACGTTTCCACTTCCAGATAGGCGCAGGGACTGCGCTGCTTGATCTGATCGAACAGCCGCACGAGATAATCCTGCGTGGTCTGGAATTGCTTCATTTCCTCCAGGAAGATCGGCACGTGGAAGTGCACCCGCCATTCGACGGGACGGTTCGGCCCGGATGCGGGCGCACGGTCGGCGCGCTCCAGGGCTTCCGGCAGATCCGTGTAGCGCACCAGCCCGGCGGGAGACCGCTCGACGACCTGGTGCAGGTACGTGCTTTCCGAGAAGGGCGTCAGCAGTTGACGGGCGCGGCCGTCGCCGGGACGGAACGTGAGCCGCAACGCCGAGCTGATCTGGAACTTGCAGACCTTGATCCCCGCGGCCGCGATGTCGCGCAGAGCCTGGACGGGCTCCTCGTATTCGATCGCCATGTGGCACGCGTCGTAGCACAGCCCCAGATGGTCGTGGATCGATTGCAGCGCCGCGTCGCGGGAAATGTTCAGCTCCTTGGCCAGGGCATCCAAGGCCTCGGGGGCGCACAGGTGGTCTTGGAAGAAGTGGATGGCCTCCGCCGTCGTTTCGATGTAGCAGCAGGGTTCGGGCTCGATGGCGAGCGTGAGCAGCTTCCCGGTCTCCATTCGTAGGCGGTGCAGCTGCGCAACCTGCCTCAGCATCAGCAGCGCCATGCGCCTGGCATCGTCTTCCGAGCTTACCTCGGTCTTGAAGGCGCCGGGAACCGTGCTGATGCTGCCTTCGAGGCCCGGTTCGTCGGGCAGCAGGGCCGCCAGAATCCGCGCAAGCTGCCCGGTGTATCGCAGACGTTCCTCGTCTTTCCAGGCGATGAAGAACAGTGGCCAGTGACCAGTGGTCAGTAAGACCTTACTGCCGGGCGGTCGCTCTTGCCGCCCACTGCCCACTGCTTACGAGATGTATTCCCGGATGTAGTCGTCCTTGGTCTGGGCGAGTTCGTGAATGTCGCCGTCGAAGATGACTTTCCCATCGCGCAGAACGAGGAAGCTCATCGGGACGTTGCAGTACTGGCCCCGAGGCAGGGCCCGCAACTGGCTGGACTGTCGGTCGAACTCGTGGGTCGCCATGGTGAAAGCATCTTGCAGGCGATGTGAGACCAGCAGGGAGCTGGTCTTATAGACGTCGCGCTGTTTCACAATCAGCTCGACAATGGTGTTCGATGTAACCGGATCGAGCCCACCCGTGGGCGAGTCGTAGAGCAGTAACTCCGGCTGGGTGATGATAGCGCGGGCGATGGCAACGCGCCGTCGCATGCCTCCGGAAAGTTCGGAGGGCAACATGTCGACGGTGTGCTCGAGTTCAACGAAGCTGAGCGCTTCCCGCACCCGCCGGTCAATGTCCTCGCTATAGATGCCGTGCTCTTCCATCAGCCGGAAAGCGACGTTCTCGCGCACGGTGAGCGAGTCGAACAGCGCGCTTTCCTGAAACACCATACCGATCTTGCCACGCAGGGCGAACAGGTCTTGTTCGCGCATCTCGGCGACGCCGGCGCCCAGGACGGTAATGCGCCCCGCATCCGGCTTCAGCAGGCCCAAAACAAGCTTCAGGATCGTGCTCTTTCCTGCGCCCGCCACGCCAAACAATGCCTTCGTCTCTCCCAGAGGCAGACGAAAGGAGACTCCGCGGAGCACCTCGTTTTCTTCAAACGCCAGCCACACATCCTCGAAGACGACGGCGAATCCGGAGTGATCCTGGGTCGCGATGACAGCGCTGTCGAGCGGCAAGGTCGGGGCGGACATGGGAATCTACTTGTACGACAAAACGTTCATCAGGAATTGCGTGACGAAGAAATTGGTAACAATGATCAGGACCGATGCCGTTACCACCGCCTGGGTGGTGGCGCGGCCCACTCCTTGCGTTCCACCGCGGGCGGTCATCCCGTAGAAACAGCCGACTGTGGAGATGATGAACCCGAACAAGACTGGCTTCACCAGGCCCATGAACACATCCTCAAATACCAGAGATTGCCAGGCATTGCTCCAGTACTGGCGGGCGTCGAGATTGAGTAGCAACTTAGCCACCATCAGACCGCCGGCAAGGCCGACGAAGTCAGAAATGATGGTCAGGAAGAACAGCATGAAGACTGTCGCCGTGACCCGCGGAGTCACCAGCTTCTTCATCGGATCAGTACCAAGGGCGCGCATGGCGTCAATCTGTTCGGTGACGATCATGGAGCCCAGTTCGCTGGCCATGCCCGAAGCATTACGCCCGGCGACCAGGATGCCGGTCAGCACCGGCCCCAGTTCGCGAACCATGGAGAGCGACACCAGTTGTCCAATCAGCGTGATCGAGCCAAAGCGCTGCAGAGTGTTCGCAGTCTGGACGGCGAGCACAGCGCCTGTGAAGAAGCCGATCAGGACGACAATCGGCAGCGAGCCCACGCCGATCAGGTCGGCCTGCTGCAACATGTCGGCAAGATAAAGAGGCTTGCGGAATATATTGCCAATGGAACGAATCGCCAGCAGGGTGTAGTCCTGAACCGCCTGGACCTTTTGCTTGGCCAGTTCTGTGGGCGAGATCAGTTCCATGCGATTCGAGGGCCCGGCGCGCGCCGCTGGTCGCGGAAATTCCGAGCTTGACCGAACTATAGCAGACAAAGCTGTCAGCTATCAGCTGTCAGCTTTCAGCCTCAGCTGACCGAGTGCGACTAGGACTGGCGCTAAATGTCCAGGAGGAAGGCGAAGGTCGCCCCGGGGGGTAAGAGTCGGCTTGCTGAGACACTCACATTGCGCGACGAATGCCCCTCAGCGGCTAAAAGCCGCGATTGATTTTGCTGCATTCACGGCGCGGCTTGAAGCCGCGCCCTTTCAAAACAGAATCGTAGGTCGAGTTTTTCAGCAACCTTCAGAAAGCTCGCATGTTCCTGGCGCGGAAAGGCTGAGGGCTGATAGCTGATAGCTGATAGCTGACGGCTGTTCTTACCCGCGTCCCTTCTTCTTGATCTCAATATTCAGGCGGCGGATCTTCTGGTTGAGAGTTGAGAGGGGCACGTGGAAGCGCTCGGCAGCTTCGGTCTGGTTCCAGTTGCAGCGCTCGAGCATGTCGGTGATGATTCGCCGCTCCACGTCCTCGACAATCTCAAACAGCGAGGAGTCGGGAGCCGGGTCATGCAGGGCTGGGGAAGATCCGCGGCCCATCATGGAGTCGGGGAGCAGGTCGGCGTTGATTTCTGCGCCGGAGGAGAGCACGACGGCGCGCTCGATCACGTTCTCGAGTTCGCGGACATTCCCCGGCCAGGAGTAGGCCATCAATGGACGCAGAGCTTCCGGCGTGATGCGCCGCACCGGCCGCTCATTTTCCTCGGCGTACTTCTTCAGGAAATAGTCAACGAGGAGCGGGACATCCTCTTTGCGCTGGCGCAACGGAGGAAGTTCGATGCTGATGACATTCAGGCGGTAGAACAAGTCCTCACGGAAACGTCCTTCGCGCACCATCTGGCGCAGGTCGACGTTGGTCGCGGCGATGATGCGCACGTCCACCTGGATTTCCTGAATTCCGCCGAGGTGCATGAACTTGCGGTCTTGCAGCACGCGCAGGATCTTGGCCTGGGTTTCCAGGCCCATAGTGGCGATTTCGTCGAGGAAGAGCGTGCCCTTGTCGGCGACTTCGAACAGCCCCTTCTTCGAGGCAATAGCACTGGTAAAAGCGCCCTTGACGTGCCCGAAGAGCGTGGACTCGAGCAAGTCTGTCGGCATGGAGCCGGTATTGACGGGGACGAAGGGCTTGTCGCGCCGCGGAGAGTTCAGGTGGATCGCCTTGGCAATGACTTCTTTGCCCGTCCCGCTCTCACCCTGGAGCAGCACCGTCGAGCGGCTGGTCGCCACCTGCGCGACCAGGTCGAAAATCTTCAGCATGGGCTCGCTTTTGCCCACAATGTTTTCGAAGTTGTAGCGTTGCTTGAGGGCGCGCTTGAGCTGTACGTTTTCTTCCTCGGCGCGGCGCCAACCGACAGCGGCGCGCACATCGGCGAGGAGCTTCTCGTTGTCCCAGGGCTTCTGAACGAAGTTCGCTGCCCCCGACTGCATGGCGCGTACGGCGTTCTCCACCGTGCCGTATGCCGTGATCATGATTACGGGCAGATGGGCGTCGTGCGATCGGATCTCGGCGAGAATTTCCATGCCACTACGTCCAGGAAGCGCCAGGTCGAGAAGCACCAGGTCGAAGGGGCGCTCGCCGACCCGCAGCAGGCCCTCCTCGCCGGTTACTGCAGTCTCGACTTCGAAGCTTTCAAGTTCGAGGAGAGTCTGCAGGGATTCACGAATCTCGGCTTCATCGTCGATGATGAGCACCGAACCTACAGGGTCCGGGTTCCCGTGCAGTGTGCCGCGCGAAATGACGGCTGCCTCAGACATGGAGTGCCTTCCTGCTCAGGGGAAAATCGAGTGCGAATGTCGTTCCGGACCCAGGATGGCTTTCTACGCGAATCTTGCCCGCGTGCTCCTGGATGATGCCGTAAGTTACCGAGAGACCGAGGCCGGTCCCGCGGCTCTGACCCTCCCGCGGCGCGGCCTTGGTGGTGAAGAACGGATCGTAGATGCGCTGAATGTGCTCCGGCGCGATGCCCGTTCCGGTGTCCGAAACCCGCACGGAAACCAGGTCGCCGTTGGTGGTCGCGATGCTCAAGGTGCCGCCGCTGGGCATGGCGTCTCTGGCGTTGAGAAAGAGATTCAGGAACACCTGCTGCAGCCTTCCCGGGTTGCCTTGAATCGGAGAAATCGCCGGGGTGAGCTCGGGACGCACCTGAATCTTTGCCGTCCGGAGCTGGTGCTCCAGCAACGCCAGAGTATCGGCGATGACCTTGTTGACATCGACGTCGCTGAACTCGGTGCCGCTGGTGCGCGAGAAGTTCAGCAAGTTGTTGACGATCTCGGAAGCGCGGAAGGTTTGCCGCGTAATCTTCTCGAGCAGTCCCGACTTCTGGGGATCGCCCTGCAGTTGCTTCGCCAGCATCTGGGTATAGGAAGAGATTACGGCCAGGGGCGTGTTCACCTCGTGCGCGACACCGGCGGCCAGCAAACCGATCGACGAGAGCTTGTCCGCCTGTGAAAGCTGGGCTTCGAGTTCCACACGCTCCGTAATGTCGTCCATAATGACGAGCCGTCCGACGACTTCGAATTTTCGCGTCACCAATGGGGCGATGGCCACGTTGACGGTTCGCGTTTCACCCGCAGGAGTCTTCAGCCGGAACTTGTACAGGTTGTGAATGCCGGCATTCTGCCGCACCCGGTAGAACTCCTCGACGAATTCGGCAGGGAAGACGGTCTGCAACGACTGGGTCAGGGTCTGCCAGCGTGGCAAGGCATACATAACTTCCATCTGCGCATTCCAGCTCTCGATGCGGTCTTCCATATCGAGCGCCATTACGCCCACGTTGATGGATTCGACGATGTTCTCGTTGAAGTCCTTCAGCCGTTCGTATTCCGCGGCTTTCTGCTGCAGCGACGCATAGAGCCGGCCGTTCTGAATGGCGATGCCGAGATAGCCGCCCAGAGTTTCCAGCAATTCGACGTCTTCGCTGGAGAGAAAGTCTCCCTGGCTCGTTTTCCCCAGTCCGAGGACCGCAATCGTCTTCTGCTGCGCCCGGCAGGGGATGTAGTAATTCAGATCGAGCCTGGCGATTGCTTCCTGAGAGCCCGGAGTCTCGCGCAGCACTTGGTGCGTGTTCTCAAAGAACAGATGCCCAGCCTGTTCGGGACGCGGGGCGCTCAGGAAACTCAAGTCGAGTTTGCTGGGAGGCGTCATGCCCGAGCACTTCGACAGCACGAAGCGTTCCTGCTCTTCCGCCGTGCGCAGGAAGATTGCGATCCTGTCGACAGCGAGTGTGCGCGACAGGCGATCCATAACCGACGTGAGCATGGCATTCAGGTCGGTCTCAGAGCTCAACTCGCGGCCAAATTCGATGAGCGTTCGCCGGTAATCGTAACGAGTGCGATAGAAGAACTGGTCGACGCGATCCTGAATCCACTTGCGGACGGGATCAAACAAAACCGCAGTCACCACAACCAGCAGGATCAAGCCGATCGAGCCTATGCCGGGTCTCTGCATGTGCACCAGTTCGGCCACACCCGTCACCATGGCGAAATACATCCCGACCACGGCAGCCGCCGCGAGGGCGTAGACCACGCCGCGCTTGAAAATCAGGTCCACATCCATCAGACGATAGCGGAA
>JAIQET010000062.1 GCA_020073645.1 Terriglobia bacterium | reverse complement strand
GGCCGGAGACTTCGACCTGTATCGGGGCGGCACTGACTTGCAGCCGGATGCTGAGGCCGCGCACATCGCTGACGTGCAGGATGACGTCCTTGATTTCCGCTACGGCGAAACCATCCTTCTGCGCCGTGACCAGGTAGTTTCCGGGTTGCAGAAAGGGAACCGAGAAGTATCCGTCCTGGTTGGTGGTGGCTTCCCGTTTGAGTCCCTGGTCGAGATTCAGGAGGGTAATCCGAACGCCGGGGATGACGCTGCCGTTCTGGTCCGACACCGAGCCGGCCAGCGCCGCGCGCTGGGCATTGGCCATGCCGGAAAGCGCGCAGCACAGCACGGCAGTCAGGAGCAACGCTGCGGGCGTTTTAATCAAGAGTCTCTCGTCAGGGCTCTGCGAAGGACTAAGGGCGAGCATCCACCGGAGGAAGAATAGCACGCGTTGACGGCTACTATTGCCCCTCGTAGTAGTACTCCCAAACCCAGGCCCAGAGCCAAAAGTCCCGGAGTAAGAAAGGTGCTTTCGCCGGAAGCGGCTTTCGGCTAAGTGCCCATGCGCCGCAAGACGGCGAGCAGCCGGGCGAGGCTGGAGGCGGTTTCCGGCGTCGGCTGTGAAGTCGTAAAGAGCGTGCGTACCAGATCGTTCTGCTCCCGCGCCAGGCGCAGCAAAGTCTCGCTGTCCTGCTGACCGGTATCCACTTGCGCTGCGCCGGCGGTGAGGGTCGTACCAGCGATCTCTGAGAGCATCTCGCTCTGGCGTTGCGCCAGCGTGGAAACCCAGCGGCGGTGGTCCTCGCGCATCTGCTCGATCTTCTGCATCGCGGCGGCAGAAAGCCCGGAGGTGCGCTCTCGGGAAAATTCGCGGTCCAATTTCTTCAGGGCCCAGGCATGAAGAAAGGCTTGCCGCGCCAGGGTAACCACCTCGTTAGAGAACACGGCCACCTGCTTGCCCGTCTCCTCGGAGGAAACTCCCGGTTGTGCGAAGTGCTGGTAGAGCTGCTCATAAAGCGGCATCTTCGCGCTGGAGAGGTCGGCAAGCGTGGCGCTAGTGGTGGGAGCGCCGCTGGCCGGCAGTTTCTCCGCGAACTGGTCCGGCGGATTGTACAGTTCAGATCCGCTCTTGAGTTCGCGGGGCACGAACACTTCAACCCGCAGCGGTCCGCTCACGGAGCGCAGAGATTGCCGGATGACCTCGCGGCGGACGTTGTTGTCCACCAGACCTTGAACCAGCAGGGAGCCATCCGACATGGGAAAGAGGTTGATTTCTTCACCCAGACAGGCATCCGCGCGGTGCAAAGCCTCGGCGGCAGCGACCTCACCCTCGCTGGCATGAGAGTTGGCGTAGGAAAGGGGCACAGGCTTGCGCAATTGCGGGGCAGGAGCAGTGCGGCCGGACGGTAGATTGGAGATCTCAGCCGGGGAGTTCAAGCGGGCCAACTCGACCGTGCGCGGCTGAGAGGAGAACGAGGTGCGCGTGAAACGGTACTCCCAGGAGGCGCTCTGGTTCGTGGTAATGATGCTCAAACTCGTCGGCGAGTAGTCGCGGCTGTTTACCACCAGCATTGCCTCTGCGATTCCTGACGGATGGCCCGGGGCAAAAGGATAGTGCAGTTCGAAGGCGCTCCCATCCCGCCGGGCGGAAGCCGTGGTGTTGCCCCGCGCTGCGACCAGTCGTCGGAATCCGGCGACCGAGACATCCGGTACCCAGCGTTGCGCGGTCAGATATTGCAAGAGCGGCGCCTCCGGACCATCACCGAAGAGCATCGCAGCCAGCGTGGGCTCCGGCGCCTGCCCGTCATCTTTTGCCGTGGCGTTTTCCGTCGAGCCGGAGGGAAGCTGTGCGCTCACATAGGTGACCGGGATGGCCGAGTCGCGCACGACCACGAGGGTGCCGAGTGGCTGAGCCGCTTGGCTCGTTCTGTCGATCCGATCCACCCGGATCAGACTGCGCGTCACCCGACCAGAAGCAGGGAAGTGTGCATTCTCGTAATTTCCTGCCCGCAGCAGCACTGCATCCGCAGAGACCCGCGTGTTCAGCACATCGGTAAACATGGCCACCAGCAGGCACACCGCGACGAACGCGGCCAGCACGGCCTGGCGAGGTTGGAGCAGAATATGGCCCAGATGGCGGAGCTGATTGCGCCAGATCGCCAGGCGCTCACTGAGAGGCAGCGGAACCGCCGCCGTCGCATCCCCGTGCCGGGCCAGCCGCTGACGGAATTGTTCGACCCGCGATTCCGCGAGCACCGATGCGTCCGGCAGCACTTTCTTCCGGGCACCGAGGAAGGCATCGATGCTCCCCTGGGTGGCTGCCAAACGGCTGCGGCACGTCCAACAACTCTCCAGGTGCGCGCGTGCGGACTCCATCTCGGCGCGCGGCAGCTCCCCGTCCTGGTACGCCACCAGCCGTGCCTGGTTCAGGTGCGGTGGCAGGAAGGCGTCGCGGTCAGGCGCAATTTTCATTTTGCACCTCGAACTTCTTCAGACCACGCGCCAGATAGACGCTCACCGCCTTCTGGCTTATGCCCAGGACTCCGCCGATCTCCTGGTAGCTCAGGCCCTCCGCCCGCAGCATGAGGCAGTGCCGTTCCCGTTCGTTCAAAACCTGCAGGGAATCGGCAATGCGTTGCTGCCGGATCAGTTCATCTTCCGTGGAACGTGTATTTTCGGCGCGGCTCCGTTGCGAGAGCCATTCCGTGACCGCGGATTCGTGAATGCCGTTCCTTCGGATGTGATCGATGGCCAGGTTGTGTACCACACGGTAGAGCCAGCTGCGCACGTTGACGATATCGGTATTTCGTTTCAACTGGTCGAAGAGCTTGAGAAAAGCAATCTGTACCAGGTCTTCGCTTTCGCCGGTCGAGCCGACCACCTGATAGGCGTAACTGAGCAGGGAGGGGCGCAGGGTGGCATACAACTCCACCACGGTCTCTTCCAACTGCTTGCTCTTGCGGTGGTTCTCGACGTGCTCGAGCCCCAAGACCGGGGACAGCTTGAGGATGCTTCCTTGCTCCATGTGACCCTGTTGAGGCTGTGATCCGTCACCGATCGGGGACGGCGAAACGGCGCCCTCGGACATGCCCAAGTCATGCCAAGGCTCCACTGTATATACACTAACCCGCGCCTCTTAAGACAATGCTCCACAAAATATTTTGTCGCGCCTGTGCTGTTAGCAAATCGTGGGGCCCACCCGTCACACAGGTAACAAAACAGGGCTTTCCAGCTGTCCAGGGAAACGGCAGCCGGGATCCCGGGTTAGGCTGTAACTGTGGGACTGGCTCCGCAGCACCCGGAGCCGATGCAGCGTCTGGGCCCAGACCTGGTAGGGAAAGTTTTGCAATCTTGGTTGTGAGCCGCATCAGTCTGACGACCGTGTCGCGTGAAGGAACTGGAAACAACGCAACTTCCTTCTTCGAGCAGCGGCGAAGGGGAGTTCCTGTCGCTGCTGGAGCAGACGATCGTTTGGCTGGTGGCCCAAGGCGTCCCCGATCCGGTGATCGCAACCGAGTTGCGCATCAGCGAAGCCCAGGTAAGGGACCATTTGGTGGAGATCTTCAAGAAGCTGGCCTTGGCGGGGCTTCTCGACCAGCTTGTATATGTGGGTGAGGAACCACCCAAGACAGATTCTTAGGAGCGGAATCAGTTCCCGGCGCCCTGTCGTAAAACCACTGTTCGACCCCTTGGAAGCCTGGTCCGCCCCCGGATCGGGCTTCATTTTTCTGTTGCTGCGAGCTGTGGCGGAAAATTTCAGCGGTGGCAGACCACAGAAGGCAGCGTGCTACTGTCCTTCCTTATGATTCTGTGGGAGCCCATTCGGGGCCAGGGGAAGGGAACGGAGCCGCATTCCAGTCGCGCTGAAGATGGCGTTGCCTACAGCGGGCGCCAGACCTGCGAAGGGGGTCTCGCCTGCGCCGGCTGAAGGCAAGTCTTTGCGGTTCAGGATCTCCACTTCAATTTGCGGCAGATCGCCGAAACGCGGCACCCGATATTCCGCCAAACGTGGGTTAAGAATGCGGCCGTTCGCAAAGTGAATGGCCTCGAAAAGCGCGCCGCCAATGGCTTGCACGATGCAGCCTGAAACCTGGTTTCTGAGGCCGTCCGGGTTGACGACCGCCCCACACTCGAAGGCTTCCACCACGCGACGAATGTTGACCTCGCCGGTGGCGGGATCCAATTCGACTTCCGCGCAAGTAGCTACGTAGCCGCCTTTCTCCACTCCCCCTGCAATGCCAAGACCGCGCGTGGGTGAGCTCTTCTGTTGCCCCCAGCCGAACTTGTGCGCTGCCGCCTCGAATACCGCGCGCAGCCGCGCATCGGTGAGATTCTTGAGACGGAATTCCAGTGGGTCCATCGCCACCGCATGGGCCAGTTCGTCCATGTGGGTTTCGCGGGCAAAATGATTGGCAGGCGCAGCCAGACCGCGGTAAGAGCCCTGGCGCAGCGGAGAATCCGACGGGTGGAATTCAATGCGCTGGTTAGGGATGTTGTACGGAGTGCCGATGGCAGCGGGTCCGGAGTTGTAATTGTCAAACTCCCAGGCGACGATGGTGCCGTCGTTGCGCACCCCGCTCCGTACCTCAATGACCCCGGCGGGGCGGAGGTACGCCCACGTGAGCTCCTCCGTGCGCGTCCATACCACCCGGACCGGCTTTCCCGAAGCCTTGGCGAGACGGGCGGCCTCGACCGCGGCATCGCCGGTGTGTTTGCCGCCATACGCCGAGCCGGTGTCGGGAACCAGCACGCGGACCTGTCCGGTGGGAATGTGGAGGGTCTGCGCCAGTTCGTCGCGCACCGCAAAGGGACGCTGCGTCCCGGTCCATACCGTCAGCTTGCCGCCCCCCCACTCGGCCAGAGCAGCCCGGGGTTCCAGCGGCACATGCGCGATGTAACTGACCGTGTAAGTCTGCGAAAGGGTTTTGTCGGCAATCGCAAGTCCGCGTTGGATGGAGCCCGAGACATGCTGCGCACCATCTTCATGCTTACTGTTCTTCCTGAGGTACTCGAAGAGCTCCGCTTCTGAGGGCTGTTGGGGAGCATCCCACTGCGCACGCATCGAAGCCACGGCACGCTCTGCGGTGTACTCGTCCGGAGCCGTGACCCCCACGAAATCGCCGTCGCGCACAAGCTTGACACCGGGCATCTTCTCCGCCTGGCTGCTGTCGAGCGCGGCCAGCTTCGCGTGGAATGCTGTCGGCCTGAGGACTTTGCCGTGCAGCATGCCCGGCCGGGTCATGTCGGACGTGTACTGGTGGCGGCCGGTCACGAAATCGCGCCCATCGATTTTGGCGACAGCAGCGCCTGCGATTTTCCAATCCTGGGCGGGAGTAAGGAGTGGGTTCTCCGCGATGACCTGAACCAGCTTCTGTCCTTTCGTCAGCTCACCGTAGGCGACCGCGCGCCCAGTCTTGGGATCGGCAATCTTTCCGTCGGCCGCCACCAGGGTCGCGGCGTCAGTTTTCCAGCGCTCTGCTGCCATGGCGATCAAGGCGGCGCGTGCCGTGGCAGCGACTCTGCGCAACTGCAGACCCATGGTCGGAGTAGTGCGGCTGCCGAAGGTGCCCATGTCGAACGGGGTCAGGTCGGTGTCCCCCATGACCAATTGGATCGACGAGACGGGCACGCGCAGCTCTTCCGCCACCTGCTGGGTGAGCGAGGTGCGGATGTTCTGCCCCATCTCTACCTTTCCTGTGTACGCGGTGACCGCGCCGTCTTCAGCGACGTGCAGCCAGGCCGCGATTGAGTCGGGCAGTTTCTCTGCGGAATCGGCGCGGCGCGCAGCTCCGGATTCTTGCGCCAACCCGGAACTGGCGCACAGGCAAACCAGCACGCCGCCGCCCAGCAGCTTGACGAAATCGCGTCGTTCCAGTTCGAACCCGTGGGCGAGGCGGCGAATCGCCTGGTGCTGCTGGTCTTCGAGGACCGATTCGCGAATTGGTTCTTCCCTCATCTTTTCAGCCCTGACGCTTCGCCGCCTGCTGCACCGCCGCAATGATCCGCGGGTAGGTGCCGCACCGGCAGACGTTGCCGTTCATGAAACGAATGATGTCTTCCTCGCGGGGATTCGGATTGCTGTTCAGCAAAGCCACAGAGGAGAGGATCATGCCCGAGGTGCAATAACCGCATTGGAAGGCCTCGGCGTCCAGGAAGGCTTGCTGCACGGAGTGCAGGCGTCCATTCTGCTCCAGCCCTTCGATAGTGGTAATTTTCTTGCCCGCCGCCGCGGCCACCGAGGTCCGGCAGGAGCGTATCGGCTTGCCGTCGAGCAGCACGGTGCAGGCGCCGCACTGACCTTCTCCGCACCCGTACTTGGTGCCGGTCAGGTTGAGTTCATTCCGCAGGATGAACAGCAGAGTCAGGTCGGCAGGGACATCGATGCGGTGTTCGGCTCCATTCACCAGCAGAGTGACGGTCATCATGACCTCGAGGCGAGAGGCGAAACCCAATTATAGTTCCCGAAAGGCTGGCCCCGGTGGCGCGGTTGGCCCGGCCGCAACCCCCTAAGGTCGTCTGCCCCAGGAATCTCCCCAATGTGCAATATCTTGCATCTTGACTGATCCCCAGATGGAGTAGACACTTTCTGGGCGGCTGAAGACTCCCTCCCGCAGCGGTTACTTCGCCGGCCTGGAACCGCTGTTTCTCGCGCACGGAACTTGAAGGAGACCCGATGAAGGCTGTTCGATTCACTTTCCTGTTTACGGTCCTTTGCACTTCGCTTCTGCCCGCACAAACCAGCCGGCTGCCGCTGGTAGACCAGCCGACGGTGCCTGCAAGTGTGGCGCCGGGAGGACCGATGTTCACCTTGACGGTGAATGGCACCGGTTTCGCGTCGGGCGCACTGATCGACTGGGATGGCCACCCGCAGCCCACCATTTTGGTGAGTAGTTCGCAGTTGCAGGCGTCAATCCCGGCAAAGCTGATCAAGAATGCCGCTACCAAGTTGATCTCGGTTCAGAATCCCAGCAATCATTTTTCGAATGGGGTCTTCCTGCAGGTGATCCAGCCCTCGGCCTTGAACGGAGTTCCAGCCGTCTCCAGTTACTCGGCGGGCTCCTCACAGGAGAGAGTGGCGGTCGCCGACTTCAACAAAGACGGCAAGATGGACATCGCCGCCGCCGATGCAGGATTGGGCAATGTCTCCATCCTGCTGGGGAAAGGCGACGGAACCTTCCCCGCGGCGGTGCACTATCCCGCCGGCGCCTCTCCCCTTGGCATTGTGGTCGGCGACTTCAACGGTGACCGGAACATGGACGTGGCGGTGACGAACTCTGGTTCTGCGAACACGGTCAGCGTTCTGCTGGGCAACGGCGACGGCACCCTTCAGACCGCCACGTTATTCCCGACTGGAGTCAATCCGGTGAGCCTGGCGACGGCCGACTTGAATGCCGACGGCAAGCTTGACCTGGTGGTGTGCAACTTCGACGCGGGCACGGTTTCGGTTCTGCTGGGCAATGGCGACGGGACGTTCCAGCCGGAAACAGAATTCACCGTGGGAGCGGGTCCCTCGTCGGTGGTGGTGGGCGATTTCAATGGTGATGGCAAACTGGATCTGGCGGTTTCGAACCAGAACGCAAACACTGTCTCCGTCCTTCGCGGCAATGGGGACGGTACCTTCCGGAACAAAGTGGATGTCACTGTGGGCACCGCTCCCACTTGGTTGGCAGCCGCTGACTTCAATGGTGACAGTGTGCTGGACTTGGCTACCGCCAATAGCGGTGGTTCCTCGGTCTCCGTGCTGATCGGCAAACCCAACGGCAGCTTCCAATCCCAGGTAACTTACGGCACGCTCAGCACCCCTGAGGCCCTGGCGCCGGGCGACGTGAATGGTGACGGGAAACTTGATCTTGCCGTGGTCGATGCGACCAACATCAGCATGTTGCTCGGCAATGGGGACGGCACCTTCGCGCGTCGTGCCGACTACGCCGCCAAGAAGTACCTTGGGCTGGCTGCTGGAGACTTCAATGGCGACGGCCGGTTGGATTTTGCTGCGGTCGGCGGCACCAAGGTGGTGGACGCTTTGCTGCAAAGCACGGTCTCGCTTTCCAGTACCTCCGCTAGTTTCGGCAATCAGATGGTGGGCACCATGAGCCCCCCCAAGACTGCCACCCTCAAGAACCTCGGGACCACAGCCCTCACCATCTCCAACCTCAGCGTCGTGGGAAGCAATGCGGGAGATTTCAGCCAGACCAATGACTGCGGGACGAGCGTTGCGCCGAAGGCGTCTTGTCACATAAACGTTGTGTTTAGTCCCACTGCGACCGGGGCTCGGAATGCCACCGTCCAGATCAAAGATGACGCCATCGGAGGAGTGCAAACCATCAGCGTAACCGGAACCGGGACGTAAGCAGAAGCGCGACAAGCAACGACAGCCGGAGTCATTCGCACCTGGAGTGGCTTCGGCCTTGGTGTTTTTGAGGGAAGAAAAAACCGGGAATGTGGCCGAGAAATAGAGGAAAAGCGAGCAAAGAGAGACTGAGTAAAAAGGTCGGATCGCCGGAGATATCCCCGGCGATCCGAAGCGATTTAGTTGCCGTCGACTTGGTAGGCCGCGCGTGAGTATCCGGTGGGGATAACAATCCAATCCCCAAAGGCGTTGTTGGTCTGGTTGAAAGCGAATGGGCTGGAAGTGTCGGTTATGCCGCGCACCTCATCCCAGGTCAGTTCGGCGGTGGGGGTCGCGTCTTGGGCGACGATCCAATACTGCGTGCCCGCGTTAAGAGTGGGGCAGGTCACGCAATTGAACTCGACGAAATTGCCGCCAAAGCCGTCATTGAAGTTGGAAATGCCGTTGCAAGCGGGCAACGGGCCATCAAGGACGGAGCCCGGCTGTCCACCGGCGTCCGATTCCAGGTAGACATTCAGGATTCCGGGGCGGTTATCGCCGCCACCGTTGGTGTACACGCCCATCGGCATGTAGGCGTCTGCGAACTTCACAGTGCTGCTCGGCGTGAAGCCTTGGGCCAGCACCTGGCTGAAGAAGTTGGTGCCATCGACGAAATATCCAACCGTGTTGTTGTATTTGTGATGGAGCGGACCGGTCAGGTTGGTGAAGACAATTAGACTGCCTTTGCCGGCGCAGGTCTGAGAGTTATGCCCGGCACTTACGCCCGACGGAACATGCTGCGCGTACAACGGGAGCGCGATCATTACCGCCAGAGCGACCACAAAAGACATTTTCTTAATCATTCACTCCTCCATTTGGTTTGGTGTTGATCTCGATTCGGTGATTGGGCCTGGACTTTGTACCTCAACTCTGCAGGTATCGGACAAAATGGAACACCAGCAGTGCCAACCAGGGTATCGTGGTCCAGCTTTTTCTTGTTGGCTGAACCTTGTCCATAAGTCGAGCCAGAGGAGTCTTATCCTGTCTGCACCTGCTGTCAAGATGAAAGATTTTGCATGTTGCGCAGGAGGATAAGATCGGTTTGCGTACCAGGTTAGGGAAGCAGTCTCTCAGCTGCGCCAATATCTCCTGCACCTAACTGTGTAGGAAAGTATGGAGTAGAAAGTCTCGGAAGCATCGGTGCCAGAGCCAAGCACTGTGCACCCCATCTGGCGCAAACCGGGGAGTCGAGCTGCTTGCAGAAGGGGCATCCGGGCAGAACCACAGGCACGGTCATCGGCTGTCTTGCTGTTTCAGTTGGGTGGCGCGGGCACGTTCGCGGTTTGCGGTTTCCTGGTCTCCCATTTCAGCGTAGGCTTCGGCCATGTACTGGTGCGCTTTAGAGGAGTTTGGATTCAGGTCAATGGCTTCCTGCAGGTAAGCCAGAGCGGAGGCTGGATCTTTCTGCATGACGAAGATGAAGCCGAGCAGCAGATCGGCGTCGTAGTATCTCGGTTGCAGTTCGAGCGCTTTTTGCAGCAGCGTCTTGGCATCCTCCACGCGGCCCGTACGGGCGTACACAGAAGCCAGCAGATATCGCATTTCTGCGGAGAGTGGGGAGCCAGCCACCGCGGTCTCAAGCTCCGGCGCGGCCGATTTCAGGTCGTCCGTCTTCACCAGTGCCAATCCCAATTGGTAGTGCGCCCAGGCAAAATCTGGTTGCAATTCGGCCGACTTCCTCAGAGCAGGCAAGGCGTCCTGAAACTTTCCCAAGTGCATCCAGGCTGCGCCTAACAAATCATAGGCGTCGACAATGCCAGGATCCTTGGCGACCACTTCCTCCAGTTTCGAGATGGCCTCCTGATCGCGGCCATCCCCGATCCACAAGCTGGCGTCGGTCATGTCGTTGGCCAGCGCGATCTTGTCTTTGGGATCGGCGCCCGTCGCCTTCGGTCCGGTCTGGCGGTGGCCTGAGCCAACATATCCCAGGGCGCGCAGCTTTGCCTGCTGCTCGGGATCGAGGTTCGCTCCCGGCGAAGGAGCTGAACTGCTGGTTCGCTCTCGAAAGCTGGTGAGCTGGGCAGCCAGGGTACCACTCACCGCCGGCGAAGCGGACGCCAGATTGTGGTCTGTGGTGGGATCGGTGGTTTCATCGTACAACTCCTGCTTGGGCGCCTCGACAAACAGGTACTTCCCGGTTCGCAGCGAGCGTAGCGAACTCCAGCCGTACGCACGGTGCGGATAATCGGTCTCCGAATAAGCGGGCCGATCCTCAGCCTTGACACTCCGGGATGTTCCAGCTTGATGGCCGACTAGAGAAAGCAGAGAGCGGCCTTGCACCGGCTTAGGTACGGCGGCTCCCGCGACTTCCAGGATGGTTGGCAGCACATCCACCAGTTCCACATGATCGTCAATGCGCTGGCCGGCAGAGCTCTGGCCCGGCATCTTGAACAACAATGGCACGAGGATCGTGGGGTCATACAGGAAAATTCCGTGACCACGCTCGCCATGTTCTCCCAGGGCCTCTCCATGGTCCGCCATCACCGCGATCAGCGAGTCTTGATAAAGCCGGGCGGCGCGCAACTGCGCCAGCACTGTGCCGACCACGGAATCCACGTAGGCGATCTCCCCGTCGTAAGGCTCAGACCGGAAATGGGTGGCGAAGGGCTCCGGGGGATCGTAAGGAGCATGGGGATCGTAGAGGTGGATCCACACGAAGAAAGGCGCGTCGGCATTCTTCCGGATCCATGCCAGGGCGTGCTCCACCACCACCTCGCCGCGGCGTTCTACGCTTTGATAGCGGTCCTCGTCCGGACTTCGCAGGCGAAAGCCGGCATCGTACTCGTCAAACCCACGTTCGAACCCCGGAGCGCCCCCTTTGGGATCCATCATGGTGGAGCCGACAAACGCTGCCGTGCGGTATCCCTGGGAGCGCAGGATCTCCGGAGCATAAGGAACGTCGGCGGGCAGAGGTACGCTGGGATAATCCACCTTATGAAACTGGGGATAAGTTCCGGAGAGGATGGTGGCGTGCGAAGAGGTGGTAAGTGGAACCTGAGAATAGGCGTGGGTGAAGACCACGGACTCTCTCGCCAACCCGTCCAACTGCGGCGTAAGTCCCCGCTGTGATCCCAGAAAACCCATGCGATCCGCCCGCGTGGTGTCCAGGGTGATCAGGATGATGTTCGCTTTCCTGGCCAAAGCGAAGGCCGGGGTAACCAGAAGGATTAATACCAAGGTCAGAGACCGACGGCGCAGGAGCATGGGGCCATCACTATAGCACCGTATCAGACTGCTTCAGACAGGAACGCCCCTCGGGGCCTATCCGCGTCCCGCGAGGGCTGTCGCGAGTCTTATCCGGTCTGCATGCGGTGTCAACAGGAAATCTTCCCGCGTGGCGGCAGGTTCCTAAAAGTGAAATCGTCATACGCCAAGAAACGGGCTAGAATGTCTTCACGCCACAAGGTCGGGGGAGGAAAAGACGTGAAGAAGTTGCGTTGCCCGTGGACTCTGCTTGCAAACGTGTCGCGTGCTTTGGGTTTGTTGGTTCTGGTATCCGCACTGAGTGCTCAGGTTGCCGAACATCAGCAGCGCCGGACCGGCATTCCTCAGGACTGGACCCATCACCACGTGTTTTTTAATCGAGGGGTATTTTCCGAGCAGCCGGAACTGGCTGGCCGGGAACCGCGTGCATGGCTGCAGTTCGCCCGTGAGATGCGGGCAGCGGCGGCGGTGGCCTTCTCTGCCCCCAAAGGCAGTGTTGGTGGTTCCACCAATGATCCGCAGCGCGACTGGAGCGTGCCGCTAGGCACGGGCCACATTGCGTTCGGAATGTCCCCCGCCAAGTTCGGCTTTGACGACACCGTGGCGGATTGCATGAACGATTACGCGGTGTATGGGCTCAGTGTGGCGGGCGTTTCCGGCGGACAGGCGAACCTGGTCGCCTTCAACAACCTCTACAGCGGTACCGGCGGTAAATGCGGTAGCGGCGATCCCACGGTGCTGTTTTCCTACGACATCACCACGGTGACCGGAGGCAGGATTCTCACTGCACCGGTGCTGTCCCTGGACGGCAGCAAGATCGCGTTCGTAGAAAGCGCGGGTACTTCCTCCCGTTTCCATGTGTTGACTTGGGCCAGCGGGCCGGGCAACGGCACTTCCCCGACCATATCTGCGGTCCCGGGGATGGGCAATTCTGCCGTGTTGGTCACGATACCCTACTCCACCGTCACCGACACGCGCTCTTCACCCTGGGTTGATTACATCAGCGACGTCGCCTACGTGGCGGCTGATGACGGCAAGCTTTACAAGTTCACCGGAGTCTTCAAAGGCTCGCCGGCGCTCGCCGGTGCACCTTGGCCAGTCACGCTCAACGCCAACCGCAGGCTCACGGCTCCGGTTCTGGACCAGTTCACCGGGAATCTTTTCGTGGGCGACAGCGACGGATTTCTCTTTTCGGTCAAGGCCCAGACCGGTACCGTCAACAAGAGGATAGCCGTGGGAAGGTCTTTGGTCCGCAACCCGGCGATCATTGACGCTCCCATTGTGGACGCCAGTGACGGCACGGTGTTCGCTGTCTCTTCCAATGACGGCACCAGCGCGGTTCTGGTGCAAGCGGACACCGCTACATTGACAGAGCGGGCGAGGGCAAGAATCGGGCAGGGCAGTGCGGGTGGAACCAACGTCAACCTGTTCGACGGAGCTTTCGACAACAACTATTTCACCAACCCGGCCTCGGGATCTATTTCCGTGTGTGGTACCGGAGCTGCGGACAACACGCCCTGGCAATACACCTTCGGCTTCACGGGAAAGACTCTGAACCCCGGCAGCGTGAAGTCCGCCCAGATTCTCAACTCGACAAGCTCCCGTTGTTCTCCCATCTCCGAGTTCTTCAATCCCAATATCGGAACCGGCGGGACTGACTTCTTCTTCTGGGGCATGACCGCGGACTGTAGCGGAGCCGGTACGTCGGGTTGTGTGATCTCGCGAACGGCGAGCACTACGCTCATGATGAACCGGGCAGGCGGCACCAGCGCCATCATCGAGGATGGCATCAATCCGGACCCGCAAGCCTCCAGCATCTACTTCACGGATCTGGGAGCGAACAATGCCGTCAAGCTGACGCAAGCCACGCTCCAGTGACACCCGCATGAACCGCGGGCGCAAGTCGCGCCCGCGGGCCCCATTTAGAAGCCCCGGTCTATGATGACTTGGTCGGCGCGATATCGCTGGCCAGGGCGACGAGGTAGTTGCTTGCCATTACTCAGCCGACGGAAGTTTCTGCAGGTCACAGCCGCCGTGGCCGTGACCGGTGGCTTGGCCATCTCTGCCGATGCCGGAATTCTCGAACCCAACCGTCCGCAACTGGTGCGCGTCGAAGTCCCGCTCGCCCGCCTGCCGGCCGCCTGGGATGGTTTCACCATCGCCCAGCTAAGTGATTTTCACTACGATGACGACTTCTCGGTTGTGCCCATCCGTCGGGCGGTAGAAGTTGTAAACCGCCTGCGCCCCGACCTGGTGGCTGTGACCGGAGACTTTGTCACGGTACCGTACCTGAGCGACTACCTGCACAATGCAAAGCAGGCGGCGAGTGCGGTCGAGCCTTGTGCCCGGCTCTTGGGGCAGTTACGCGCGCCTTTCGGCGTCCAGGCGGTTCTCGGAAATCACGACGTGGCGTCGGACCCGGCTCGGGTTGTCGAGGCTCTCCAGTCCCAAGGCATTCACGTTCTGCGCAATCGTTCCCTGCCGCTCGAGCAGGCTGGAACTCGTATCTGGCTTGGCGGTGTTGACGACGTAATCGAGGGTAGACCCGACCTGGATGCGACTTTGAAGGGAATCCCGCCGAACGAGGCGGTGGTCTTGCTGGCCCATGAACCGGACTTCGCCGACCGCGTGACCAGATACCCGGTGGATCTCCAGCTCTCCGGTCACTCGCACGGAGGCCAGGTGCGGTTGCCGCTGGTGGGCGCGCCGTTTCTTCCGGATCTGGCGCAAAAGTACCCGTGGGGCATGCGCCGTATCGGCCCTTTGACTCTGTACACCAATATCGGCTTGGGCACGATTCGGATCGCGATCCGTTTCAACTGCCCACCGGAAATCACGCTGCTTACCCTGCGTGCCATCGCTGGCACCCGCAGTTAGACGGCGACTGGGCTTTCGCCCCCTAGATCGAAATCACCGCCGGTCAATGGCATCGCCTATGGATGCGGCTGCTGCCCCTGCAGGCCGGTGCTTCCCCATCGGCTACTCGAAAGCGACCTGCCAGCCTAGCTTTTCGTCCTTTACTACTGCGAGCGAGACCGACGTGGGATCTCCGTGATAGAAAGTCGCCCCATACTTCTGAATCAGGGTGGCGCGATCCCAGGTATTGAAGCTCTTCACCATTGATCCCGAGGCGTCAAACAGATTGCCCAACTTGTTGGGTTCCCACTTCCAGGTAAAGTCGATGACAGCCCGTTCCGGGTTGATCATCTTCACATTCGAGATCCCTACCAGCTTGCGCTCGGCAATGGGGATCAGATAGATGTCGGTGCCGTCCTTCTCTTTTGTCTTTGTCACCCCGGGAATTTCACCCAGCAGTCTCTGCCCCTCCAGGGTGAGAGCCACTGGAGTGATGGTGCCGTAGGCGCCTGTATCTTTGCCCAGCTTGATCAGGCCTGCCTTTTCCAGCAGCTTGTAGTTGGGGTCATGCGGCTTGTCGTCTACGCTGCCTTTCACCATTCCGGTATGGAAGCGTACTGTGGCGGGCCCCTGGGCCTTGAGGGCCGACGCCGCGATCGTACTGGCCTCGGTGTTGGTGAGCACCTTGCGGCTCTGCAGCACAAAATAGCCTGCTACCCCGACGATGGCCAGAATGAGTGTCACAATCAGCAACAAAGGCACCACTGAGGAGCTTCGTTTTTCCATTTCCAGTTCTTGTTCGAACATCGCCATCCCTCCCGCTCAGACTTGTCCGGCGCTGGTTTGCCTGCCGTGTACCTTCAGGACAATTTTCCGCGAAAGCCTCATAGCAGGATGTGATGCGGCTCACAGGGCGATGTTTAGATTGCCGGGGGAGGCCTCTCGGGTCGCTGGCTGTAGCACCAGCGTCATTGTGAGCGTGGGTCAGTCTGCGTATACTTGCAGGGTCTGCCAAGGCATGTCGATCTAGGATCGAAAGGAGTCCCCACCCGTGTACACAAGCAGATTTCCAAACTGGATGTTATCTACCGCACTCTTTGTGCTATGGCTGGCTGGCGCCTCGCTGAGCTACGGAGAAAATCTTAAGCCCGAAGACATCGTTGCCAAGTCTCTGGATTCAATGGGCACAACCCAGGTGCGCACCTCCGCCAAGTCTCGGGTCAATGAGGGTACGGTGCAGTTCAGGGTGCTCTCCGGTGGCGTGGGCAATCTCGCGGGGAAGGGAGTTCTTGTCTCCCAAGGGCGCAAGCTGCAATTTTTCATGAAGTTCCCCAACAACGACTACAGGGGCGAGCAGTTCGTCACCGATGGAGACAAGGTTCGCGTCGCCGCTACTACCTCCAGGCAGAACAGGTCGTCCCTGGGGCAGTTTGTGTTCAGCCAGGACGTAATTGTCAAGGAGGGCCTCCTGGGCGGAGAGCTCTCGACCGCATGGCCGCTACTGAACCTACAAGAGCGCAAGGCCAAGCTCAGCTACGAGGGCGAGAAAACGATCGATGGAAAGAAACTCTTGGATGTTCGTTACAAGCCTAAGAAGAGCAGTGATCTGGATATCCACTTGTATTTCGAGCCCGACACTTATCGGCACGTGATGACGGTCTACACCCTCAGAATTCGTCCGGGGATAGGTCACGTGGATGAGCAATTGAGCAACGCACAGGCGACTGGCGCGGACCTTGGGCCGTCGCCGATTGCGACCGGCGGGGTGGTTACCGAGAGCAGCGAAACTGCCACCGCGCACGGGTCGGAGACGCGCTACCGCCTAGAGGAGCATTTTAGCGACTTCAAGACAGTGGACGGCCTGACCCTGCCTTCGCACTACAATATTCACTTCACCCAGGAACTGGGAAATGGCCCGACGACTGTCAGTGAGTGGGACATAACCACGGACCAGATCAACAATAACGTCACCCTTGATCCCAAGAACTTTGAGGTGAAATAGGATTCAGCCGACTTGCGTTCTGGTTCGCGCCGCACATAAGGTGCAGCCGTTTAGTTGCAAGTGTTTTCACTCCAGCCTCTAGGCGGTTACTTTTCGTGATCATAAGTGTTTTATTTTCAGCAAGGTGAGATTAGTTTTCGCTGGCACCAAGATTGCCCTTCAACTAGGTGAAAAGGGGGAGTGCCAGGCGTCGGTTCTCTTCTCCGCCCGCCTCTCCCAGGGACGGGCCACATGCCCCTTCGGAAGCTCTGCTCGATCATCCTCATAGCGGCGCCAGCGATCTGTCTGGCATCAGTGAACAACACCTCGTTACGGGTGCAAGGTAGAGAATTCTCTCTCCGGGCACGCGAACACCAGCTCAGGAGCGCGGCGGTCCATGACTCGGAGTTCGCCGCCATGCCGCACACCTCTGCACAGGCCACTTGTGAGGCCACGCGGCCGCCCGAGGCTTTGGCCACGCCCAATCCGCTGCTGGAGCCGCCTGACACCGCCGCGAAAATCAGGGTAAGTTTCATCATCGGTACCGACGGCCGTGTGCATAGTCCTCTCATCCTGGAGGGCGCCGGCCCGGTCGAGGACCGTACGGTGCTGGATGTCGTGCGCTCCTGGCGCTACCGTCCTGCCATGTGTAACGGCGTTCCCACCGAAGCCGAGGCGAAGGTCGAGTTTTCAAGCCGGTAGATGAATCTTTCGGCTAGAATGAGCAGCATCCGATGGATCACGAGAAACAACCCGGGCCAGCCCACCATTCGCCGGGGGATCCAGACGGAGAACTGGCCCAAAACCCTGCCGTGGACCAGTTCTTCAGCCGCTTGAAGTCTGACATGCGCCGTCCCAAACCCGGCCAGGAAGCCATCAGCGCAGCTCTTCAGGCCATTCAGCGTCTCGCGCTCGAGGTGGACACCGAGGAATCGGGGAAGGCCGCGACGGAGCCGGATGCAACCTCCGCAGAACGCACTTGCGTGATTTGCGGCGCGCCTAATCGCCAGCAAAACCGGTTCTGCGCCACCTGCGGTGTTCCCCTCCTGGAAGCCCCATCGGAACTGGAGAGTACCCCTCCGCACCTCAAGCCGGCGCCAGTGTCGCATGCTGCGGCGCAAGAACCGGCGCTGCCAGCCGGGCAGCACCATTACCACCACCACTACCACCACCATTATTTCTCGACCACCGACGGCGTTTCGCAGCCGGCGGCTCCGGAACTGCGTGCTGCGACCGACGGTGCAACCGCGCGCGATCCCAGGCCGCGAGCTCCCTTGCCGGGAGCGTCGCTGAGCCGGGCGGAGTCCGCTCTGCGAAAAATGACGCAGGATTGGGCTCTCGCCTGCAACACCAAACAACTGGATGACCTGGTCGATCTTTATGCTGCGGACGCGCTGGTGTTGCGCTCCAATGTTCCTCCAGTGCGCGGCACGGCGGCCATTCGGGAATTCTTCTTTGCCGCGCTTGATGCAGGCTTGGGCGAAGTGGAGATGGAGCCGCTGCGAGTGGAATTATTCGGCGACTTCGCCTTCGAGGCAGGGCGCTGCAAGATGCTGGTTCCGGTGGCCATGGGAAAGCGGCGCGAAGAACGGGGCAAGTACCTGATCATTTTCACCCGCCAGAATGCCGAGTGGAAAGCCATCGCCGACTGCTGGTCCAGCGACCTGAGCCTGGGCGTTGCTGCGGAACCGACTTCACGGCCAAACCCCCAGGCTCCTGCGACTCCCGTGCCCAGGCCGCCACGCAAGAGCGCCTAGGCCGCGCCTTGAGCCTTTCAATGCCGGTAGGTGCTCGTTCCCGGATGATAGTTCCGCCAGTCGAACCAGTAATCTTTGAGTGCCGGTAATCGCTCCAGGCACTTGCCCTTCGCCGGGCGGGCCGTGGCGCAGCCCTGAAAATTCCACTCGCTGCCGGAAGACGAATCGACGAGCATCCACTCCGGGCTGCCGCTCTTGCGAAACAGCTCAAGATCCGCTCCCTGCGACCGGCTTACAAAGGCGCGTACAGATTTTCCGTCGGGGCCGAGCGCCAGCAGAATTGGAGTTCCTGCGAGCCGATCCTGGATGGGCGCCTCCGCCGAAAGCAGGTTCAGCGGATACGCACGACTGGCGCCACCCACCTCAAGTCCCACCACCACGTCGCGCGATCGCAATCCGCTGCCCAGAAAATTGAGCGGGGTCGGCAACTTCTGCACCTCGGGTTCCCAGTTGTTTTCGTAGTGGCGCTCATCCGCCGCCACGGGAGCGAGCACCTTCCCGGCAGGAGACTCCTGCTTCCACAACCCAAAGGTCAACTCGTCACTGGGGGCGAGTTCGAGCACTTGGCCTTTCAACGGCCCAAAGATGGCCTTGCCTGTGACCTGCTGCCACCAACTTCCGGTCTCTTCATCGCGCATGAGGAAGTTCTGATTATTGATGCCCGCCAGCCGGAAGTGCAGCTCGCGTTCACCCAGCGTGCGTTTCCACACCAGACCGGTGTGACAGAGCGTTCAATAGGTGACCGCGACGGGTACGCCGCCTACGGTGTCGTTCACCACGTGGTGGTAAGCCATAGCGCGAATGGGATAGGCGCGGGAATCGCTCCCGAACCTGACCGCCATCACCATCTGTGCGGGATCTAACTTGACGTTTTCGGCAGATTCGAACCCGGGCGCAGCGACCGGATGGAACATCCACTCGAAATAATCCACCCGCGTCATGACCGCGGCGGCCGATGCCAGGCCGACACCCAGCACCAGCAGAATTCTCTTCCAGGCGGAAGTGCGCCCCCACAAGACGACGGCGAGCACCAGGGCTGCACCGGCCGCGACCAGGCTCCACAGCGGTGCCTGCTGTCGCACCGCCATGGCCAGCGTGAGCCCTGCCGGCGACTGCGGGCGAAATGGCCGGATGATGAACGCGGGAACAAAGAACAGGCCAACACTGACCGCTACCAGCAACCCAAACAACAGGCCCGGAACCAGGTTGTTTCTCTTCATCCCAATCTGTACTGCGGTGATCAAAATCCGGCCTCCGCCTGATTCAGGCAACCCTTCGATTCTATCCTCTTCGGTAGTTGGGTGTTTTGATTCGAGAGTGGTCGTGCGTGCGGAATCCTGAACAGAGGCGATCCAGCTCCAAAACCGGCTGCGACCGAACACAAAAAGCCCCGGTCCTGCTCAGCAGGACCGGGGCTGGTTGGGCTAGTTAATGGTTGGTTAGTAGGGAGTGAAGTCCTGGCGATAACTCACGTTGTTTACGTCCTCAAACTGGGGCGTACCCGGTGGCAGGTTGTTCGGGTTCAGGAACAACGTGTCAAACTGGTACAAACGGTTGGGCGGACTGTACACCGTGGTGCAGCATTTGAAGACGCCGGTGGCGTACTGCGCATAGAACAAGCTCACCAGAGAACCGTTGTAGTTCAAGTTGCCCGGCCATTGCTCGATATAGCGCAGGAAGTTGTGTACCCCACCGTCGGTACCGTAGTCGGCGGCTGCGCCCCAGCCCTGCGGTTGCGGGAAATTGAAGTTCTTCCCAGCGGCGATGGCCACCCGATACCAAGTGTCGACTGCAACCCGGTTGGCCGGATGGGTGGGGTAGTAGAAGCTCTTGAAGTCGCTCCAACCATTTTGGGCCAGGGTTGGTAAAGGCGCTGCTTTGGAGAGCAGAGTAACCGCATCGGCAATCACCGCCGCGGCGGCATCCGGAGTGGCGAAACCACCGTTGGCGTTGTAATCGCCGAGGATATAGACGGGATTCTCCGCCGCCACGGTGAAGCCGCCGGTACCGTCCTTTCTCGTGGGCAGGTTGCCCAGCTTACCGTCCACCAGCCGCAGCACGTGGCGCGCAGCCGTGACTTGGTTCTTGCGCGCCAAGGTCAGACACTTCACGCGTTGGTACGGGTTAAACGGTGCAACGTTGCCAATCGAGGGAGCAGGAGTGACAAAAGCATCCATGATGGTCTTGGCGCCCCAGTTGTCCGCCAGTCCATTCTGGTCCACATCCTCGGGGGACTGAGTAGTACCGGGGTTATAGGGGTCCAGAGCGTTGTCGGGGGCTCCCGAAGCCGATGCCTTGTTGATGGTGTCTTCAAAGCCGTACTCGCCGGTCAGTACGGGCGGGGTCGTATTGGGGTCAGCCGCCATACCGCGCCGGTCCGAGAAGAACAGCAAGTAGCCATTGAGCGTCTGATTGTCCACCAGCTTGCCGTTGGCGGCGTTAAACAACCAGCTTCGCAGGTTGCCTACATCCAGTTCCACCACGTTCAGCACGCCGTTGGCGGCGCAGGTGGCATTGGCGCCGGTCTTGCCCGGGTCGTTATCACGCACCTCACCCTCACGCGGGTCGTACATGTTGATGGGATACCAGTTGTAGCGGGACACGGTCGCTGAGGTGCTCTCGTTGCCGGTGTTTTTTACGGTTTCGTCGGCATTGCGGTCAGCCAGTTGCTGGAAAATCAGAATGGCGTTGGGATGAGGTCCGCCGGCGGCGCCGGGCGCGAGACCGCGGGCGAAACCCAGCTTCAGCCACTCGTTGGTGACCCCCATCCAGGTGCCGTCCGCTTTCCTGACTTCCACCCGCAGCCAACCGCCAACCAAGGGCCATCGGTTGTTCGTGTAGGTCGCCGGAGCGGGATTGATTTGATCCCCGGCCGCATCAACATATGTGTCGCCTGCATTGGTGCTGGCATAGGCGAAATGGGTATTGCCGACACCCGTCACCGGAACCCCACCCAAGTAGGTCGTGCCTTCCTCGCTCAACAGTACGTCCTCACCGTCCGTGAGGGTGGAATCCGCGTCCGGGTGAAGAAGCTCAGCTTTGTCCGCCAGCAAAACCCGGATTTGGGCCTTGTTGTAAAGCCGCGAGGTGGAGAGGGTGGTCCCGGTCGCCTCACCGGCCGGCGGCTTGCGGATAATCTGGATCGGTCCCACGCCGGCGCCCACAAAAGGCAACTGCAATGGTTTCGCGCCGGTCAGGCCGTTCAGAATCCAGCCACTGTAGGTGCCGGTGGAGATACTAAACCAACTCCCGTTCGGAGATCCGGTGGGCGGCGGTCCGCCGGTGTAACTGCCTCCCGAGGGCGGGTTTATGCTCGTCGGAGGATTGATTCCCAGGTTAATGCAGTGTTTTGCGTCTTTGGGAGGGTCACATGCACCCGACGTATTGGGAATATAAACCGGCCCGCCGTGGCTGGACCCGGCGGCATCAACTCCATTGGCCAGCTTATCGCGGATGATCTCTTTGGCCGCGGTAATCTTGGAGTGGAAGGTCAACGTGCCTCCCGGAGTTATGAAAAGGTGGCCATTGGTGGCTACCCGGCCGGCGAAGTCGAAGTCAGGCCCGGGGAAGTAGCTCAGGTCGCTGTCGGAAAACACCCCGAACTGGAACACAGGGATGAGCGCGACCTCGACGGAGCGCTGCATGCGTACCGACGCTCCCGCGGGGCGTTGCGCGGTCACCGACAGCGTCATAGGGATGATCTCTGCCACCAGGCCAGCGTTCGGTCCGGACTTGACGTTGTCAATGTTAGTGACCGGGTTGCCTTTCGCATCCACCGGCACGTTAATGTTGTACTCGGTGTAAGCGACGTGGGGAACATCCGGAGGGAAGCCATTCAGGGCGTTGATGCTGGCGACCGACGGGGCCTGATTTACCAGGTACAGATTGCCCAGATCGGAGGTCATCTTCTCCATGCCCGCTTCCGCGCCGTAGTAGGCGAGGTTGTTTTCCAGGTCATTGCCGCCCACGCGCGCTTCCGTGCTGGTCATGTACATGAGGCCCACTGCCAGACCTGACATCAGCAGCAACAGCAGCAGAGCCGCGATCAACGTGAAGCCTTTCGCACCAGACTGGTTAGTTCCCATAAGGGTTCTCCTGAATCTTTCCATACGCTCCTCGTCGCTCACCCTCACCTTACTGATAACGGTCCTTGAAACTCATGTCCCGGGCGCTGACCGAAGTGGCCAGGTTGAGACTCTGGAACCTCCCATAGTCCCCCTGCATAGGACTGCGCGCAGCGATACTCAAGTTCACCTTGCGGATCTGGTTGGGGGACTTTCCCGCGGACATCCCAGCATCCTTCAGGTTGGCGGTGGCAGCGCCGGCCACATCGTCGTAAATGTCGTACGTGACTTGCAGGCCGGAAATGTTTTCCGACACCGGCACAGGTGGCTGTCCGTTTACCTGTTTCATTAGGCGTGGGGGCCCGTCGTCCGCGGTATAGCGGATACCATCCGGCCCCGGCGGTACGTCGATGTAATACGTGATCACCAGAAGTCGGAAAGCGATGGTCGCCGGCAGCACGGCTGGCGGGGCTGCCCCTCCCCAAAGCGCCTTGATATTGCCGGCGGCCGCCGTGCTCTGGTTGATGTTCAGCGGATCGGCATTGGCGAAGGTGACAACGCCCCCGGCGCCGACTGTGGTGACCTCGCCGATGGCCTGTCCAACGCTATTGGAAAACAGGACCAGGTCGCCGGCTTTCAACCCCACCGCAGGGTCATTGATCGCGGGGGGCGGCCAGGGCACCGGCAGCGGGTTGGGCGCCGGAACCGGGACGGTAAACGTCGCCTGGCTGCCCGCCGCGTTGAGCGCCACGCTGTACTGATTCAGCGGGTACGTGTTGTCCGTATACGCGATCGTTAGCACGTCCGTGGCCGGACTCAGCACCCCTGCGGGCGTCATTACTTGCAAGCCAGCTCCAGGGTTCGGGACCACCCCGTAGAGGTGGTTGTTGATCGGATAAGTGTTATTGGCGGTGTAACAGAGGGTCTGGTCACAACCGAACTTGGACCCCGTGGCTCCGGCTCCGTCCGGCAATTGCACTCCGCCGGAGGTGATTCCCGCTCCGGCCAAACTGATGTCCTTGGCCAACATGTCCAGCGCAGCCCGACCGTCCTGCTGCATTTCAGCTCGCTGCGTTACCAGAAAACTGGCACCCAGCGCCTTGCTGAACAGGTTCACCGCCGCGGCCAGTATGATCAGGCCAATGGCCATGGAGATCAGCAGTTCCACCAGGGTGAAGCCGCGAGTTTTGGTTTTGCCCCTACGCCTCATGATTGGTCCCTCTAGCGAAACTGGGAAATGTAGGCTCCGATGCTGTAACTCTTCTGCGTCGCTTTGAACTGGGTGGTGGTGTAGGTCACGGTCACGGTGAGTTGCCGCAAGCTCGAGTCAATCCCGCCACCGGGAGCGCCCACGTTGGCGATCGTAATGGTGCGCTGGTAGTTATTGAGTGGCAACAGCACGTCATCGGCGGTGCCCAGCACCCCGTCCGCTCCTGGCAGCACCAGGCACTGCGAAGGTCCGGGGCAGGAGGGGTTGGCGTTGGTGTCGTCGGCCGTTCCGTCCAGGACAACGGGTTAGCTTGACCCGCTATGCTGCGCATCGACCTCGCAGCGGTGCGCGAGGGGCCGGTCGAGACGTCGGCTACGATCGCGAAGGACGACCCGCTGATTGTGGGCAGCGGGCTCACGCTGGCATCTCCCCTGTCGGTAACGGGTCGCTTCAGCGCGGCCGGCACGGGCAGGTACT
>JAIQET010000061.1 GCA_020073645.1 Terriglobia bacterium | reverse complement strand
ACACCGTGATGATGACCACGGCTGTGGTGGCGCGCACCTCTTTGAACGCCGGCGCGGTCACCTTCTTCATCTCGGTGCGGACGTCGTTGTAGAACGACTTGATCCGCTCCGGCCAGGACTTGAGTGTGCTTCCCAGTGTGCCGTCTTCCACGATCGTCGCCATCAACCTTTCCTGCTTTCCGTTTTCCCGGTCCCGGCCCAAACTGCAATCCCAAACTCTGGCAGGGGCGGAGGGATTCGAACCCCCAAGTCCGGTTTTGGAGACCGGCAGTTTAACCGTTGAGCTTACGCCCCTGGATCTATTGAGTAATTTTGTAATCGGGTAATTTGGTAATTTGAAACCACCCGGTCGCGCGTTGTTTTCAAATTACAAAATTACCCAATTACTTAATTACCAAATCTATTTCACTTCCTTATGCGGCGTATGCTTCCGGCAACGCCGGCAGAACTTCTTCAACTCCAGCCGGTCCGGCGTGGTTTTCCGGTTCTTGGTGGTCGAGTAGTTCCGCTCTTTGCACTCGCCGCACTGCATCGTAATGATCTCTCGGGGCATTCACTCACTCCATATCCAAGCCTGGCTGTTTACTGAATAATCTCGCTGATCGTGCCCGCGCCCACGGTGTGGCCGCCTTCACGGATCGCGAACCGCAAGCCCTTCTCCATCGCCACCGGCGTGATCAGTTCAATCACCAGGCTCACGTTGTCTCCCGGCATCACCATCTCGGTGCCGCCCGGCAACTCCGCCACTCCCGTCACGTCCGTCGTCCGCAGGTAGAACTGCGGCCGGTAGCCCTTGAAGAACGGTGTATGCCTTCCACCTTCTTCTTTCGTCAGGATGTACACTTCCGCCTTGAACTTGGTGTGCGGTGTGATCGAGCCCGGCTTGGCCAGCACCATCCCGCGCTCCACATCGTCTTTCCCGATGCCGCGCAGCAGCAACCCGGCGTTGTCCCCCGCCATGCCCTCATCCAGCTGCTTCTTGAACATCTCCACGCCCGTCACCACCGTCTTGCGGGTGTCGCGGAAGCCCACAATCTCCACTTCCTCGCTCACCTTCACCTTGCCGCGCTCAATTCGGCCCGTCACCACCGTGCCGCGCCCTGAGATCGAAAAAATATCCTCAATCGGCATCAGGAACGGCTTGTCCAACTCGCGCGCCGGCTGCGGAATGTACTCGTCCACCGCCTTCATCAGCTCGTCAATCTGCTTTTCCCACTTGGCTTCCCCGTTCAGCGCCCCCAGCGCCGACAGCCGCACTACCGGCACGTCGTCCCCCGGAAACTGGTAGCTCTTCAGCAATTCCCGCACTTCCAGTTCCACCAGGTCCAGCAGTTCGGGATCGTCCACCGCATCGCACTTGTTCAGCGCCACCACGATGTACGGCACGCCCACCTGGCGGGCCAAAAGCACGTGCTCGCGGGTCTGCGGCATGGGACCGTCGGTCGCCGCCACCACCAGAATGGCGCCATCCATCTGCGCCGCCCCGGTGATCATGTTCTTGATGTAGTCGGCGTGCCCCGGGCAGTCCACGTGCGCGTAGTGCCGCTTGTCGGTTTCATACTCCACGTGCGCGGTCGCGATGGTGATGCCGCGGGCTTTCTCTTCCGGCGCGTTATCAATGCTGTCAAAAGACCGGAACTGGATCTTGGGGTTATGCTTCTGCAAAACCTTGGTGATGGCCGCCGTCAGCGTGGTCTTGCCATGGTCAATGTGACCAATCGTCCCCACGTTCACGTGCGGCTTGGTGCGTTCAAATTTCTCTTTCGCCATAAAAGTGCTGTGCCTCGCTTGTCGTTCGCTCAGTAGTAGCGATACAACTTCTGAAACTTGGCCCGCAGCGCGGAGTCGACCTCTTCGATCTTGGACAGATAAAACTCGCGCATCTGCCCCTGATCGGAAACCGCTAAAATCTGGTACAGGCGTTTTGCCGTGGTTCCGGACTTCGCCAGGGTCTCATCCACCTGATCGAGGACGCCTTTCATTAACACCGCGTCCAAGTCCCGCACCCGCAGGCTATGACTCTGCACTCGTTCGAGGAACCTCTGCGTCTTCTCCGAGGAGAATGCCCGACTGATCGCGCCCTTCAGTTCCTCGAACTCCTGCTTCTTCTCAATCCTGATGGCAGCTTGTTGGAAGCCCACTCTATCCTGCCCCTGCATCAACGTTCTGGAGCGGGAGACGGGAATCGAACCCGCGACCAACAGCTTGGAAGGCTGTGACTCTACCACTGAGTTACTCCCGCCCTGGTTTCACAGCTCTCGAACAGATCCTTCGCTTCGCTCAGGATTTTCGGCTACGGGCTCCCGCTTCGCTCACGTCTGCAAATCGCCTCAAGTTACTCCCGCCCTCTTCCGACTCCGTAGAGACGCAGCTTGCTGCGTCTTGTCGCTACCGGCGACGCAGCAAGCTACGTCGCTACAGAAAATTCCTGGAGCCGATGACCAGGATTGAACTGGTGACCTCTCCCTTACCAAGGGAGTGCTCTACCAACTGAGCTACATCGGCCCAACCTACGGCGCGTCGCCGTTGCCGTCCGGATGCATCACGTCTTTCCGCCTCAGCAGCGTTTTCACCGCAAACAGCGCGAGCACCACCAGCGTCGCCAAGCGAATCCGCTGATCCTGAATCGTCGTCCAGCAAAGAACTCCTAGGACGACGTACGCGGCCAGCGCCAATAACAATCGATTCACTTCAGTCCTGGTGCACAGGGGAGGATTCGAACCTCCGTACCTCGCTAGGAGGAACAGATTTACAGTCTGTCGGCTTTAACCACTCACCCACCTGTGCAGAAATACTCTCCACTCGCTTACTCCGAAGATCGCCGGGACAGCGCATTGCGGAAAAAATGCTGCGGGGTCCTTGCCCAATTGAAGAACGAAAATCGCGCGCAAACATGCTTCCGCGCGAAAACACCACACTTGGAAAAGCTTCCTTATGGAGTGCCGTTGGAAAATCTGTTGTGCCGCCGCCCGTCGCCGCGCCTTTGCCCTGCGTTCCGGAACCGTTTCCTGGAGCTGGCGAAGGGATTCGAACCCCCGACCCTCTGATTACAAATCAGATGCTCTACCAGCTGAGCTACGCCAGCCGTTGAGGGATAATCGCCCCTGCGGGCGACACACTCCCTCCTGATCCCTTCCTGATGTCCGGGACAATTGATAAAAGTATCATAATCGGCAATCCACGTGCAAGCAGCCGGGCCCGCCCCAGCGCTCCCCCTCCAGCCCCTGCCCGGGCAACGCCCCCCTGCCCTGCTCGGGGGTGCTATCATGACCCTCCCAGGCCGCTTTTGGCGACAATTTGCTCTGGGCCCTCTCGCCTTGGCGGCCACAATCCATGCGGATACGACGCAGTCTCCCCATCATTCTGGTGGTGCTGGCGCTGGCAGCAGTGCTTACGCTCATAGTTCAGTTGCGCAAGCACGCTCCGCCGGAGCCGGCACGCCTGCTGCCCAGCGCCGATGCCTTCGTCTACGTGGACCTGCAGTGGATGCGGCGCGCCAGCCTTGCCGGACAACTGCCCCCGGTGTCGCACGATCCCGAGTACGAGCAGTTTATTCAGGCCACCGGATTCCAGTTTGAACGTGATCTGGACGAGACCGCGTTCGCCGTGCATTATCCGGCGGCAAAGCCGGGCGCCAAATCCGCCGCGCCGGAGGAGGCGCGCTTCTCCGAGGTCTTCGTCGGCAAGATTCAAGGCGAACGCCTGCGCGCGTACTTGCGGAAGCTCTCCACCTCGGTCGACAGCTATCGCTCGGTGGACATCTTCAACATCCCGCTGGAGGGACGCACCCTGCGCGTCGCGATCCTTGGCGTGGACACGGTGGCGGCGTCGAATCACAGCGACCCGCTGGTGATTCGCGGCATCGTCGACCGCTCGCGCAAGCTGGCATCGCCGTTCGGCGGGCCGGCGTTCCTGCGGCAGTATTACAAAGATGTCCCCTTCGCTAGCCTGGCCTGGGCGATTTTCCGAGTTCAGCCATCCGCAGACCACCCTTCAACCGGGCCGTTGGATCTGTCGTTCCTGTTCCCCAAGCCCGCCGTGGTAGTGGCCTCGGTGCGCTACCTGGGCACGGTGCATCTCAAAGCGGAAGCCTACACCGGCAGCGCAGCAGACGCCCAACAACTGGCCCAGCAACTCAGCACCTTTCTCAGTATTTTTCATTCGGCGGAAACCTCCGTTTCGGCCCAGGGCCCCGACCCCGACGTGAAACAATTCTTGGACAGCCTGAAGGTTGAACAACGCGACGATCGCGCCGTGTTGAGCGCCGTTGTGCCGCAGGGTTTTATCCGCAAGGCGCTGGCTGAATCTCCCGCGCAACTTGCCCCCCAGCCCGCACCACCGCCGAACCCCCCGCCCGCCCCTCCGGAAACGGACCGCAAGAGGCGCCATAAATGAGGGGAGGCCAAAAGCTGTAACGGCTTGGCCCTGGCATGCATCTTGTAAGGAGAGTCCCTAATCTGGTCGTACGTCTGGCCTGGTGTGCGTTACCCTTTCGAGTGGGTAATTTGCTGGTCAGAGTGAACCGGACAGGTAGAATATCCTAATAATGTCGAGTCTTCCGCTTCCCATCGCGGCTTTCGTGGCCGGGCTGGTTTCCTTCCTCTCGCCCTGCGTGCTCCCGCTCGTGCCCGGCTATGTGTCGCTGATCTCGGGTGCCGGCGTTGAGGAACTAAGATCGCAGGAAGGGCGGATGCTGCGCAAAGTGATGCTGAATTCCATCGGTTTCATCCTGGGCTTCAGTGTCGTCTTCGTCTCCCTGGGCGCGATCTCGACCGAATTTGGCCAGTTGCTGGCCATCTACAAGTCCAAGCTAGCCGTCGTAGCGGGCGTCGTTATCATCCTGTTCGGGCTGCATCTGACCGGGATCTTCCGCATCAATGCCCTGTATGCCGACAAGCGATTGCATGGCCTGAAAGGCGGGAGTACGGTGGGGGGAGCCTTCCTCATCGGCTTCGCCTTCGCCTTCGGCTGGACGCCGTGCGTGGGGCCCATCCTGGCGGTGATCCTGGGTTTCGCCGCTGCCCAGGATTCGGTGACCAAGGGCATTCTTCTGCTAGCGGTTTACTCACTGGGTCTGGCCGTGCCCTTCCTGCTGACTTCGCTCGGCATCGAGCGCTTTCTCAAGTTCTACAGCCGTTTCCGCGCGCATATGCACGCAGTGGAGGTTGCCAGCGGGGCTCTGCTGATCGCCCTCGGAGTGCTTCTGGTGATCGGACGATTTACCATCATCTCGAATTACCTGTCGTTTCTGAATCGATTCGCTCTTTGATTAGGAGTTCTGAGTGAAACGTGATCCTGTAGTTATCATCCTGGTGGCCATGGTGGTGACCATCATGCTGGTCTTCGGTTTTCACATGGTGCGCCCCTCCGCCGATCAGGCAGCCCTTGCCGGGGCCAACTTGAAGGGCAACATGGCGCCCGAGTTCACCTTGCAATCGCTCGACGGCAAGACCGTCCACCTCGTCGATTTCCGCGGCAAGGCGGTATTGCTGAATTTCTGGGCGACCTGGTGCGAGCCGTGCAAGATCGAGATGCCCTGGTTCGTCGAGTTGCAAAAGCAGTACGGGCCGGAAGGCTTGCAGGTGGTGGGTATCGCCATGGATGACGCCAGCCAGGAGGACATTGCCAAGTTCGCCAGTAACATGGGCGTGAATTACCCTATCCTGATCGGCAAGGAAGCGGTGGGTGACGCCTACGGCGGGGTACAGTTCCTGCCCGCTACGTTTTATATCGGGCGCGACGGCAAAGTGGTAGACAAGGTATTCGGCCTGAAGGGCAGGGGAGAGATCGAGGAGAATATCAAGAAAGCCCTTGCCGAAGGCCAGGCGGTCCAGGCGCGACGGTAACCTAGGCAAGCGGTGGCAGGCGTTCTACCATTTCCGGTGATGCACGCTGTTCCAAAACTCGCGGCTTGCCTCTTAATTCTTGCTCCACTGGTGCCCGCCCAGGATGGTCCGGGCCGAAAGATCCCCTCCGTCACCTTGGCGCCGGTGCCGATCACCACCATTACCCGCGGCAAGCCGGGCACGGTGGAACTGCAATTCCGCGTCGGCTCGGGTTTCCACATCAACTCCAACACACCTAAATCGGAATTCCTTATCCCCACTGCGCTCAAGCTGAACGCTCCGACCGACATCGTGGTGGGGAAGACCACCTATCCGCCCGGAGTCGATCGCAGTTTTCCCTTTGCTCCGGATGAGAAGCTCAGCGTGTACGGCGGCGACTTTACTTTGGGAGTCATAGTCCGCCCGCTGGCTCACGTGGTGCCGGGGAAGTATGCACTACACGGCCAGTTGAAGTATCAGGCTTGCGACAATGCCGCCTGCTACCCGCCTAAACAGTTGCCGGTGGATTTCGAAGTCAAGGTGGAGAAGGCCAAGGTCGTCGTGCACAAGAAAAATCCTGCCCAGAGCCCGCACGCCCACAACTAGCTCTTAACGTAGCGCCGGCATCTCGCCCACGCCCAGAGACTGCTGCCATCCGATTCTTGCTAGCCCTTCCCCCGCTGCCCTTTCTCGATCTTCGCCCAGGTGTCTTTCAGCGCAACGGTGCGGTTGAACACCAGCTTCCCCGGAACTGAGTCGAGATCAACGCAGAAATATCCCAACCGCTCGAACTGGTACCGGCCCCCCACTGCCGCGCTGGCCAAGGACGGCTCGAGTTTGCAGTGGCTGAGCACTTCGAGCGAATTCGGGTTGAGGTTGGACGTGAAGTCCTTTCCCTCGTCCGTCTGGCTCGGATCCTCCTTCGTGAAAAGGTTGTCGTAGATGCCCACCTCGGCGTCCACGGCATGCGCTGCCGAGACCCAGTGAATAGTCGCTTTCACCTTGCGCCCGTCGGGAGCATTGCCGCTCCGCGTCGCCGGATCATAGGTGCAGCGCACCTCGACCACCTCCCCAGTCCTCTCATCCTTCACCACGCCCGTGCAGGTGATGAAGTATCCTGCTCGCAGTCGCACCTCGCGGCCCGGCGAGAGCCGGTGATACTGCTTCGGGGGATCTTCCCGGAAATCATCCTGCTCGATGTACAGCACCCGCGAAAACGGCACCTTGCGCATGCCCGCGGCCGGATCCTCGGGATTGTTGACCGCCTCCAGTTCTTCGACCTGGCCCTCCGGATAATTGTCAATGACAACTTTCAACGGCCGCAGCACCGCCATTGCCCGCGGTGCGCGCTTGTTCAGGTCCTCGCGCACGAAGTGTTCGAGCATTGCCAACTCGATCGACCCGTTGGTCTTGGACACGCCAATCGCCCCGCAGAAATTGCGAATGGCCTCAGGCGTATAGCCGCGCCGTCGAATGCCGCAGAGCGTAGGCATGCGCGGATCGTCCCACCCGCTCACGTGGCCCTCCTGCACCAACTGCAGCAACTTGCGTTTGCTCAAGAGCGTGTGGGTGAGGTTGAGGCGGTCGAACTCGATCTGCTGCGACGGGAAAATGCCCAACTGCTGGATGAACCAGTTGTACAGAGGCCGGTGGTCCTCGAACTCCAGCGTGCACATGGAATGCGTGACGCGCTCGATGGAATCCGATTGCCCGTGGGCGTAGTCGTACATCGGGTAGATGCACCACTTGTCGCCGGTGCGGTGATGCGAGGCGTGCAGGATGCGGTACATCACCGGATCGCGCATGTTCAAATTCGGCGAGGCCATGTCAATCTTCGCCCGCAGCGTGCGCGAGCCGTCCGGAAACTCGCCCGCCTTCATGCGCTCGAACAGGCCCAGGTTTTCTTCCACCGCCCGGTTGCGATACGGGCTGTCCTTCCCCGGCTTGGTCAACGTCCCGCGGTACTCGCGAATCTCATCCGCCGATAGATCGCACACATAAGCCTTGCCCGCCTTGATGAGCTGCACCGCCCACTCATACAGCTGCTCGAAGTAGTCCGACGCATAGAACAGCCCATCCCAATGGAAGCCTAGCCACTTCACGTCCTCCATGATGGAGTCGACATACTCCGTCTCTTCCTTCGACGGATTGGTATCATCGAAGCGCAGGTTGGTGTGCCCGCCAAACTCATCCGCCAGCCCGAAATCCAGGCAGATGGCCTTGGCATGCCCGATGTGCAGATAGCCGTTCGGCTCCGGCGGAAACCGCGTCTGCACCCGCCCGGCGTGCTTGTTGGTCTTCAGGTCGTCAAGGATGATGTCGCGTATGAAATTAGAGGGACGAGCCTCGGCGGGCGCACCGGGTGCGGCGGTTTGGGGGTTGGAGGCACTCATTTTCCCATTCATTCTACACATCACCCGCAGCCGGCTGGAAAAGGCTAACTCGTGCCCAAACCCTCACTCCGCAACGGAGGCCTGGGCGCAGTGGCGCCACACTCATAGACGATCCTGGAGGATTTGTTCCACGTCCCGCCTGCCATGGAGGATGGAAACGACTTGCAGAGGTTTCGTTTCCGGTCGGTAGGCGACCAGGTAAGAGTAGACCGGGAAGAACTTCACATCCGCGTTCGTCAAACTCTTGCGCGAATGTCCGGCACCCGGGGCTCGTGCCAGGAAAGCGATCTTGTCGCGAATGACGGATTCCACATGGTCCGCTATCGCAGAGCTGCTTTGTTCCTTAATGTACCGCCAGATTTCGACCAGATCGAGCGCCGCTTCCGGCGCAAGAACGTAGCGCACCCTCATTCCGGCTTGGCTTTCAGTTTCGCCAGGTGGGCATCCACTTGGTCCTCAGGAATTCCTTCGCCCCGGTCGAGCTGCTCCATGCCGCGCTTGATCTTCGAGTTGATCGCTTCCCGGTTTTCGGAGAGCCAGCGATCCTGTTCCTCCTGAGTCTCAAGCAGACGGAGCAACACTTCCTCGATACTGCCCGAGCCGGTTGCTTGGAGTTGTCTTCGGATTCTGGCCTCCAGGGCCGCATCGCGGATTTCGATGTTCATTGCTGGTCCCCCGGCCCGGTGCTGGCGCTCGCTTTTCATCGTAGCCGAGGTGTAAGAAATGTCAAGACGGGGGCCTCATCCTGAGCTGAATACGTCTACAAAGGGTAAGGAGTATGAGCGCACGCTTAGAAATACTCAATGCGCACTGCCGCCAGGCACGCTCATGGTCTCCACCCTGGAGAGAGGGGTAGAGTCCCTCAGTTCTCCAGCTTGACCGCGGCCAGTCTCTCGACGACTGCAATGTCCTTGGCGGCCTTCACCTCGATTCGGACCGCGGTGCCTTCCGCATACCGCTTGGCCTGGTCGATGATCTTGACCACGCTCGCAGGCAGCCCGCTTTGCCGCGCCGCTTGCACCGCCTTGTCCCCCAGCGCAAATGATGCCCGGAAGCAGCCTCGGCACGGAGACAAGTACAGGATGACCCGCTGCTTGTGCTTCACCCGCAGCGACCAGCCGGCCTTGCGGGAGTAGGAACTCCACTCCCGGTCACCAGCGTTGCATCGCTCGGCCAGGCCGGCCAGCAGTTGGTCCCAGAGCGCTTTGGCCGGGCCCAGAGCCGCGGTCAGTTCAGCATCCGTCGGTTTCTTGGGTTTATCAACGAACGCGTTTGCCAGCATGACGAGTTCCTCGCGCATGTCTGTCGTGCGAGGACAGCCTAGGCGCAAGCCATCCCCCTTGACTAGGCTTCCGGTCACCCGTGCGGGTGATCCTGCTTTAAGTGCTTTTAGAGCCGAGGCCAGTCAGGTATAAACGATGCACACCGGGGCCACTCATGGTTCGGCCGACCGCCATCTGGAATCGAGACTCCATCCTGGAGCTGCTGGCTCGCGAGTTCGCGCGCGCGGCGCGGGAGGGGGGCAGCCTGTGCGTGATGTTGGCTGGCATCGATCAGTTCAAGACGCTTAGCAGTCAGCACGGAGAGTCGAAGAGCGATCTGGTTTTGGGCGAGATTGCCAAGCGCTTGAGCGCCTTAATGCGTCCGTATGATCACATCGGACGCTACAGCACCGAACAACTCCTGATCGTTGCCCCAAGTTGCAAGCCCGAAAGCGTCACTCCTCTAGCGGAAAAGTTGCGCGCAGCGGTAGCGCAGTCCCCGATTGAGGTCTCGGGAACCAGCATCCCAGTCACCATCACTCTTGCCTTGGCGACTTCGGCTGATTTTCCATCGCGCAACGAAGATGAACTCCTGCGGGAGCTGGAGAAGGTGCAGTACCAGGCTGAGATCAACGGCGGAAACCGGGTGGAACCGCTGAGAAAAGCCGGCCCAGCGCCCCAGGTTCGTCCCCAGCGCCACCGCATCCGCTGGTCCCTGGTACTTGCCGGTGTGCTCGTTACCGGGATTGTGGTCCTGTTCTTGGTCGCCCCTTCCTGGACGTGCGCACCATTTCTCCTGGGAGATATTTTCGATACCAGCGAGCTGCCTGCGCCTCTGCCGGCTAATTGCGTGCCCACCACCGAAGAACCTTCCGAAGCCACCCTGCGATCGCTGGAGAGCCAGCGCGAAGCGCGCGGCCTGGTATTGCGGGGCAGAGTGACCTGCAAGATACCTTCGTCCCCGGGGACTCGCTCCAGCCGGGCTCGCGATCAGCAATGGCTGGACAATATCTACGCTGGCGGAACGCTGCAGTATCACCGCCAGGTGCTGATCGCCGCGTCACAGGATGCCCCCGGAGGCACGCTGTTTACGGTCGAACTCTGTCTGATGCCGTGGTGGGCCTACATTGACCAGTCCGGAGGCCACTGCTGGGACCAATTCGTGTTCTGGAAGTGAGCGCAATGCTCACGGACTGTTGTATTTGCGGATGACCGCGCGGACCGTTTCCCCGTTATACTGCGGCCTGAAATGAGCCACACGGCGGTGCAACTTCCCCAGCCCAGGCCCAAGGCGCGGCTGGGATGTCTGGGTAGTCTTGCCTTGTACTTTGTGCTGGGCATTGTTGCTTTCATCCTGATTCGGGCGGTGTTTGCTCCCTGGAGTTTCTTCCTAGGCGGGACCTTCCATGTGTTTCCGATCTGGCAGGGTTGGGGACGCATGCATTCGAAGACCGCGGGGGATTATGCGCTCTACGTCTACATGTATCCCAGCCCGGGCGGGCGTGGGTATCCTAGTGTCACGGGCACGGCCACCCTCTGCACGCCGCGCGGGCAGCGCTTCAGCATGCATCTGGGCGGCGGCATGAACAACAAGCATGTGGGGCTCAACACCGACGGACAGGAGATGCACCTCTATATGAACACCTGGCAGGGATGGTCTGCCCAGTTCACCACCGATCGCCGGCCGCGGCTCGACCTCCGCGGACGCTGGCAGAACCCGAATCTGGTGATGGACGATCACGGTACCCTCTCCCGCGCCTTCCTTCCCGATGGCACCCTCTATACCGGACCGGAACACAACCAACCCGCCGCGCGTGAGGACATCCCGCTCACCCTCACCCCGGGTAGCCGGTCCGAGTTTGAGTCGGCTTGCGCAGCAATAAAACACTGACAGGTCGCGCCCGCGCCGCGACATGTTGAATCTTCCGGCCCTGGCAGGGGGCGGACAAGATCGGAACTATCGCTGTTAAGGCTTCTGAAGTGCCTTCTCGATGCGCGCCAGGCTGGTATCCCGCCCCAGGACTTCCAGAGTCTCAAATAGCGGCGGTGCATTCTTGCGTCCGCACACGGCCACGCGGATGGGCTGGAACATCTGCCCTGTCTTGATTCCCAGATCCTGCGCGGCAGCGCGCAGGGCCTCTTCCAGCACGGGATGTTGGAACTCGGTTTGCGACAGCACATCGCGGGCATGCTTGAGAACCTTCAGCGCCATGGCCGCGTCTCCCTTTTGCGGGATGAGTTCGGCGGGGTCGTAGGGTGGGAGTTGGCCCACGAAGAAAAAGTCAGCCGCGGTCAGCACGTCGCGCAGCAACTTGATGCGCTCGCGGATGAGCGGCGTGACCTTGAGCATCTTGGAGGCGTCAACGTCGAATCCAGCCCCGCGCACGATCGGTAGCAGACGCTCGCTCAGGTCTTCCACCGTTAAGCCGCGAATATGCTCCGCATTCAGCCACACTGCCTTGGGATCGAACGGGTCTTCCTCCTTGAAATTCACCACCGCATTCGCGCGGTTAATCCCTTCGAGTGAAAACGCTTCGACCAGTTCCTCCCGGCTCATCTTCTCGCGGTTGTCTTTCGGCGACCAGCCCAGCAGGCACAGGAAGTTCACGAAGGCCTCGGGCAGGAAGCCGGCATCGCGATACGTAGTCACGCTCACCACCGGCCCATGACGGCGCTTGGAAAGTTTGCTGCCGTCCGGCGCTACCAGCAGTGGGAGATGCGCAAATTGCGGCGGCGTGGCGCCCGCGGCCTCGAAGATCAGAATGTGTTTGAAGGTGTTGGTGAGATGGTCCTGGCCGCGGATGATGTGGCTGATACGCAGGTCGGCGTCATCGGCGCACGAGGCCAGGTGATAGGTCGGCATGCCGTCCGAGCGCAGCAGGGCGAAGTCCTCGATGTCGTCCGCCAGCTTGGCCTGCGCTCCGTAAACCGCGTCTACAAACCGCACCTCCCGCCCACTGTTACGCGGCACGCGATAGCGCAACGCGAAAGGCTCTCCCGCGGCAGCGCGGCGGTCGCTCTCTTCGTGTGACAGCTCTCGCATGCCGGGGTTGAACAGCCAAGTCCCCTGCGCGCCCGACTGCTCACTCTCCCCACTGCGTGCGGGCGTGAAGTCCCGGTAGGCCAGCCCCTTCTGGAAGATCGCTTCTGCCATCTGGCGATGCAGCCCCAGCCGCTCCGACTGCTTGTATTCCTCATCCCAGCCAAGCCCCAGCCACCGCAATCCCTCGAAAATTGAATTGACCGACGCCTCGGTATTGCGCTCCACATCGGTGTCATCGAGGCGAAGAATCATCGTCCCGCGATTCCGGCGGGCAAACAGCCAGTTGAAGATGAAGGTGCGGGCACTGCCGACGTGCAGGAAGCCGGTCGGCGAGGGCGCAAAGCGGACCCGGGGACCATTCGCGCGCGCCGGAAGGCCGGCTGAGGGTTTGGGATCGTTCATCTTAAGGTAACTGTTTGCGATGTTACGGGCGGGGGAAAAGCAGCGTCAAGCCAGGGGCTTATGGACTGACGGTAAGCGGCTGCTGTCAAGACCCTGTCCGATGTGCCTTTCGTGACCTGCAAGACTATTGTCTTGCCGGGGAGGGTATGAAAACATTAGCAAACAAGTTCCTCCTGTGAGGGTTGAGGGCTGCGGAGAGCTGTCTCCAGTGCCATGAACAACGTCGCTACCAGCATGGTGATCGTCCCGGGCGTGGTCGCCCTGCTGTTGTTCCTCGTCTTCACGTACCTCTACGAGCAAAGCCGGCAATCGTATTTTCGCGCCTGGCAGATCGGCTGGGCGGCCTACACTCTGCACTTCGCGGTCGACGCCTGGAACACCTTTGACGGCGCCTCCATTCTCTTGACCTTGGTCGCTTCCATGCTGCTGGTGGCGATGGGGCTCTGCATTCTTGTCTCGACCCGGCTGATGCGGGAAAAATTCCGGCTGCGCTGGTATGACGTGGCTTTGGGGATCGCCGGCGTGGCGCTGGCGTATTGGAATGTGCGCGCCCACATGGCGGGCGGCATATTTCACCCCGAGGCGATGCCGAATCCGCATTTTCCGGTCGAAATCGGTCTGGCGGCAGTCCTCGGGTATTGCTCCGGCTACTTCTATCTGCACGCTTATCGCAAGAACTCTCTCGCGTTCAAAGTGCTGGCCATGTCGCTGGCGCTGTGGGCGGTGTTGATGTGGGTGGGCCAACTCCGCAACCCGTTCGTGGAGATGTTTGGCACCGCCGGCCATTTGCTCGGCCCGGTCCCGCAGATGCTGCTGGGCATCGCCATGGTGATGGTGCTGTTTGAGAACGAACGCAACGCTGTGCAGGAGAACGCGCTGGCCTTTTCCACTCTGGGGGTGGATCCTACTCGGCTGCTTTCCGCCGAAGACCTGGTGCCCAGCGTGCAGAACATCCTTGACCGGCTGGTCTCGCCGCTGCCCACCGGGCACGCCGTGATCTGCATGTCGGAGCGCTGGCGGGCCATCCTGCCCTCGGTGCAGCGTGGCTTCTCGGCGGAGTTTGTAGACAAAGTGGAGAAGAGCGGCGCCGGGGAGTACATCTGCGAACTCGCGTACCGGCGCGGCGGATTCGTGACGTTTCGCAACGTGCCCGAAACCTCGGAGCCGCTGCCGGCGTTCCCGGGCGGCCGGTTTGAACAATTTCGCCGGGTGCTGGCGGAGGAAAACATCCGCGACCTCACTGCAGTCAGCCTGCAGACCCGTGAACATAACTTTGGGGTGATCCTGTTTCCTCACGCCGAGCGTCGCATGTTCGGGTCCTCGAACCTGCGGCTGCTGATTGGGCTGGCGCTACAGATTGGTCTTACGCTCGAAAACTACCTGGTGATGCACGACGCGCAGCGGCGCACCAAGGAATACGAGTTGCTTACCCAGATCGGGCAGGCGATCAGTTCGCGGCTCGACCAGGAGGAAGTCTTGCGCGCCGTCCAGAAGGAACTGGGGCAGATTTTCGACACCAGCGACTTTTACATCGCATTTCAGATCGGTGACGAGATCCGCTTCGAACTGGAGGTAGTGGACGGGCAGATTCTACCCAAACGCTCGCGCAAGGTAGGGAATGGCCTGACCGAGTACATCATTCGCACCGGGCAACCTTTGCTGGTTCGAACCGACATGGAAAAGACCCGCGAACGCCTGGGAGTTAATTTCGTGCCCGGGAAGCCGGCCAAGTGCTTTTGCGGCGCGCCCATCCTGCTGGGGGGCAAGCCCGCAGGGGTCATGGCCGCGATGAGCACCGAGCGGGAGTACGTGTTTGAGGAGCGCGACGTCGAAGTGATGCAGACGGCCGCCGGCCAGGTATCGGTGGCGGTGGAGAACGCCCGCTTGTTTGCTGAAGAGCAGCGCCGGTCCAGGCAACTCGCCTTCCTGAACAATATCTCGAAAACCGCCATCTCCAGCGAAGACGCGGAGCAAATGCTGGCCGAGATTGTGGCTGAGATCCAGAAGAACTTCCGCTTCGACCACATCGGGATCGGCATTCTCGATTACGTGACCAAGGACATTGAGATCAAAGCCGAGGCCGGCGCCACCACCCAGGCCCTGGGAAAGCGCATCCCCTTAGGCGTGGGGATTCTTGGCCGGGTGGCGCGAACCGGGGAGACGGCTTTGGTGCAGACCATCGGCGAAGGCCACCTGCAAGGGGTGCTGCCCGACTCCCGGGCGGTGCTGTGTATCCCCATCAGCTACGGCGAGACTCTGCTGGGCGTGCTCAACGTCGAGAGCCGGCGCGAGGATGCTTTCTCGCCCCAGGACGTGCTCATCATGAATACGCTCGCGGACCTGCTGGCTACCGCTCTGCACAACGCTTTTGTTTTCCAAAAACTGCAGCAGCAGTCCATCACCGACGGCCTGACCGGCATCAAGACCCGGCGCTTCTTCTGGGAATCCCTGAGTTCGGAATGGAAACGCGCCTCGCGCTCGGGTCGGCCTTTCTCGGTCGTGCTCATGGACCTGGACAAGTTCAAGCAGGTCAATGACACGCTGGGCCACCTGGAGGGGGACCTGGTGCTGGCCCGCGTCGGCCGGTTGCTCGAACAGAAGTGCCGGCAATCGAACGTGGTGGCGCGCTACGGCGGCGACGAGTTCATCATCCTGATGCCGGAAACCGGAGTGGAGCAGGCGCAGATCCTGGCCGAACGCCTCCGCCTCTGGATTTGCACCGATCCCATGCTCCAGGAGCACGAAATCACCGGAAGCTTCGGCGTCGCCAGTTTCCCGGTGCACGGCTTTACGGTTGAAGACATCATCCGCATTGCCGATGCCGGCATGTACGTCTCCAAACACGCTGGCGGGGACCGGGTTTCCACGGCAGAAGAATTCGCCGAAGGCGAGAATGCCGCGGTACAGAGGCAACTGATCTCCGGCTACATCGAAGGCTTTCTGCAGCGCGAGCACACCGGTCCCGAGCACTTGGATGAGCTCATCACCACGCTCAAGAAGCTGTGCGGCGGTGAGGAAGATGTCAACATTCATGTGTTGCGCGAGTCCATTGAAGCCCTGACCCATGCGGCGGAAGCGCGTGAGATCAACGGCTCCGGCCATGGGGAAATGGTCGCGCGCTATTGTGACCTGGTGGGACGCGCGCTCAGCCTACCTCCGGAAGAGGTGGCCGACCTGGCCTACGCCGCCCGGGTGCACGATGTGGGCAAGATTTTCGTTCCCGAGCGCATCTTGAACAAACCGGGTCCGCTCACCGAAGACGAGTTTTACCTGGTGAAAATGCATCCCCGGGTGGGGTCGGAGATTCTGGGCACCGTGCCCAGCAGCGAGATGCTGCAGAAGGCGGTGGAGCACCACCATGAAGCCTTCGACGGGTCGGGCTATCCGGCCGGGCTGCACGGCGAACAGATTCCGCTCTGGGCACGCATCATGGCCATTGCCGACGCCTACGTCAACATGACTACCGAACGCTCGTTTGCTGCCTCCCGGACCAGCGAACAGGCGCTGTCCGAACTGCAAAAGCTGAGCGGTACGCGCTATGACGGGATGCTGGTCCGCATTCTCGCGCGCGAACTCAAGGCGGAGCGCGCGCCGTCGAGCCTGCAGTAAAGACCACTCAGCACTCAACATTCAGTTTCTAAAGTTCTCTGGCACAGCACTTGCAAGTTCTCGCTCGAAACTTGAGACTATGTCCCCATGTCTATTTCTCTCTCTTTGTCTGGCAAAGTGGCTCTGATCACCGGTGGATCACGTGGCATTGGCGCGGCCACTGTGCGTATGTTTGCGGCCGCGGGTGCGCGCGTCGCTTTCAACTACCAACGAGCGAATACGCAAGCGGAGCAACTGGTGAAAGAACTGGGAGAGAAGAATTGTGCTGCATTCGCCTGCGATCTCTCGGGCATGGAGACTCCGAGCACCCTGGTCAGCTCCGCGGTGAATCGGTTCGGGCGGCTGGACATCCTGGTGGCCAACCACGGCGTATGGCCTTCCGAGGACGCGCCCATCGACCAGATGTCCGATGCCCAATGGCGGAACACCGTCGCGGTGAACCTCGACAGCGTGTTCAGTCTGATCAAGCATGCGGTGGCGCAGATGAAGAAGCAACCGGGACAAGGCGCCGCGGGGCACATCGTGCTGGTCAGTTCGACGGCCGGACAACGCGGAGAAGCATTCCATTGCGATTATGCCGCGACCAAGGGCGCGCTCATCAGCATGGTCAAGGGGCTCTCCACAGAGCTCGCCGGGCATCGTATCTACGTCAATTGCGTCGCGCCCGGCTGGGTGGCTACCGACATGGCCGCGCCCGCCCTGAATGACCCTCAAACTCGAGACGCAATTTTCGCCACGATTCCCCTGGGCCGGGTGGGGAAGCCGGAGGAGATTGCCGCGCCGGTCTTGTTCCTGTGTACTGAGCACGCCGGATTCATTACGGGCGAGGTGTTCAACGTGAATGGGGGAGCGGTGTTGGCGGGCTAGGTCAAGCCGGACAGCCGAAGGCGACTGCCCCTCCGTGTTCATGGGCAAGGAAGCAGCTAGAATCACTGGTTCAGCGTCTAACTACAAGAGAGCATGAAGTACATCATTTCAGTTCTTCTCCTTGTGACCTTCGCGCTTGGGCAAGCCGGCACGCCGCCGGCTGCGTCCTCACAATCCACCCCGGTGGAGCAGGAAAACGTCCGCAAAGCCAAGGCTCTGCTTGACCAGATGATCCAGGCTTTGGGCGGTCAGGCGTATCTCACGATTCAGGACATCAGCCAGGAGGGCCGCACTTACAGCTTCCATCTGGGTATCCCAAACAGCGCCGGACTGCTCTTCTGGCGCTTCTACAAATTCCCTGACAAGGATCGCATTGAGCTGACCAAGAAGCGCGACGTCATCTACGTTCAGAACGGCAGCAAGGGATACGAGATCACCTACAAAGGCACACGCGCTCAGGAAGCCAAGGAACTGGACGATTATCTGCGGCGCCGCGACTACGCGCTGGACTGGGTGCTGCGACACTGGCTGCATGAACCCGGTGTGGCCCTGTTTTACGAAGGGCTGACCGTGGCCGCGGAGAAAAATGCTGAGCAAGTCACCATCATGAACGCGCGCAACCAGGGCGTGACCCTGTTCATTGATGTCAACACGCACCTGCCGGTAAAGAAGACTTTCAGCTGGCGCGATCCCACCGACAAGCAGCGCAACGTGGAGGACGAAGTCTACGACAACTACCGTCCCGTGCAGGGCATCATGACCCCGTTCAGCGTCACCCGGTTTTACAACGGAGACATGTCCAACCAGCGCTTTCTGAATGCGGTCAGCTACAACCAGGGGCTGAGCGATTCCATATTTGAGGCTTCAGTCTCGCCCAACCGGCCGAAGAAATAGGGCATTCGCTGGCGGAATTCTACCGCGCGCGGTTAACCAAAGGCATAACACCTCGGGGCCTTATTGCGGGGAAAGTAACCTATCTTGTTGATACGCCTAGGCCACGGAAACTGGAGCTGCTGGCTGCGTTCCCTTCGCACCACGGACTGTGGCTAATTTGCCACAGACACAAATTTGAACACGCCTGTAAGCTAGACAACTTCCGATAGATAGCTGGGTCTGGTTTGAGACAGGAACAGACAATCCGAACCCCTGTGGAATGCCGCGGGGTTGGTCTGCATAGCGGGGCGCCGGTTCATTTGCGAATCTTGCCGGCTCCGGCGGGTTCGGGAATCGTCTTTCGGCGGGTGGACCTGGATGACTTTGCGGTGGAGGCGGTCAGCCGCAACGTGGCCCGCGTCAGCTACGCCACCAGCTTGATGAAGAAGGGCGTGCTGATTTCCACCACCGAGCACCTGCTGTCGGCGTTCATGGGCGTGGGCATTGACAACGCCATCGTCGAGCTCGACAACCTGGAGTTGCCCATCCTGGACGGCAGTGCGTTGCCCTTCGTCGAGTTTATTCATCGGGCGGGGATTCGCAAGCAGCGGCGGCCGCGGACTTACCTGCGCATGCGCCGCGAGGTGGAACTGCGCGAGGGCGACAAGTTCATCGCGGTGTATCCGGCGGATGCCTATTCGGTGTCGTATACCATCAATTTCCCGCATCCGCTGATTGGGAGGGAAACCTTCCGGGTGGATTTGTCGAATGGGACCTACCTGAGCGAGATTGCGCCGGCGCGGACGTTTGGGTTCCTGCACGAGGCCGATGCCATGCGGCAGCAGGGGCTGATCCGCGGGGCTTCGCTGGAGAACTGCATCGTGATGACGCGGACCGCGGTCGAGAATCCGCCGCTGCGCTTTGCCGATGAGTTCGTGCGCCACAAGGTGCTGGACCTGATTGGCGATCTGGCGTTGCTGGGGAAGCAGATCCTGGGCAACGTGGTCGCCGACCGGGCCGGGCACGCCATGCATACCGCCCTGGTTTCCCGCATCCTGCGGGACCGTACGTTGTGGGAAGAGACTACCGTCGAAGACCAGCCCCGGGCTGCCGTGCCCGTTCTGCACCCGGCGGCCAGCCACGTCTCCGCCCGCTAGCTCCGGGGCATCTCTACTTCAGTTTCAGTCTGCCGGTTCGGGGGTAGGATCGTTCGGATCCCAGTACGCCTGCTGGAGCCGCAGGCGGTCGAGCTCGGCGCGGGCGTGGGCCGCCAGCTGGGCGGCGTAGTTGCGGGCGGATTCCTGGTGTTCGGGCGTCAGTTCGGCCACCCGGTGCGCCAGCAGGGGCGCATCCTCTTCCAACATGCGCAACAGGCGTTGCGCGCGATCGATCCTCACATCAAGGGAAAGCATGGGACGGCACCTATGGATGGATTTTCTCCCAGAGTGCTTGTGCGCGGGGGTGGCCGCAAGTCCCAAGCTGGGTTCGGGGAGAGGGGCGGGCGGGATAGATCAAAAGAAAAAAAATTTTGAGTTAAATTCGGCAAAACAAACAAGTTGCGGGCGCTAGATCTCGTAAAATCCGGCATCCATTGGAGTTAGCCGCAAAATCGGGAGCCCATTGGAGTTAGCAGGGGGTGCGAGGCGCGGGAGAAGGGCCTGCATACGATGGCAATGGCGTGCGCGGGCGGAGTTCATGACACTGTCCTTTGAGCTATGTAGATTTTCTTACTATCTACTTTAAGCATAGCACGTGGGAGAGGGTAAATGGGACATGGGGGAGGATTTTATTTTCCTTTTGCGGTGAGGGGGTTGGGAGGAAATTGGAGCCTTAGGGGGCTTGACACGGGTGGGCGTGGCCCCCCGCCGCCGGCCAGCCTAGATTACAGCTCTCCCCGAAAGGCTTTGTCGAGGATGGAGGGTAGGAGGGCGTCGAGTTGGGCGGAGGTTTCCGTTTGCAGAGCCTTCACGGCGTCGGTCTTGGCCTGCAAGTCGTCGAAGTAGGCGACGATGCGGCGTTGCTCGGGGAGCGGAGGAACGGGAACCAGCATGTGTTTGGTCATGTCGGTATTCAAATTCGGCTGCCCCTGGCCCCGTGCCAGCTGCTCGCGAAGCCAAAGGGTCTTTGACCTGAAGAAGTAGTAGAGGAATTCTCTATTGAGTGCAGGGCTCAAGTTCAAGAATGCCTGGCTGCCGTCGTTGAAGCACGCGGCGATCGTGGTAATCTTCGGGACTCCGAGTGTTGCGCCGCTATTCGTTAGCATCAGCGTTCCCGCTTCCACGAAGCGACTGTGCTGCCGACCGAGTTCGTTCACAGATGCTGATGCTTCGAACAGATACTTGCTCTCGTCCTTTGTCAGGTCGCCAACTTTTATGAATGGGATTTTGCCGCCGTAATAGACGGGACTTCCGGCAGGTCGCGGCGATCCACCGCGCACAACTTCACAAATATCTCCCAGCCTGCTGCTGTCATGTATTGTCTCCAGACTCGCGAATACGGCAGAGAGACTTGCCGATCCGAACACAGTTGCCTCCTCGACAGCCTGATGGCGGAGGGAGCGGGCCTCTTGGATTTGGGCAGCCAGCGCCTCAATCTGGGCTACGATCCGGCGCTGCTCCGCCAACGGTGGCAGCGGGATTTCGCAGCGAAGCAGATGCTTCGGTCGGACAGCAGCGTATCCCGTCGTGCCCTTTGCCTCTACGTCTAACTGCTCCGCCAGGTAGTTAGCGTCGAAGATGGCTTGCAGCCATTTTGGTTCGAGCTTGTCCCGACGAATGTCGAACAGAAAGAAGTGGCTCGTACAAAGAGCACCGTCCCCATTCGGTGGCACGAAGCCGATAGCCCCCTTTTTACCCCAAATCTCCGAAAGGATGACTTGACCTGCCCTTGCGAGCTGGTGTCGCTTCATTTTGAGTGCGCCGCCGTCGGCTGGAGAATCCAAGACAACGCCCCTGCCATACAGCTTCACTGAGAGCTTGGGATACGGCCGCAGTTCGGGCGACTCGATGTATTCCTGATACGGGCTTAGCACTTCGCCAAGCTGCACCACTGGCCAGCCTTTGCTCATGCCCTCTGGCCCGCAAGCAGTGCTCTTATGCCAACTACGATTTCTGCAATGCGCTTTTCCTTCTGCAAGATGCTTTCGGCCAGTTGCTCGGGTGGCAAATGCGTGATGTCCTCTTTGGCGCGCGGGTTCTTGCGGTCGAGATTGCAGTTGTTCGCGAGAAGCTCAGCGGCTGGAACCTTCCAAGCCCGCTCGTTCTCCTCCCGTTTCTTCCACCAGGCCAGACAATCGGCGAACTCTTCGAACTGGATGGGCGCAGTCTTCGTGTAATTCTTGCGGCCTTCGGGAAGAGGTTGGTCGTAATACCAGACGTGTTTGGTCGGGCCAGTGCGGTCGAAAAAAAGGAGGTTAGTCGGGATGCTGGTGTAGGGAGCGAACACTCCGTTCGGCAGTCGAACAATCGTGTGCAGGTTGAACTCTTCGAGGAGCTCTTTCTTAATTCGGGCACAGATCCCGTCGCCGAACAGCACGCCGTTGGGCACGATCATGCCGCAACGCCCGCCCTTCGAGCCGCCGACGGGACGCTTGAGCTTGCGCATGATGAGTTGAAGGAAAAGCAACGCGGTTTCCGCCGTCTGCCGGTCTTCCGGAAAATTGGAAAGGATGCCGCGCTCTTCCTCGCCGCCGAAGGGTGGGTTGGTCATGATGACATCAACACGGTCGCGGTCGCCGAGTTCGCGCAACGGGAAACGCAGTGCGTTCAGCGGATCGATCTTGGGATATTCCACGCCGTGCAGCAGCAGATTCATCTGACAGAGAAGATACGGTAGCGGCTTGGGCTCGATGCCGTGGAGCGTGCCTTCCTGCAATTGTGAGAAATCTTCGGCCTTCTTGCACTGTTGCTTGAGGTGTTCGAAGGCTTCCACCAGAAAGCCACCAGTGCCGGCCGCCGGATCGAGCACGGTTTCACCCAGCCTGGGGTTGACGGCCGCTACGATGAACTTTACCAGGGGACGAGGCGTGTAAAACTCGCCGGAGTCTCCGGCGGCATCGCGCATCTCCCGCAACATGCTCTCGTACAGATGTCCCAAGGTGTGGATTTCGTCGCGGGAGTTGAAGTGAATGTCGTTGACCTTGTTGACGACATCGCGGAGAAGGTAGCCGTTGATCATGCGGTTGACGGTACCTTCGAAGACTTTGGCGATCACGTCGCGACGGTCGCCATTGGCGCTTTGCAGTGAACGCAAGTAGGCGAACAGCCCGAGACCCTTCTTGCCGTCGGGCCGAGTCGCTTCCTCCTGGTTGATGAACGCGATAAGCTCGGGGCCAGTCATGCCTTCCGGCTTAGCGGCCCAGTCGCGCCAGCGGTAAGGCGGCTCGATGGCCTGCTTGAATTTCTTGCCGGCAAGCTTGGCTTCCTCGTGACGGACCTGTTCCATGTCATCTAGGAATTTCAGGAACATGATCCAGGTGAGCATGGGGAGGCGGTCGAGGTCACCGCTGAGCCCTTTGTCCTTGCGCATGATGTCGCGGCTGGACTTCACGATACTGCCCAGTTGCTGGGCGGTGGACTTGGGGGCTTCGATCTTGGTTTTGCGCGAAGGCATAGGCTAGTTCATTGTTGTCGATCTGGCCGGGAAGGGCACGAGTTCATGCCAATCGGCGACTGTTTTGAGGGGCTTTAGCCCCTGAGGTCCATCTTTCATCGCCACGCGGGCGATCCCCAGTGACATCTTCAAAATGCAGGGAATGCAATCAGGCCAAATCTTCATACGAACTCCGTTCCTTGACTAAAGCCGTCTGAACACAAACGCATAAATTCATTTGACATGTAGGGCGAGGTTTTAGCCTTGTCAAAAGCAACCCTGAAGGGTTGCCCTACAAAAGAAATAATGCGCTTGTATTAGCTTTATTCATTAAAAAGCTGGGGCTGTCAAGGAATGGGGGAAAGCGTCAGGGACGTATTCACATTTTTAGACGGGATAAGATATTGGGCGTAAGAAGAGAGAGGTGTTATCCTCTTGGGAAGATTTTCGGCAAAATACAATCCCAATGGAAGGAGCGACATAATTTGTATTGACTGAAGAAATGCTTTAAAAATAGGATAATATACCTTTTGGTAGGAAAGGAGACAGGATGAAAACAATCAAGATCATGCCATGCCTCGATATGAAAGAAGGACGGGTGGTCAAGGGAATTCATTTTGTTGATATAAAAGATGCAGGGGATCCTGTGGAGAATGCGGCTTTTTATGAGAAGGAAGGGGCAGATGAGCTGGCGATGCTGGACATCGCCGCAACCGTAGAAAGTCGCAAAACCAGGCTGGAATGGGTTAAGAGTGTATCATCTGTGATAAAAATCCCATTGACTGTTGGCGGTGGTATCTCTACCCTTGAAGATATTGAGCTGGTTTTAAACGCCGGCGCTAATAAAGTCTCTATGAACAGTGCAGCGGTAAGCAATCCGGATCTGGTAAGGCAGGCATCGAAGAAATTTGAGAAGGAAAAGATAACAATAGCAATCGATGCGAGAAGAAATAAGCAGATGCTCTCTGGATTTGAGCTGGTTGTCTCAGGGGGTACTAAGCCCGCGGGCAAAGATGCTATTGCCTGGGCTAAACAGTGTGAGGAGCTAGGAGCGGGTGTCATCCTTCCTACCAGCATGGACGGTGATGGAACACAGGCTGGCTTCGACCTGGAATTTACCCGGGCTAT
>JAIQET010000112.1 GCA_020073645.1 Terriglobia bacterium | reverse complement strand
GACGGCGTCCTGGACGCTCGCACAAAGGCCGAACTGGAAGATCATCTCGCCTGGTGCCACAACTGCTACGTCGTCTGCGATACCACCAAGAAGACCATTGAGATCTACCGCGATTCCCAGCTTTATCCGCTTCCCGAGGATCTCCGGACGCGCCTCCGTTCCGCCATCATGGCGAAGTGTTCGGCGCGCAAGAAGACGGGCCGGGAAAGCAGCTGACCGAATCGGTTCCCGGGATTGGGTTACGGCTTGTACGCAAAGAATTGCCTAAAGCTGCAGAATTCCACAGTTCTGATCCCGCAAAGGTTTGCGCAGCGATTTTCATCGATGGTGTAACTCCAACCTCTGCAATCTCTTCCCCAAGTTAAATCTGGCATCCTGGCTGCTACGTACATGTGTCGAACCTTTTCTTACAGGGCGGAATCTAAACAGTTGAGTTGAGCGAAATGGAAGTATCAGGTGAGGGCCGCAAGAGCCCAGGTTTTGGGGAGGGAGAATATGATTGCGAAATTCTTCGATGCTTTCTTCGGCTGTTGGCACAACCACTACAGTTTTCCCATCACGGTTCGTCCCGGTTCCCGTCGAAACACGGCGGCCTCCCTCACCGGAACCTACGTGGTGTGTCTGGACTGTGGTAAGGAGTTTCCGTACGACTGGCAGGAGATGAGGGTGATTAGTTCCCCGGCCGAAGCCCATCGTCACGTGCCGTCGCTAGCTACGAAGCACGCCGCTTAACGGATCGAAACTGACTTTCTCCGCAACGCAACAGCCGCGAGCGATCGCGGCTTTTTTTTCTTGCGCGGCATCATTTCTCGGCGGTCGTGGGATCGATCATGGTCCGGATCTCGGAGATCCGGTTGGCCGGGAAACCACCCTGTTCGGCGTGTTTGCGGATGGCCGCTTCGTTCTCCGCGATGTACACGCAGTAAACCTTGTTGTCGGTGACGTAGCTTTCGACCCACTGAATAGCGGGCCCCATGCTGCGCAGCACGGAGCAGGACTTCTGGGAGACGGCCTGCAGGTCCTGCGGCGAGAGTTTGCCGGCGTTGGGAATTTCGCGTTCGATAAGAAACTTGGGCATGGCTGTTCCTTGCGTGACAGCTGAATACACTACCACCGGAGGCCGGGTTTGCCTAGCTGGTGATGGACCCGTTCTGGCTCGAGACGCGAACGCCGTGAATATCCCACGTTGAGACAAAAGAAAACGGCGGCCGCAGCCGCCGGTCTGGCAGACGGGCGAGGACGCCCGTTGCTCCATCGGGATTGCTAATTCTGGGTACTATCGTCCCGGCGTTTCAGGGTGGGACGATCGTCGTCGGTGGTCTTACCATCCTGGCCGCTCTTGTCGCTGGTGGAGGTGCGGCGCAGGCTGGGCTTGTTGCTGTCTTTCTGGTCCACCATCTTGCGGCGGTTTTCAATGGCGGCCAGGCGGGCCTTGACCTCGTCGAACTCCGAAGTGCTGACCACGTACTGCGGGCGCGCGGGCAGGATCTTGGAGATCTCTTCCTGCGACTTCTCAATGCGGTCGGGGGTCTGCGGGTGGGTGGCGAACGCCTTGGCCAGCGTGCCCGGCTTCTTCTTCTCCTGCGCCTGGACCTTCTCGAAGAAGGCGATGAAGGCCTGGGGATCGTATCCCGACTTATACATGTACTGCAGGCCAAGGTAATCGGCCTCGGATTCGAAATTGCGTGTGAAGTGCAGGTAAGTCAGCGGCAGGGCCAGCCCGGCAGCTTCGTACCCCGCGTACCCGATGCCTCCACCCACAAAGATCAGCGGGATAGAGGCCATGTTCATGATGTTGCCGCGGGTGTTTTGCCGGGCCGCGTGGCAGGCCGCCACGTGGGCAATCTCGTGTGCCATCACCCCGGCTAGTTCTGCTTCCTCGTCCGCGGCCAGGATCAAGCCGGAGTTCACATAGAAAAATCCGCCGGGCAGGGCGAAGGCGTTGATGTCGTCGGCGTCAATGACCTTGATGGTGAACGGTACCTGGGCGTCGGAATTGCGCACCAGGTTCTGTCCGACCCGGTTCACGTATTCGGTGACGACCGGATCCTGGATCAACTTGACGGTGGATTCCACCTGCTGGGCATACTGTTTGCCCATGGCAATCTGCTTTTCCACGCCATACCAGTTGCCAAAGCCGGTCTTGCAACCGACGTTGCGATTGCCGACGGCGTCCACGTCTTTCTTTCCGCCATCATGTTTGACCTGGTCAGGATCGGCGGGATGAATCGTCGGCCCGCTGGTTGACGGCGGGCCGGCAGTGCCCTGGTCGGACGGGCTGGCGCTGCCCTGATCCTGCGAAAAAGTCCACGGCGTCGCGTAGCAGAACGCCAGCAATGCAGCCATTACCACCATGAGCCGAAATTTCATAAAGGACTCCCTTATCCGACCCGCCCCACGGCGCCTACCCCGGATTATACCCCGGTTGAGACACCTTTCCCTCCGATATCTCCATATGGTTGGACGCATTCTTGAGCCGCAAGGTTATCCGGGATGAGGCGCTTGGATGCGTGGGCGGCGTGCTACTGGCCGACAATGTCGAATTCCACCCGTAACTCGTTCTTAACCTTGACCGCCCCTCCTCCCACGGTTACCGGGGTGATGCCGAAGTCCTTCTGCTTGATCTCGGTGGTGCCGCGGTAATGCCCGTTCTGGAGTGCAACCTCGAACCTTACGGGGCGGGTTTCGCCGTGGATGGTCAGGTTTCCCTGAACCGCCCACTTGCCCTCGGCGGCTGGGGCCACGGCGGTCGAGCGGAAGCGGATCTCGGGAAAGCGCTCGCTGTCCAGCACTTTGGGGCCAAGCATGGTTTGCTGGATGTCGGCACGGTCCTTCTCGGAGACATCCTTGTCCATGACCCGCAGCTTGCGGGCGTCCACTGTCAGCTCGACGGAGGGGTTCTGTTCCGTGAACGAGCCTTGCGTGATGGGGGCGCTGATCTCATGCTCATGGCCAAAGGCCGAGAACAGCCCGGCCTTGAACACGTGCACGGTCAGAGCGGACTGGGCGGTGGCGATGGACTTGGGCATGTCCGCGGCACCCAGCGCCGTGGGAAGCACGAGCGCAGCAAGCAGTGCCAGCTTTCGTTGCGGTATAGGAATCATTTGTCTCTCTCTGGACGCAAGGAACCTGCAGCGGCTCTTGATTTGGATGCGCTCCGATCCACCAACCAATCACAATATCCTGTCGTGAGGCGGCTTGCCAGGTCCCGGCAGCTAGCCGTAACATGACGCGTTTCCTTTGTCAGGAGGTGTGCGTGCTTGATCGCCGGCGCTTTCTGTCGTCTGCCGCCAGTCTGGCGGGTGTTCTTACTCTTCGCAACGAGCTGTTCGCGCAGCTGGAGAGAAGCCCCTCTGCCCTGCCAGACCCTGCCCTCTACCACGACAACGAAGAGGCGTACTGGGGAGAGTTGCGCCGGCAGTTTCTGATTCCCGCCGACGAGGTGTACCTGAACAACGGCACCGTCGGCTCCAGCCCGGCGCCGGTGCTGCGGGCGATTTTCGACTCCTACAACCAGACGGAAAAGCTGGACCAGCAGGATCCGGAGGATTACCCGATCTGGGGCTACGCGGCCTGGAATGAATTCCGCGATCCTCTGGCCGCCTTTGTGGGATGCAACCGGGACGAGATTGCGCTGGTGCGCAACGCCACCGAGGGAAACAGCTACATTGCCAATGGAATCGACATGAAGGCCGACGACGAAGTGTTGATGACCGACCAGGAGCATCCGGGCGGCGAGGAACCGTGGCAACTCCGCGCCAAGCGCTATGGAATCGCAGTCAGGAAAGTTACGCTGCCCAAGCCGGTGCATGATCCCGCACAGGTGCTCAACCTGTTCCAGGACGCGATCACGCCGCGCACGCGGGTGATGTTCTTCAGCCACATCACTACGGTGACGGGCGTGGTACTGCCCGCGAGAGAACTCTGCGCCCTCGCCCGCTCCAAGGGCATCCTGTCCGCGGTGGACGGAGCCCACGTTCCCGGGATGATGGAGCTCAACCTGCACCAGTTGGGTTGTGATCTGTACTCCGCCAGCCCACACAAGTGGCTGCAGGCGCCCAAGGGGACGGGGTTTCTGTACGTGCGCGACGAAGTCATCGATCGCATGTGGAACACCATTGCCACCGAGGGCTGGGACGATGCCAAGCTGCGCGCCGAACGCTTCCAGCGCATCGGCTCCTCAAATGTTCCTGCGCTGGCGGGACTGCGCGCCGCCATACAGTTCGCCAATCAGATCGGCATGGCGCGCATCGAGCGGCGGCAGCGTGAACTCGCCAACTACATGCTTGCGGAAATGACGAAGCGCGGGGCCGAGTCCTGGACGTCGCCTGATCCTACCTTGCGCTGTGCGATTACCACGGTGAACGTTCCGCCCATTCAGCGCGTGGACCTGGAGAACTGGCTGTGGAAGGTGCACAAGATCCGCATCCGCGGCGGCGATCCCTCAAAGCTGCGCCTTTCGACCCCCTATTACGTGCAGAAGAGAGATATCGATCATTTCCTGGAGAAGTTTGACGAGTACAAGAAGGAAAAGAGGCTGGCGTAGGGGTGTCCGCCGTGGTTGCATCCCAATAATCGACCTTTTAATCACTGCAATGCACCTCGGACGGTGCTAGCATGTTTGTGCGCAATAGGAATCACGAATTATCCAAGTCGGATTTCTTCGGAGGCCAAGCAATGCGTCGCTTCGCTCTATGCGCACTCTTCCTCAGTGGGCTGCTTGTCTCGACGGCGATGGCCGCCCAGGAGCCCCCTTCCAAGCCCGAACCTGGCA
>JAIQET010000060.1 GCA_020073645.1 Terriglobia bacterium | reverse complement strand
TCTGCCAGATCACCCACCGCCTGCGTAATTTCTTGCCGGAGCTGCTGTGCAGGTCCGACCAGCCGATACAACAATTGCGCCCGAGCCTGGTCCGCGATGATGTTGGGCGCGCGGCCGCCTTCAATCATGCCGATGTTCAGCGTGCATGGGCCGACCCCTTCTTCCGTCGGAAGCTTCATCGCGCGCAAGTGGGTTAGCGCTTCCAGCAATTTGTCAATGGCCGATTCGCCCAGTTCGGGATAGGCCGAGTGCGCCATGCGTCCGTGAGCGGTGATCGTCGCGCGCAGCGAGCCTTTCGAGGCGACGGCAAGCTTGTTCTCGGTAGGCTCGCCGTTGACGAGAAACCGGCATCCGGGCGATTGCTGGTTCGCGACCTTGGCGCCCAGGCTGTCGCGTTCTTCGCCTACCAGAAAAAGCAATCCAACATAAATGCCTTCGTTGCGCAGCCGCTCGGCCGCGGCGATCTGGGCGGCGATGATGCCCTTGGCATCGCAGGCGCCGCGCCCGTACACCCGCATGTCGTCTTCCGACGAGGCAATGAACGGAGGCACCGTGTCCAAGTGGGTGGAGAAGACAACCGCAGGCCGGGGCTGCTCGGGAGAGGTGGCGAACACGTTGCAGCGAGCCCCCTCGACCGGAACTTTGCTGGCCTGGTAGCCCAGGCGGCAGAGTTCGCGATAGAGGAACTCGCCAACCGGACCTTCGTTGCCGGTGATGGACTCAATGTCCACGAGCTGGCGCGTGAGAGCGACAACATCCATGGGGGAGAGGATAAACTAAATCGCGTGTCAAGCCAGAACTCCACCATCAAGTCTCTTTTCCTCGAAGGACCCGCCGGACGCCTGGAGGCGTTGCTCAACGCGGGTGCCGATCATGCTACCCACGCCGCGCTGGTGTGCCATCCCCATCCGCTGTTCGGGGGAACTCTCCACAACAAAGTTGTGTTTCACACCATGAAGGCGCTGAACAGCTTCGGATTTCCGGTGCTGCGCTTTAACTTTCGCGGCACGGGCCTAAGCCAGGGCGAGCACGACCACGGCCGTGGTGAGATGGACGAAGTCCGCGCTGCACTCGACTGGCTGGACCGCGAGTTCCACCTGCCGCTGCTCTTTGCCGGATTTTCCTTCGGGGCCGCTGTCGGTCTGCCGGTTGCCTGCGCCGATGGGAGGGTCCAAGCCGTCATCGGCCTAGGCATCCCAGTCGCCCCGATCGACGAGCAGGCCTATGACTTTTCGTTTCTTCAGACCTGCGCCAAGCCCAAGCTTTTCGTCAGCGGCGCGCGTGATCAGTTTGGTCCGCGGGTACAACTACAGCGGTTGGTTGATTCGCTTGCAGAGCCGCGAAGGCTGGTGCTGATCGAGGGAGCCGATCACTTCTTTGAAGGACGGTTGCGCGAGTTGCGGGAGACGATTGAAGGCTGGGTGAGGGAAATTGTGTAATTGGTAATTTTGTAATTGAGATACTGGTGGCCGGCGGACCCTTCGACTGGCTCAGGGCGGGCAGCCGGCGCTACTTCCTGCTACATTGTTCCGGATATGAAGCCTTCCCGCAGTTTTGCCAGCGACAATAATGCCGGAATTCATCTCGAGGTTCTCGAAGCCATCGCCGCCGTCAATCAGGGTCATGTGGTCGGATACGGCGATGATCCTTACACGCAATCCGCCGTCGGCAAGTTTAAGGAACACTTCGGCAACGACATCGAAGTTTTTATCGTCTTCAATGGCACCGCGGCCAATTGCCTGAGTTTGAAGGCGCTGACCGACTCTTACCACGCCGTGATCTGCACCGAAGCGGCGCACATCTACACCGACGAATGCGGCGCCCCGGAGAAATTCACCGGCTGCAAGCTGATTCCGATTCCGACGAGCGACGGGAAGCTCACGGTTGAGTCCGCCAGCCACGCCTACCACGGCATTAGTGACCAGCACCACGTGCAGCCACGCGTGATCTCGATTACCCAGGCCACCGAGATGGGCACGGTGTACGAGCCGGAGGAAATCAGGGCGCTGGCCAAGTTCGCTCACGAGCGGGACATGTTTCTGCACGTGGACGGCGCTCGCATCGCCAACGCGGCAGCGAGCCTGGGACTGGGCCTGCGGCAGATTACGCGCGACTGCGGCGTAGATGTGCTCTCGTTCGGGGGCACCAAGAACGGGGCCATGGGAGCTGAAGCCGTCGTCTTTTTCGACAAGAAGCTGGCGCGAAACTTCTTGTATCTGCGCAAGCAGGGCATGCAACTGGCTTCTAAGATGCGTTTCATCTCGGTGCAACTGGAAGCCCTGCTGTCGAATGATCTGTGGCTGAAGAGCGCGCAGCATGCCAACCGCATGGCCAGGTTGCTGGAAAAAGAAGTGAAGAAAATCCCGCAGGTGAAGATCCTCTACAAGGTGGAGGCCAACGGAGTCTTCGCGCAAGTCCCGCACGACGCGATCGCGAAGTTGCAGAAGCGTTACTTTTTTTACGTGTGGAACGAGGAGCAGTCGGTGGTGCGCTGGATGTGCTCCTTCGACACCACGGAAGAAGACGTCCGGGAGTTTGCGAAATTCGTGGCGGGGACCGTGAAGAGCTAACCACAAAGGACAGGAAGGAATACGCAAGGAAAACAACCTTAGTCCTGCTCCAGCATCTTCCCCAGCGTCGGCTTGTGCTTCTCGGTTTTCTTTTTCTTGCGGTCGGGAACCACCCGCGAGGCTGGAGGCGTGCCAATCTGCTCGCGGGCCATTGCCTTGACCGCCTTCACGGCGCGAAATCGTTTGATCTTTCTCTTCCTCGCCATGGCTGACTGAGTGTAAGGCAGTTTCCTCCGGGAAGGGCCGCGAATGTACAATGATCCCACCGGGCTGAGTGCTTGAGCCCCTGACGACTCCCTATGGACGAGCGCGACTTTTTCGACGAGCGGCCCGAAAAGAAAACCGCCACCCTGAACTGCCCGCATTGCCAGCAATCGGCGGAATACGAAGTCAGTTGGCTCACGCGCACCAAGAAGAAGCAGCTTCCCGGACGCGCCGACGAACGCGATCGCGCCAAGTTCGCCAAGGCACGCTCTTACATGCTCCGCACCGACGACATGCTGATGTGCAAGAACATGCGCTGCCGCAAGCGCTTTGAGATTTCCGGCGTGCAGTCGGTGGTGTTCACCGAATAGCAGCACGAGTTCGGTCGCGGCCGGAGGTGCGTCGCGCGGCCGCTTCCCATTTCAGGAACTCCGGCCATTTCCTCCTGCTCGCACGGGTCATTTATACTTTGTAGTTTTCCCCGCCGCCCCGGAACGTGGCAGAGAAGGAGTCTGTCTTGAAAATCCTGGTCTGCATGAAACAGGTGCCGCAGAAGGACGCGCCGCTCAAGCTCAATGAGACCGGCACCTGGATTCGCGAAGATGTGTCGTACGAAGTGAACGAACCCGATGCCTATGCGCTCGAGGAGGCGCTGCGCCAGAAAGAGAAACACGGTGGCGAGGTGGTGGTCATCACGTCCGGACCGGCGCGCGCCCAGCAGGTGTTGCGCGAAGCCCTGGCCAAGGGCGCGGATCGCGCCATTCACCTTGAGGACAATGCCTTCGTGGGACTCGACGCCTTCAATACGGCACGGGCTTTCGCTGCCGCCATTAAAGACGATCAGTTCGACCTGATTTTCACGGGGTTGCAGTCCGACGATTATGGCTACGCGCAGACTGGCGTCGTCCTCGCCGAACTGCTGGGCTGGCCGCACGCCACCATCATCATGCAGATCGAGAAGAACGAGAGCGGCATCCGGGTGAAGCGCGAGCTCGAGGCGGGATACTTTCAATTTGTGGATATGCCTCTGCCCGCCGTGCTGACCATCCAATCGGGCATCAACAAGTTGCGCTATGCCACGCTGATCGGCATCAAACAGGCGAAGAACAAGCCCTTGCGCAAGGTGGCACTGGCAGAGGTGCAGTCGGCAGTGAGTGCGAACCTGCAGAAGATCGAGCGGCTGTACGTTCCGCAAAAAACCAAGAACACAGAATTTCTCGAGGGTCCGGCCGGCGAAGTCGCCAAGAAGCTGGCGGAGAAACTGCGCAACGAAGTGCGCGTGTTGTGACCTTCTAGCGCGGGCACTCTCGCGGAGGCTGCTATGGCAGACGCAGAACAAGAACGGGAAACCGGTACCAGTTTGATGTTCATCGGACTGGCAGTATGGGTGGCGGACCTGCTGGTTGTATTTTTCCTGCCCTCGGGGATGAAACTGGGGCGCGAAACCATGTTCATCGCAATCATCGCTACTTTGGCCGTGTTGGGCCTGATTCTGATGATCAGCGGATACCTGAAGCGTGGCAAAGCGGAAGAATAATTACGAGGGGAATCATGGCTGACACAATCCTGGTTGTGGTTGAACAGCGCGAAGGCAAACTCAACCGCGTCTCCTGGGAGACCCTCACTGCGGGGCAAGCCCTCGCCGCCGAAATGGGCTGGATGCTTGAAGCTGCCGTGGTAGGTAGCGGTGTTGCTGGTTTCGCCAATGAAATCGCGGGCAAGAAGGTATCGAAGGTCTACGCGATCGAGTCAGCGAAACTCGAGCCGTACACTCCCGACGCATTTGTCGCAGCGCTCAAGCAGTTCCTGGTTTCTCACCCCGCCAAGCTTGTGCTCATGCCGCACACCTACCAGGTGCGTGACTTCGTCCCCAAGCTGGCCACCGCCATGGGACGCACCGCCATCAGCGATTGCATTGGTTACAAGAAGGAAGGCGAGAAACTCGTTTTCACCCGCCAGATGTTTCAGGGCAAGCTGGCCGCTGACGTCAGCTTTACTTCCGATGCGCCCTGGTTCGTGACATTCCAGAACGGGGCCTATCGCGGGGACAAAGTTGAAGCTGGAGCAAGCGCCGCGCCGGTCGAGACGGTGAACGTCGACATTGCCGACGGCGTGATCCGCAATAAGCCGCACGAAGTCTTCAAAGAAGCCAAGCAGGCCGTAGACCTCACCCAGGCGGAAATCATCGTGGCCGTCGGCCGCGGGATCAAAGAACAGAAGAACATCGAAATCGCCAAGCAACTCGCCGAAGCTTTGGGCGGAGAGCTTGCGGCTTCCCGTCCCATCTGCGATTCCGGTTGGCTGCCCATGGACCGCCAGATCGGGTCGTCGGGACAGACGGTGGCGCCCAAGCTGTACCTGGCGCTCGGCATCAGCGGCGCCATTCAGCATATCGTGGGCATGAAGGGGGCGCGGACCATCATCGCCGTGAACAAAGACTCCGAAGCGCCGATTTTCGAGATTGCGGACTATGCGGTGGTGGGGAATTTGTTTGACATTGTTCCGCCATTGATTGAGGAAGTAAAGAAAGTAAAGGCAGGGAGTTAGTTTCAAGTTTCAGGTTTCGAGTTTCGGGTGGGTGGGGTGAAGAAATGGCTCTCCAGTGAGCCACTCGTACAAGGACTTGATTGTTTGGCAGCGGGCCAGAGCATTGGCCTCCGCCATTTATCAAATCACTGAGTCATTCCCACGTTCCGAAGTGTACGGTTTGACTTCGCAACTGCGCCGTGCTGCCGTCTCTGTAGTCTCCAACATTGCCGAGGGGCAGGGAAGATTGACCAAAGGCGAATTTCAACAATTCCTGGGGCACGCCCGAGGCTCGCTCCTGGAGATGGAAACGCAATTACTCATTGCTGTCGATCTGACCTATCTCAGCCATGAAGAGTTCCGCCAAGTCGAACCCCGCATAGCGGAGGTCAGGAGACTGCTGAATGGGCTGCTTGAGTCGTTGCGTGTTCGGGGCAAAGCAGTGGGTGCCTGAAACGCACCCTCGAAACTCGAAACCTGAAACTCGAAACTAATGCTCATATTCCGCAAGCCGCTCGAAAGCGTGGATCGTCCCGAGATGCCCGCCGACGTGGTCATCGTCGGTGGTGGCCCGTCGGGGATGGCCTGTGCTCTGCGTCTCTCGCAGTTGATCGACGAGCACAACGCCAAGAACCCGGACTCGCAGCTCAGCAAAGAGAACATCTACGTTCTCGAAAAAGCCCGCGAGATCGGCCAGCACTGCCTGTCCGGCGCTCTGCTCGACCCGCGCTCCATGCGCGAGTTGCTGCCAGGATTTGAAAAGGAAGCTCCGCTCGACGCCGAAGTCAGCAAAGAGGCGGTTTACTTTCTCACCGAGAAGGGAAAATTCAAGTTTCCCATCACCCCTCCGCCTCTGCGCGACCACGGCAACTACGTCATCTCCATCAATCGTTTTGTGAAGTGGCTGGGCAGCAAAGTCGAAACGACCGGCATCACCGTGTTCACCGGGTTCGCGGGATCGGAGTTGCTGTACGACGGCGATCGCGTCACCGGCGTCCGCACCGACGACAAGGGCGTGGACAAGGAAAACCAGCAGAAGTCCAACTTCGAGCCTGGCTACGATCTGAAAGCCAAGGTTGTGATTCTCGCCGAAGGTACGCGCGGCTCGCTCACCAAGCAGCTCATTGCGAAGTTCGATCTGGCCAAAGATCGGAATCCGCAGACCTACGGCCAGGGCGTAAAAGAGCTATGGGAAGTGCCTGCCGGACGCATCGCGCCGGGCGAAGTCATCTACACCATGGGCTGGCCGCTGACCACCAAGGAATACGGCGGGGCCTGGATTTACGGCGGCAAGGACAACGTGGTTTCACTCGGCTTCGTCACCGGCCTCGACTATCCCGACCCGCGGCTCGATCCGCAGCGCGTGCTGCAGGACTTCAAGCAGCATCCTTTCGTCTCCAAACTGCTGGAGGGCGGCAAGATGATTCGCTACGGGGCGAAGTCGCTGCCCTATGGCGGCTGGTGGGCGATTCCACCACTGACCGGCAACGGCTGGATGATCGTAGGCGACTCCGCGGGGTTCCTCAATTCCGCACGGCTGAAGGGCATTCACCTTGCTATCAAGAGCGGCATGCTGGCGGCCGAGACCGCGTTTGAAGCTCTAAGAAAAGATGACTCGTCTGCCGCGACGCTGGGCGCATTCCAGAGCAAGGTCGAATCCAGTTGGATCAAACAGGAACTCTGGAAAGTGCGCAACATGCACCAGGGCTTCGAGCATGGGTTCTACGGCGGAATGTTCCACACCGGCTTGCAAATGGTTACGGGGGGACGCGGCCTGCGCAGCCGCTATCCCGGCACGCCCGGACACCAGCACATGAAGAAGCTTGCCGAGTTGCCCGCCGACGGCGGCGCCGAAGCCCACCTGCTCGGCCTGGCCAAAGGCGACGGCAAGCTTACCTTCGACAAGCTCACCGACCTGTATCACTCTGGCACCAAGCACGAGGAAGACCAGCCCGCGCACCTCGTCATTGAGGATACGAACGTCTGCAACACCCGTTGCGTCAAGGAGTACGGCAGCCCCTGCCAGAATTTCTGTCCAGCGAATGTCTACGAGATGGTGGACGACGCGGAGCAGCCTAACGGCAAGCGCATCAGTCTGAACCCATCGAACTGCGTGCACTGCAAGACCTGCGACATCATGGACCCGTACCAGATCATCACGTGGGTTCCGCCAGAGGGTGGCGGCGGGCCGAACTATGATGGGATGTGACCGCGTTTGCTCGTGTGGGACGGGCGCCTCGCCCGTCCAGCCGAGCAAAGTGAGGCAGTGTTAGCGCGGCGCGGGCACTCCTTCCCGCGAAGACTTCCTCCCTGGCGCGATATCTCTCGCGTGAGGTTCTCGTCTGCCCCTTCCCAGCCGAGGCACCGTGTCGAGGAGTTTGGTCATTTCTCTTTGGCGGCCCTAGAATCAGGCTACGGGGCGGGTCATAGAGAGGTGATAGTGACAATGAACACTGAACGGAATTGCCAGCTGTGCGGCGGGGTGCCGGAGTACTCCAACTACGAAATTGATCGCGACACATTAGCGGTCCAATGCATACGTTGCGGACGATTCAAGATCACCAACCTGGCGTTGGAGGCTCTGCGGCCCGAACAGAAGCCGCTGCTATCGGCCTTCTGCAGACGAGCGAGGCAAGGAAATAACTTCGTCACGATCCTGTCGGACAACATCGAACAGCTAATTGCTTCCCTCCCCAAATACAGTCCGCCGGAAAAATTGGATAACCTGCTCGAGTTGATGGCGGAGATGACACCCCGCGTGGGCGAGTACACGCAGTTTGACAGTGATCGGGACTATCCCTTGCTGATCGCGCAGAACCGAGATGAGGTCGAATACTTCACTCAGGAACTCATCAGGCGGGGATACCTAGACGGGACGATGGACGGGCTTGCTCTCACGATGCCGGCCTGGGAGCGTCTGGAGCAGATCAGGAAATCGGGCCACGCGTCCACGAGATGCTTTGTCGCGATGTGGTTCGATGACTCGATGCGCGAAATATATGACCAAGCAATTGAACCCGCAATCGCAGATGCAGGGTATGAGGCGCTTCGCATAGATCGCCACGAGCATGTGAACCGGATTGATGATGAGATTATCGGGCAGATTAGGCGCTCTCGCTTTATGGTCGCAGACTTCACGGGCCAAAGGTACGGAGTCTATTTCGAAGCTGGGTTGATGCTGGGCCTAGGACGGCCGGTAATCTGGATGTGCCGGAAGGAAGAACTCTCTGCAGGAGGCGGGTTGCATTTCGACGTTCGTCAATTCAATTTCATTGCCTACGAGTCGGCGGCGGAGGCGCGAAAGAGACTACGTGATCGGATTTTGGCCATCGAGGGCGAAGGACCGGTACTTCGTGGCCCGGCTTGAGGGGCTTGGGGGAAATTTTCATCCGAGCCGACTCCGGATCTATCACATTCTCCTGCGATCGAAACGTGAAAGCCTTGAGACCTCTCGTGTCCCCGACAGGTCTATAATACGAATCCAGTTTCCGACCGCCGTGGCCTTCGGGCATACCCCGGCTGCGGCGGCGAGGGGTGTGGTGGCCGGCGGGACGCCGGCGCTACGGCCCCGAGGGTGCTGGTGGAAACGCCGGCGCCTCCCGTGCTTGGAAAGGAAACGTTGGCGTGTTCCCGCCTGTTTGTCTCCTTTCCAGAGCAGGGTGAATCCAACAGAAGTGGCTTCGACAGGGAAGCATTTAGCAATTAGCACTTAGCATTTAGCCATTCCAGGGTCGTGCTGGGATCGGCGATGCACCTCAGGGGCTAACTGCTAATTGCTAAGTGCTAATGGCTGCTCTCACCGACAAATTCGGCCGCCCGATCATCGATCTGCGGATCTCGATCACCGATCATTGCAACTACAAGTGTGTGTATTGCCGCACGGGGAACGAGGGCGCGCTCTATGCCGACCTGCCGTTTACGGATTACCTGCGAATGACTCGGGTATTGGTCGGGATGGGAATCAAGAAGGTGCGCATCACCGGGGGTGAGCCGCTGCTGCGCAAGGGTGTCGTCGGCTTTGTGCGCGACGTGGCCAAGCTGCGCGACTCGGATGACGAACCGCTGGACATCGCGATCACCACCAACGGCCATTTGCTGGCTGAGATGGCGCAGCCACTCAAAGATGCCGGCCTGCAACGCGTCACCGTCAGCATGGACGCCGTCGACCCCGACCGCTTCGCGCGCATCACCCGCGTGCCCACCGGATATGACAACGTGCTGGCAGGAATCCGCGCGGCCCGGCGGGTGGGCCTGTGGCCGCTGAAAGTCAACTGCGTGCTCATGCGTGGCTTCAACGAAGACCAGATCATCCCCTTCGGCATGTTCGCCCGCGAAGAAGGCGTCATCGTGCGCTTCATCGAATTCATGCCACTCGAGGAAGACCGGGTGTGGTCGCCCAAAACGGTGGTCACGCTGGATGAGATTCTGCACCGCATGTCGGAATACCGTCCGCTGGTGGAAATTCCCCACGAGCGCAGCGAGACCGCGCGCCGCTATCACTTCGGCGACGGCATCGGCGAGATCGGCATTATCGCCCCTGTCTCCCACCCCTTCTGCGGACACTGCAGCCGCATCCGCATCACCTCCGACGGCAAAATCCGCACCTGCCTGTTCTCCGTGTGGGACCACGATCTGCACGAGTTAATGCGCCGCGGGGCTTCAGACGATGAACTGGTGGAATTCATCCGCGGCGTGGTGCAGAGAAAGGAAGAGCGCCACCACATCGGCGAGCCGGATTTTGTGCCCGCCTCGCGGACGATGGTGCATATCGGCGGTTGATCACCACAAAGGACACTAAGTTTCACAAAGGAAACCCTACGATTTTCTTCGCGCTCCCTTGTGTCCTTTGCGGCTCTCGGGTTTACTTCTTCCGGCTCGGATCCTCGCTCGGATTGATGTAGTTGAACTGCAAGGGCGACATGCCGTGGACCTGAACCACGGTCTCTCCGCTGGCCATCACGTAGTGATGCATGTCGGGGTCGAGGTAGGCGAAGCCGCCCGGACCGAAGGTCGCCATCTTGCCCTCTTCGAATGTGTCTCCCATGCCGAACTTTAGGTTGCCGGAAATCACCGTCACATTCTCGCGCTTGGGATGCCAGTGGGGCGGGATGCGGTAACCATCTGGCATCTTCAGACGGATGGTGAAGTCGCCGGTGGAAGCCGTGGGGTCGCCTTCGATCACAGCCAACTGCGCGCCCGGAGGGACAAACGCAGGGACCGGACCGTACGGAATGGCGTCGGGGGTAAACGCATGTTGCGCCGCGGCCGGCAAAACCGCGAGCAGGGTTGCACAAAACAGAGTCACGGCGAGCGAAGCCTTCATAAGGTCTCTCCTGTTGAGGTGGATCATAACGCATGCCCACATTGCCCCAGACCAGCGTTGTGCGCAATGCACCTCTTTGGGACATGTTTGTTCCCAGATAAGCCATTGACAACACAGCTCCCGCGGACACGCATTCCCCAGACTGGGAAGTGCTAAACTTGCGCCTCAAGGGCGGGGTAAGCTTGGTGGTTTCCATCTCAACTCAAACCCCAGTACGCTTCGGGACGTTCGAACTGGACCTTCGCTCCGGCGAACTGCGAAAGTCTGGCCTGAGGATCAAGCTGCAGCAGCAGCCCTTGCAGGTGCTCAAACTCCTAGTGGAGCGTCCCGGAGAGGTCATCACGCGCGAGGAACTGCGGCAAGAGCTCTGGCCCGGGAACACATACGTGGATTTCGACCGCGGCCTCAACAAAGCCGTGGTCCGGTTGCGCGAAGCCTTGGGTGACTCTGCCGAGTCGCCACGCTTCATTGAGACTCTGCCCCGCCGGGGCTACCGTTTGATCGTTCCGCTCAGAGAAGATGTCCCCGCTTCGCGGGTCCAGCAGCCGTCTGCTGTCTCTTCAGGGCAGTCCTCGATTGCGGTGTTGCCCTTCCACTTCCTGAACAGCCGGGAAGAAGGAGGGCCGCTTTCGCTGGGCTTCGCGGATGCCCTCATCACCACGCTGGCCAACCTGGAGAACCTGATCGTCTTGCCCACGGCCACGATCCTGAGGTACGCAGGTAGCAGTAACCCCGCGCAGGCCGGCCGCGAGCTCGGCGTCCATTACGTCCTGCAAGGCAATATCCAACAGCTCGGCCCGCAGTGGCGCGTGTCCATCCAGGTCTTTGACGCCGAGGTTAAGAAGATTGCCTTCAGCGAGAAATACGATTTCCGCCTGGAGAATATCTTCGAGGTTCAGGACCAGATGGGGGCGCGCGTGGCGGAAGTGCTGAAGCTCCGGTTCCGTTCTGCCGCTCCACGGAGCCGTGATCGTTACAGCGCCGACCCGTCTGCCTACAGCGAGCTAATGCAAGGCCTGCGTCACAGCTCGTCGGACGATCCTACGACCAGAGATCACGCCATCGAGCAGCTCACGGCAGCCCTTGCCCGCGACCCTGACCTGGCTCTTGCCCATGCGGTGCTTTCTTATGTGTGTGCCGTCAAGCATTTCGAATCCGATTCGAGCCCGGTGTGGCTGGAAAAGGCCGAACACCACTGCCAGCGGGCCCTGGAACTCGATCCAGACCTCGCGGAAGGACATCTGGCGCGAGCCTACATTCTCTGGAGCCCGGCGCGGAACTTTGCCCACCTTGAGGCCATCGCCGAATTGCAACGTGCGCTGGCGCTGCACCCGAACGTGCAGCACGCGCACAACCGGCTGGGAACAATCTGCTGCCACATCGGACGCTTGGAGGAAGCGAAGAGCTTCTATGAGCGAGGACGGCGTTTGCAGCCCCATCATCAGGCAGGTCACGCGATCGCGTACGCTTACATTTTCAGCGGCCAATACCCGGAGGCCCTTCGCGAGATCGATCTGTGGTTGCGCGAAAGTCCCGGACACATCTACCCGCTTTACTATCGGCCCCTATGCGCCTTGCTCAGCGGCGACCTCGTATCCGCGGCCCAGGGGCTGACCGACGCTGGGCAACGCCTTCCTGACGAACCCCTGGTCGTTACCCTGCAAGGGTTGCTGCACGCGTTTCGCGGAGAGGTCGAACCCGCCCTGGACTGCGTACGGCGGGCTTGCGGAGCGCCGCGATCTTTTGGACATTCCCACCACACCTACTACCAGATCGCGGGCATCCATGCGCTTCTGGGCGAAACCGGAGAAGCCTTGGCGTGGCTCGAACGGAGCGTGAATACCGGTTTTGCCTGCTGGCCGTTCTTCGAGCGTGATCCGGCTCTGGCAGGCTTGGGATCCCATGCCGAATTCCGAGCTTTGATAGATGTTCTGAAAAGGAAATACAGCTCAATCCAATTGTTGGACTTATGAGGCTAGCGGGCGCCCCTGGACAACCACCTTGCGCTCCGCACCTCCGGCAGTGCACAATAGGGCTGGGTACTCAGGTCACCACCGGCTGTGACGTCGGTCGCAAAAAGCGACGCTTCTCACCGCCTCTGAGCATCCAAATAGTGGTATAGGAAGTAACAGTGGCTACAACATCCCCGCCGGTTGGGCACCGCGAGGTGCAGTGAACCGGCTGAGCCGCTGGGAGGCTTTCAACATCCCCGTTCCGGTATGAGCGATTGGCATTGGGCAGTGTTTATTGCTGCCGGCTTTCGCGTATCCGGAACTGAAAGCGAGTTACGACATTGGGAACGGCTACAGAAGTTTGCAGTCTGGAAAATTATCTCGTCCTGCCTGATCACACAATGGACGATCGCATCGCCTCCGCCCGGGAAGCCCTGGGCCGGGATTGCGTGGTCCTGGGACACCACTACCAGCGCGATGAAGTCATCCGCTTCGCCGATTTCCGTGGCGACTCCTACAAGCTCGCGCAACTGGCCGCAGCGGCCGCCGGCAAGTACATCGTCTTCTGCGGTGTGCACTTCATGGCGGAGAGCGCCGACATTCTCAGCCACGCGGGCCAGTCGACCATTCTTCCCGATCTCAACGCCGGCTGCTCCATGGCCGACATGGCGGAAATCACCCAGGTGGAAAACTGCTGGGAGCACCTAGTCGCCGCCGGGCTGACCAGCGACGCCGGCGAAGGTATCACGCCCATCACTTACATGAACTCCACCGCCGCTATCAAGGCGTTTTGCGGGGAGCGGGGCGGCGTGGTTTGCACTTCTTCGAACGCCGGTGCGGCGTTCAAGTGGGGCTTCGCGAAAAATCCCAAGGTTCTTTTTCTCCCCGACCAGCACCTGGGGCGCAATTCCGGATATGCCATGGGCATCCCGCTCAATGAGATGGTCATCTGGGACCCCTACCTGATCAACGGCGGCCTTACACCCGAGCGCCTGAAAGATGCCCGCATCATTTTGTGGAAGGGGCATTGCTCGGTGCACCAGCGCTTTCTGCCTGAGCACGTGGACAACGTGCGCACGAAATATCCCGGGATTCGCGTGATCGTGCATCCCGAGTGCCGCTGGGAAGTCTGCCAGAAGGCCGATGGCATTGGTTCCACCGAAGGCTTGCTGAAAATGATCCGCACTGCTCCCGCCGGTACCATGTTCGCCGTGGGCACGGAGATTCACCTGGTCAACCGCATGGGCAAGGAGTTCGCCGCGGAAGGGAAGAAGGTCATCACCCTCGACGACTCCGGCTGCCTGTGCACCACCATGTTCCGCATTTCGCCCCAGCATTTGTGCTGGGCGCTGGAGAACCTGGTGGACGGCAGCGTGGTGAACCAGATCAAAGTGAAAGACGACGTGAAGCACTGGGCGCGGGTAGCGCTGGACCGGATGCTGGAGATTCAATAGGCGGTCGTTGGTCGTTTGTCGCTGGTCGTTGGCAAGAACTACGGAGGGCAGGTGTCTCACCTGCCCGGCAGCTGCTGTCAGCAATCCGTGCATGGTGCAGCTGCCTCGAAGGTGTGAAGCCTCTTCAGACAAAAATATCCAACGGCGGGTCCGTCCGAAGTAAGTCCCAGGCGCGCAACCGGCGCTGCAAAGCAGCAGCGGCTTCCCCTGGCAACGCCGGTACAACGACTCCGACAACCGGAAGGCTTCTGCTCGGCGCGGGCAGGCATACGCTTTTCAGAGCCCTGCGAAAACTATCTTCCCGTCCGGCCGGTCTGGGAGCGCGCACCACGGTCCTAAGTCTCTCCAACTCCTCCATGAGTTCAGCCAGCGTGCTGTACGCGCCCGCGCTCATGCGAACGAACTCTACCCCGATTCCGGAGTGGTCACGAACCGCGCGCACTTGCCCGATGGCACGCATCGACAATGCGTTCACGCGCAGCACGATCTCAGCCCGGGCCCCGCACTCCAGCGGGGAAACAGTTTCGATATAACACCCACCGAACCCCAGGTTGCACAACCTGCCCCAAAGCAGCGCCCCTTCCCAGGGAAGGCTCATGACTTGCGCCGGGCCGTGGCAACCATAGCGTGGTCCGCGACGGCGCTCTCCGGTGGCCAAAGATTCGGGTTGGGCTGATTCTGGCATCTGCTTATGACAATTGTATGGCCGGTCTCGTCACCCAGAAATGGCCCGACCGTGTTGCGCGGTAACAGTTACCATCGAATCGGTTGCGAGACCGCGCGTTAAGCGCGCTCAGGATCTTAGGTCTGCTCCGCTTTCATTAGAACCGTCTTAGAAATGGGAAGACGGATGCAGTAGAATGAAATCACTCCGATGGCAGACCGTACCTTTACCCTCGACGAAGCCCAATCTCTATTGCCCGTGCTCGAATCTCTCCTGCGCAGTGCCATTGACGGCAAGAAGCTGATCGAGGCCGTGGATGCCGAACTCCAGGAACTCGCCCACCGGGTCTTCCTCAGCGGCGGCCTGTCCATCAACATCGTGCAACTGGCGCGCCGCAAAGCCGAGCGGGAAAAGACCATCCAGCGCGTGAAGGACGCCATGGCGGAAATCGACGCCATCGGCGTTCAGGTCAAAGATCTCGACATTGGGCTGCTCGATTTTCCCTGTAGGGTGGGCGGCCGCACGGTCCTGCTCTGCTGGAAGCTGGGCGAGAAGGGCATCACCCATTGGCACGGCGAGACCGAAGGCTTCGCCGGGCGCAAGCCGATTGACGAGCGGATCGCACGGGCGAAGAAGACGAATTAGTCGTCAGTCGTCAGCAAAAGCACTGAACCGCCGAGATCGCCGAGTCATTCCAATACAAGCCGGCGTCATCCTGAGTCCGGGCGTTAGCCGGGCGAAGGACCATGCGTGCAGTGGGTGGTTCGGTGGCCTGAAAATTTTCCTGCAAGGGTTGTGAAAAGGCTCGTTCCTGGCCGTAGCGGCGGAGCAACGCAGGGTACCCACAGGAATACTTGTATCCTCCGGGCCGAATTTTCTCTGCTACAATTACTCTGCGCCGCTCACGGGTGCCGCCAGAAAGGCGCGTCCACCAGGGGCTTTTTACCATGCCGAGTACCAAGCGGAAACTCCAACTCCTAGCTGCATTTACGGGCCTTTTGCTGCTTGCCGGCCTGGTCGGCTGCCATGGTTTTTTTCAGAATGCGCAGCTCACTACCATCACCGTGAGCCCGGCCAGCGCCCAAATCCAGCTGGGCACCAACCTGACCATGTCCGCCAGCGGAACGTTTGACGACGGCAGCCACCGCGCCTTGAGCAGCGGTGTGTTCTGGTCGAGTGACGACAACACCACTGCGCCCATTAACAGCAGTACGGGGGTCGTGATGGGCCTGGCGATTACCTCAACTCCGGTGACCATTACCGCGAGTGCGAGCGGCATCAGCGGTACGGCTACCGTCAGCGTGAATCCTGGAAACGTCACCGGCATCACGATTCAGCCCAGCAGCCGTACTATTACCGCCCCGGGTGGAACAACGACCTACACCTGTATGGCATCCATTACCGGCATGTCGAACCTGGATGTGTCCGGGCTGGTGACCTGGACAGTCACCGACAACACGGGAGCCACTGTCACAGGGATTACTGCTTCGCAAGGACAGATTCCGATGACCGTTACGACGCTGAGTACCGCGGTTCCTGGCACCTACAACGTGAACGCGAGCTGGGACCCCAACGGCGTTACGTTTACCACCACGGCGCAACTGATTCTGCAATAGCCGCCAAGACTCGATTTTCGACACCCGGGGGCGCGCGCAACCGCCCCGCTTTCCCGTCCCTCTCTACGACCAATCGTGACGTTGTCGTTCCCTCAGCCGTCGCCCAGTATGGGGAAGGGCACGCCGCCGTCGAGGCGTGACAGGCTCAGTTCATGTCTGACATTCGCTGCATCGGCATCTGCACCGGGGGTGGCGATGCCCCCGGTCTCAACGCGGTGATTCGCGCGGCGGTGAAGTGCGCCTTCCTAAAGTACCGCTGGAAGGTCATCGGAATCCCGGACGGTTTTGATGGCCTGATCTGGCCGGAGAAATCGCGCGAGCTCACCCTCAAAGACGTAAGCGGTATCCTGCCCCGGGGCGGAACGATTTTAGGCACCACCAATCGCGGCAACCCCTTCAAGTACAGAACCGTGGACAACGGCAAGGAAGTGATCCGCGACATCTCTGCCGATGTGATCGCCAACGCCGAGCGGCTCGGCATTGATGCGGTCATCGTCATTGGCGGCGACGGGTCGCAGAAGATCGCGCTCGAACTGTTCGAGAAGGGAATGAAAGTGGTGGGCGTGCCCAAGACGATTGACAACGATCTTTCCGCCACCGAAACCACGTTCGGTTTCGACACCGCAGTGCAAACCGCAAGCGATGCTATCGACAAGATTCACACCACGGCGGAGTCGCACCATCGCGTGATGGTGGTGGAAGTCATGGGGCGCGACGCCGGCTGGATCGCGCTGCACGCGGGCGTCGCCGGCGGGGCCCACCTCATCCTGCTCCCCGAGATTCCTTTCAGCGTGGACCGCATCTGCCGGCACATCGTGGAGCGCGAAGCCCACGGAAAACGCTTCACTATTGTGGTGGTAGCGGAAGGCATCCAACTGCCTCGCGAGCTCAAGCAGCTTTCTCGTGGGGGCTCTGTGGGCAATCTGGTGGGCGACGCCATCGCGCTGGCAGCGCACAAGGAAGTGCGGGTCAGCGTGCTGGGACACATCCAGCGCGGCGGCTCACCCTCGCCGTTCGACCGCATTCTGGCCACTCGCTTTGGCGTGGCGGCGGTGGACCTGATTGCCCAGGGCGGCTTCGGCAAGATGGTGTGCTTGCGCAATGCCCACATTGAGGCCGTCGACATCGCCGACGCCATCGGGCACTTAAAGGTCGTCGATCCGCACGCCGATCTGGTGTGCACTGCGCGCGCGCTGGGCATCTGTTTCGGAGATTAACGTCAGTCGTCAGTCATCAGTCGTCAGCCAAAACCTCGCACCGCAGAGATCGCCGAGGAGGCCGAGAGACTGGCCTTGTCTCGCGCGGCGTCCGTTAAGGATTCTTGCTGACGAATGACGACTGACGGCTGATCCTGCGCTATATTGTTTTGTGGTCTCCGTGAAACGTAGTCGGCAATGTTTCTCGGTTCTATTGCTGCTCGTGGCGGTAGGTTTGCTATTTTCCGCCTGCGGGCGGGGCCGCGGTCGGGCGCAGGAGGTGGCCTACGTTTCCGCGCCGCAAGCCATTTTGCGCGACCGGGTAGCCACCGTGTACACCAAGGTCGGGGTAGTGAAAAACGCCGAGCGCGTACAGGTGCTGGAACGCGACCGGCGGTTCGTGCATGTGCGCACCGAAAGTGGCGCCGACGGCTGGATGGAGCAGCGCTACCTCATCACCAAGCAGGTGTTTGACGCCTTTCAGAAGCTGGCGCAGGCTGAGCAGAACTCCCCGCTGCAAGCCACCGGAACCACCCGCAATGACACCAACATCCATCTTGATCCGGCGCGCGACGCCGAGCATCTCTACCAACTGAACCAGGGCTCGAAGGTTGCGCTGCTGAAACGTGCTACCAGCGAGAAGGTCCTGGCCGGCGCTCCTGCCAAGCCCGGTCCCAACGCCAACGACAAGAAGAAAGAAGCGCCCCAGCCCATCCTGGAAGACTGGTGGCTGATCCGCGATTCCTCCGGGCATGTTGGCTGGGTTCTGGCGCGCATGGTCGACCTCGACGTGCCGCTGGAGATCGCGCAATATGCCGAAGGGCAACGCACTGTCGCCTTCTTTGTGCTGGATGAGGTCAACGACGGCGGCAAGAAAGTTTCGCAGTATCTGGTGATGCTGACGGAGCCCAAAGACGGCATGCCCTTCGACTACAACCAGATTCGGGTTTTCACCTGGAACGTGAAACGGCATCGTTACGAAACCGCCTACCGCGAGCGCAATCTGAATGGGGTGCTGCCGGTGACGGTGGCGCAGGAGAACTTCGACAAGGAAGGCACGCTGCCGGTGTTCGTGTTGCGGGTGAAGGATGACAGCGGCAATGTCTCGGAGCGCAAGTACAAGCTGAATACGCCGATCGTGCGCCGAGTGCTGGCGCCGGGAGAGCGGAAGGAAGCGCCAGTGGCGCGACGCAAAAAGCGGCGCTAATCAAGAGTTACAGTAGTGCGCGAGGCCGGGTGGGCTTGACTGGAATCGCCCACAACAAAGGTTCTGCTGACGACCGACGACTGACGACTAAGAATAGAACTCCGCAATCGACTCCACCACCCAGCGCTGTTCCTCCTTGGTCAACTCGGGGAACATCGGCAGCGCCAGCACCTCGCGCGCGGCGCGCTCCGACTCGGGCAGGTCTCCCTCGCGATGCCCCAGATAGGCGAAGCAGGGTTGCAGATGGAGCGGCAGGGGATAGTAAATCTCGGTGCCGATTTTCCGCTCGGCAAGAAACTTGCGCAGATCGTCGCGCCGCTGGGCGCGGATTACGTACTGGTGAAAAACGTGGTATGCGTGGGGGGAAGTTTCGAGCAATCGCACCGGCGCCGCGGTTTTCGGTGACAGCAGGCCGGCTTCCGCCAACAACTGGTTGTAGTCTGCGGCGTGCTCGCGGCGTTGCTGGTTCCACTTCTCGACGTGCGGCAGCTTCACCCGCAGGATCGCGGCTTGGATGGCGTCCATGCGGCTGTTCCAGCCGATTTCTTCGTGGTAGTAGCGGCGCAGGCTGCCATGATTGCGCAGAGAGCGCATGTGCTCGGCGAACTGGGCGTTGCTGGTGGCAACCAGGCCCGCATCCCCATACGCGCTTAGATTCTTCGTAGGATAAAAGCTGAAGGCGGCGGTGAGGCCGAGCGATCCCGCGGGCCGTTTGCGCCATGCAGCCCCGATGGCCTGGGCCGCGTCTTCAATCACGGGAATGTGGAATTCTTCCGCCAGGTGATGCAAGGCATCCATGTCAGCGCACTGGCCGTAGAGATGGACCGGCAGCAGGGCACGCACCTTGTACGATCCGCCCTCCCGAAGTTTGGCTTCCGCTTGCGCCGGATCAAGATTCAAAGTGCCAGCATCAACATCCGCCAGCACGGGGCGGGCGCCGGTGCGCACAATGGCGCTCGCGGACGCGAAAAAACTGAATGCGGTGGTCAGCACCGCATCGCCGGCATGCACTCCGGTTGCTCCCAGAGCCAGCCAGAGTGCGTCGCTCCCGGAGGCGCAGGCTACGGCCTCGGTTGCCCCGGTGAAGGTGGCGATCTCACGCTCCAGTGCCTCCACCTCCGCTCCCAGGATGAATTTCTGGGAGGAACACACCCGCTCGATGGCGGCTAGTACCTCTTCGCGGATTTGCTGGTACTGGCGCTGCAGATCGAGCAGGGGCACGGCATCGAACTTCCGGGCGCCAAGCGTTCGCGGTCTGGCAGAGGGCTGACCCACGGGAGAGGCGATTCTAACATCAGTCAGTCGTCAGCCGTTGGTAGCCAGCCTAAGGCAGCGGGCAATTCATTCGCGGTGTTTCGCGTTTGCTCCGGCTTCAAGCTGCCCGGTGACTAAAGACTAACCGCCAACGACGAATTTTGGCAGCGGGGGCGCTGGTTCTCCGCCGGCCAGGGCACGTTCCCAGTCGGCAAGAGAGGCGAGCAACTCCGCCAGTTCGATCCCGGCGAAGGTTTCCGGATAGCCAGCCAGGTTCTTCGCTGCCCGTTTCAGCAGTGAGCGGGCGCCGACCAGATTCCCGCGACTGTGATGGTGAAGCGCAACGGCAATTTGGACCAGTCCCTGCAAAAATTTCCTTTCCGCTGCCGGCGCCGCGTGCCACACGTCTTCCAGCACCTCGTGCGCGTCGAAGAATTCTGCGCGATTGAAGAGCTCGACTCCTCTCCGAAAACCCGCCACGTCCATGATTCAATTGTGACACGAGCCGGCTCCGACCCTGCCTGCACTCCCCTAGAAGAAGTGGTCATACACTCACATTCAGGCACAACAGCGGTTGCCAACACATTCGCTGTCAGGTGTGAGAAAGCCGTGCGAGCAGTCGCCGCCCAGGCACCCGAGACAACTGGTTCACGTGAATGGTCTGTGAAGTTTCGCACCGCAGTGTTTAGCCAGCAAATCCGCCAGTGAATCGAACGTCGGCAAGTCACTACGCGATTTCATAACTGTTCGCTTCCGCAATCTCCCGAATTAGAAAGAAGCGGGCCCAGACGCCTGCGCAACCCACGGCAACGCTGCGCATTCGCACGGCGCCAATTCTGGAACATGCAGTGCAGTTATGGAGATGACGTTTGCTGTACCGACTGACAGTCAACCGCATTGGGTTGTGAAGTCTGTGTAGGCAGACCGTTGGTCGCTGTTTCGTGAGTTCAACGTTCAGAACCTCAAATTTCTAGGGATCACAGGAGAGATTGCAATGCGGAATTTGTTTCGCAAGACAATGCCACGTTGTCTGCTCGTGCTCACTGTGCTAGCGCTGTTCAGCAGCACGCTTTGGGCGCAAGGCGGAACCGGAGAACTGGCCGGTGTCATGACCGATCCAACCGGAGCGGTGGTGGCCAATGCGCCCATCACCTTGACCAATAGCGCCACAGGCGAGCAGCGCGCCACCGTCACCACGGCGGCGGGGACGTATCGCTTCCCAGCGCTGCCGGTGGTCGGAACCTACAGCCTGCAGGCCTCGCCCAAAGGATTCAAGACGGCCAGGATCGCCAACATCGTGGTCAGCGTGGGCGCGGTTACCAACCAGGACATTCACCTCGAACTGGGTTCCACCAGTGAGCAGGTAACGGTCGAGGCCGGCACCCAGCTGGTGCAAACCACGGAATCATCGCTGTCCGATCTGGTAGATCGCCGGGTATGGCAGCAGATGCCTTTGGAAACCCGCAGCCAGAATGACTTCATTAATCTGCTGGCGGGGTCAGTGCAAGGCAACATCGCCATGAACGCTTTGAATGGAGGTACGGATCGCGGCGCGGCGGTCAATGGCAGCCGCAGCGGCACGGGCAATTACCTGGTCGAAGGGTTCGACAATAATGATCAAGGCCAGGGTGGCGCTGGCTCTCTCGGCGGCGGCACAGGTGGCGCCAATACCACGATCTCGCCGGACGCCATCCAGGAGTACCGCGTCATCGAGCACAACTTCTCCGCTGAGTACGGCAAGGCGGGCGGGTTCGTGACCGACACCGTGCTCAAGAGCGGCACCAACCAGTGGCACGGTTCGCTGTTCGAGTACAACCGCATTCAAGCACTGGCGGCCAACAGCTTCTTCTCCAACCGCAACGGCGTGAAGGATTCGCTGGTGCGCAACCAGTTCGGCGGATCGATCGGTGGACCGATCGTGAAGGACAAGACTTTCTTCTACTTCACCACCGAGTTTCACCGGCTGCGGACATCGGCCCCGCTGAGCGGCAACGTCGTGACCGACCGGTTCCTGAATTTTGTGAACAGCGGGCAGTTCGCGACCTTCATGGAAAACGACCCGAACGGGCTGTGCAACAACCAGGCCGCGCTGGATAACATTGTCGGAGATGGTACCCCGGGATCGGGCGGAACCGCCGCGCCGTGTCCGGGTGCTTTTTCCACGAACGCTTCGATCTCCAACGCAACGCTGGGATCGCTGTACACCAATGTCCTGTCTAAACAAGGGGTACCGGTTTGCGTGGTCGGTTCGGCAAATTGCGCCACTTCCACGCTGAACTTCAACGGTGGCGGTATCTTCACCGCCTTTACGCACTATCCGAATACAGGATCGATCTCGGACCCGAATACGATCCCAGTGTTGGGCCAAGTGACGGTGGGACAGTCCGCACCGCTCGATCAGGCGCGCTACTCTGCCAAGATTGATCAAAAACTCTCGAACAACGATCAACTCAGTGGTGCCTATCTCTACGACAATGCGGACACCACCACGCAGTGGGCGGGCGGAAACTCCACCTTTGGACCTCCGCTGCCCAACCACGGTCGAGCTATGAATGCCGGCATCACCTGGTCGCACACCTTCAGTCCGACGGTCCTGAACCAGGCGCGGTTTTCCTATGTGCGCCACACCTCCAACTTTCCTGGCGACCCGACCGCACTTGCCGCCGGGACTCCCTCTATCGTGACGGCGTTTGACTCCTACGCGGGAGCCTACGGCAACGCCAACAGCCTGCCGCAATTCTTCACCGAGAACGAGTTCATTTACAAAGACGATCTCTCGGTGACCAAGGGCAAGCACAACTTCAAGGCCGGCGCCTCCTACGACCGCACCCGCAATGGCTCCAGGTTTGAGTCCGACTTCTTCGGATTCTTCCTCCCTTACGGCATTGAGGACATCCTTACCGACATGTCGTTCGGGGGCAATGCGGATCAGGCTTTGTTCGGAGGGAACGTGCTGGGATCGTGGTTTTATGCCGAAGCGGCCATCAATCCGACGGTGACCCCGGCGACGCGGCCCAACTACTATCGCGGCTTCCGCGCTAACGAGATGGCGGCCTACTTTCAGGACGACTGGCGGATTCATCCCCGCCTCACCCTGAACCTGGGTGTGCGCTGGGAGTACTTCAGCCCGCCGCACAACTTCCAGCCCAATACTGACTCCAACTTCTTCCTGGGTGCGCCAGTTACGCCGATCAACACCACCAGCAACAACCCATTCTTCCCCGTCAACAACCCGGCTCTGGCTTCGTTCGCCACGGGCGCCTTGCAGGTCCGGAACTCGGAGATCTGGAACAAGGACACCAATAACTTCGCGCCACGGATCGGCTTCGCCTGGGATACCAGGGGCAATCAGAAGATGGTGGTTCGCGGCGGATTCGGGGTGGCCTACGACCGGATGTATAACAACATCTTCGAAAACCTCCGCTTTAACCCACCGTTCTTCTGCTTCTGCAACTTCGGCTTCCTGGTGAACCAAGTGACGGGTTCCGCTCAGGCCACGCCTGGCATCTACAATATCCCGTTCGCCTCTCAGGGTCTGTTCAACAGCACCACGCTCTTCCCCAACGGCCTTCCCAAGACCTCACCACGCGCCATTGACCAGAACTTGGTCACGGCGTACTACGAACAGGCCAACTTTGGCATCCAGTATGAGGCCGCCAAGAACTTGGTTTGGGAAACCAACTATGTCGGTACCTTCGGCCGCAAGCTGGTGGGCGTCGTCAACCTGAATACCTTCCCCGGACGCACTGTGGGAGGAGGTTTCAACTCAACCCGGCTGAATACCTCAGTCAACAACATCAACCTGCGGACCAACGGCTTCACCTCCAACTACCATGCCCTGCAAACCTCGCTGCGCAAGAGCTTCTCCAGCGGTTTGCAGTTCGAAGCCAACTACACTTACGCGAAGGCGCTCGACGAAATCAGCGATACCTTCACGCCGCGCGGCAATCCTGCCGCCTTCAATCCCTCGGACAGCTTGAACACGCATCTGGATTACGGTCCGGCGGATTTCGACGTGAGGCACCGCTTCGTGCTGAGCTACAATTACGAGCTGCCATTCTTCAAGAACAGCCGGTGGCTCGGAGGCTGGTCCACCTCGGGGATCGTTTCGCTGCAGAGCGGCGTTCCCTTCTCGGTGATCAACTTCGGAGTGGACAGCAATTCCAACGGCACCTTCAACGACCGGCTGGCCTACATCGGTCCGGGGCAGATCACCCACGCCCTGACCGGTGCCAGCCCCGCCGACGGCTTCTTCAACCCGGCATTCTTCGCCAGCCTTAACGGCGTTGGGCCGGATGGCGTTACCCCCTTCCCATGCCCGGCCTCGCAAAACGGTGGATTGTGGTGCGAAGGTCCGGCAGCCGGACAAAGCAACCGTAACTCTCTGACCGGGCCGAATTACCAGAACGTGGATTTCGGTGTGGCCAAGCGGTTCAAAATCACCGAAAGTACCGCCATTCAGTTCCAGGCGAACTTCTTCAATCTTTTCAACCGCGCCAATTTCGCGGTTCCCGACAACAACCAGAACAGCAGTACCTTCGGAAAGTCGATCGCTACCTTCGCCCCGGGCCAGGGTGGCGCCCGCGTCACGCAAATGGCGCTGCGGTTCGATTTCTAACTGGAACCGCGCAGACACCAATCCAGCCGGCCCGCCCAGGGCCGGCCTTTTTCTTGGGTCTGACAATGCCAAGGCTGCGCGAATTGCCTCCCCGGAACGGGGCTGAGGTGCTCAATTTCTACAGGATTTCATAGCGCAGTTCGACGGGTTCCTCCACATTTCAATAACTTACGGTGGGTGCTCCTGTAAAACATTGAAAGCAATAGTGTTATAGACTGTCTTTTTGGAATGTGAGTTGCTCCTGTGTGGTTGTGCAGTCAGCTCTGTGTTGCTCGGGAATTAAAGGATTGTAGTGTTTTTGTTAGCAGTCAATTTTCCACTTCCACGGATCTTCAACTACTTAGGAGACA
>JAIQET010000111.1 GCA_020073645.1 Terriglobia bacterium | reverse complement strand
GCTGATGGCCATTGCGTTGCCGTACAGCCGTTCCAGGAAACCATATCCCAGGCTTCGGTAGACCTGGTAGAAGAGCTCGATGAGGGGACCGGTGATCTCGGCACTGCTTGATGTGGTAGGGCCGGATGAGCTCGGTCACGCGTTGGCGCGATATCGTCCCCGACTTGTGCATGTCTACCACCGAGGTGAGAGCAGCTCGACCTGCCATTCCGGTTTCATTGAGTTGCAGGAGCGCGAACACCTGATATCTTTCTGTCGCTTCCACGGCGAACTCAATGGTCACAGGAGACTCGAACTCCCTTTCCAGGTCTGGAAGATGGGGAACGAAATGATACACGGCAGGAAAGACGCCCTTGATGGTCTCTTTGTCTTCAAAAGCGGTGGATTCGATCTCCGCCGTTCCCGTCATCATTTCTTCGCCGAAGATATTGCGGGCGGTCTGGAGCTCCGTGCCCAATCCCGTCTGCGTATGGCGGCTGGAGATGACGCCGGCATAGGCGTTCTCGTGCCGGACCGTGCAGATCATTTTCTGCAGAATGAGGCTGGGATAGTGTTCCGTCCCTCGGCAGAGCGCGAGTACGAGCTCCTGGTTCTCTTCAAAATGCCTGTAGGCCTGTCCTACGAAAAAGGCGGCTTGCGTAAACGGATCCTCGATTAGTATTCCGTCGGTTTTTTTGAGGATATCGGAAAGCTGCTCGACTAACCGGTCGACTTCATGGGGAGAAAGGTCAGACCTGACGGCACTGACCACCGCAGCGTACTCGTCACGGTCGAGCGAGTGACAGAGATTTTTCAAGTTATTCAGGAACATCTTGCGCGCGGCAACCCGCCCATACATTCTCTCCAGGCAGGGCAGGGTCTTCTCCGTTACCCCTACGTTGAGGTAGGTGTCCATGACCCCAGGGATGTAGTGACCCGTGGCGCAGCGAATGGCGAACACCAGGGGGCTCCTGCCATCCCCCAGGTTCTGCATGGTGACGATCTCGAGTTGCTTGAGGGCGTCCGCCAGGTGCTCCTCAAGACGCTGAGCGCGATCGACGTAAGCCTGCGCGGTAAGCACGACAAAGTCCGGCACGGGATAGCCGAGCTGGCACAGTTTGAGAAGAATGAACGCTTTTTGACTTATGGCCTGCTCGGAGTGGGGCTGACAGCTTGTGCAAGGAACCACGAAAGGGCTTTCGGACGGCTGGACTCGCGTCGTTCCCTCGAACGGATATTCTTGCCCAGCGGAAGACAGCTCCTTTGCGGCCCTGGGGTCGCCCTGACGGGCCTTCAGAATCAGGGAAAGGAACCTTTTCGCCTTGTCAATATCGTCGTCACACAGTAGAGGAATATCGGATTCGCCGACCACGATGCTGCTGGTTGCGCCACCGTGAAGGTCGAAGTCCACGACGGGAGGAGAATATCCAGGGTGGCCCGGAACCACGTTTTCTTTCTTCGAAGAATGCAGCTCCCTCCGGGACAGGAGGCTGCGCCAGTTAAAGTAGTTTCCGCGGATCCTGAAGTCGCGAATTTCCGTCCCTGTGACGGTTTCCATAGCGGGTCATCCTAGCCGAGCAAACCGATCTCTCAGCCGTACTCGCTTCCCCAACACGAAGTGTAATCGCCTTCCAAACACCTGCCTGAGTCTGCAATTTGAAATGGCCGGATGTCAGTGACGCTACGCACAACCCGGCGAATAGTAACCAAATCGAGAGACTCAGAGCCTTGGTCGGGCTCTGCGAATTAGCTGTTGGTCGGACGCAAGCGATTCACTCGATATGCCGGCAAATCGCCTTCGTGTTTTGTCGGTATGGATACCTGTTCCGCGTCGGTAATTTTCCACACCCGCTGATGGAGTTCGGGACTGATCAACACTTCCGCACCCTTCGCACCATCGCAGTAGCGCGCGGCGCGGTTCACAGCATCGCCGATGATGGTGTACTCCATTCGTTCCGGTGAGCCGATGAAGCCATGCAAAACTTCTCCGGTATGAATGCCCACGCCGATCTGGCAGGTAACTTCGCCCCGGGCTTCTCGCCGCTGGCTCACCTGGCCCATCACCTGCTGCATCTCTACGCCTGCCATGACTGCATTGCGACCATGCTGCGGATCGGCCTCAGGACTGCCAAAAACTGCCAAAATCGCATCCCCAACGAACTTGTCGATGGTCCCGTCGTGCCGAAAGATGCAATCGGTGAGTGCAGCGAAGTATTCGTTCAACAGGGCAACCACATCTTCCGTGGGCATGCTGGCGGTAAGCCGGGCGAACCCGCGGATGTCGGCGCACAGAATGGAGACGACAGATTGTTCTCCACCGAGCCGCAGGCGCCCCAGTTGCGCACGTTGCAGCAAGCGGGTACGAACCTTGGGAGAAAAGTTCGTCAACAGTCGTTCCAGCACGTCACCGTTTTGCTTTAGCGTAAGCCTGAGTTCGTGGTTAGCCACGGCCAGCGCAATCTGGTGCGCGAACGACGCAACCAGCAGCAACTCATCGTGCTGGAAGTGTTCAGACGGCGCGGCCGAGTCCAGGCAAACCACCCCGATCGCCTCGTGGTTCACCACCAGGGGCACGTACATCCCCGCTTCGATCTTCGATTCTTCCTGGCTCAGCGTGAGGTTCTCACCCCGAGTCCAGATGAAGCCCTTCTGTTCCGCCATGGCTCGCGATGCGGAGGTCATGCTGATACGTGGAGTGGTATTGGCCGGGCCGTGCGCTTTCAGCAGCAGTTCGCTGTTACTTGCGTCCCGCACCAGGATGGCACAGCGCGCGGCTGTGCTCACGATGTGCAGCAACTGGTCCACCGCTTTCTGCAGCATGGACTCCAGCAGGCCTTGCGTCCCAAACTCCCACGTCAACTCACTCAGGTAGGTGAGGCGCTCCATGGTGCTGGACGACGCTCTTGGCTGGAGGGTCAGACTGGCATCTACGGTCTCAGCGATCCGCACACTCTGCAGGTCGGGTCCCTCGTCAAGGTTCCGCAGTTGCGGACCAAGGCTGACAGTGAGCGCCGCCGGCTTGCTTGCCGTCTGCCGCAGTTCCTGCAGCATGCCCTCGACCCCCTGCCTGATGGAGGCAGTGATTGCGCTGATCTGGGCGTCCGGCGCCTCAAGCACGGCGCGTAACATCGGCATCAACCCCAGCTCGCCCGAATCCGCATCGCGCGAGATTTGCTCGGCCCGCTCAAAAACCCACCTGGCTGCCGGAGAACGACTTACTACCCGCGGTTTCCCACTCTCAGGCGATTGTGGTGCTTCGGCGCCCTGCGACGATTGCCGAACAGCGCGCCGGATGGTTGCCAGATCTACTCCGTGCCGCTGCGCCAGATCGTCCAGGCGATCCGCTTCTTGCTTCAAACCAGCTTCAGCGCTCGGCGTCTTCGAAGCGGTCTTGCCTTCTGCCCGCGCCAGCTTGCCGACTGAGCAAATGCCAAACAGCAGGTGCCTGGGTTCGATGAATGCATCTTGTTGACTGAGGGCAAGGTCGCCCGCAATCTGCCATGCGATTTCGACGCCCGGAGAGAGGACCAAATCAGCCATTCGCTAAGCTTCCCACAGTCTGCCTCATGAAAACGCACAGTCTAGACCCCACGAACGAGTAGGGCAAGGCAGACCAACCCTGGGTAGTGGGTCAGTTTGATTTCCACAGGGGAAAGGAGTTTATTAAATGAAGGTGTTTTGGTTGACCTGCCCCCCATCTTTAGTCCAGAGATAATGAGACTTTCTCCGGTTTTTGTTCGCCCCACATGCCTTTCTGCGCAGCGGGGATGGGGGTCTGGGGCAAGGGGCCGGCGTTTGAGGCCTCTTGCCCCAGTTCAGCCCGGTAGAAGCCCGCAGCCTGGGCTGCGAACTCCACTGGGGTACGGTACTGCAAACTGCTGTGCGGACGGGCTTCGTTGTAGTCCTGCTTCCACTGCGTGATCTTCTCCCGCGCATCGGCCAGATCGCTGAACCAGTTCTCGTTCAGACACTCGTCACGAAACCGCCCGTTGAAACTCTCCACGTAGCCATTCTCCATCGGTCGTCCGGGTTGGATCGTGTGCCACTGCAGGCCTTGCTCGTAGGCCCATTGATCGACAGCACGGCTCACGAACTCGGGTCCGTTGTCGCTGCGGATCTGCCGCGGCAGTCCGCGTCTCTGCTTCAGTTCTTCCAGTACGCGCACCACGCGCACTCCGCCCAGCGAGGTGTCGACCTCGATCGCCAGGCACTCCCGCGTGTAGTCATCCACGATGTTCAAGGTACGAAACCTCCGCCCCGAGCTGAGCGCATCCGTCATGAAGTCCACCGACCACACCTGGTTCGCTGCCACTGCCTCCGGCAGCGGCTGGCGCACCGTGCTGTGCTTCCGCCCACGCTTGCGCCTTAGTGACAGCTTTTCCTCGAGGTACAGCCGGTACACCCGCTTGTGATTCACCTGCCATCCTTCGCGCTGCAGCAGGATCTGTAGACGGCGGTAGCCGAACCGGCGCCGGGCTTCGGCCAGCTCGCGCAGCCGCCTTCGCAGTGGCTGGTCCTCACCCCTCCGCCTTCGATACCGACACGTCGCACGATTGAGTTCCATCAGCCCGCAGGCGCGTCGCTGGCTCAGCTCTACTTCTACCTGCATCACCAGCACGGCCTCTCGCCGCGTCTGCGGGCTCACCACTTTTTTGCTACCACCACCTGCAACGCGCGTTTATCCAACAGCAACTCGGCCACCGCGTGCTTCAGTTGCCGGTTTTCCTCCTCCAACTGCCGCAGCCGCTTCGCCTCGCTCACTTCCATCCCTCCGAACTTACTCTTCCACCGGTAATAGCACCCCCGTGTGATCCCGTGCCGCCGGCACAGTTCTCCCGTTTCCACCCCGGCTTCCGACTCCTTCAGGATGGCAATGATCTGTTCTTCGCTGAATCGACTCTTGCGCACGACTCCTCCTCCGACCCTGGGCGGGTCATCCTAAATGGAGAAGTCACATTTCCGATGGACTAATTCTTGGGGGGCAGGTCA
>JAIQET010000059.1 GCA_020073645.1 Terriglobia bacterium | reverse complement strand
TTCAGCACATGCAGCTCGCGGTTGCGCCGGCGCACCTCATCTTCCGCCATCTTCTTGTCGGTCACATCGAGCACCACGCCCTGGTAGCGCTCAATGTCGCCGTTCGCGCCGCGCGTGGCAAAGCTGCTTTCGATGACCGTAATGTGCCGGTCGTCTTTACGGCGCATGCCGTACTCAAAATTCCGCACGAAACCGTGCTCGGCCATTTCTTCGAGGAACTTGCGGCGATCGCCGGGCTCCGCGTAGAGGCTCTTCGCGGCATCCAGTTGCAGCATTTCTTCCTTGCTGGAATAGCCCATCATCCGCAGGAAGGCGTCGTTGCAATCGAGGACGCGGCCTTCCGGCGAAGAAACGAAAACTCCTTCCTGCATGTGATCGAACAGGATCTTGTAACGCTCTTCGGCGATCTTTTCGCCGGTGATGTCCTTGATCACATGCACGGTGCCGCCGGCGGAATCCTGGCCGGAATAAGCCGAACTGGAAACCACCGAATACCCTCCAAAGCAGGGATCATGGTCTGTAGACTGCGAAGAAGCTTCGCAGTACGGGCACTTCTTCCACGCCGCGCCGCCGCCCGGCAGGATCGATTCACACGGTTGCAGGACCACGCGGGTATAGGCCATCTGCAGCCGGTCAAGCAGCGCCTGGTTGGCGCGAATGATTCGGAACTGCGAGTCGTGCACCAGCACGTAGTCCCTGATGGAGTTGAAAGCGCTGGCCCATTCACTCTGAGAGTGCACCAGTTGCTGCACAAGCTGGCGGTTCTCCGCCGCCAGCCCCAGCTGGTTGGCTGCCGACTTCAGGAACTTTCTTTCATCTTCCGCATAGCGGCGGTAATGGCGCTGCCCCAGCAGCAGAATGCCGATGCGCGAGTTCTTTCCCAGTACCGGGATCAGCACCAGATGATGCAGTCCCTGGTCTTTCAAAATCGGCTGGAATTCCGGCGGAATCTCTTCGATTGTTGCAACGGCGACTCCGCCGGCGCGCAGCACCTGTCCGCTGGTGCTGGTGGCGTCGTCAATTTCCCGCAGCCGGGCGGCTACGGAGTCATCCAGCCCCCGCTGCACCACAATGTGCAGCTTGTCGTCCTTGAGAATCCTGAACCAGGCGGAGCGAGCCCCCGTGTTGCGCATCAGCTCGTCCAGCGCTGTATCCACAATGGGATTGAACTCGTCGAAATCCGAGATCACCCGGTCGATACGATTCAGGGCGTTCAGCCGTTCGATCTTCTCGCGGCTGTCATCGAGCACCACCATCATCATGCCGATGCCCAGCATAAGGTCGATCACGAGATCGTAGGGCACGGAATGGGTGGCGAAGATATGCTGCGGCTGCGAGCGGTCAAGGTGCAGCAGCAGCAGCGACAAGGTAAGCAGCCACGGCCCCGGAGCGCGCCTTCCCCGGGCATACATCACGAGCTGAAACGCAGCCAGCCACACCGGCATGCGCCAGACGAGGGAAAGAACGGCTCGCAGCAGCGGTATTGAGAACAGGAAATCAGCGCCGCCCAGCAACAACGCCAGCAATGTGGCGCCCGCTACCAGGAGGATGAACCGCGCCTGGCCGGAATAGTAGAGCACCGCGGCGCTGAACAATCCGGTGGCAACTACAAAGAAAGCCACCCCCAGGGCGGCGGCGCGGTTCGGTCCGCTATGGGGTCCGCCCGCCGCCAGGCGGACTACGGAAGGGAAGTTGGATGTTTGGCTGTTGCAGGGCTCGGAGCGCTTTGCCAGCGATCCAGAAGTGAGCGAGGTCTTGCTCAAGCTGGCGCGAGAGAAGGACACGCAGCGGTGCTTGATCCTGCTAGGCGCGATCCTGGACACGCCGGGGCTGGCGGAGCGGTTGCTCGAAGCGCTCAAGCCAGAGGCGGCACGTCCGCGAGAGAGTCGCGGGGGAGAAGAGAGGAGGCGATCGCAATGACCTGGGCGGATTTTTATCTCATCTGTTTTACGCTGGGATTTGCTTTCAGCCTGCTGTCGTTTTTGCTGGGCGGGTTGCACTGGCACCTGCCCCATGGCTGGGGCGGGCCGCACCTCCATGCAGGGCCTCATGTCCATGCCGGACACGGAGTGGGCCACGGGGCGGAGGCGGCGTTCTTCAACCCCGTGACATTGGCGGCGTTCCTGGCTTGGTTTGGCGGGACCGGCTACTTGCTGACGCGTTTCTCCACGGTCTGGCTCACGCTGGGGCTCATGCTGGCGCTGGCGAGTGGGCTGATCGGGGCGGGCATTGTGTTTCTGTTCCTCAGCCGGGTATTGACGTCAGAGGACGAAAACCTCGATCCCGCGGATTTCGACATGGTCGGGGTGCTGGGAAAACTTTCCATCCCCATCCGCGCGGGGGGCACGGGAGAAATCATTTATTCGCAGGCGGGCACGCGCCGCACCTGTGGAGCGCGGGCGGAAGACGGCAGCGCCATCGTCAAAGGCACAGAAGTTGTCGTGACCCGCTACGAGAAGGGAATTGCCTACGTTCGTTTGTGGACGGAGATGGCGGGCGAGGAACCGGCTTCGGAAGCAGGGAAGGCGAGTTCGTAAGGCAGCCGAAGGGGAGAAGACGTTATGAATCGCAAGCTGTGGCCGTGGCTGGTGGGGCTGCCCTGGATCGCATTGCCGGCGATCGCGCTGCGCTACTGGCTGGTGTGGGACCAGTTGCCGGTGCGCCTGGCGACCCACTTCGACATCAATGGTCGGCCCAACGGCTGGATGTCCCGCGAAGTCTCGCTCGGCTTTGCGCTGGGCGTTACCGCATTTCTGCTGGTGACATTCACGATCGTGACCTACGTGATGCACCGCCAGCACGCGGCGGACTCCTTCTCCTGGGCGATGCTGGGTTTCTTCTACCTGATGACGGGAGTGATTTACTACGTCAACAGCAGCGTAGTTGATAACAACTTGACCGGCCGCCCGGTCGAGGTCACACCAGTATTGATCCTGACGCCGCTCGCAGTTCTGGCCTTGGTCGCGATCTATCTGGGCACGCGGCGCGGAAAGTCGTTGCCATCGGGGCCGCCCATTGCGGAGGAAATTCACGCTTCGCGTTTGTGGACCCTGGTCTTTGCGGTGCCGCTGGCGCTGGAGTTGGGCATCTTCGTGACGGTTCCGGTTTCGAGCGTGCGGCTGGCTGCGGGTCTGCTGTCACTGCTGTTTGTGGTTTTCACGGCGGCGACCTGGAGCGGCTTCCAATACCGCTTCACCCCGGCGGGGGTGGAAATCAGCACGCTGGGATTCCGCCTGCGCTCCATCCCGGCAGTGCAAATTCAGGGCTATGAAGCGGGCCGCTGGAATCTCTTGCGTGGTTACGGCATTCGCGGCATCGGCAATTGCCGGGCGTACGTGTGGGGGAACAAAGGAGTGCGCATCAAGACCACCAATGGCGAAGTTTTCCTGGGTCACAGCGAGCCCGAACGCATTGTGCGTGACCTGGATGCAGTACGGCAGTTCGGGCACTAAGAGTTCGAAGCATCAAGAGGAGGCGATATGTTTGGCTTGGGATGGGTGGAAATCTGGATCATTGCAGGTCTGGCCGTCATGGCCATCCTGCTGCTGATGAGCATGCTGGCGAGGCTCTATCGCAAGGCCGGGCCGCACGAGGCCCTGGTGGTGTATGGCTTCCGCGGCACGCGAGTGGTGAAGGGACACGGCACGATCATTTTTCCCATGATCGAAAACTGCCGCGACCTGTCGCTGGAACTGATGTCGTTTGATGTGGCGCCGCAACAAGACCTGTACACCAAGCAAGGCGTCGCGGTGACGGTTGAGGCGGTGGCGCAGATCAAGGTGAAGTCGGATACCGAGTCCATCCTGACGGCTTCGGAGCAGTTCCTGACCAAGACCGACCAGGAGCGGGAAGGGCTGATCCGGCTGGTGATGGAAGGGCACCTGCGCGGCATCATCGGACAGCTCACGGTGGAAGAAATCGTGAAGCAGCCGGAGATGGTGGGCGATCGCATGCGCTCTACCTGCGCCGATGACATGAACAAAATGGGGCTGGAAGTGATCTCGTTCACCATCAAAGAGGTGCGCGACAAGAACGAATACATCTCCAACATGGGCAAGCCGGACGTGGCACGCATCCGGCGCGATGCCGATGTCGCAACCGCGGAAGCGGAACGCGACACCGCGATCCGGCGCGCGCTGGCAACCCGGGAAGCGGCCGTGGCCAGGGCACAAGCCGATCAGGACCGAGTGCAAGCCGAAACCGCATCGCTGGCCAAGCAGGCGGAAGCGACGCGCGATCTGGAAGTCAAGAAAGCCCAGTATCTGGAAGTCACCAAGCGGCAGCAGGCGCAGGCCGACAAGGCTTACGACATCCAGACCAACATCATGCAGCAGCAGGTGATCGCCGAGCAGGTGAAAGTGCAGCAGGTGGAGAAAGAGCAGCAGGTGAAGGTGCAGGAAGCGGAGATCGCGCGCCGCGAGAAAGAGCTGATCGCCACCGTGCTGAAGCAGGCCGAGATTGAGCGGCAGCGGATTGAGACGCTGGCGGCCGCCGAGAAGGCCCGGCTGATGATAGAGGCCGAAGGGCATGCCTCGTCCATTCGCCAGCAGGGTGAAGCCGAAGCCGAGATCATCTTCAAGAAGGGTGACGCCGAAGCTCGGGCGATGAACGTGAAGGCAGAGGCCTTCCAGGAGTACAACCAGGCGGCGGTCATCGACAAGTTGCTGACGGGATTGCCGGAGGTGGTGAGGGCGCTGGCCAGCCCGCTGGCCAACGTGGACAAGATCACTATCGTCTCCACCGGCAACGGCGATTCTGCCGGCTTGAACAAAGTGACCGGCGACCTGACCAAGATGGCGGCACAGGTGCCGGCGCTGTTCGAGACGCTGTCGGGCATGAACCTAGGCGAGCTGCTGGGGAAGGTGAGGCAGATTGGGGACAAGGCGCCGAAGGCACCAGATGCAGGAAAGGGGAAGTGATTTTTCTGGTGGAGGACGGGCGTCCGCGCCCGTCCCCACCAAGACGTAGCGCCGGCATCTCGCCGGCCATGTGGAGGATGGAATCATGAAGAGCAAGCCGCAGTGGATCGGCCTGGGCGTCGCGCTGGGAGCGGGTTTGGGGGCGGCGCTGGGCGTTGCTACCCACCAGATGGGGCCATGGCTGGTCATCGGGATTGGGATTGGTTTGGCCATCGCCAACGCGATGGCTGACCGAAGAAACGCAGCAGCCTGCGGGACGGATCCGCAGTCAAGAGCTAGAAGCTAACTGAGAAGGGAGTACACCATGGCATTACTAGAGCGAGTTTCCACACTGGTCCGGGCAAACCTGAATGACCTGATTGATAAGGCCGAAGACCCGGAGAAGATGATCAAGCAGGTGATCCTCGACATGCAGAACCAGCTTCTGCAGGTCAAGACGCAGGTGGCGATTGCCATCGCCGACCAGCACCTGCTGGACAAGAAACGCAAGGAAAACGAAGACAAGGTGGCGGAGTGGATGCGCAAAGCCGAACTGGCGGTAGACAAGAAGCAAGACGACCTGGCGCGTGTGGCTTTGTCGCGCGTGGAGAGCTATCGCGATCTGACGGAAAGCTTCGCGCAACAGCTCAATGACCAGAAGGCGCAGGTGGAAAACCTGAAGACTGCGCTGCGCCAACTGGAGCAGAAGCTGGCTGAAGCCGAGGGCAAGGCCGATTTGCTGATTGCGCAGCAGCGGCGGGCGCGCGCCGTGGGCAAGGCGAGCGATGCCAAGATGGCGGCGGGCAACGGGTCGAAAGCAGGGGCCTTCGATCGCATGAAACGCAAGGTCGCGCGCAACGAGGCCATCAGCCAGGCCAAGTCGGAACTCGCCGCCGAGGACGTGGAAGACCGCCTGGCCGCGCTGGAGAAGGAAGACCGCATCGAGCAGTTGCTGGCGGAGATGAAGACGAAGCGGGGAGCGGAACGGAGTACGTAGTTGTGCCAAGCTCCAACGAGCGGAGTGCAGTCTGCGTTGGCTGTGAGGGGAAACAATCGTGACACAGAACGCCAATCGAGCGCGGTTGATCGGGATGGCAGTCGGCATTGCGGTTCTTATATTGGCGTTGCTGTGGAAACGCATTCTGCGGTGAGGGGTGGCTGTCGGGCGCCCATTCTTGCGCTTGTTGCGAGGGTGGGCTTTTCTTGACGTCTAACACTAAGTATGACAAAGTAACAACATGAGAGAAACAACCACATTCACAGTTTCTCTTCCGCCGGCCATGGCAAAGCAGGTGGACCGGGCCATGAAGGCGGAACATCGCACGCGTTCTGAATTGGTGCGCGAAGCTCTGCGGATCTATCTGTCGGCACGGCTGATGCCGTCAGAGGCACCCACTACCGCTGAAGCGCGCGCCTATCGTCAGGGGATGATTGCCTATAAACGTGGCGACTACGTGACACTCAGGGATTATCTCGATGGAATGGACCGTCGTCCTCGCCGGACCCGCAAGAAAGTCTCTTAGGCGTATTCCGGCAGGCGACCGGACCCGCATTCTGGCCGCGCTGGGAGAGATGCAGCAGAACCCGTTTCAGGGCGATATTCGGAAGCTGCAAGGACTTCCTGGTTTTCGCCGGCGCGTGGGGAACTGGCGCATTCTCTTCGAACTCGTACCCGAACGCCAACACGTCGTGGTCACCGCCATCGAGCGCCGCACCTCAACCACATATTAACGGTGAAAATGATGAGAAGGCTTTTATCCCAGCAATCCAACCGGGGTTTGTCCGGCGGAAGAAGTCTTGGGCATCCGCTGTCGGCAAGAAAAGAAACCGCGCTCGTCGCTTACGCAACGGGCGCGTTGAGATGAGCCACTAAGAGCTTGCGTCCGCTAGTTCACCGTGATGCTCACGGGTTGAGAAGGGATGCCGTTGGCCACGACCTCGAGCGAACTGGCTCCGGTTTCCATTCCTGTGGGGACATCAAAGTTGGTGGAAACGATTTTGCTGCCGGTGGCGACAGCCATCGTGCTGTGGTCGTGCGTCTTGGCATAGAAGACGTGACCGGTGGCCTTATTGGTGATGCGCACCAACGGGTAATTGGTTGAAGTTTCAAACTCGTCTCCAAACGAAGCCGCTTGCGACAGGCCATTAAACTGCGTTCCGGAGATCTTGAAAGTGGAACCGCGCGTGACGGTGGCAGGGAAAGTGGTGATGGTGGGCGCCCACGCGGTTGAAAAAGTTCCGGTGGAGGTGTAGAGGTCCGTGCCGCCGACGATCACTTCGCCAGTAGGCAGCACGAACAGACTGCCGAAACCCGACGGTCCTTTGTTCAGGTTGGTCCCGTCGAACTCATACAGGCGGCCGGTTACGCCCTCGACCAACACGTTGCCATTGGGCAGCAACGCCGCGAACGAGTCGCCGGCTTCATCGCCCGTTGGGAAATCGGGGCCAACCGTCCAGGTACCGGGATCGGTGGGAGTAGGCCCAGGCGTATAGATGGCCGTGTGCGCAGTGTTCTGATTCTTGGGCGTGGAGCCAGTCGCGAACACAGTGCCATCGGGGCGCAGGATGGCGGGACCGATCTCCCCCGGCGGTTGATAACACTGCTGGCCTCCATAATTGAGGCAACCGAAGGGGGAAGGCGAGTGCAGGTCCACAATGGTGCTGCCCGCCGTCACCCATTTATGCATTGCGGGGATGTATTTCTCTGCGTTGGGAGCATTTTTCACATCTTCGGTCAGGATGGTGCCGTCGGGCATCAGGGTCCAGCCCTCCTCGGCGTTGAAGTCACTCTTGCCGGCGGAGCTCACCTTGGTCCAGGTGAGAGTCGCGGGATCCAGCACTGCGGTCTGCTTGACCAGCTTGTTTCCCACCAGGAACTTGCCATTGGGCAGCACGACCGACGGCGAATCACCGATGAAAGGCCAGAAGCTCGGCGGCGTGAGCGAGGTCCAGGTATTGGCCTTGGGATCGTAAATCGCGCCCTGGTTGGTGAGCACGAAGGCGCCGTTATTGTATTCGCCACCCACAATCACGACCCGGCCGTCGGCCAGCACGGCGGAAGCGAAGGCGTCGGGCACATATCCGGCAGGCAGGCTGGCGAGCCGCGACCAGGTTCCATTGAGGTAGCTGCCGGTGTTGTCGGGCGTGAGCTTCCACCAATCGGACCCGGCATTGCCTTGAAACATCGCCGTACCATCGGTCAACAGAAAGCCGGTGCCGGCGCCGTCGGGCGGCTGGTTCTTGAGTCGTTGCAGCGTCTGCGCCAGCGAGACGCTGGAGACAGTGAGCAGAATTAGGGCTATGGCAAGCAATCTTCTTGGCAATCGAGGCCACCTTTCTTGAGTACACAACCGGCAGGAACTGCGGACATCCCCCAAAAAGCTGGATGATCTTATCATCGAAACCCTTGTGGGGATTGCGATTGTAGGGACGAATCAGGGAGTTCAAACGCTAACAACGGCAGCGATAGTAGGGAAAAAACCGGATCGGGGCCCCGAGTTGCAAAGACCGGCCTGTGTGGAGCGGATGCCATCCCTGGGCTACGCGCTGGCCTTGTCCGACAATGGCAGCGGTTCCTCGCCGCTCTTGCCGGAGTCGAGCTCCAGCTGCTCCTGCCCGCTGAGCACGGTGACCCGTCCGCGATAGGTCTTTAGGTGGCGTTGGGCGGTCTCGAAGGCTTCCTGGGCCTTATTCAAATTCTTGCCGACGTTTTCAAACTGGCTCTGGAAGAAGTCGAACGACTTCTGCGCCTTGGCCAATTCCAGGCGGCTCTTCTCGAAGCGGCTGGCGACTTCGTACCACTTGTGCACCAAAGCAATCGTCTGCAAGGTCATTAGCAACGTGTTAGGAGAGACGGGGAAAACGTGCTGTTGGTTGAGCCAGTCGGCCAGGTCGCGGTTGCGGACGGCTTCCATGTAGAGGGTCTCGCTGGGCAGGTACATCAGGGCGATGTCGGTGGTGCCGTATTCCGGCTGGATGTAAGCCTTGATGCGCTTGGCTTCGGCTTTCATGACACGCACGAATTCGTGACGGGCTTCTTCGATTTCGGCCTCGTCGTTGCTCTCAAACAGCGCCAGCACCGACTCACGGGGAAACTTGGCGTCAATCGGCAGACGCCGGTCGGGGAACTGAATGATAGCGTCGGCGCGTCCGCCGCCCTCGCCGGGAGAAGATTGCATCTCAAACATGTTGGCGGGCAGGAAGTCAGCCAGTAAACGCTCCAGGCTGGCTTCGCCGAACTGACCGCGCAGGTGCGGCAGCTTGAGCAGATTGTTCAAGTCGTTGATGGAGTGGCCGAGCGTGCTCACCTCGCGCAACTGCTCTTCGGCGGCTTTCAAGTGCTGCTGCACTTTTTCGAACTGGGCAAAACCTTCTTTAATGTTCTGATCGAGCTTTTGCTGGACCTGGTCGGTGATGGCGAGAAGTTTTTCGTCGACACGGTCGCGGATGGTATCGAGTTTCTGCGCGGTTTGCTGATTGAGTCCATCGAACTCGGTCTTGAGCTGGGCCGTGGTCAGCGCAAGCGAGCCGGTCAGCTCGGTGCGAGCTTCGCGCATGTCCTGCGCCTGCTCGCGGCGGCCGCTGGAGAGCTGGGCTTCGACGGCGGTGTGGATTTGTTTGAATCCATCGGTCAACCGGTCGGCTACTTCCTGGCGCAGGTCTCCCTTGGTGCTCTCCAGACGCATCGCCATGTCAGCCGTGGCAGAGTTGAATCGTTGCGAGAGGGAGTCATGGGCCTTGGTGGACTGCTCGGCAAGGGCTGCGATTTCGACAGCTTGCGAGGAAGACTTGAGGTGTCGAAACAAGGCGACGGCGAGGCCCAGAAGGATCAGGTTCACAGCGAGCAGTACGCCCAGCAGTAGTGTCCCCATAGTAAGTACTGAGTCCGATTCTAGAGTCTAGGGCTGAGGGAAGCAAAGCGGAACTTTTCGTTGCCGGCTCACTGGCGGGCTACATCGCGATACGGCGCCCGTTGGCGGCGAAGCGGATGGGGACGGGGTCGCGAGAGGAGCGCTTCAGGCTGGACTTGATGTACTCTTCACCCGCCTGCATCATGTGCTTCCACATGGCGTAGGCGCGGCCGTCCTGGTTAAGAAAGGCGATGGCCTCCTCGTGGCTCAGGGAGTGGCCGTTTTCCAGGGCAAGCTGGATCAGGTGAGCCAGCGTGATTTCGGCGACGACTTTCTCTCTTTTCTTATTCTGGGTCATTCGTTCCACCCCAACGTGTACTACAAGATAACGCGGGGGGCGAACGGGCGGCTGTGGCGTAAGTCACGTCCGAATGTGATGGACATCACAAGGGGTCGGAGCCCTGCGGCTGCGACGTCCCTGTGCTAACCTGCAGCAAGAAAGGGCGGTATGGAAGGAGCGCGGCAAGTCCGCATCGGCACCGCCGGCTGGTCCTACAAGGACTGGGAAGGGGTCTTTTATCCGCCCGGGATGCAGCGCCGCAAAGAGCATCCCCTGGAATACCTGGCGCAGTGCTTTGACATGGTGGAGATCAACACCTCCTTCTACGGGCACATCAAGCCGGAGCTGGCCAAGCTGTGGACGCGCAAAGCGGAGGCCGCGAACCCAGCGTTCCTGTTCACCGCAAAGTTGCACCGGTCGTTTACGCATTCGCCGCTGGCCGTCATGGAGCCGACGTCGGCGGCGACCATCAAGCCCAACGACGAGGATGAACGGCTGGCGCGGGAAGGACTGGATGCGCTGGCGAGCGAAGGAAAGCTGGGCGCGCTCCTGATCCAGTTTCCGGTTTCGTACAAGAACACCAGCCTGAACCGCGAGTACCTGGAAAACCTGCTGCGCCAGTTCATCGAATATCCGCGGGTGGTGGAGGTGCGGCATGCGAGCTGGAACAATCCGGAAACGCTCCAGTATTTCGAGGAGAAACATGTCGCCTTCTGCAACATTGACCAGCCGCTGATCGGACGCTCGCTCGCACCGACCGAACACGTGACCTCACCGGTGGGCTACGTGCGGCTGCACGGGCGCAACTACGATCAGTGGTTCGAAGCGGAAAAGGGCGAAGACCGCTACAACTATCTTTACAGCGAGCCCGAACTCGCCGGATGGAAAGACAAGATCGAGCGAATGGCGCACCAGGCCGAGGTCACGTACGTTGTCACCAACAATCACTTTGAGGCCAAGGCGGGGGTGAATGCGCTGCAACTGAAACACATGCTCACAGGAGAGCGTGTAAAGGCTCCCGCGGCCCTGTTACAGAATTATCCCGAGCTGAAGAATATCGCGGATGCGCTTCCGGAGGGTGAGCCCAATTTGCCGTTGCTGGCGTAGAGAGTCTGGAGCCACGCGGTGTGTGGGTACGAAGCTGTGTCGTCCCCAAAGGAGACTGTGTCGCCAACCGCTCTTTCGCCCCTTTCGGGGCTGACTCGTGTCCCGCTCCTACCCACGGCTTGCGCCGTGGGCTTTATTCTTGCGCCGCTTTGCGGCTGGGGCCTCTGGCTGGCATTCCCGCTTCCCACCTCGCGTAGTTTCGGGAACTTTTCGTCCTGCTGGAGCGTATCTATAGGCGAACGAGGAAGCGGGGCTCGCCTAACGTTCGGACGGGTGACACGTCCAATAGGCAGAGACGAGGAGAATGGTCATGGACGCGAAATACAATTACATCATTGATAGTATGAAGTGGCGGATTGCCCTGAATCTGGCGGGCTTCGCGCTATGGCTGGCGACCGCGATCGTGCTGCTGCATCTGGCGGCGTAAGGCTTGGCTGTACCGCGCCACCATCTTGCCTGGCGACGCGCTATGGGGTTTCGGCGAGCGTGTACTCGAAGTCGTAGGAATGCTTTCCTTCGCTGATTTTGATGTCCATCCTGCCCGCAAGACCCAATAGTTGACCTGTGCCCGAATCCGGGACCACCGTGATCGTCAATTGCGGGACGCCGTGCGTCATGGTTCCACTGTGCTGGAGCACGAAGGTGCCGCTGCGACCCCGCAGTGTCCCGCTGACCACCTCGATGGCTACGTAAGCTCCCGACCCTTTGACGGGAGTGCCGGTAGTCAGCATCTCGCCCTTGCTGGTGCCTTCCAGGTCGCCGTGAAACTGCTTGTCAAGAGACATTCTGCCGAGGGTCGAGCCCTCGGTTTTGTCGTCCGTCGGCTGGGGCTTCACCGTCACCTCAAACGTTCCGTTGGCATGCGATGGCATGGCTGCCTTCTTCTGGGTTGGATTTGATTGCGGGGAATGTGCCTGTGGATGCGCCAGGGAAGTAACGCCGATCGAGAGGCAGATGGCAACAGCCACACCGACGAGGACACGGGATCGCTGGTTCATGGATTTGCCTCATTTCTCGGTGGCAGCGGCGTGCCCAGGGCGACGCTTTGCCACCACACGCCCGATCCCTCGCCCGGCTGAACTGCGCCGGGCTTCGGGATGACGCCGTCAGGAAGTGGAAACTGCTCCAACCGCCGGGAACTGGGAGTGTCCAAAGCGTAGCCCTACTTACTCGTGGCGACCTCTAGTTTAGCCGCGTAGTGGGAATCGACGTACTCGTCGAGGATCTTGATGAACTCGGCGACGATGTGGTCGCCCTTGAGCGTGGTAAAAAGGCGTCCGTCAACATAGACGGGCGCTTTCGGTTCTTCGAAAGTGCCGGGCAGTGATATGCCGAGACTAGCGTGCTTGGACTCGCCCGGGCCGTTGACCACGCAACCCATCACTGCGACCTTCATCTCTTCCACGCCGGTGTAACGACCCTTCCAGATCGGCATCTGCTCGCGCAGGTAGGACTGAATCTGCTGCGCCATCTCCTGAAAGAAGGTGCTGGTGGTGCGGCCGCATCCGGGGCAGGCGGTGACCTGCGGGGTGAAGCTGCGGATACCCAGCGACTGGAGAATCTGCTGCGCGACACGAACTTCCTCGGTGCGATCGCCGCCGGGCGCAGGGGTGAGAGAGACGCGAATGGTGTCGCCGATGCCTTCCTGCAGCAAGACGCCGAGCGCGGCGCTGGAGGCGACGATTCCTTTGGCGCCCATGCCGGCTTCGGTCAAGCCCAGATGCAGCGGGTAATTGCAGCGGGCGGCGAGCACGCGGTAAACATCAATCAGGTCCTGCACGCCGCTGACTTTGGCGCTCAGGATAATCTGATCCGGACGCAGTCCGTACTTCTCAGCCAAGCCGGCGGAATTCAGCGCGCTCACCACCATGGCTTCCATGGTCACCTCGCGGGCGTCCTTGGGTTGGGGCAGGCGCGAGTTCTCATCCATCATGCGGGTGAGCAGGGCCTGGTCAAGCGATCCCCAATTGACCCCGATGCGCACCGGCTTCTGGTTCTCGACTGCAACCTCAATCATAGTACGAAAGTTGGAGTCATCCTTGCGACCGATGCCGACGTTGCCGGGATTGATGCGGTACTTGGCGAGATCGCGCGCGCAGGCGGGGTACTTCTTCAGCAGGATGTGTCCGTTGTAGTGGAAGTCGCCGATGATGGGGACGTGGACACCTTGCTTGTCAAGCTGTTCGACGATGTGGGGTACGGCGGCAGCGGCTTCTTCGTTGTTGACCGTGACGCGGACCAGCTCCGACCCGGCGCGGGCCAGCGCGGCGGTCTGCTGCACCGTGGAGGCGATGTCCGCGGTGTCGGTATTGGTCATGGACTGCACCACAACCGGTGCATCGCTGCCCACGTGAATACCGTTAATCGAGGCTGTAACAGTCTTTCGGCGTTGAATGCTAGCCATAGGGAAGTACTAGTTTAGCATGCAGAAAGACGGGTACTGAGGTCTGTCAACTCTGCGGCGGCTACTTCTTCTCTGCGGAGAAGCCACGCAGCGTGGCCAGAACACTTTCTGCCAAGCGACCTTGTTTCGCCAGGAGTTCAAGCTTTTTGTAAATGTCCTGCACGGCTTGGGAAGAATGTTTGCCGATACCCGCGACGGCGATGATCTGAAGGTCCTGGTCAAACCGGAAGACGACTCGATAATTGCCGTAGTGGTAGCTCCGCCACCCCGCAAGTGGGTCGCGCAGTTCTTCCGAGCAACCCACGGGATCCGGAGCAAGCTTGTTCTTGAGTTCCTTCGCAAGAGAATTTCTGACGTTCTTAGGTAAGGACTTTACGTCGTTGAGGCCATCGTCCGTGAACTGGATACGGTAAGCCAATCACTCGTCCCCGAAAGCCTCCTCGAAGGAATGCAGCTTGCCCAGACGCATGTCCTGGTCAATGGTCTCGGCCGCGCGCAAGATTTGGGCGAAGAGCTTGGGATCGGCGGTGATCTCCAGGGTCTCAACCGTCGCGTGGAACTTCTTGAGAAGATCGTCGAAGTAACGCTTGTCGACGACGTATTTTTCGTCTTCGTCACTCCAGCCGGTCACTTGGACAATCCTGCGCCCGCGCGCCTGGCGGAAGATCTTGCTCTGGTTTTGCCGCAATTGGGACCGGTTCACCTTCATGGTTTCCGGCCCTTCCAGTTTCAACATGGGCATGCCCCAACGTATAGATGCGATGTACGTAACGTACAACTAACATGTACATTCTACCACAATTGGGCGCGACCGCGAGCCTGATTCGAGGCCTATTCAGTGGTCCGGAGGGTAGATTTACGTCACCCAACGAGCCGTCCAGCACATCTTGACTCCGGCGCCGGACGCGTTGATTTGGGATATTCCGCTACGGCAGTCTCTGCGCCAACCCTGGCAGCGTCTTCAGCAAGTCGTTGTAGATGACCATCACGGCAAAAAGCACGAGGAAGACGAACGCCGCCTGGTAGATGCGTTCTTTGATGCGCAGGCTGATGTCGCGGCGCATGAGGCTTTCGACGAACAGCAGCAGGATTACGCCGCCGTCGAGGATGGGAATGGGCAGCAAGTTAAAGATGCCGAGGTTGAGGCTGATGGCGGAGGTCAGCGCCAGCAGCGGGGTCCAGCCTTTTTCGCTCGCGGCCTGACCGGCGGCGCGGCCGATTCCAATCGGGCCCTCGACGGTACGCAGGGAAACCTGACGCCGCACCAACTTCTGCACCAGTTCCAGGATCAGCAGCGAGCCCTTCTTGTTTTCATCCAACGAGCGGGCAAAAGCCTCACCAAAAGGCAGCTTGCCGATTTTCATTTCCGTGGCATTCTGGAAACCGATGCGATAGCGGCTTTCGCCGGCGTCCTCGGTCTTCGCCAGCACAGGTTGCACCCGGAACTCCAGCTTCTGGCCGTCGCGCTCGATGGTGAAATCAATCGGCTTGTCCTTGGTCATCTGGAGGCTTTCAATCATGGCGTCGATAGACGGCAGCGGTTGTCCGCCCATGGCAACGATTTTGTCACCTTCCCGGATCCCGGCCTTGGCGGCCGGCATGTCGGGTTCCATGTCGCCCACGATGACGGGTTGCTCCGGCGACCATCCCGCGGAACCAATCTCCGAGGTAGTGACCGGCTTGGGAACGATGGTCTTGCGAAGGCTCTGCTCTCCACGCTGTACGGTGACTTCCAGAGGCTGATTCGGACTGAGCGTCACTACCGGATAGACCTGGTCCCAGGTCGGATTGTCGACTCCATCAATGCGCGTGATCCGGTCCCCCGGCTGCAGGCCGGCTTCCGCGGCAGCGGAATCATGTTTCACCCAGGAGATCACCGCGGGCTTGTCCAGGAATAGCGGGTATTCAAAGTGCACCATGTACACGCCGGTCAGCAGGCCGATGGCGAGCAGGATGTTCATGGCTGGGCCAGCGATGGCGATGAGGAAGCGATGCCAACGGGGATGGGAAAGAAACTCCGCAGGGTCGCCGCTGCGCTCGTCCATGGGGTTTTCGCCGCTCATCTTGACGTAGCCGCCGAGCGGGATGGCGTTGATGCGATAGTCCGTTTCTCCTTTCTTGAAGCCCCCCAGGCGCTTGCCGAAACCAATGGCAAACTGTTCCACGCGCACGCCCAAAAGCTTGGCTACCGCATAGTGGCCAAATTCGTGGATCAGGATCATGAATCCAAGGATCACGACCACGGACAGAACGGCAATTAAGAATCCCGACATAAGTGTTTTCTGTTATTTCCCGGGTGACCCGGCCGAAGCCGGTTGTAACATTGCAGACTTGCGGCCCAACTGTTCCACCCGCTGGTGAGCCACTTGGCGGGCTTCCACATCGGCCTCGAGCACCTTTGTTATAGATTCCAATTTCCCCGCCGGCGTTGCAGAAAGCACCTCTTCAATGATACGGGGGATCTCATCGAAGCGGATGCGGTTCTCAAGAAATGCCGCCACGGCGACCTCATCGGCGGCATTAAGTGCAACAGATTTCGCACCCCCTGACTCCGCCGCTACATAGGCCAGCCGCAGACAAGGGAATTTTTCCATGTCCGGCGGGGTGAATTCGAGGTGCCGTAAGTCCATGACCGGGAAGCGCATATCCGAGGGAATGCGCTCCGGATAGGTCAAGGCGTAAAGAATCGGCAGCCGCATATCAGTCACTGAGAACTGAGCAAGTATGCTGCCATCCACGAATTCCACCATGGAATGGATGGTGGATTGGGGATGCACCATGACCTGCACCTGGCTGGGCGGCAAGTTGAACAAACGGCAGGCCTCAATGACTTCGAAACCCTTGTTCATCAGGGTAGCCGAATCAATGGTGATGCGGCGGCCCATTTTCCAGGTGGGATGGTTCAACGCCTGCTCCACGGTGATGGAAGAAAACTGCGATTTTGGGGTATTGAGGAAGGGGCCACCAGAGGCGGTGAGCCAGATGCTCTGAACTTCTTCCATCCGTCCCCCGCGCAGGCACTGGTGAACCGCGTTGTGCTCACTATCGATCGGCAACAGCGGCTTGCCCTGGCGTCGAGCCTCAGCGGTGATCAGTTCGCCGGCGGCAACCAGGCATTCCTTGTTGGCCAGGCCGACGGTCTTGCCAGCACGAACCGCTTCGTAGGTGGCTTCGAGGCCGGCGACGCCGACGATGGCGCTGACTACGAAATCCACTTCGGGGTGAGTGGCCACGCGAACGGTTCCGGCTGGGCCGTGAGCGACTTCGACTCCCTCCAGACGTGCGGTCTTGAGACGTGATCGCAGGGCTGCTGCGTCTGCCTCGGTGGCCATGGAGATAAGGAGCGGTCTCCAGCGCTTGGCCTGCTCGTACGCCGCGTCAACATTGCGACCGGCAGCGAGCGAGACGATCTGGAAGCGGTCGGGATAAGACTCAACTACGCTGAGGGTGCTGCGGCCGATAGAGCCGGTCGAACCCAGGATGGCAATACGTCTCATGAGTAGAGTTGTACGACCCGATTCTTGGTGGAGAAAGTCATTTGGCGCTCGCCATGATTGCGGCATAGTGATCGATCCAACGACGCTGTTCCGCTGTTTCCGGAACTGCAACACCCCGCGCGGCACCTACGCTCTCCACTGCCGTTCTTGGATCCAATCCCTTGGTGACAAGCAGGCAGGCGGCCACCAGCCCGCTACGGCCGACCCCCTGCCGGCAGTGAACTACGACATTCCTGCCCGACGAGAGGTTGGCATTGAGCCTTTCCAAAACCGCCGCCACTTCGGTTTCCGAACCTGGCACTTGGCGATCCGGAATTGGAAGCGACATAAAATCCATTCCCCGTGCTTTCACTGCGCCTGCCTCGCTGTTGAGATCAAGACTCTGTTCTTCGTCGGAGGTCAGCAAAGAAAGCACTGTATCAATACCAGCCCGACGCCAGCTCGCGATTTCGTCTTCCAGCCAGTCGCCACCTCGAGGACGTGAGGCCACGGCCAGCTTTCCCGGCCATGGACCATCAACCCAATGAAGTTCCGTCCCCATGTTTACAAGTCCCTTTCGCGACGATCTCACGCGGAAGAGCATCGACATACACTCCTCGCTGGCGAAGAATGTGGATGCGATGATGTCCGTCAATTATAGTTCCGTCAGCCCTCGTTTTCAGAGAATCCCTTTGGCCAGGTACCAGCGAGTTTATCAGGGCATCGGTCGCAAGCCGCTCCAACTGTGCAAGTTTGACAGGGCTGAGGGAGGTCTTCGGGTGGAGTTCGATTAGTGGCGGATACGGGCGCGGGTCCGGCATGTTTTCTACTGCATGACCCGCCAAGCCGCATAGTACCACAGCACCGGAGCGGCAAAGAGCAGGGCATCAATGCGGTCGAGCATGCCTCCGTGACCGGGGAGCAGAGATCCCGAGTCCTTCACGCCGGCGCCGCGCTTGATCAACGATTCCACCAGGTCTCCCAACTGGGCGGCGATGTTGATGGCGGCGGAGAGCAAGAGAGTAGGCCAGAGCGGCGGCTTTTGCAGGGCGAAGAAGCCGTCACGCTTTTCGATCAGGTGGGCGTTCAGCAGCGCTGTGCTGATGGGCAGCGCGTAGTTATAGAGCAGCATGCCCACGACCAGGCTGGCGATGAGCGAGGCCAGCGTACCCTCCCAGGTTTTCTTAGGACTGATGCGCGGCGACATGAGGTGACGACCTAGTGTGCGTCCGACAAAGTAGGCGAAGATGTCACCGGCCCAGACCAGCAGCAACAGGTAGAGCAGCAGGAAGGCTCCCGCCCACTGCTCGCGAATCTGCACCAGGAATCCCAAGGGCAATGCGATGTAGGTAAACGCAAACACCGAGGCAGCCGCTGCGGGAAAGGCGCGGCTGAGTTCCATGTTTCGCATCCCGATCACAAGAAAAATGAAGGGAGCGATCGCCGCCGCAAATCCCAGGGTGTAAACAAAAATCGCGGTGGAGAGCAGAGGCTTGTCATTGCCTGGATTGATGGCCAGCAGCAGGAAAAACAGGGCGACAAAGATGTAGGTGGTGCGGCGAAAGGGATGGACTCCGTAGGCTTCGGTCAGCTTGAGCAATTCCTGCACGGTGAGCAGAGCCACAAGCGCGGCCACCGCCGCCAGCACCGGTATGGGTGCGCGCAGCACCAGCAGCAGGACAATCGGGATGAGCACGACTGCCGTGGCGACTCGTTTGAGCAGGTGCAAGTGGGATCAGCTCCGGGCCGCTTTGGGGACGTGATGGTCGGGTGCGTCGACCAGTCCACCGTAGCGGCGCTCGCGCTTCTGATATTCGGCGATGGCTTCCAGCAGGTGCACGCCGCGGAACTCAGGCCACAGGGTGGGGATAATATGGATCTCGGCGTAGGCGAGTTGCCAGAGAAGAAAATTGCTCAGGCGCATCTCGCCGCTGGTGCGGATGACCAGATCGGGATCGGGCAGATGGCGGGTGTAGAGATGACGTGAAACCTCGTCCTCGTCAAGCTGCATGTGCTCGAGGCCGCCGTTACGTGCAGCAGCTTCGGCGATGGAGCGGAAGGCGTCCACCAGTTCAGTGCGCGCGCTGTAGTTGAGGGCCAGAGTGAGCACCATGCCGGTGTTATGCGCGGTGGCTTGCTTGGCCCACTCCATTTTTTCCTGCACCGTTTTGGGGAGCTCGTGCTGGCGGCCGATGTACTCCAGGCGAATGTTGTTCTTGTTCAGCGTGGGCACTTCCTGCTTCAGGTAGCGGCAGAGCAAGCCCATCAGAAAATCCACTTCGCTTCTGGGGCGCTTCTTCCAGTTCTCCTCGGAGAAGGCGTAGAGGGTGAGCGCCGGGATTTTGACGCGGGCCGCGGTCTCTACCGTAGAGCGGACCGATGCGACCCCGGCGCGGTGTCCGGCGACACGCGGCAGGTGGCGGCGCTTGGCCCAGCGACCGTTGCCGTCCATGATGATGGCGATGTGTTGCGGGAGCCGGGCGGGATCAAGCCGTTGATAAACTTCCGCTTCTTTGCGATCCAGTCCGGCAGGAACTGTTGCTTGCAAGCGTAACCTCTACTGTGAGTTAAAGGTAACACGGGGGAGAGGTGGGCGCAATGAGAACGGCACATGTTCACTTCCCTGCCATGGATCCCAATGCAACGTCAGCCGGCAAAGGATGCTTCACGCATCGGCAACAGCCCTCGGTTTGGTTTTATGGTTTTGGCACTCGGTTTGTGTGACATGATGGCATCATGGTGACCGAGGTCTTCCTCAAACAAGTCCGCAAAAAACCTGGTGTGTGGTCCTGCTCGATTTGCAGGGAGGAGTTCGCAATTTCTCCGGTCGGACCTAGGAAGGCGATCGAGCGATTTGGGGAGCACATCCAAGAAAAGCACCCAAATGCCATTCTTCGCAGTAAGCGTGAGGGCTTCAACCAAGCCGTTGCGCGCATCGTGAGAGAAATCACGAAAAAGAAGTCGCCAGCCTAGTCTTTCAACAAGCCGCTAGACCTTGGGCCGCAGGCGAGTGGCCTGGGTGGGCAGGATGCAGGCATCCGAGGCCTGCGCTAACTCCCGATCGAGTGCCGCGCCTACGGCCGCGAGTTCGTCGGACGTCATCCGGCTCTGCATTCCCTCAAAAAGCTGGCGCTCCTCTTTGCGAATATGCGCGGACAGAGTTTCCACAAAGGCTTTCAGGCTAGCCGCGTCCAGGGCGCGACCGGCGGCGCGGGAGAAGAAGTCGCGCAACACCTTGTGCTCGGCCTGAAGTTCCTGGACCAGACTCCGCATCTCGTCAAACCGGGCCGCAGCAGGGAATAGCTCCTTCTCCTCAGCCGCAAAATGAGTGGCGATCTCCTGCTCGAAGATCTGCTGGATCTCGGCCTGCCAGGCTTCGAGATCAACTTCGCCTGCCTGAATGGCGCGGTCCAGGCGGACGCACAGGGCAAGGGCGTGCTGGTGCTGGTGGGAGAGCGGAACGAGATTCTTGTCGCGGAGCATAGGTTATTATCGCCCAGACCGCGAAGGGGTTGGACTGGTCGGGGAACAAATCAGCCAATTCTGCCGTAAAGGGATTCAACAACGCGTTGCACTCGAGTGAATCTATGCACAGATGGATGGTGTTTTTGTGGATGGTTGCCAGCGGCGTTTCTGCGGCCCAGGAGCAGATCAAGGTCGACGTTAAGCTGGTCAACGTAGCTTTTTCGGTGCGGGACGCGCGCGGCGCCCTGGTGGACAATCTCACCAAGGACGACTTCCAGGTGTTCGAAGACGCCGTGCCCCAGAAGATTTCCTTCTTTGCCCGCAGTGTAGATGTTCCCCTGACGCTGGGATTGATCGTGGACTTCAGCGGCAGTCAGGACCAGTTCTCCAAGCAACATCAGCATGACCTCGAGGTTTTCCTGAAGGACATTCTGGGGCCGAAAGACCGGGTGTTTCTGGTCGGCTTTGGCAACCACATCCGGCTGGTCAGCGACTTCACGCAATCGGGACCGGAGCTCATGGAAGAGTTGAAGAAGTATCAGCATGATGACCGGCACTTCCCCGAGTTGGGGCCGCGCGAAAAGCGCGAACTGGGCACGGCTTTCTATGACTCCATCTATTACCCGGTTAGGGAGAAGCTTGCGGGGGAGAGCGGTCGGCGGGCGCTGCTGGTTTTCAGCGACGGCGAAGACAATTCCAGTTCGCACGACATGATGAGCGCCATCGAAGCGGCGCAGAGCGTCAACGTACTGGTCTATGCCATCCGTTACACCGAGAAGGAACACGGCGAACTGACTGCCCGCAACAAGTACGGAATCCGGGTCATGGATCGAATTGCCAAAGAAACGGGTGGAACGCACATTGATGCGGAGACCACCGACCCGCACACCTACTTTCACCAGATTGCCGAGGAACTGCGGACGTCCTACGAACTGGCGTACTATCCCACCAACCCGGCGCCCGACCAGACTTTCCGAAAAATTGTGATTCGCCCGAAGGCAGCGGGATTGACGGTGCGCACCAAGACGGGATACTTCTCGCGCTGAAGGATGCGTTTCGGCTGCGCTTGCCTTTACTAAATTCACCCCAGCATTGAGAATAGTGAGTTCGCCTGCGAGACTCGCGCTGACTGATCGCGCGTACCCATCCCGGCGGGCAACAGGAGCAAGGTTCATCATGGCAGCTACCGGAGAACTCATTCGACTCATCAACTACGTGGACGATATTGTGACCACTCTGCGGCGCATCAGCGCCTCGATTCCCACAATCGAACCAGAGGAGCGTAAACGCCTGGCGGAACACATACGTACTGCCAACTCCAGCTTCACGGCCGTATTGGCGCAACTTGAGAAGGGAGGGCAGTAGTGGCGCAGGTCAACACCATAGCGGTGATCGGCGCCGGCACCATGGGCCGGGGGATCGCCCATGTAGCGGCGCTGGGCGGCTATCGGACGATTCTGGAAGACCTGCTGCCCAATGCTTTGCGCAAGGCGGAACACGAGATTCGCGCCAATCTCGACAAGGCGGTGGAGTTGGGGAAAGTTTCCTCGGGCGACGCGAGTGCAGCGTTCGCCCGCTTGGAATATGCGGGCAGCGTGGAGGAAGCGGCGCGCGAAGCTGATCTGGTGATCGAGGCGGTGCCCGAGGAGATGGAATCGAAGATCGAGATCTTCACGCTGCTCGACAAGATTTGCCGCCCCGGTACCATCCTGGCTTCGAACACTTCTTCGCTGAGCGTCACCGAGATTGCCAGCGTCACCTACCGCGCGCCGAAATGCGTCGGCATGCACTTCTTCAATCCCGTACACAAGATGAAACTGCTGGAGATTGTCCGCGCGCTGGAGACGGATGACGATACTCTGGCCACCGCCGTCGACGTCGGCAGACGCATGGGCAAAGACGTGGTGGTGATCAAGGAGTCGCCCGGCTTTATCACCAGCCGCATCAACGCCATGATCGGGAATGAGGCGTTTTGCATGCTTCAGGAAGGCATTGCCTCGGCGGAAGATATCGACAAAGCCTTAAAGTTGGGCTTGAACCATCCCATGGGCCCGTTCGAGCTGGTTGATCTGGTCGGACTCGACACCCGCCTGCATATCCTCGAATACCTGCACAAAACCCTGGGAGAGAAATACCGCCCTGCACCACTTTTGGTGCAGTACGTGAAAGCGGGGCGGCTGGGGCGGAAGGCGGGACGGGGAGTTTACGAATATCCGGAGCAGCATGCGGCCCCCGGCGCCAAGACTCCAGAAACGCCGGCAGGCGTCCTCAGCCGCAAGGGCTAGAGGCTCATCACTCATCTCGTAAACAGGCCTCTTCTAGCGTTACTGGTGTAGTCGCGATTTCACGCCAACTACCGATGACGATGACCGGGACAGTATCACCTCCACGGGGGACCGCAAAAGAAGTCTGTGCTGAGTAAGCTGTCCTTCACGCCATCCTACAGAGACAGTGCAACAAAAACGGGCGCCACACGTGGAGCAGCGCCCAAGCCAGTTGAACTTCGCAGCCCAAAATGCCCCCTAACCGGGTATGCCATACATGGGGTAGCCAATGAACGAGTCATTATCCGTGTCGTTGGTGAGCCGAGTGATACCTGACCCGTCGGGATTCATGTCGTAGATCTCGTTGTCCGGCACATTGTGCGTTTGGGAGTCACGGGTGGATACAAACAGCACCTTGTTGCCCACGACCATAGGACACCAATCGTAGCTGCTGTTCGTGAGCTGGGTCAGATTCGTGCCGTCGACATTGACGACGTAGATGTTGCTATTGTCGGGGTAATATGGTCCGAGAATATAGGAGAAGAAAATCTTCGTGCCGTCCGTGCTGAACGCGGGCTCACCGAGGAACTGGGTGTATGCGGCGCACGTCTGGATGACCTGGAGCCCGGACCCGTCGATGTTCATGGTCGCCAGGCCGCAGACACCGGCACCGCAAAATGAGGCTGCGATGGTTTTCCCGTCAGGAGAGACAGTAGGTTCGAAATAGGCATTTCCGTTCTGATTGGTGAGGTTCTGCGGGTTGGTACCGTCGGCATTCATCAGAATGATATCGGTGTAATTGCGGCCAGCGGGCCAGGAGGCGTAGATAATCTTGGTGCCGTCGGGCGTGAATTGCGGGTACAAGTCAATTTCGGTGGTGGTGGTTAGAGTTGTCCGCCCGGACCCATCGGATTTCATGATCCCGATCCAGAACAAGTACCCATCCGTCGTCAGAGAATAGACGATCTTCTTGCCGTCGGGGGAGAGGTGGACGTAATTGAACTTGTCGGGCGACCCCACGGGAGTCACTCCGGTGTTGCTCATCAGGTTGATCTGATAGTTGCCGGTACCCTTAATCTGGGTCAGGTAGACCACATTGGGGCCCCCTGACGGTGGAGGCGGAGAGGGACGAGGATTCGGAGTGAATTGATTGCCGCCGCCACAACCGGCGACGCTTATAACTAACGAGAACAGCACAAGAAGTAGAAAAAGTCGCCAGAGCTTGTTCAAGGCATCCTCCTTCGGAGGCAAAGACACACGCTGCGAAACGAAGCGGGGAGCCTGCCAGTTCATCCGGGGAGACATCAAGCTGGGTCCATCGTGCAGGCCAGGCGAGAACCGCGCGACGCCGGCGGCTATTCACCTCCCTCCTGAGCGTACACTCCAATTGGCCTTTGCGACGCAGTGACGTGTGGACAAATACGGCGAATTTCTTTTGGAGCGTTCCAATTTGGAACTGCCAGTCCCTCATTCAGCGAACAGGCGAGAGCCGCGCGGGAGCCCGCGACGCCGATGACAACTGTTGAGAACAGGCGCGATTACACCAACTACCCCGAACGGCTGTATGAGATAGCTAGGTAGCTTCTACTTGCTGCCGTCCGTACGAACTCCTGAATCAGCGACCCTGCCAAATGGCATTTAATAATTGACAAAGTGGCAGACCTTTCGGTATACTTGCAAACATGAGCCAAGCCCAGATCTCAAACCTGCGCGGTGCCGCCGGTGCTTCCCGAACCCGGTTGCGCTTCCGCAGCTATGGGGCCAGCCTGGGCTTGGCGGCCACAACTCCGGCCGAGCTCATCCGCAAGCTGGAGCACGGTTTTTCGTTTCACACGCTGCAGAACCTTTCTTCACATAGCGGCCTGACGGTGGCACGGCTGGCGTCGCTGCTGGGCATCCCGGAGCGAACCCTGGCCCGGCGCAAGACCTCCGGCAAGCTGACTCTGGACGAGTCCGAGCGCCTGCTTCGGTTGTCGGCAATTTTCGAGAAAGCTGTGGAGTTGTTCGAAGGGGACGTGGCGGCGGCAGTGAACTGGCTCACCAGTCCCCGAAAAGCGCTGAACGATCACGCTCCGCTGGAGTATTCCCGCACCGAACTGGGAGCCCGCGAGGTGGAAAGCCTGATTGGACGCCTGGAGCACGGGGTCTTTGCGTGACCCTCACGGCTTGGCGAATCACCAAGCGAAAACATGCGAAGACCGCCTTCAGCGGCGAAGCGGCTCGCCAATTCGGGGGGCGCTGGAACCATCCTGGGGTGGCGGTCGTGTACACGGCGGGATCGCAGTCTCTGGCCGCGCTCGAAATGCTGGTCCATCTCGATTCCTCGGAGCTGCTTCAGAAGTACGTGCTGTTTGAAGTAGCGATCGAGGAATCTCTGGTCACGCAGGTGGAACGGTCCCAGCTTCCCAGAGATTGGAGGGCCGATCCACCGCCCGAGAAGGTGCGTGCCTTGGGCGATGAATGGGCCCTCGGTGCTGTTTCTGCCGTATTGCGCGTTCCCAGCGTGCTGGTTCCAGGCGAAGACAACTTTCTGCTCAATCCGCGTCACGCGAACTTTCCCAAGCTGCGGATTGGCAAACCCGCGCCGTTCGAGTTCGACCCGCGTTTAACGGCGAAAAGGTGAGTATCGGCAACACGACCGCAGGCGGTTGCCGCGGCATAAACCGCCGCGGCCGGACGGGTCAGAGACCCGTCCCCACACGGCCTTGACCCGTCCTGACAGAGCACTTCCTGGTACGACAATTACTTGTTGATGTCCTGCTTGGCGTCCAGCCGTTTCGCCAGTCCCTGCAGCGGTTGTTTCTGCTGCTCCGGGGCGGACGCGATGGCGGTGTTCATCTCCTGGGAAGCCTTCGCAAAGTCCCCCTGGCCGGAATACATGCGGGCCAAGCCGACGTGGACGATCCATTGGTCGGGATTCTTCTTCGCATTCTGCTGGAAGATCTGGAAGGCCTCAGCTTGCTTGCCTTGACCCTGGAGTTGGCGGGCGTAGCCGTGGAGCTGGATGGCGTTGGCCATGCCGAGGGCCTTGTTCCTGGCGGTGGTGGCGTCGTCTTTCTTGCCGAGGGCATCGAGGAGGTTGGCCTTGGTCATCAGGTTGTCGTAACGCTCTTCCACCTGAATCGAGCGGTCCGAGTCACGCACACCTTCCTCGTAGTTGACTTTCTCCGCCAGCCAGTAGTTGGCGGCATCATCCCAGCCCTCCCAGGTGTA
>JAIQET010000119.1 GCA_020073645.1 Terriglobia bacterium | reverse complement strand
GAAACTGATGGTTTTCTTGTGTACGTCGAATCCGATATAGTGAAGGGCGTTCATGGGGTTCTCCTGGTGAGCTTTCTGAGCCGGCGCTTTCTTCGCCGGTCTCAGCATCGTAGCCGCTCGGAGAACCCTTCTTCATTTCACTTATGCATTCATACAGACGGGACGTTTTCTGCTACTTTGGGTGACGTAAGCAACATACCCTTACCTTTAACCGGTAGCTGCAGAAACATCAGGAAACGTTCCGTCTGTCCCCGGGTTTCCTTCGCCCCGGGTTTCCTTCGCCCTCCGCAGTCACGCGTTCTAAGCGCTCTGCGTCAGCCGAACGTGAAATGAAAGGGCCTCGACGACTTCATTTGTGGTCACAACGGCACTGGCGTAGTTCGGGATATTGACGTCAAGAGCAGCGTGCATTTCCTCATCCGAGTAATCCGCGGTCGCGTCTTTTACCATTGTGACCTCGTAGCCAAGCTCGGCGGCATAACGCACAGTTGCCTCCACACACGTGTGCGCTATCAGTCCCATGACGATGAGCTGATGGATGCCGTGTTTCTTGAGCTGCAAATCCAGATCCGTGTTGGCGAAACCACTGGAACCCCAATGCTCCAGGGCCACGATTTCGCCCGGTTGAGGCTCGAACTCGCGGCGGATCTCGCCACCCCACGTGCCGTATTCGAACGCCCGATGCAACCACGCTGCCTTCTGGACGGGCGCGATGTACTTCCAGGTCTCGTAGTCGCCTGGACGGTAGCGACGATGCAGCGCATAGAAGACGCGAAGCTCCGCCCTCCGCGCAGCATTCAAGACCTGCAGCATATGAGGAATACAATCATTGGCTTCTGCAACCGTCTTCAAGCGATTCCATACTTTGCCTCCCTCGGAAATGAAATCGTTGTACGGATCGATGACGAGAAGTGCGGTGATCTCTTTGTCATACTTTAGATTTGCCATGTTTTTTCCTCCTACGCAAAGGGTTCCAGTTTGGACAAGACGGTGGGGAGATATTCCGCAACCGTCGGATGAATATGCATGGCGCGTTGTACTACCGTATACGGCGCCTTCGCATACATGACGTCCAGCAGAACGTGGACTACTTCATCGCCTCCGGTCCCAAGAATCGCAGCACCCAGAATGCGTTTTGTTTCCGCATCCACAGAGATTTTGATGAAGCCTTGGGTGTCGCCTTTCTCAACGGCCCGGCTCACCCGGCTCATCGGATATTTCGTAGTGAGCGCAGCGCGCCCAGACTTCCGTACTTCGGCATCCGTCATGCCGCACCGGCCTAGCGGCGGATCTGTATACAAAGCGTACGCCTGGATTCGGTCTGACACGCGGCGATGGTCTGCGTTGAGAAGATTGTCGGCGACGATCTCATAATCGTTGTATGAAGTATGCGTAAAGGCACCGCGGCCGTTGCAGTCACCCAGGGCCCAGATGCCGGGCACGTTGGTTTGCAGTTGATCGCCAACCGTGATGTAACCGCGGGGGTCGGTCGCAACCCCGGCCCGGTCGAGACCCAGGTCGTTGGTGTTGGGAACCCGTCCCACCGCCAGAAGAACATGCGTACCCAATACTTCCGGCGAACCTTCGTCGCATTCGGCTCCTACGGCGATACGGCCGTCCCGCTTCGCCAGTGATATACATTTCGCATTCAGCCGAATCCGTATTCCCTCACTCTCCAGGATTTCGCGCACGGCTTGGGAAACATCTTCGTCTTCCCGTCCAATCAGACGCGATCCCATCTCTACAATCGTGACTTCGCTCCCGAAGCGGCGATACATCTGACCGAATTCCAACCCAACATAACTTCCGCCGACGATAACGAGATGCTCTGGCAAGAAGTCCACATCCATCATCGATGAGTTGGTGAGAAACGGTACATCATGAATTCCCGGGATCGCGGGAACTGAGGCCCGCCCACCCACGTTGATGAAAATTTTGTCGGCCTGCAAGACTTCATCGTTCACCACGACGGTGCGGGATGACTGAAAGCGGGCATGGCCCTGGATGACTGTACAATTTTTAAGTCCTCGCAACCATTCCTCTACGCCCCGGTTCGACCGTCCGGAGATCTCATCCTTGCGTGCTTTAACACGTTTCATATCGACGCGCACATCGCCATTGAAAGCAAAACCGTATTCGGCGCTTCGGCGAGCAACATGGGCGGCGTACGCGCTGGCTACGAGCGTCTTGGTCGGTATACATCCCGTATTCACACAGGTGCCACCAAACTTGTGGCGTTCAATAATGGCGACTGTCATGCCCGCGGCCGCAAACCGCGCAGCCAAAGACGGGCCTGCCTGGCCCGTCCCGATGATGATTGCATCGAAATGCCGTGACAACGAGGCACCTCCCTTAAGTAAGATCGAAGCCGCCTTGCTGGCCTCTTTAGCTAGCCGGCGACGAACTGCTGCCCGCCGTCGACGTCGTAGGTGGCACCCGTGAGGGCCGTGTTGGTCATGATGTGTACGGCGAGCGCGGCGACGTCGGCCGGTCCGACAACGCGCCGGATGGGAAGCGTGGCGCGAAGCTGATTGCGGCGGTTTTCGAGTTCATCGCCGAGGAACGATGCCGACAACTGTGTGTCGACGAAGCCGGCGGCGATGAGGTTGACTCGGACGGGCGCGAGCTCGATCGCCAGGTTGGCTGTGAGGGCGGGGAGTGCAGCGGTGAGTGCCGACGCAATCGCGAGGCCGACGCCTGGGCGCCGGCCGCCGGTGCCGCCCATGAACAGCAGCGTGCCTCCCGGTCTTACCTTGTGGGCGGAGTTGCGGGCGACCTGGAGCATCAGCAAGAGGTGCGAGTCGAGGGCGCTACGCGCCTGCGCGAAGTCCATGTCGAGGAGGCGCCCGTAGTATGGCCGGCCAGCTGTCACCATCACGTGGTCGATCGTGGCCGGCAGGTCACGGAAGAACCGCTCGAGGGGAGCAGGATCCGTGGCGTCGAAGGCCGCGGTGCTGAGCGCTTCGACCTCGCTCGCGGCGTGCTGGAGGCGCTCGGGATCCCGGCCGGTGAGGATCAGCTTGGCGCCCTCAGCGCGTGCTCGTCGGGCTGTTTCGAGCCCGATGCCGGCGCTACCGCCGATCACCACGACGGTTTGCCCGAGGAGTTCTGGTTCGCGCTGGATGGGAACGGTGGTGGTTGCGGTGCTCATGATTCCTCCAAGAATCCGCAATCGAGAGCCTCGACGGCCCGCCAGGAACGATGCCGGGTCACGTGCCAGCCTCTACGCCGGCACGCGGTCACGGGCACCTTCTATGTGGAGCGTGGCATCTTTGGCTGCCTCGTCGGGAGTCCTCCCGTTCTCGCGCGCGGCGATGTAGGCCGCGTACCAGCTCGACCAGTGGTGCTTCGGAGCGGTCGGTTCGTACTGGCCATGGCGCGTCTCTGTCTCTCGCAGAAGCTCTGTCAGGGTCGTGACGTCCAGGCTGAGTCCTCGTCCCGGAAGCCGCGACGTGATCTCCTGGAACAGCCAGCCATTGCCGTCCGGATCACGGAACGAGGCGAACGAGCGGTAGCTGCGATGCTCGGGATCCGGACCGCTGACCCGGACCCGCCCAAACAGATAGGGCTCGTCCGTGCCAGCGTACACGCTGCCGCCGTGGAACACCTCGCTGACCTCGACGCCGCGGCGGAGCAGCTCGGCGCGGGCGGCCTCGATGTCAGAAACGATCAGGTACAGGCCCTGGGCGGAGCCGGGCGCCGCCGCAGTGATGTTCTTGCCGAAGATAACCGAGCCCCCGGAGCCAAACGGCGTGAACTGGATCACGCGGAAGTCATCGCCGGTGGCGAAGTCGGCGTCGAGCCGCCACCCCAGCCTCGCGTAGAACTCCTTCGCGCGGTCGACATCCGAGACGGGGATGACGACCAGCTCGAGCTTCATGTCGACTCTCGCGACGCTCGCGTCTCTGGCGTCGTTACTTCGGATTTCATGCTTCAGATTTGCCATGTTCTTCTCCTCCTATTCGTTCACTTAGATCGAAAGTCAGATTTGTTGAATGCGAGCGTCGATTAGCAGTCCAACTGCAACGGCGTGGCAGAGATGTGGACCATGTTTGTGAATTCACACGTTCTGTCGTCGATCTTCTTGCCGCTCAGGTCCCAGATCATGCCTACCTTCGTTCGGCCCGGAGGCGTAGATAGGTCTGAGTTAGAAACCAGCCTCAGGTGATCGGGTTGGCCAGTCTCCTCGATGTAGTGCTGCACCATCAGGCTTCCGCCTAGTATTTCGACATTGATCGACATGAGCCGACCGTCAGGCGCCGTGGTTGCGCCGGCGGAGCAGTGAGCTGGGGAGCAAGATTGGTATTCCGACTCGGGTAGCGTGAAGCACCAGGAAGGAATATCCACCTTCTCAATGGGTGCATTGATGGTTGCTGAAAAGCTCGACTGGGCTAAGGTGTTGTCTTCCATTTTTTCCCTCCTTTGAATAAGTGAGACCTTCATGCATGGCCCCTCCACAGTCACGCGACTGAATTGCGTGTGTTCTCGCCGGATGGGGTTCAAGATGTGTTCTTCTTGATAAGAGATTCATTCTTTCAGATTCGACTCCGTACCCAGTACACACTGCCATAAAGCGGCGCTGCGGAACAGACCGATATGCCGATCACTTTAATCCGGGGAAACCGGGGGGGAAACCGGGGACAGACGGGACGTTTTCTGCTACTTTGGGTGACGTAAGCAACATACCCTTACCTTTAACCGGTAGCTGCAGAAACATCAGGAAACGTTCCGTCTGTATGAATGCATAAGTGAAATGAAGAAGGGTTCTCCGAGCGGCTACGATGCTGAGACCGGCGAAGAAAGCGCCGGCTCAGAAAGCTCACCTGGAGAACCCCATGAATGCCCTTCACTATATCGGATTCGACGTTCACAAGAAAACCATCAGTTTCTGCGTCAAGACTGCCGCCGGCGAGATCGTGGAAGAAGGCAGCGTGCCGGCGCAACGCGCGGGATTGCGGCAATGGGCCTCGGCCCGGCCGCAAGCCTGGCGGGGAGCACTGGAAGCGACCTTGTTCAGCGGTTGGATCTACGACACCCTGAAGCCCTACGGCGAGCAGTTGGAGATGGCGCATCCGGCCAAGATGAAAGCCATCAGCG
>JAIQET010000058.1 GCA_020073645.1 Terriglobia bacterium | reverse complement strand
GGGCACGCAAGTCAACGGGCGGGACATTCGGAGCCAGGGCGAGTGCCGGCTTTCTGCGGAGGACGTGGTGCAGGTGGGCGAGACAACCCTGCGCTTCCAGACGCTGCCGGAGTCCGGCGGCGGCGCGCCGGCATCGCCGACCGCCGCCGATCCGGCCCACCTGCACATCGTCAAGGCGGTCAGCACGGATCGCGCCGCGGCAGAGTTAAGCGGCATGAAGGGGAGCCAGTTGGACGCCCGGCTGGCCTTGTTGCTGGAATTGCCGCTGCAATTCGGAACCACGGAGAACCCGGATCAGGTTTTCCAAATCATGATGCAACGGGTCGTGTCGCTCATCCCGGCGGCCAAGCGCGGGCGTTCTCGCTTCTCAAGCGGGGCATCATGGGAACGTGGCACCGAATCTCCGCCAAACACCTTCCGGCCTATCTGGACGAAATGACATTCCGCTTCAACCGCCGGAAGTCTCCCGCTCTGTTCTTGGATACTCTGCGTCATATGGTCACTTCGCCTGCACTGACGTTTGAGAAGCTGACGGCTGATTCTTTAGTTCCAAGGTCAGCACAAAACCAAACGGAGCGCCCTTCAGCTTTTTAAGGCACTCCACAAGATCTTCGATATACATCTCATAATTCGTGGCTCCATAACCCTCTGCGCCGCCCACCTGCGCCCATGAAGAGCGACAACTAGGACATGTTCGGAGAGGTTGACCACGGTTAATATCGGCCAGCATGGGCAGAGTTAGCGCGGCACCACACTTTGGATTCTTACATTCAAATCGGAAGCCGACAATGTCTGACAGATCAATGAATGTCTTCGTATGGTTCGTCATTACCACTTCTCCTAACCACTACTTGACGCGCGGGTGCAATATATGAAGCAATGCCTTTAGCTGCACCATGCTTACCTTGTCCTTTAAATATTCCTTTCTGAGGCTGGTCAAATTATTTATGAATTGAGTTCTCGCTTCCTCAAGAGTGCCATCACCAACGGTCAGGTTGGCATAGTTGAACAGCAAGTCATACATGGCACGTTTGAATTCGGCTGAAAAGTCTTCGACGTGCGAGATGTCATAACCACCGATCGTACTGAAGTCATGCTTTCGCTCAGAATAAATTCTGAATTCAGATCCAAACCCGACCCCCGGCACTGTTGACTTGGTCTCGCGTAATGCATGAGTCGCCAAGATGATTGCTTCTTCCTCATTCAACAGCGAATCGTAGCCTGGGCCAAATACATACCTGAATAGGTAATCGCCAGAACCAATTGACTCAAACTTATCTATCGGCGTCACCCTGTCCTCGTAGGTCACATAAAGATGTGGGGGGTCGGAGTCTATGGCGAAAGCGATAACGAGCCAGAATTCGGGAGAACCATCCCTCTGGAAGTTCGGATGCGGGTAAACTCTTTCGTTATGAATCTTCGCTAAGGATTGCTCTGTAGCTTCCAGCACTGCGCGAGGAGTTAGTGCTACTGATGCATCAGCATCCTCAATTGCATTCATTATCTTCCGAATTGCCACCTTTGCGTCTGGCACCGACCCCGCGATGGCGAACCCTATCTTCAGTTTTCGGGCCGAAAGATGGAAAGCAAAAAGTTTTTCGCCGCGTACCTTTTGTACGCCGCCATATGCCATTTCGGTATCTGCACACAGCAGGATTCCCCAGTTAAATTTCATGCCAGCAGCTAGAGTCATGGGCTTCCTTGTAGGGCCAAAGCGCATTATGCGCCGTGGCCTATCAACCCTCAATTGGCACCACCAGACAGGTGGCCACGCCCACCCTGCGCTGAAATGCTGCTTTTGTCAAGTGAATAATCCTGCAGAATTACCTCCGTAACTTTCGAGTAATACCCGGGCCATCTAACATCGAAATTGGCTCTGGTATCGAAGCGGGAGGGGGTTCGATGGGTGGTAAGATCACCCAGCTCGCCAAGTCGGCTGAACTCTTGCGCGTCAAACTTCTCCGGGAAGCGCTGCAGCGCGGCGCTGCCACCTTTTCACGCGCCACCGATCCGGCGGCGGCCGAGCCAACGCCCGATCCATCCTTCGCTTCCGACGACATTGAGGTACAAAGGGCCTACCTCGAGCAGTTGGTGGAATGCACCCCCGAGGCGATCAGCATCATCGATCATTACCAGGTCCTGCGTATTAACAGCGAGTTCACCCGTATGTTCGGGTTTCAACCCGAGGAGGCGCTGGGCCGCCGCATTGATTCCCTGATCGTGCCGCCGGACCGGGGCTCGGAAACCCGCTGGATCGGAGAGATGCTCGCCAAGAGCCAGAAGGTGGTGCTGGAGACCAAGCGGTTGCACAAGGACGGCTCCCTGGTGGATGTGTTTATCTCCGCGGCGCCGGTGCTCGTCGGCGGCAAACGGGTCGCATCCTACGTGCTCTACCGGGACATCTCCGAACAAAAGAGGGCGGAAACGCTGAGTTCGGCGCTGTACCGGATTGCCGAAAAGACCAGTTCGGCGGTCGATTTGCAGCAGTTCTACGCCGCGATTCATAACATCGTTGGGGAACTGATGTACGCGCGCAATTTCTACATCGCGCTGTACGATCCGCTGACCCAGTTGCTCAGTTTTTCTTATTTCGTGGACGAGCAGGATCCCACTCCCGCGCCCAAGAAGCTGGGGCGGGGACTCACCGAGTACGTGCTGCGTACCGGGGAACCGCTGCTGTGCACACCGGAAGTGTTCGATGCGCTGGTGGCACAGAGCGAGGTCGAGTTGATTGGCGCGCCTTCGGTGGATTGGCTGGGGGTCCCGCTGAAGGCGGCGAATAACACCTTCGGCGTGGTGGTGGTGCAAAGTTACTGCGACAATGTGCGCTACCGCGAGAAGGACAGAGAAATTCTCACCTTCGTCTCCCAGCAACTGGCGAGCGCCGTGGAACACAAGAAACACGAAGAGGCGCAGCGGCGTTCGGAGTCGCGCTACCGGTCGTTGGTGCAGAGCGCGGTGTACGGCATTTATCGCTCCAGCCTGGACGGCAAGTTTCTCGATGTGAACCCGGCGCTGATTGCCATGATGGGGTATGAATCCGGCGAAGAAGTGTTGGGGCTGGATCCGAGACGGGATGTGTTCCTGGATGCGGAACAGCAGTCGCGACTGATGAAGGAGTTTGAACGCAGCGGACGGCTGGACGATATGGAAGTGCGCTGGCGACGCAAGGATGGCAGCGCTATCACCGTGCGCCTCAGTGGCCGCGCCGTGAACACGCCGGAAGAACCCGACCAGGTCCTGGAAATTATTGCGCAGGATGTGACCGAACGACGGGTCCTGGAAGACCAGTTTCGCCAGGCGCAAAAAATGGAGGCGGTGGGACGGCTGGCCGGGGGCGTGGCCCACGATTTCAACAATCTCTTAATGGTGGTCAGCGGATACACCGAAGTTCTGCTGGAGCGGACCGAACGTGACAACCCCGTCTATCCCAAGATCGAAGCCATCCAGCAGGCCGCCGATCGCGCCACCACGCTGACGCGGCAACTGCTCGCCTTCAGCCGCAAGCAGTTGCTGGAACTGAAGGTGGTGGACGTGAACGCGATCGTGGGCGACATCGAGCGCCTGTTGCGTCCGCTGATCGGAGAAGATATCGAGTTGGTCACACGGCTTGCACCCGACCTCGGCCGCACGCGCGCCGATGCGGGGCAGATCGAACAGGTGATCATGAACCTGGTGGTCAACTCCAAGGACGCCATGCCGGACGGGGGGAGGATCACGCTCCAGACCGCGAACGTCAGCCTCGATGACGACCTCCGCCGCGAGTACAGCTACATCCAGCCGGGACCGTACGTGATGCTCTCGGTCAGCGATACCGGGCACGGCATGGACAAAGAGACCCAGGCGCGCATTTTTGAGCCCTTTTTCACGACCAAGGAAAAGAGCAAAGGCACTGGCCTGGGGCTTTCCACGGTGTACGGGATTGTCAAGCAAAGCGGCGGTTATGTTTTTGCGCAGAGCGAAGTGGACCGGGGCACGACCTTCAGCATTTACCTGCCGCGGGTGGAAGATGCGGCCGAACCGCTGGGCCAGGTGCGGGCTGCACAAGCCGCCTCGGGCGGCTCGGAAACCGTGCTGCTGGTGGAGGACGAAGAATCGGTGCGTCAACTGGTCCGCGAAACTCTGGAAGCGAAAGGCTACAAAGTGCTCGAGGCCGACCACGGGGCCGCTGCTCTGCAGATTGCGTCTGCCCACCAGGGCACCATTGATATGCTGATCACTGACGTGGTCATGCCGGGCATGAGCGGGCGCGAACTGGCCAGACAGCTTTCTACCTCGCATCCGCAGACCAAGGTCCTCTACTTGTCGGGATACACCGAAGATGCCATCGTCCACCAGGGAGTGCTGGATCCCGGCACCGCCTTCCTGCAGAAGCCGTTTACGCTGCAAGCGCTGTCGCGGAAAGTGCGCGAAGTGTTAAGCAGCGGGTAAGCGTAAGTCTCCCGGCGCCTTGACCTTGGGGGTGGCGAACCCTCCGGCTGGCGCTGGCAAGGTGCAACCTCATCGCGAGGTGCAACTTTTCCACCTAATTTGCGTCCTATGTATCAGGGAATCAACCCACATCCATCGGGGTAACGCTACCCGTACCTGTCATAGAGGGGACTGTTTTCATGCTGATCAAGAAGGCTGCGGATATCCTGTCGTCGGAGATTACCCCCAAGAGTTTGTACATGAACCGGCGGGCATTTCTCGCGGGCACCGCTATTGCCGGGGCGGCTGCGGTGGCCGGGGTGGGTGTGCGCGAGGTGGCCTCGCCCTCGGAGGTGGTGCAGGCGAATGCCAAGATTGATGGCATCAAGAAAAGTTCTTTCTCGACGACAGAAAAGATCACGCCCTATAAAGATGTCACCAGCTACAACAATTACTACGAGTTCTCGACCGACAAGGAAGGGCCGGCGGAGCTGGCCAAAGACTTCAAGACACGTCCCTGGACTGTGACCATCGACGGCCTGGTGAAGAAGAAGCAGGTGCTCGATGTGGACGCGATCCTCAAGATGGCGGCGCCGGAGGAGCGCATTTACCGGCATCGCTGCGTGGAAGGCTGGTCCATCGTGGTGCCGTGGGTGGGGTTCTCGTTGAGCGAATTGATCAAGCGAGCCGAGCCGCTGCCGAAGGCCAAATTCGTCGAGTTCACCACGCTGAACGATCCCAAGCAGATGCCCGGCTTGCGGGTGCCGGTGCTGGAGTGGCCGTACGTGGAGGGCTTGCGCATGGACGAAGCCATGCACCCGCTGGCACTCTTGTGCTTCGGCATGTACGGCGAAGTGCTGCCCAACCAGGACGGCGCGCCGTTGCGCATCGTGCTGCCGTGGAAATACGGCTTCAAGAGCGCCAAGGCGATTGTGCGCATCCGTTTCACTGAAGATCAGCCGATCAACACCTGGAACAAGGCCGCGCCCAGCGAATACGGCTTTTATTCCAACGTGAACCCGAATGTGGACCATCCCCGCTGGAGCCAGGCGAAAGAGCGGAGGCTGGGAGAGTTCCTTAAGCGTCCGACATTGATGTTCAACGGTTACGACCAGGTAGCCAGCCTTTACAGCGGCATGGACCTGAAGAAATATTTCTGAGAATGCTGCCGTGAAATTGCGCTGGTTCAAAGTCGTTGTTTTTCCCGCTTGCCTGGTGCCACTGGGGTACCTGGGGTGGAAGGCCTACTCGGGCAATCTGGGCGCCAATCCTATCGAGGCGATTACCCACTCGACGGGCGACTGGACGCTGGTGTTCCTGCTGGCCACGCTGGCCATCACCCCGCTGCGCAAGCTGACGGGACAACACTGGCTGATCCGCTTTCGCCGGATGCTGGGGCTGTTCGCGTTTTTTTATGGGTTGCTGCACTTTTTAACCTACATCTGGCTGGACAAGTTCTTTGATCTGCACGAGATGCTGGCGGACGTGGCCAAGCGGCGCTTCATTACCGCCGGGCTTACCGGTTTCGTGCTGCTGATTCCGCTAGCGATCACCTCCACCAGCGGGTGGATTCGACGGCTGGGCGGGCGGCGCTGGAACCTGCTGCACCGTCTGATTTATTTCAGCGCAATGGCGGGCGTGATCCACTACCTGTGGCTGGTGAAGGCCGATCTGCGCAAGCCGCTGGAATATGCGTTTGTGCTGGCACTGCTGCTGGGGTATCGGCTGGTGGTGTGGCTGGCGCCGAAGGTGGGGAGGTCGGTTTCGATTCCTTCCGGCCGGGTCGAGGTTTCGGAGGGATAAGAGCAGTTCCCGGTTCTCAGTTCTCGGTTCCCAGACACCAGCCAGATGTCAATTCCTCGCATGCAGCAGTTGGTGTACTCAAAAGGGTCTCCCGGAGGAACTTTCCTGCCCAAACTGTGTTAGAAAGGGACAACCGTCTTCCAAGAGACGAATTTCAAAGGAGTGGTGCGGCTTCGACCGGCTGCACATTTTGCTATGAAAACATTGTGCCTCACGTTGGGTTTGGTTTCTCTGGCTTTCTGTTTGGGCTGCGGATCGGGAAGCAGCAACCCGGGACCGACGGGACCCTTCTCCAATGCCAGCTTGAACGGGCAATACGCCTACCAGTTGTCGGGCACCGACCTGATCAATGGCGTGGGGTTCCGAGAAATAGGTTCGTTTACCGCGGATGGAGCGGGCCACATCACTGGAGGCTCGGATGATTTTGTCGATGACGGCGTGGGTGTGGTATCGACCACGATCTTGAACACTTCCACCTACTCCATCAGCGGTGACGGAACCGCCACCGCCGTCTTGAACTTCTCTGACACAAGCGTCATCACCTTGGCGATGACCGTGGCGAGTACTTCCAGGGTTTACCTGATCGAAGCCGACACATTTGCGACCGGCGCCGGGATCGCGGAGAAACAAAGCGCCGCGGCTTTTAGCTCGCCTCCCAGTGGCACATTCGCGTTCCGCATGCACACCACCAACGGGGCTTTTACGTCGACAGGTTCGACGGGCAGTGTGGGCGTATTTACGATTGCCAGTGGAATAGCTTCGGGCAGCGAAGACGTGAGCGATGCAGGAGTCGCGAGCCAACGTACGATCACCTCGGGCCTGTTTAACGGCCCAGACGGCAACGGACGGGCGACGGGCACCCTGACCGACAGTTCGCCGGCTACCTCCAGCTTCGTTTACTACGTAGTCGATGGCAATAACATACGTTTTCTGTCTACGGACATCGGCATTCTGGGCTTGGGCCGCGCGGAGAAACAGAGCGGACCGTTCAGCAACGCGTCGCTGTCCGGGAACTATGCGTTCGGGGGCAACGGCGACACTCTCACCAGTGTTGGCAACCTGCGCGCGGTGGGGCAGTTTATGGCCGACGGCAGCGGGAATATTCCTTCCGGCGCAGTGGACGCGGTGGAAGATGGCACCACGGCCACGAATGTCAGCTTCACCGGAACATACGCGGTCAATAGCGTGACCGGCCGCGTGGGTGCGGCCCTCTCCGGTGGCGTCATAACCAATGAAGTGTTGTACCTGGTAAGCCCCTCACGGGCGTTTTTCCTGGTTACCGATGCGGGCAACGTGGCCGACGGAACCGTGGACCTGCAGAGCTCGAGTTCATTTTCCAATTCCACCATGAATGGGACGTTCGCATTCCTGATGGATGGATTCAACTCCAGCTTCTTCATTGACCGCGTGGCCACGCTGAAGTGGGATGGCGCCGGGAACCTTACCTTGAATGAGTTGGTGAATGCATCGGGAACCATCAATGTGCCGGGTCCTCTGACGGGAACCTATTCGGTGGCGAGCAACGGCCGCACTACGGGGACGATCACGACCCTGTCCAACAACATGGTGTTCTACCTGGTTTCCGGGAGCAAGGCATACATCCTGCAGAACGATACCAGTACGGAGATTGATGGAATTACGGAACTGCAGGTAGCGCCCTAACCAAGGATCTTGCGAACCGCGGGGCGACGCTCAGCCGAGTGTCGCCCTGATTTTTTGCCTGAGAATCGGCGAACCTATCCGACCTGCCAGACTGTGTCGAGCACCGTTCCATCCACCCACTTGACCACCGCGACCGGGCGATCGCCCAGCTTGGGGCGGGCGGGCTTGCCGCCGCAGATGCGCTCGACTTCCGCCTTGATGTCTTGAATGGGACGGATGGGCAGGCTTGATCCTTTGACCGCATCCAGCAAATCCGGGCGGCGCGGGTTGATGGCAATCCCGCGCTCGGTGACCACCACGTCGATCAGTTCGCCGGGCCCGGTGAGCGTTGTGACCTGATCGACGATGACGGGAATGCGGTCGCGGAAGGAGGGGACGGCGAGGATGGTGCATCCCGCCGCGAGGCAGTTCTGCCAGCCTCCGATGCCGTGCAGCAATCGGCCGTCGGAGTGTGTGACCACGTTGCCGTTGAAGTTCACGTCTACTTCGGTCGCGCCCAGCACCACCGCGTCCACCATGGAAGCGAACGAACCTTTGCCGTGGTAGTTGTACGAAGTGAACGGCGAGGTGGGCAGGTGCCGCGGATCATTGGCAATGGACTTCACCGCATCGAGGTCGAAGGTTTGGCCGTCGAGGATGTAGTCGGTGAGCCCGTCCTGCAAGAGTTCGACCAGGTACTTGGTCGAGCCGCCACGCACGAAGCGCGCTTTGACTCCGGCTTCCTTCATCATGCGACGCAGGTAGTCCACGAAAGCGAGGGCGATTCCTCCCGCGCCGGCCTGAAAGGAGAAGCCGTTTTTCATGATGCCGGCGTCGCGGAGGAAGCGGGCCACGAACTCAGCGATACGCAAGCGGTCGGGCGAACGCGTGATCTGGGTGGTGCCGGAGACGATTTTCGCTGGATCACCGATGGAATCAACCTCGACGACGTAGTCCACGTTGTTGCCCTGGATCTGCCAGGGAATACAGGGGAACGGTACGAGGTTATCGGTGACGGCGATGACGTGGTCGGCATACATGGAGTCGGCGAGCGCAAAGCCGAGCGAACCGCAGGCCGATTTGCCATGGGAGCCGTCGGCGTTGCCGAAGGGGTCGGCGGTCGGCGCGGCAATTACCGCGATGTCAATGTGGACTTCTCCGTCCTGGATGGCCTGCCAGCGGCCGCCGTGGGAGCGCAAGACGCCCATGCCGCGCATGCTGCCCTGGGTGCAGTAGTCGCCCAGCGGGCCATTCATGCTGCCTTCGATGTGGTGAATCACGCCCGCTTGCATGAGTTCGATGGCACTTTTCTGCGAAGGGAACGAAGCGCTGGGGAACCACATCAGGTCTTTGACGCCGATGCGGGCGGCGGCTTCGAGCGCCATCAACGCGACGCGGTCGCCATCGCGCAGGTGATGATGGTTGGAAATCACCATGCCGTCGCGCAGTCCGCACTGGCGCAGCGCGGTTTCAAGATCGGGCAGGCGCTTGTCGCCGTTCTCGGGGTAGTCTTTGTTGGAGCGGATGGGCGGGGCCTGTTTGCGGCCGCGGGGCTGATACTTGCCGACCCCGATGTAAGGGATCTGGGGCTTGCCGTTGACCATGGCCGGGACCATGCGTCCGGCGGCGTTCTGGGCGAGTTCGACGCGATCGGTCATTTGTTCTCTGCACACTGCCGGGGCTTCGCCCGGCTGGAACGGGCGAAGCGCCCGTCCCCACACCAGTTATGCTTTACCCATCTGCTTGGCTCGTGCTACCAACTTCAGCGCGCGCTGCACTACTGGCGGGTCAATCATTTTCGATCCCAGGCTGACCACGCCCAACCCACGCTGCTGTGCGTCTTCGAAGGCGGCGACAATCTTGAGCGCCTTGTCGATCTCGGCCTGCGAGGGAGTAAAGGCCGCGTGAATCACCGGAATCTGCGTCGGATGAATGCAGCCCATGCCTTCGAACCCCAGGGCGCGCGAATTCTCGCCCCAGCGGCGCAGGCCGTCCATGTCACCGACGTCGCCGAACACAGAATCGATGGCCTGGATGCCCACGGCTTTGGCGGCATTCACCAGGCGGGTGCGCGCGTACAGCGACTCGCGGCCCTCGGATGTCTTCACCACGCCCATGTCGGCGGTGTAATCCTCCAGGCCGATGGTCAGCGCCGCCACGTTGGGACTGGCATTGGCAATGGCGGAAGCGTATTCAATTCCGAGAGCGGACTCGAGAATCGGCATCAGCCAGATGGGATGATCCACCTTGTTGCGGGCCTTGAGTTCGCCGATCATCCGGTCCACTTCGGTGACCTGGAGCGGGCTTTCGGTCTTGGGGATGAGCACCAAGTCGGGCGCTTCCGGAATAATTTCCGCCAGATCCTCGAGCCCCAGGGGCAACTGGTTGATGCGCACCATGCGCTCGCAGGGGCCAAAGTCCACCGCGCGCAGGGTGTTGCGCACCAGGATGCGGGCGGCGTCTTTTTCCGCGTGATGGACGGAGTCTTCGAGGTCAAGGATGATGGCATCCGAACCGTGCAGCGCCGCGTTGATGAAATATTTGGGCTCCGTCCCGGGCAGATACAGGCGCGAGCGGCGCAGGCGGTCGCGGGCCGAAGGGGGAGGCAGAGGCAATTTCTCAGGCAGCGACTTTTGTCCAGCGCCCAACCCGGCGCGCTTGGCTGCGGTCTCAACCCGAGCGGAGATCACGAAGGGCAGCGCGCCTTCGTCGTGGACGGAGACACTGGCGTTTTTGACTCCCAGGGACTCGAGCACCTGGCGGACCTGAGCCTGGATGGAGTCGCCGTAGTAAGGAGCGACCCGAGACTCGAGGGTGATCTCCAGCCCGCCCCGGTCGCGCGGCTCGATGGCGACGTGCAGGTCGGAGCGGACGTCGTTGCCCCAGTGACCCGCTTCGGCGAGTCGACCCGACGTGGTTTCGGTGGAGGTCATGTTGGATTCCGTTGAAAAAGTACCGCAGCGGCTCAAACCAGCCGCGAAAAAACTCCGGCAGTCTATCGTATTACATACGTGACGTTTCCACCGCAGCAGGTGGCGCGAACGGGCCCCACGCGAACCAGTTCTGACACGAGAGCTTCCTCCCAAGTGCGCGGCCTGCGCGAGCCCCGCGGGTTCAGCGGCCGACGAATGTCGCCGTTCTCACCAGCTTCAGTTCCTGCCTCAAATGTTTTACTCGCTGAGCCAGGGCACGCGTACTTAGTGTTTCCACAGAAAAATGACTGGCGGCGGGAAATCTTGCTTTGGCGGTCCGTACCCCTTTTCGCAGGTTCCCGGCACTATCCACATGCACCGCGACCTCGATCTGGAAGAGAATGTACACCCCGGGTTTCTCAGGAAGTTTGGCGATTTCGGCGTCGTTGAAGGGATGGAGTTCCTGGAGAGCCATTCGCGGCCATCATACCGGAATTGGGCGGGTGGGATGTGCACGAGCTCTTGCTTCGCCGCCGCCACCCGCCTTTTCCCGCATGATGAATTACTGCCCAAACACTCCGAACCCTCCCAGTTCCTGAACGCTCTGCTTCGACCAGCCCTGGCCGGTGTTGTTGGAGAACGGGCCCTGCAGATCGTTGAAGTTGTTGTTCCACACGTCCCACGTGTCCTGTCCAGTTGCCGAGGTGCGGAGAACCACCCAGTACAACTTCCCTTTGGAGACGGGAATTCCGGGCTTCGACTTTGCCGTCTGCAAGGCGCAGCAGGTGCCAAACGTGGGCAGGGTGGCAAAGTGCCAGGTTTGAAGGGCCTTTCCGGGTATGCCCCCGGCGTCCTCATTCAAACTGAGCACGACTTCGTTGGCGCCGCTGACGTAGGTCACCCCCACCTGGATCTCTTTCACGGTGTGATCGGCGGTTGGGGTGAAGCCATTGGCCAGCCATTCCGGCCGCGGCTGTCCGGCGACATTCCTCCCCAGCACGCCCGTACCTGCAATCGCGTTGTACACATTGCTGCCCGTTCCCAGGTTGCTATAGATGGTGACCAAACCCGCCGACGGCCGCGCCGCTGCGGCAGTCTGTGACGGAACCTTCATGAAAACCGTGGTGCGGCCGCCGTTGATGGTGATCACGTCCTGGCTCGTCTGCCCCACCGCCAAAGCGGCAAGCAGCAGCATTCCCAGACCAACGAGTAATCCTGCTCCTGTTCTGTTCATCATTTTTCCCCTCTTCATATGTATGTGTGGAGACGAGCGCCCGGCCTGTCCAGTTCGAGCGCAAGCTCGGAATTTTCCCTGCGCTCCGCGCGGGAGTCATACATCTGATGCAGCGCCAGGCCAAAGGCTTCACCGAAGTGCCCGTGCAGGGGACGGCTATTCTGCCAGGGGAGGGTGGGCCCGTCAAGCATCGAGCCCCTCCGTGATAACGATTGCCGGCTCGGCACGTCAGATAACCACGGCCAGGCTGTCCAGCCCTGCAACGCCTTACCGCCGACCACGGCCGCGGCATATTCGACATGAGAAGGGGAAACTTGATGAAGCCAGTGCTGCTTCTAGTCCTGTTGACGTGCGCGCAAAGTGGTCTCGCCCAGGCCACCTTTCACGGCAATGTCGCCCGCACGGGAGTCTACGAGTCGCCCGGGCCGAAACAGTTGAACGGTGTGAAGTGGAGCTTCAAGACGGGAGGCCCAATCGTAGCCTCGCCTGCGGTGGCGGATGGCGTCGTCTACATCGCCAGCATGGACAGCTACCTGTATGCCATCGACCAGGAAACGGGCAAGGAGAAATGGAAGTTCAAATCCCGCATGCCGATCGCCTCCTCACCCGCCGTGGTTGGCGGGACGCTCTACTTTGTGTCTTCGAGCGGTGCTCTCGCTGCCGTTGACACCGCCACCGGCAAGATCAAGTGGGCATTTGCTACCGAATACGAGCGGAAGTTCGAAGCTAAGAACCTGCATGGATACCCGTCCGCGGCCCAGACTATGCCTGATGCCTGGGACGTCTGGTTGTCGTCGCCCGCGGTCGCGAACGGAAAAGTTTATTTCGGCAGCGGTGACGGTAACGTCTACGCCATCGACGCGCAAAGCGGCGTATTGCAGTGGAAGTTCCCCACCAAGGACGTGGTGCACGCTTCTCCCGCCATTTACAACAACACCGTGTACATCGGCAGTTGGGACAGCTATCTCTACGCCATTGATGCCGACACCGGCCAGGAAAAGTGGTCGCTGAAGACGGGCGAAGATCCGGCCATTCACAACCAGGTCGGCTTCCAATCTTCACCAGCAGTGGTGGACGGGGTTGTTTACGTCGGATGCCGCGACGCCCACGTGTATGCGGTGGACGCTGCGACCGGGCGGAAGAAGTGGGACTATCCCACCAGCAAGTCCTGGGTGAATGGCACGCCCGCGGTGCGTGACGGCGTGGTGTACGTGGGGACGTCCGACAGCGCGCGCTTTATGGCGCTCGACGCCAAAACCGGACGGCTGCGTTTCAACTTCGACGCCAAGGCCTACATGTTTTCTTCCGCTGCGCTGGCCGGCGATCTTGCCTATGTCGGCGATCACAACGGCAGGCTCTACGCCGTCGACACCAAGTCCGGGAAGCTCGCCTGGGAATTCGAGACCGAAGCCGCCAAGAAAGACACAATGAAGGTATTGAATCCTGACGGAAGTTTGAACCAGGAAGCCTTCGCGCCGTTGTTCGGCGACTTTGAAGACATGTACATCGATTTCTACAAGTTCATCTCGATCGGCGCGATCATGTCCTCGCCGGTGGTGGACCACGGCGTCGTCTACTTCGGCAGCATGGATGGAAATTTGTACGCCCTGCAATAGGCAAGCGAGGGTAGAGACGTGCTGAGCGGAGTCCGGGGGAGGTTCTAATCGGTCGAGCCCTGCAGCAAGGCCAGGCGCTCACCCGAACAGCGGGTGAGGCGTGAAACAGTGAGGCAACTCCAACTGGATTCGTACCACGTCCTTGGGCTGGTAAGCGTACTCTTGTCCGCACTCATCGCAGCGGATCCGCAACCCGCCATTCAGCGCCGGCGGAGGCATAAACGCATCGGTCTCTCCCAGGGGGATCCTGTGGCCCGAGAAAAGATTCTGCCGGTTGTGAAACCTGTGGTTCTTGCACAGCACGACCCAGCAATATTGGCTGGACTCAGTCATTCCGGTTCCCTCCAGGCCCGAATGCATTCTGCTTGCCCACCCCAACTCCGCGGACGTGTCCAAAAGCCCTGAAACGCCCGCCTCTATTGTGCTTCTGTCTTACTCCAGAAGGCTGCCGCCAATTGCAAAAAATTTGTCAAATCTTCTCATTCTCCTAAGAACGCCCTAATTTCCAGGGGTTTCGCGGGTTCGTTTGGGCTTTTCTCCGGCGGTTGAGGGCGCTGGACCGCCGAGGGCGGGCTGTCCCTACTTGGGTTTTGCCAGGAAGCGCGCGGGCGGCAAGAAAATGGGCCCCGCGTCTCCCAGCTTCGTTCAGCGCGGGGCCCTTGGAATGAATGGCCGTAGGTTTCATTGTCGCAAGTCAGGGCGGCTTGTTCTGGTGCTGGGCGTCACGTCTAGTTGTGACCGTGGTTACAGTTGCTCCCTGGACCATCGCACCAGCGTTCACGACAAACACCCCGCCCTATCTCCCCAGAGAACGGAGAGAGCACGACGGCGAACGCTCGAAATGCGGGGGTGTACAATGCCGTTTATCCGGGAGTCTGAAACGGGAATCCTGGCCAACAATCCCCATCGCTTTCTGAAGAGGAAGAGTTCTCCCGTCTGCGGTGGCGCGGGAGCTTTGGCTTACATTCTGACCGAATATAACGGGGGATCGTACCTGGATAAGGTGGTGCTGACGTCCGGGCCGGTTTTCAGCGATATTGAACAGGGTTGTATGGTGCCGAATGCTCCCCCGGTCACGATCTGCCCACCCGGTGAATTCGGATGCGTGGGGGATGCGATGAAAATTCTGCTCACCGCCGTCTTTCTTGTTCTTATTTCGGGCGCGCTTTCGTTCGCGCAGGATGCCGACGCGGCTCGGAAACTCGCCTATGACCAAAAGGCCCCTCTTGAAATCAAGGAGATCGGGGTCGAGCAGCGGGGCGACGTGGCGGTGCACGACATTTCCTATGCCAGTCCCAAGGGCGGGCGTGTTCCTGCATACCTGGTGGTGCCCGCGGGCAAGGGACCTTTCGCCGCCGTGATCTGGGGGCACTGGTACTGGGACAACTCGGCGATGCGCAACCGCAAGGAGTTTCTGGATGAGGCGGTGGTGCTGGCCCGGTCGGGCGTGGTTTCTCTGCTCACCGACGGTCCGGTGGCGCGCCCGGGGCACGTCGAGGACCAGACTCCGCTGAACGAGCAACAGGTCACCGACCTGGTGCAGCAGATTGTAGATATGCGGCGGGGCGCCGACTTGTTGCTGGCGCGAGCGGACGTTGATCCCAGGCGCCTGGCCTACGTGGGACACAGTTACAACGCGAGCGTGGGAGGATTCCTCGCAGGCATCGACAAGCGATTCAAGGCCTTCGTTCTCATGGCCGGTGGCCTTTCGGACGAATTGGATCTGAAGTCGAAAGAAATGCAGGAGCACCGGCAGAAGGTCGGCGCGGAGAAATTCGATGCCTTTATCGCCCGGTATTCCTGGCTGGACCCGGGCAAGTTCGTCTCGCACGCTGCTCCAGCCACGGTGTTTCTGCAATACGCCACGCAAGAGAGGTTTCTGACAGCGGAACGGGCACGCCAATATGAGGCGATCGTGAGCGATCCCAAACGCTTCAAGCTGTACGAGGCGCCGCACGCGCTCAATGCGGAGGCGCGCCGCGACCGCATTGCATTTCTCGTCGAGCAACTGCAGTTAAAGCCGCCGGGCGCGAAGGCCGTCGCCAAGATCCCCGACCTGGTGCAACCGCCGGAGCCGAATCCCTAGCGCGCCGGTAACGAGCGCTTGACTTCGCTTTTTATTCGCTTACAATAAGGCCATGGCTATCACGCGACGTCAGCGGGAGTTGTATGACTTCATTTCGCGCTTCGTGGCGGAGAAGGGTTATTCCCCATCCTTCGAGGAAATCGCGGAAGGCATGGGGCTGAGTTCGCTGGCCACGGTGCACAAACATGTCTCCAACCTGGAGAAAAAGGGGTTGCTCACCCGCGACTACAACCGCAGCCGCTCCATTGACCTGCTGCCCCCCAAAGGACGCCTGAAGCAGGCCATGTCGGTGAACACCGGGATGGTGTTGCCCCTCATGGGGCGCATTGCCGCGGGCCAGCCGATTGAGGCGGTGGAGAATCCGGAGACGATTTCGCTGGCGGATTTCGTGCGCTCGAAAGAAGTGTTCGTGCTCGAGGTGCGCGGCGATTCCATGCAGGACGAAGCGATCCTCGACGGCGATTACGTGTTGGTAGAGAAGAACAAGACGGCGCACAACGGGGACATCGTGGTGGCGCTGGTGCAAGGCAGCGATGCTACGCTCAAGCGCTTCTATCGCGACGGAGACAACATTCGCCTGCAGCCGTCGAATGCGAACATGCAACCCATCATCAAGCCGGCGTCGGCGGTGGAGGTGCAGGGGCGGGTGATTGGGGTGTTGAGGAAGTACTGAAAAGAGCAGTCAGCACTCAGCATTCAGCACTCAGCCAAGGCTGCTGTCTTCCGGCTCAAACAGACCTCTCACCGAATCTTTCTCCCAAAAAGCAAAACGCCCGAAAGAAGACCGGGCGTCTACTGGCTGAGTGCCGGCTGCTGACTGCTTAGATGTGCTTGTCGAGGGCTTTCTGGATCTGTTCTTTGGGGACGTAGCCGACGATCTGCTCTTTCACCTGGCCGCCCTTGAAGACCAGCAGGGTGGGGATGCCGCGCACGCCGTAGCGCATGGGGGTGGCGCCGTTGCGGTCCACGTCCATTTTGCCGACCTTCACCTTGCCTTGGTATTCCTGGGCCAGTTGCTCGACGATAGGGGCGATGGCGCGGCAGGGGCCACACCAGGTCGCCCAGAAATCCACCAGCACCGGCTGGTCCGATTTCAGTACATCCTGATCGAAGTTAGCGTCGGTTACTTCAAGAATCGCGTTGCTTGCCATTGTTCTCTCCACTTGGTCGCTCGGCGCCGCGTTGCTTGCCGGCGTTCCCGGATTGGCAAATCAGTATGAGTGCTCCCCGGAAGATGAGCCTACTATCCTAACACTCGGATTAGATGCGGTGCAGCGGCAGAGGTCGCAAAGTGGGCCTCAGGTCTCGGGTGTCAGGTCTCGGGAAACAGACTGGAGTGGTGGAGCGATGAAGCCTGAGACCTGTCAGCTGAGACCTGCGACCTGAAAATTAAAAAGCGCCCTAAACTTTTCAGTTCAGGACGCCTCGGCAGCCCTCCCCCAGAACTGCCAAACCACGACTGGATAGTATGACGACCCCGCAGAGGTGTAAACGTCACTTCGGTAACCCCTGCCTTTTGCATGGGTAACCTCCGGCCGGGTCTCGGAGGTAATGGCTTGCGGCTGCGCATCTGTTGGGGCTGTTGGGGCTAATTGATTGCCAACAAAAGAGAAAATCCCTGGAAGGAGAACTCGCGGCGACCTTCGGTTACCACTGGCTGCACGGCTCCCGATCGCACCTGTGCGACTGCTTTTTCCAGGCGATCGAGGTAGTCCGGGGCGGCCACGGGCACGTTGTGGGCGGGCAGAAGCAGTTTCAATTTGGGAGCGAGCTTGGCCAGCCGGGCAACGGATTTGGTGTAGGCGTCGAAGTCGGTCTCAGGAGTGAAGAGATAGATTGGACCGGGATAGAAGGTGTCGCCGGTGAAGAGCAGTCCGTTCTTGCGATCCAGCAGGCAGAGCGAGTCGGGAGTGTGGCCGGGAGTGAAGATGATCTCGAGCTCGCGATTGCCGAGTTGAATGTGTTCTCCGTCCGTTACTCGGTGCGCGACGTGAAACGGCCGAATGGAATACGAGTTGGGCTGCACACCGGGAGGCAGGTGTCCGCAGATGCGGTCGGGGGCGAGCGCATCCCGCGAATAAATGTTGGACTGACCTTTTTCGTTGGTGCGGGTAAAGGGCGTGTCTTCGTCGAGGATGTCAGAAAATTCCGCGTTGCCACCGGTGTGGTCGAAATGGGTGTGCGAATTGAGCACGGTGATGGGCAGCTTTGTCAGACTGGCAGTGATGTCGCTGATCTTTCCGATTCCCAGGCCGGTGTCGAACAGCAAGGCACGCTTGCTGCCGAGAATCAGGTAAGAGATGACTTCTTCGAACTGGTGCGGCTCGTAGATGGCGAAAACGCCGGGGCGGATGCGGTACACCTCGAACCAGTCGTCGTTCACATCGGCTCGTTCCAGCTTGGCGTACTCCGGACGCGGGAGTTCGCGGCACCATTGGGGACGAAGCGGTTCGCCGGAGGGGGTTTGGGCGCCGGCCAGCGCACAGCCCAAGACCAGCGGCAGGATCGCGGAGAGGGCTTTTGGGATCAAGTTATTGCTTATCCCCGGCAGTCATGACGGAAAGAATTTTTCCAACCAGAAACAGCGCTGAGCTGCAGAACAACCCCTTGGCTAAGAAATACGTTGGGATGCCTCCCTTGAGGATCCCCATGGGTCTAAAGTTACCGTCTTCAAAAGTGGCAGCCCACAGACAGAGCAGGAAGACCAAAAGAGCCACGATCGGATTAACGATTCTCAAGTAAGTTTTCATGGGACTCTCCTCGGCTCACTTCGTCTGCCAATTCTGGCCACCATCGGTCGTGGTCCAGGTTTCGCCGCCGGTGGTGGTCAGTTTGCCGTGGCGGGCATCGGTGAATTCGACGCCGATAATGCCGGCGGTCAGGGGCTTGCCAGCGGAAACGGGCTTAACCTGCATCCAGTGTTCGCCGGCATCGGAAGAGTGGTAGAGAGTCCCGCTGGGGCCACCGACCCAGATCTCAGCGCCGACCGCCGCCAAAGCACGGAAGGTGACCTTGCCGGGGACGGGGATGGTTTGCCAGGTCTTGCCGGCATCGAGCGAGCGCTGTAGGGACCCGTCGGAAGACAAGGTCCAACGCGGGAGAACCGCGTTGGAGGCGGAACTTGACTTCAGTTCGTTATCCACCGCTTCCGAACGCGCCAACCTTCCGTTGGCCACCATAGCGCCGCCTACCATGCCTGCGGCGGGAGCCTTTGCCTTTTGGGTCGCGTCTTTGGCTTTGCCGGTGGTAGCTTGGGCTACTTCGAGGGCAGGTGCGGCCTTATCGGCCAACTGGTCAGAAGCTATGGCGGCGGATACTTCTACCTGCTCGGTCGCACGCTCTGCCTTTTTGTCCAACTCCCCAGACTTGGCGGTCGGAGTCACAGCGTCGGCCATCTGCGACACAGGCGGAGCCGACGGACGATTGTCTGCCCGCGCGGGGGCGGAAGAGGCGGCCATCTCGCGCGATTCCGCGAGTTCCGGCGTGGCAAGTTGTTTCGATAACGCGGGAGCCGCAGTTGGGGCGCTCTTGGCACGAGTAGGTTGCTGGGCTGCGGCAATCGGCGCCGGTGCCGCGTTCGCGGCCAGCTTCTTTTCAGCGGACGGAGCGGGAGACAGGTCACGGTTGGATGCTGCCGGCTCTGGGGTTGCCAGGGTTGCGGGAGGTGGAGTTGCGGTGGCCTTGTCTCCGACCGCAGAAGCGATCCGCGGGGGTTCCTGAACCATGCGCGCTTGTTTGTGCAGGGAGACGGCTGCGCCTACGACCACCACACACGCTGCTGCCGCGCCCCAGCGCAGTACCCGCCAACTGAGCCATCCGGATTTTGCGGGCGCGGCTGCGGCAGCAGGTGCCATTTCGAACTCGGGGAGTGATACCGCCACGATGTCGCGGCAGTCGGCACATTGCGCCATGTGTTCGAGCACCTGGATGCGCTCGGGCTCTGTGAGCGACTGCTCGACCAGTGCCGTGAGCAGGTTGGGGTCGGGATGCAGTCCGGGCTTGGCACTTGCCTGCAGGCGACGCGTCACGATTTTGGGGACCTGCTCCATGGTTCTTTCGCCCCTACGGGGCTTATGTCGTTTTCCACGCCTACCCATGGCTTACGCCATGGGCTTTATTCTTGCGCCCCTTCGGGGCTTTTCGTCTTCCCTTCGGGGCTATTCATCTTCCTTCCCCATCGGGGGTCTCCTCCACGTCGGGGTCTTCCTTCCCCGAAGGGAGACGCAGCAAGCTGCGTCTCTACAGCCAGAGAGCCGCATCTCCTGGCCCTGCCTTCGCCTTAGCCTGACCCGTCTCCGGCACGGGCTTCCGCCTTCCTATCTGGGAACGTGGTGGTATCCCGTTCTTGCGCCAGGCGGGAGCGAATATTCACACGCAGGTCACGCACATCTACCTCCATGGCTTCCTGGGCCTGGCGGCGGCTCATGCCACGCCGGCCGAGGGCCGCCAGAAGGTGTTTGCGCAAAAACCTGGTCATCTTATCCAGCTTGCGGCTGATGGTGGACTCGTGCACGCTGAGGATGCGGGCGATCTCTGCCAAAGTGCGCCCGTCGAGGTAATAGGCTGCGAGTACGAAGCGGTCGTCGGCCGAAAGGGCGGACAGTGCCTCGTCGGTGGCGGACTCAACTCTTGGGTCTACCGCGGCCACCGGGGCGGGATCGGGAGCGGCGAATTGCTTTCCTTCTTCATTTTCTTCGTCGAGGCTGACCAGGCGGCGCTGGCGGCGATAGCGGTTGACGTACTCCTGCGCCATCACGGTGCGCAGCCAGCCTTCGAGCGAGCCGCGTCCGGTGTAGGAGGAGAGCTTGCAGACGCGCTGGCCGTCGCGGGTGGTGGTGCCGTAAAGATCGGCGTACAGCGAGTCGGCGAGTTCGCGCGCGGCGGAACTTTCTTTGGCGATGTAGCCGGCGATGTCGTAGAGCTTCTCGCGAAAGCGCGCCATGAAGGCTTCCCAGGCGCGCTCGTTGCCGTCGGCGCAGGCGCGCGCGAGCGCCAGGTCTTCCACGCGCAAGCTGACATACAGGTCGCGAATGGCGTGGGAGGGTGCATCCGGCTCAAGGTATTTGGCGCGCACTTCGAGCAGGATGGTGGCGAACTCCGCCTTTGCCATGCCGTACTTCTGAGCTCCACTCTTGACGTAGATCTCCCCGACCAGAGATTCGATCTCTGCGAGCAGAACTCCTGCGGATTGAGTGGCGCCATTCATCGTCCAGGGAACGATGCAATCCTCAACAGCCGAAGCCAAATGCGGTGCAGCGCGAGCCTTTGCGCGGGCGAGAAAAAGCCCTCGACCGCAAAGTTCGCAAAGAAAGTCCGCAGAGGTCGCAAAGAAGAATACGAGCCAGAGCTATGACCTGATACGAACTCAACCGTGCGCGCTACCTACGATGCTATCAACTTTTAGACGCAAGAAGATCGATTTTTGCCGTTCGCCTAGTAGTGGGTGCGAAGCGGACACCCCGGAGATGGGTTCACGGCAGGCAGGCCGGGGTGTCCGCAAGAGCCGGGGAGGCGTCACATGATGTCCAAGTTTTTGGTTCCGGTTTTGGCGGTTATGACGATGGCGGGGGTCGGGTTGTTCACGTGGGGCAGGGTCGAAGCCGGGGAAGTTCCTTCGGCGTCGGGTTACAAGGTGCTGGCGCCGATCCGCCAGGGGAACTTGACAGTGTTCCCGGTAGTGGCCGCAAGTGCGCATGACACAAAAGATTTTCTGACGCTGGACGAGGGTTTGCGCTCGGGCGAGGTGATCGTGACCGAGTCAGGAAACATCTCGCCACTGGTGCGGCCGCGGCATCCGGGGCAGAATGAGCGGCCGATTCGCGAAGGCGGGGCACAGGTCAACCAGCTGGTATTGGTGAACAACTCCAAGCGGCCGCTGATATTGCTGGCGGGAGAGATCGTCACCGGCGGGAAGCAGGACCGGGTGATTGGCAAAGATCGCTTGGTGCCGGCGGAGAGCGATCCTGTTGACCTGAGCGTGTTCTGCGTGGAGCCGGGGCGGTGGACGGGGAGCTCGGCAAAATTCGGTTCGCTGAACAGCGCGATGGCGCAACCGGCAGTTCGCGCCCGCGCTATGGCGGACAAAGATCAGAGCATGGTGTGGTCGGAGGTCAGGAAGTCGCAGACGGCGATGGCAGAAGCGGTGCCGGCGCCAGCCGCGCGGGAACTGGGCAATACCAGTTCATACGCCGGGGTGATGCAGAACCGGGAGGTGCAGCAAAAGGTGGACTCGGTGGCTGTGCCGGTCGAGCGCAACTACGAGAGCGTGATCAAGCAACTGCGCGATCGCAACGCCGTCGGCGTAGTGGTGGCGGTGAATGGCGAGATCATCTGGGCCGACATGTTTGCCAGCACCAACCTGCTGGAAAAATATTGGCCCAAGCTGGTGAGGTCGTACGCGGCAGAAGCGGTGGCGACGCGGACGAAGAGCGGGGAAGCCAGCGTGAAGTCGGCACAGGAGTTTCTCGACAATATGGAAGGCCGCCGGCAAGTGGTGGAGAGCGAACCTGGGCTCTACCGTCACACGGAGATCACCGGCGACGGATTTAAGGCGTTCGAACTGACATCATTGCTGCCCAAGACCGGGTTTGATCTGCACGTGGCGAAGATGGCGGAGTGAGGAGCAGTACCCAGTACCTAGCACCGGGAGACGCGAAGGACCCGCGGACTGACATTCGGGCCGATGCGCGCGAGGTCCTTCACCCCGCTTACGCGGGGTTCAGGATGACGCAGATCATAATTTCTAATTCCCAATTCCCACGCAACAACTGCGCTCAACGCCCGTGGGCGGGCTCGGTACGCGGCGGGTGATCGGAATGGGCGTCGGGCACGGGTTTGTCCTCATCCGAGTTGAACAGGGCCAGGCCGTCCAGCAATCCGTTCACCGGGCTGAACATGGCTTCATTGAACGTGCTGCCGGACTTCGCGCTGGCGGAAGCGATTGCCGGGTGAGCCAGGCCGTTGACGTAGGAGAGCGACTGATAGTCGCCGACCATGAATCCCTGGTCGGTATTGGCCAGCCAACTCAACTGGATGGGACCCGCCAGCGTGATGGGAGCGGTCCAGGTATGGCCGGAATCAGGCGAAGAGATGAAACCTTCCATCAACTGGCAGGTGGAAGTGGAACAGTTCGCCTGGGGATAGAAGTAGTAGGTGATGCCGATGTGGGCGCTGGCTCCGCCTGTGCCGGGCTCAATCTCAAGGCCAGGAATGAAGTGGTCCACCGTGCTGTTGGTTGGGTCGATGGGCACACGATGAATCGGGGCCCAGGTTTTGCCGTCGCGGGAGGCGCTGATGACGATGTCGTTGGCCGAGCAACCGGCGCGAAAACTGCAGTCGTGAAAGGCAACGAAGACGCGGCCGGTGGAGTCGATGGCCGAGGAGGGGAGATTCAGGTCGCGCAGGCCACCGGCGATAGCATGGGTCACGGGAAACGCGATGGTGGCGGCTGGACCCCAGGTTTTGCCGCCATCCTTGGAGCCGTAGGAGATCTCGGAACTCAGGAAAGCATCGCTGCTGGTAACGATCGCCACGCCGCTCGGCTTGGTGAGCGGCTGGCCGCCCAGGCCGAAGGGCGCCCCTTTCGGCTGGACCGGGTTGCTCCAGGTCAAACCGCCATCGGTGGAGGTGCTGAGTAAGATCACGTCTCCGATGCCGTTATCGTCGAACTCAGCGTAACAGTGCCCAAAGAACGGGCTGCTGGCGTTGTTGTCGCAAGCGACCCAGGTCTTGTCGGGCTTGGTGAGAGTGCCGGCTACCTTGACCGGGTTGTTCCAGTTGATTCCATCGGTGGAACGGCTGATCAGCATAGGCGGCAGCGGCTTCCCGCTCTCGGAGAGTGGCAGGGTGCCGATGAACCAGACGCCGTGGGCGGCGTCAAAGGCGACGGCCGGATCGGAGACGCGATCGTAGGGACCGCTGCCTTCGATGGTGGTGATGCCGGGGAGAGAGCCGTGCTGCCAGGTCTTGCCGCCGTCCGTCGAGGTGGCCCAGCCAATGTCAGAACAGCCCCCGCCGGTATTGAACCGTCCCTGCTGGAAAGCCGTCACGATGGTGTTGCCGGACGAGAAGGTGTCGGCCTCCACTTCCGTGGCGTGCTGGCTGTCGGAGTTGGTGAACGGGTCAGTGCTGATCTTGTTCAGGGGCACCTGTGCCTGGGTTGTCACGGACAGTGCCAGAACGAAGAGCGCGGCAGACAGGAGCAGGTTGGACTTCGGGCTCTTCAGCGGGAGTAGGACGGCGGTTTCATGAGACAAGATTGGCCTCCAAGGAAATTGGGTTTCGCGAGCAAACCGGCTGCAAACCTAGCAAGAACTACGGGCCGTAGTAGAGGTTGCAGAATGAGGCGTGTGGGCCAGGGTGTCAAGTAGGCTGAAAGACCCCATGGGGAGGGGGCGTGCCTGCGTTCCCTGGCGGCGGGCCAGGAGGTTCGGACTGGAACCGACCAGACGAGGATAAGGCTGTTTCGGAGTGTTTCTTAGAACCCTCAGCCCGATATCAGCTTCACACCTTCGTCAAAGCTGGGATAAGCCAGCACCGGCAGCAGGTCGTGCTTCATCCGGGAAGTGTCGGCGACGCAGGAGGTCATGCCGGCTTTTACGATGTCTCGATTCAGAGGGGCTGCGGTGCGCAGAATCAGAGCGGCGATTTCGCAACTGGCACCTGCGAGATGAAACATCCAGGCGGGGAACCGCCAGGGACGTGCGCAGTTGTAGCGGGCCGCTAACTTGTCCAGGAAATCCTGAAGCGTCAGCGGGGCGTCGTCACAGACCTGGTAAATGCCACTTACATTGTCTTTTTCAATTGCGGCCTGGAGCGCGGCCAGGAAATCGGGCAAGGCAATCAGGTGCGTCCAGGTTGGTCCTTTCCAAACCGCCATCAGCCGATGGCGGAGCATCCAGCGGGCCCCTTCGACCATCTTGATTCCGTCGCCGTAAACCATGCCGGAGCGAAACACGACCGCGGCCATCGAGGTACCTTGGCAGGCTTCGAACAGGAATTTCTCGGCTTCCAGACGGGTGCGGAAATGGATGACTTCGGAAGTTGTGTCGAGCCGTCCGGTGGCCGGACGGTCGGGAGTGGTTTCGCCCTCGACCTGGGGAAAGCTTATGAGAATGAATCTGCGCACTCCCGCGGTTTTGGCGGCCTCTACCAAGTTCTTTACATAACCTACATTGGTCTTGGGAAGAAATCTTTCGGGCAGGGGTGCGAACAGGACCCCGGCGAAGTGCACGATGCAGTCGATTCCCGCACAAGCCTGCCGAAGGGTGGCGGGTTGCGCGAGGTCCGCGCGGCAAACAGAGGCGTTGCCGGAGACATCGAATGGCAGCGGCGACTTGTGGACCATGAGACGCAGCTCGTGAGGGCCGGACAGCAGATGTTGGGCCAGGCGGGAGCCGAGGTTTCCGGCAGCTCCAGTGATCAGAATTTTCACGCCGGTCTCTCTCGGGGCTGCGGAAGAAAGCAAAACAAGCACCTCAGCGGCTGAAGCCGGTTGATTGCAGAGCGTTCACCGCAGCGCTGAAGCGCTGCGCCACCCAAAATCAGAACTAGTCCGCAGCTTGTACGCGCGCGATGAAGCCGCGGAAGTAAATCATTCCTCCGATGTCAAAGAGCCCGTGAGCAATCATGGGCACGAGCAGACTTCTGGACCAGGCGAAGAACAATCCCAGGTACAGGCCTTGGAACACTGACCACATGCTGATGATGCGGATGTCTTTCTTGCCGAAGTGGGCGACCATGAACAGCAGGGAGGCGGAGAGCAGGCCGAACTTCTGCTGCAGGAATCCACGAAAAAATATCTCCTCACCGCAGGCGGCAGTCAGGCCTCCGAGAATGATCTGTGCCGGCCCGGCGTGAGCAAACTCTTTCGCCAGCGCGGATGTCAAGTTCTGCGCGTAGATTCTCCCTTTGAATAAGGCGTAGCCCTGTTGCACCAGCCCGGTCCATAGGGCCAGCCAGACAAAGCCAGCAATCCCGAACATTACCGCTTGCGGCGTGGGTCTGAGTTCGAGCGGGAGACCCATGCTACGGATGCCCCAATAGCCCAGTCCGCCGAGCAGAAGAGTTATGGCGATCTCAAGACTTAGATATCGCTTGATGTAGAAGAGCATGACTGTTCACGCAGTCACTGAGGTTGTAAGAGGAACTGTAACTCAGTTTTGCGTGGTGCTGTACCAGTTTCGCCAGGCGGCGGGATCGCTGGGGAGGTTCTGGCCGGTAATGTCGCGCAGGGCGTGGTAGACCCAGGTGTGGGTCTGGGCATCGAGAGAGGCGTCTTCCGCGTAGTCCAGCAATTTGGGGACGACGCTGCGGCGCTGTTGCTCGTTGAGCATGCCGGACTGGGCCAGGCTGCAGGCGGCACGCTCGCGCACCATAGGCGAGGGATCATCGTGGAAGGTTTGCAGCAGGGGAGCGATGGTGTCCTCGGTGCCGAGGTACGCTAATCCTTCGACCGCCCAGTGCCGAATTTCGGGATTGGAGTCGCGCAGTTGGCTGATGAGGATTTCGCTCACCCGCTGGGGTTCGACGCCACGGTTTCCCAGCAGACCGAGGGTCCACAGCGCCCAGACGCGCTGCTGCTGGGAGCCCGATTCTGCTTCCTGCGCCAAGCGGGCGACATTCTCTGGTGTTTTGGCCTGGTCCAGGGCGGCCAGGTCCACTTCGATGGCGGCCGCGCGGACGCGCAGGTCGTTGGAATTCATTCCGGTGGTGATCTGCGAATTCAACTGCGAGGTGAGCTTGAGGTTTCCGCGCCAGCCATCCACGCGCGTCGCAATCCGGTCGTTGGCACCGTCGTAATGATTGATGGAGCGCTCCAGCAGGAGCTCGGCTTGTTTTTGCGCGCTCTGCCGGTCGAGGCCCTCGATCTCATGTTCGGACAGGATGGCGGGAGACGCTGGCTGCGGCTTGCCTTGCAGACTCAGCAACTCTGCAATCTGGTTCCATGCGGCCCGGGCGCTGCTCGTTCCCACAAACAGCAATCCCATTAGGGCGGCGGCCACCAGGACAGCAATCACGCG
>JAIQET010000057.1 GCA_020073645.1 Terriglobia bacterium | reverse complement strand
GCAGCGATGGGAGACGAGGGAGTTGCCACTAGTGCAAGTGTGATTGGACGATTGCTAGTTGGCGTAACATCGCGATTACACCAACTACGCCGTCGGTCTGAAGGAAATCAGCACGCCACGCGACCACCTCCTAGTCGGGACGACTTCCTATCGCGCTAGAATTCTCCGCACCTGTTCAATGTGATTGATGTCATGGGCAGCCATGTGGCGGCAGAGGTCGCGGACGGTAAGCTTGCCGCGTTCTGAATGGACGCCATGGCGTTGCCACTGCTCAGGAGTGAGGTGGGCAAACATGCGCAAGTTGGCTTCGCGCAGCAGGCGGAACATCGCCAAGGCATCTTGCGGTTTCCAGGAGGCATAGTCTCCCACTCTCGCCCACAGGTCCTGATCGAAGCCACGCAGTTCAATGCCATCCTGCTCGAGCATCTGGCGGTAACGCCAAGTGCTGGTCAACTCGTCCTCCGCCAGGTGCGCCAGAATCTCGGTGACCGACCATTTCCCGGGAGCAGGCCGCCGCGTCAATTCAGCTTCCGCTACGCCCTCAATTAGAGACGCCAGCGTTTGCGGCGCTTCCCGCTGCATAGCGATCGGATCCTTGCCGGCGGTGTAGCCTTCAAGGCGCGCCTTGTATTGCTCGGCAGTCTCGGACATGGCTAGTCTCCTCGTTTTGCACTACGGCTTCCGAATGAAAAGGTTACCAGTGCTTGAAGAATTACGCTCAGCTGCGGGGGCGGGACGCCCCCGCCCTTCGGCTTCGCTCAGGGCAAGCTGGCCGGCGGGACGCCGGCGCTACGAGTTACATCGGCGTTACGGACGGAGGCTTCGGAAGAACTCGCGAATATCTTTGGCCAGCAGTTCGGGCTGTTCAGCGGCGGCGAAGTGGCCTCCGCGGGGCATTTCGGTCCAGTGCTGGATGTTGTAGCCGCGCTCAATCCACTCTCTGGGTGGAAATGGGGCTTCTTTTGGAAAGCGCGCGATCCCGCAGGGGACGGTGACGTACTCGCCCTTCTGAAAATGCACCGGCGCTTTGCTGTATTCGTAGTACAGGCGGCAGGAAGAATGGATGGTTTCGGTCATCCAGTAGAGGGTTACATTCGATAACAGCTCATCCTTGGTGAAGCGGCGCTCGACGTCGCCGTCGCAGTCCGCCCAGTCGCGAAACTTTTCCACGATCCAGGCCGCCAAGGCAGCCGGCGAGTCATTCAGGCCGTAGGCGAGGGTCTGGGGATGGGTGGTCTGAATGTGGTCATAGGCCCCACTTTTTTCGTACCAGCGCTTGTCCTCGTCCAGGAAGGCCTGTTCGACGGGTGCGAGTTTTGTGTCGGGCTCCAGGTAAGGCCGGTACGAGCCGGGACTGTAGTTGAGGTGGATACCGAGGATGCGGCCGGCATGGCGCAGACCCAGAATAGTGGTCACGCCAGCGCCGAAGTCTCCGCCCTGCGCGGCAAAGCGGTCGTAACCCAGCTCTTTCATCAGGGCTGTCCACAGCTCGGCGGTGCGAAAGTTGTTCATGCCGCGCTGGGTGGGCCGGTCGGAAAAGCCGAAGCCGGGCAGGGAAGGCACAACCACATCGAAGGAATCGGCCGGATCGCCTCCGAAACTCTCCGGATCGGTCAGCATGGGGATGATCTTCAGCATCTCCAGAAACGACCCGGGCCAGCCGTGAGTAATGATCAGCGGCATGGGGTTGGGACCCTTGCCGCGTTGGTGAATGAAATGAATCCCCATTCCCGGCGCGTGGTAGCGGTAGTGATGGAAAGAGGACAACTTCTCCAATTGCGCCTTCCAGTCAAACTGCTCCCGCCAGTACCGGCAGAGCTGCTGCATGTAGTCCAGACTCATGCCGTACTCCCACGCCGAGCCGGGGATCTCGTCCGGCCAGCGTGTGCGAGCCAGGCGGGCGCGGAGATCTTGCACGGCGGCTTCGGAATAGGGAAGGGAGAAGGGCTCGATGGTCATAATTCCTCGTGGGTGAGTCGAAGTAACCTGTAAACTCAAGTATACAAGTTACAATAGATTATTAGTGTGTAACCTGTCAATATGAAGTTGGCAGTTACGCACAAGGGAAACGGGTATGGATTACGAATTCATTGCTGGCAATCTGGCGTTGGATTTCGCCAACACGGTACACAACTACGGTTCCTCCGATCCGGGAGACGATCTGAAAAGCTTTTCAGAGTTGGCCAGTTGGGCGCAGCAGGCCGGGCTGTTGAATGAGCGGGAGAGCCAGGAGCTGTCTCGCCGGGCCCAAACCCACCCTGGCGACGTGGCGACCCACTTCAGGCGCTCGCTGCGCCTACGCCAGTTGGTCTATGAGGCGTTTTCCGACATCGCCAAGCGTCGCAAGCCACGCCCTGGCGCGCTGGCCGGCTTGAACTCTTATTTCAGGCAAGCCATGGCGGAGGTGGGCATTCAGCGAATGGGAAACAGGTACGAACTAGGGTGGGAAGATCACGACCGCAGTCTCGATCGAGTGTTGTGGACGGTCACGCGGGCGGCGGTGGACCTTCTTACCTCGGGAAGTTTCAGCCGGGTACGGCAGTGCGCGGGCGAAAGCTGCACTTGGTTGTTTCTCGACACCAGCCGCAACGGCTTGCGGCGCTGGTGTGACATGCAGGCCTGCGGAAATCGGGCCAAGGTGCGACGCTTCCGGCAACGGAGAAGGACGCCTGCCCGCGGCACCATGTCAGCCTCGCAAGGGCTGGTGGGCCAGGGGTAAGAGGGTGACGGGGACAGACAGGCTGGACGCCAGTACGCCTTATGGTTCTTCGTCCTTGAGCATCTCAGCACTGATCTTGCGGGTCCATCGCAGACCCGTGAGTACCGTGGCGATGCCGACAAACAACCAGACCGCCAAGAACACCCGAACGAGATGAACCAAGTGCATCAGGACACTCCGAATTATTGTCGCCAACTCTTTCGCCGGTATTATCCTCAGGCCGGGCCCAGGAGTCCAGGGGTATCTCCCCGCGGGCTACCGGGATTGCGGTATGCTGGGGGGCGGCAGAAAATGAACCAACTTCTCGCCGGGACCCGGGTTAGTACGCGTGTAGCGCTGGGACAGTTGATTCTCAAGAGAGGACTTGGAGGAAACAAAAGATGGCTAAGACCTTGAAATACAGTCTGATAGTGATGGCCGTGCTCGGCATGATCGTGTTGGGCGCGGGTGCGGCTTTGGCGCAGGACAGCACCGCCCAGGGCGCGGCTGACCAGGCCGTCGGCCCCGGGCACCCTGCGGAGGACCCTGGCGCCCGAGCCGAAACCATGCAGTCCTGGGATCACTACATGCGCCAGAATCCGGAGCTTCGGCAACAGATCATGAAGGACCCGTCTCTGCTGAACAATCCTGACTTTCTGGCGAAGCATCCCGAACTGCAGAAGTTCGAGAGCGAGCATCCGGACTTCACGAAAGCAGTACAGAAGAACCCGGAGCGGATGATGCACAAGGCGGCGCATCAGGAGAAAAGGGCGGCCGCGCGCCACGCGCAACGCAACCAGAACGGGCGTCCGACGAAGCAGTAGATTGCGCAGGAATTAAGGACGAGGAGGCCAGAGGGCTGGCCTCCTTTTCTGTGCTTCTGCTTTCGGCGCAGTGGGAGGAGATTCCTCATCATGCACGACCCTCGCGTTTCGCGTTTACGATAGGGGTGTGCCACCACGCGCGAAACATATCCGCCAAATCGGCTTGGCGCGAGCCCTTTCCAAACTAGGCTACTGCTCGCGCTCCCAGGCGTGCGAGATGATCTGCGCTGGACGAGTCACGCTCAACGGACGGACTCGCCGCGATCCCGAAACCCCCGTTCACCTGAATGAAGATCGGATCCTGATCGATGGGCGGCCTGTCGACGCCCAAGCCAGGGTGTATCTCATGCTCAACAAGCCGCGGGGCGTGGTCACCACTGCGTCTGACGAAAAGGGGCGGGAGACTGTCTATGCCTACGTGGGTGAGGGACTGCCCTGGGTGGCTCCGGTGGGACGGCTGGATAAGGCCAGCGAGGGCTTGCTGCTGTTGAGCAACGATTCGGAGTGGTCGGCGCGAATCCTGGCGCCCGCAAAGCATCTCGACAAGACCTATCATGTGCAGGTGGGAACCGTGGCCGACACCGCCCTGCTGGATTCCATGCGGAAGGGCATCCAGACGGACGATGGTGATTTTCTTCGCGCAAAGAGCGCCCGAATTCTGCGCGGGGGCCAGCGCAACACCTGGCTTGAAGTGGTGCTGGACGAGGGCAAGAACCGCCACATTCGCCGCCTGCTGGGGCAGTTGGGGGTGGAAGTGTTGCGTTTGGTAAGGGTGGCGATCGGCCCCCTCGCGCTGGGAGATCTACCCAAGGGATCGCTCCGGCCGCTGACGGCGGCGGAGAAGCAGGCGCTGGACCGAGCCGTGGAGCGGTGACCGCGGACGATTTTCTCCGTCGCGGATTATCCCTTGGTGAAGGGATATCCCCTCTCTCGCCACCCGCGCACGCCGCCATCCATTGACAGCACGTTGGTATAGCCCATCTTTTGCAGGTTGTCGGCCGCCAGGGCCGAGCGGTAGCCGCCTCCGCAATAGAGGACCATGGGCGCGTTCAGATCAGGCACGCGGGTTTCGATGTCGCGCTCGATGACACCTTTGCCGAGATGGATCGCGCCAGGAAGGTGGTCCTTGGCAAACTCGCTCTCTTCGCGCACATCCACCAGGAGGAACTTCTCGCCGCGGTCGAGCTTGGCCTTGATGTCGTCTACTGTGGTTTCGCGAACGCGCTTGCGGGCGTCGTCTACGATTTGCAGAAAGCGCGGGGAATGCTGCATAGGCCCTCCACTTTACCGAGTTATCTTAGGCGGGAATATTCTAGCGAAAAACTCGCAGGTTAGAGGCAAGGCGGGACAGGCGATGCGTCCGCGGCAATTCTAGCCGGCAGCAGCGCCTAGCTCGGCTGCCTGCCCGAGCAGGGTGTGCAGGTCAGTCTGGAGCTTGCGGCGGTCTTCCTCAGCCAGATCGCAGAATTCAAAGGGCTGGAGGCACCCCTGGGTCGCCCAGTGGGGGAAGAGCATACGAGCCTTATTGCGCACGGTCGTGGATCGCACGTGGAAAATGACCTCCACCTTGATGCCCTCGTCGAGGGGTTTTTCCAGGTGCAGCAGGCCTCCCGAGATGGATAGCTGGTGCAGACGGGCGCGCACGTTCCGGCCGTTTTCCAGCCGGAGCAAGACCAGCACGGCTCCCGCCAGCTTGACGCGGCGGGCGCGGTCTGCGCGTTCTCCTGAGCGTTCGGGCATGCGCTGCTTCCCAATATCGCATTCCGGCCTGCAGGAGAGGGAGATTACGAAAGAACTCGGCCTGCTGCGTGGTGATTCGACCCTGAAGGAGACCGCTCCTGGGATGGGTCTCACGCCCGTTCAACCCAGCCGTCTACTTCCGGGGCCTCGCTGGGCACGCCGCACTGAGGCCCACCTGGCAGTGCGAATGGAAGATGTGCCGCCCGATCAGGTAACCGAAGGTGCTGCCGACCACCACATCGGCCGGGAAATGCTCCTTTCCGGTGAAACGAGTGACCGAAACCGCAGTCGCCGTCCCATAGGCCAGCCATTGGATCCAGGGCTTGGGATATTCATGCGCGATCACGCTGGCCTCAGTCCAGGTGAAAATGGCATGCCCGGAGGGGAATGAGCTGCTCAGCGCGTTGTTCCTCCAGAAATGCCCTCCGCCATCGCCCTGGAGAGGACGTTGGCGGCCGGCAACAAGCTGAATCACAGTGTAGACAGCGGCGGCGTTGGCCAGGGCTTCCGCTCCCACGGTTCCCGCCTCACGGGCATGGGGATTGTGGGTGGCCACGCCCGCCAGCCACAATCCCCCGAGGCTGGCGCTGGTGGCGTAGAGCCCGACATTGGAGATGTCGCGGCTGACGCTGAGATGGTCGGAGGAAAGGACTCCCGAAATGTGGCGGTCCGAGGCAATCAGGCCTCCCGTCAGCGCCAGGAAGCCGAGGTCCCATTTCACCGCGGAGCGGTGGAAAGGAGCGGTGTAGATCTCGCACTCGTCCTGCAGGCCGCGTTTGACTGTCTGCCGGAACAAACTCTTGGTTGGGGACGCCTGGAATGGGCAGGGGCCCAGCGGGTCAGATGGTGGACCCGATGGCCGTGGCGAGCCGGCCGCGGCCATGCTGGACGGAGCATCCGGAAGCTCGGCTAGGTGAGTGTCCTGGGCCCAGACGGGTAGGCAAGCCAGCCCCAGCCAGACACTTATCGTGACAATCAGCCTGGCCGGAGGCTGGGCACCCCCCGTCTTATGTGCCGTTCGTAACATGTTCCCTTCCCATGTGCTGCAAATCACAACCCAAAGTGATATAGTCGCGGCAGGTGGAGGACTCCGCCAGCATGAGCTCACCCTACGGGCTGCAGATCACCGAAAGCTGCCTGATTTGCAAGCTGCGCAACGCGGGATTTTTCTGCGATTTGCCCAAACCCTCGCTGGAAGATTTGGAACGGGTGAAATACGCCAGCGCCTATCCTCAGGGCGCGGTTTTGTTTGTCGAGGGGCAGTCGGCACGCGGCGTGTATATCGTGTGCAGCGGCCGGGTGAAACTTTCTACCACCTCGCGTGACGGCAAGACCCTTATCCTGCGCATCGCGCAATCCGGCGAAGTCCTGGGCTTGCATGCTACCGTGTCGGGCAAACCCTACGAGCTCACGGCGGAGACGCTGCAGCCCTGCCAATTGGATTTCGTTAAGCGCGACGACTTTCTGCGCTTCCTGCAAAATCACGGGGACGCCTGCCTGAACGCGGCCCAGCACCTGAGCCAGAATTGCCAGAACGCCTATGAAATGATCCGCTCGCTCGGGCTGTCGCATTCGGTTTCCGAGAAGCTGGCGCGGCTGCTGCTGGAATGGGCGACGGATGGCGACAATACCAAGGACGGAATTCGGATCAAGATTTCCCTCACCCACGAAGAAATCGCGCAGTTGATCGGCACCTCGCGCGAGACTGTTACCCGGGTGCTGGGGGAATTCCGCGACAAGCAACTCGCCCAATTGCGCGGGTCGACGCTGCTCATCCGCAACAGAGCCGGCCTGGAGAAGCTGATCGGCGCCTGAGTCCGGTTGCGCTTCATAATGACTTTCTAATTCTTCCCGCAACGGCTGCACACAGTTCATCCTGCAACTGGCGTAAGCGCAAGCGCTCTTCGGTAAGACTCTAACTATTACCGGGGTTACTTTACGCTGGCGGGCTTGCGCCGTAAGCTGCGCCTGATGAGGCTGAATGCCCTGCTGATGTGCCGGGACCTGGAGTCGCTGCGGGTGCTGGCGGCGGCCTTGGACGAGTTGGAGATCGAGCAGCAAGTCTGCCTGTCCGCGCCCGAGGCGATGGAATTGTTGATGCAAGGGCACTACTCCGCACTGGTACTAGACTTTGATCTTCCAGCGGCGGCACAGGTTGCCCGCATGGCCCGCATGGCGCCACCGCAGCGCAGGCCGGTGGTATTCGCCATGATCGGGGCGCTGACAGGCGTGGCCGCTACCTTTGAGGCTGGCGCCAACTTCGTTATCTACGAGCCGCTCGCGTTAGAGCAGGTCACACGCTCATTGCGCGCAGGGCGAGGCTTCATGCAGCCCGACCGGCGGCGATCCCCTCGGCAGGCGCTCGAAACCCTGGTCTACCTACAGTTCGGTATTGCCGCGTTGCCCGCGATTGTGCTGGACCTTAACGAGCAGGGGTTGGCCTTACAGGCCGCAGAACCACTGCCGCCGGTTCCGGAAGTTCCTTTCCGATTTGTTCTGCCGGGCACCAACAACATGGTGGAAGGTAAGGGTGAGATGATCTGGGCCGACGATGAAGGCCGCGTAGGAATGCTGTTTTCCCATCTGACGCCCGCCGCGCGAAGATCCTTGAAAAACTGGCTCAACAGGCGAAGCCCGAAAAAGCGCTCTGCCCGGGTCGCAGCACGCCCGGAGAGAGCCCGGCTTTCGCCGTCGGCCTTGCATTGATCTCCGCGATCTCTAGGATCGGTTCTCCGCGAACCCGCGGTTCAAGATTTCCGCTCATGCTAGACTCACCATTTCTTCCGGGTGAGACGACCGCATGTCAGAACTGACTTCTCTGTCAGCCGTGTCCATGGCTGAGCAGATTCGCCGCAAAGAGCTTTCTCCGGTTGAGCTGGTGGAAGCGCACCTTTCACGGATTGAGCAACTAAATCCCAAGCTGAATGCATTCGTGCAGGTGGATAGGGAACGCGCGCGCCGCGCGGCACAGCTCGCCGAGAGTGCCGTCATGAGCGGTCAGAAACTGGGCCCGCTGCACGGGGTGCCAATCAGTATTAAGAGTTCCATTGAGGTTGCCGGGCTGCGGTGTGAAGCCGGGACGAAGTTGCGCGCAGGATATGTAGCATCGCAGGATGCTCCGCTGGTGGCGCGGTTGCGGGCGGCGGGCGCGATCGTCCTGGGTGTAACAAACACTCCGGAATTGTTGATGGCTTGGGAGACCGACAACCTGCTTTATGGCCGCACCAACAATCCGTGGGACGTCTCACGCACGCCAGGCGGGTCGAGTGGTGGTGAGGTGGCGGCGATTGCTTCCGGATGCTCAGCGGGCGGGGTCGGCAGCGACGGCGGAGGATCGATTCGGGTGCCGGCGCATTTCAGTGGGATCTGCGGGCTCAAACCAACACCGGGGCGAATTCCAGCGACCGGACATTTTCCAGTGTCGGTGGGGCCGTTCGCTCTGCTGGGCGTGGTGGGGCCGATGGCGCGCACCGTCGCGGACTTGAAGGTGCTGTTCGAAGTCATGCAGGGCCCGGATGATGGCGATCCCTCGGCGGCTCCGGTGCCGGTGCACTGGCCGGCTGCGGGAGACTTGAAGAAGTTGCGTGTCGGGTATTTTGAGGATGATGGCCGCACACCAGTCACTGCCGAAACGCGGGCAGCGGTGCGGACCGCGGCGCAGGCCCTGGAGCGTGCGGGATTCCAGGTTGAACCGTTTCGTCCCGAGGGACTGGAAGTGTCGCGGCAACTCTGGTGGAAGTTGTTCGGAGTCGCCGGCGGGATGTTGCTCGGTCCGATGACGCGTGGGCACGAAGCGGAGCTGAGCCCGATTCTGCGGGAGTTTTACGCCTGGGTTGCGGCGGAGAAGCTGCATACCGCGCAAACCTTGCTCGACACCTGGATCGAGCGTGATGTGGTGCGTATGCAGGTCTTTGCCCAGATGCGCGAGTTTCCCGTTTTGCTTTGCCCGGCCGCGGCGGTTCCGGCATTCCGGCACGGCGAGCGCAGTTGGACGATTGAGGGGGAGACAGTCAAGTATCTGGATGCCTGGAGCTACACCGAATGGTTCAATCTGCTGGGTATGCCGGCTGCGGTGGTGCCGGTGGGGAAGTCAGCCCAAGGGTTGCCGATTGGGGTGCAGATTGTGGGATTGCCGTGGCAGGAAGAAGTCGTGCTGGACGTGGCGGCGGAGTTGGAGGCGGAGCGCGGGGAGTGGCAGGGGCCGCCGATCTAACAATGCCTAGACTCGTCATCATCGCGGAGCCGAGAACATGGACAGATTAGCCGATGCGGGCTTCGGTGTCTGCATAGCCTGAGACGCAGCAAGCTGCGTCTCTACAGGGACGGCAGAGGCGATCAGCCGGGTAGCTCTCGACACGGGTTTGTAAACGAGTTAATCTGACACATCAGCTACCAACCCTGAAGTAGAACATGCCACGCACAGAAGGCTATTTCGGCTCCAGGCTTCTAAGCGGCCTCATTGTTTTCCTGATCCTGTCTGCGGCCTATCTCTACGCATTTCCACAGCCCAATGTCTTTTATGTGGGAGTGGTTCTGCTACATGCGGTGGCGGGCGTGGTGGCTACCGTCCTGTTGCTTGCCTTCTTTTACCGCCTCTTGAGAAATTCCAGTTTTGCGGCACGCCTGGGCTGGTTGCTGTTGTCAGGAGGCGGAGTCCTGGGATGCATCCTGATTTACACCGGGACGCCGCGGGCTGAGTGGAACTGGTTGTACTTCCACATGATTTTGTCGCTGGCCGGTGTGGGCATCCTGTTTGCCGACGGGGCAGGAAAGCGCGGCTGGTCAGGTTCGAGCGCCGGAGCGACAATCATCCGAACTGCGGTTTGTCTGGGAGTGCTGGCGGGGCTGGGCACAGGTGCCTGGTACTTGCGCAACGCGCGCTGGCAGAACCGGGCTCGCATTGAAAATCCCGACATGCCGCCAGCCACGATGAATGGCGAGGGTGACGGGCCCCGGGGCCCGTTCTTTCCCAGTTCCGCGCAGGTTTATGGCGGACAGAAGATTCCCAGCAAGTACTTCATGGAATCGGATTCGTGCAAACGCTGCCATGAGGACGTTTACAACCAATGGTTCAGTTCAGCGCACCATTTTTCTTCGTTCAACAATCAGTGGTACCGCAAGAGCGTCGAATACATGCAGGATACTGTGGGCACCCGGCCTTCGAAGTGGTGCGGCGGCTGCCACGATCCCGCTGTGCTCTACAGCGGGCTGATGGATACGCCCATCAAGCAGGTCGTGCACCGTCCGGAGGCGCAGGCCGGTCTCGGCTGCATGATGTGTCACTCCATCGCCGACGTGAAGAGCACCATGGGACAGGGCGATTTCTACCTGGAATATCCCAGGTTGCATGAACTGGCTGCGACGAAGAACCCGGTTGTCCGTGCGCTGCACGACTTTCTGGTTAAGTTGAATCCTGAGCCGCACCGGCGCGTGTTTCTGAAGCCGTTCATGCGGGAGCAGACGGCAGAGTTCTGCTCCAGTTGCCACAAAGTCCATCTCGACGTGCCGGTGAATCATTACCGCTGGATCCGCGGCTTCAACGAGTACGACAACTGGCAGGCCAGCGGGGTGTCGGGGCAAGGCGCGCGCTCCTTCTACTATCCGCAGAAGCCTTCGCAATGTGCGGACTGCCACATGCCGCTGACGGCTTCCAAAGATCAGGGAAACATCAATGGATTCGTGCACTCGCACCGCTTCCCGGCGGCGAACACGGCCTTGCCGACGGCCAACGAAGATGCGGAACAGCTCAAGATCACCGAGAATTTCCTGAAGAACGACATTCTGAGCGTGGACATCTTCGCGCTGTCGCCGGCGCAGGCGGGGGTGAGCTCCGGGGCGGCTAGCCAAACCGAGTTGTCCACGACATTCGCGGTGGGCGAGGAAGCGGAAACGAAAATTGCACCGGTCGGCCCTGCGGAGGTCGCCCCGGTGACGGCCCCGCTCAACCGCGTGCAGCCCGTCGTGCGCCGCGGCGATACGGTGCGGGTGGATGTAGTCGTCCGCACCAAGAAGATCGGGCACTTCTTCCCCGGGGGTACAGTGGACGCCTACGATACCTGGTTGGAACTCAAGGGCACCGACGACAAGGGTCAAACCATCTTCTGGAGCGGCATGGTTGAGGACAATGGCAAAGGCCCGGTGGAGAAGGGCGCACACTTTTATCGCTCGCTGATGGTGGATGCGCACGGCAATCCCATAAACAAGCGCAACGCCTGGGCCACGCGTGCAGTGGTTTATGTGCACCTGATTCCGCCGGGCGCGGCGGATACGGTTCACTACCGGCTGCATATTCCGGAGAATGCGGGAAACAAGATCACGCTGCATGCGCGGCTGTGCTATCGCAAGTTCGCCTGGTGGAACACGCAGTTTTCATTTGCCGGGGTGCCTGATCCAAACCAGCCGAAGCCCGAGGTTACTCCTGACCACGACGACACGAAATTTGCGTTCACCGGATCGCTGAATGGCGTGTCAGCGAAAGAGGAAAAGATCCCCGATCTTCCCATCGTTGCTCTAGCAGAAGATGAAGTCACGGTGAACGTAGCGCCGCATGGCGCTCCCGCGCCACAGGCGAGAGTTGCTCTACAGGGCGAGGATTGGCAGCGCTGGAACGATTACGGCATTGGCCTGCTGTTACAGGGCGATCTGAAAGGCGCGCAGGCAGCGTTCCAGCGAGTGACGGAGATCGATCCCAGGAATCCGGACGGCTGGGTGAACATCGGTCGCGCGGCGGTGCAGGAAGGCGACATGGAGCGGGCGCGCACGGTGCTGGAGAAGGCGCTGGCGGTGAGTCCGAACCTGGCGCGAGCGCATTTCTTCTACGCCAAAGTCCTGCGCAACGACGGCCGCTACGATGAGGCCGTCGACCACCTGCGCAAAGTGGTCGAACAGTATCTGCGGGACCGGGTGGCGCTGGACGACTTGGGGCACATCCTCTTTCTTCAGCGGAAGTATGCCGAGGCGGTGAAGGTGCTGGAGTCGGTGCTAACGATCGATCCTGAGGACTTGCAGGCCCATTACAACCTGATGCTTTGCTACACCGGCCTGGGTGACGCGAAGCAGGCGCACGAGCACCAGGTGCGATATTTGCGCTTTAAGGCGGACGAAGCGGCGCAGGCTATCACCGGACCGTACCGGCAGTTGAATCCCGAAGACAACAACGAGCGGCAGGCGATCCATGAGCATGTTTCGGTGGCGCTGCCGGAGGTGAAGCGTGCAGCGGGGAATTCCGCCAGATCGGTCGAGCGAGGTTCGCGTGCGGTGCACCACGCCATTTCCCCTGGGGCCTCGAAATAGATGAAGATCCCGGGGCTCTTCGGCAAGAAGCTCTTGCGCCTCTTCGGGGCTGGATCGTGGGTCACGACGGACCCACGGCTTACGCCGTGGGCTTTATTCTCTCGCCGCTTCGCGGCTGCGGCTGCGGCTGCGGCGCTGTTTCTTACCTCATTCGCACACGGCGAGCAGAAAATCAGCTTCCGCGACATCACGGCCCAGGCAGGCATTCAGTTCAAGCACAACAACGGCGCGTTCGGGAAGAAATATCTGCCAGAGACGATGGGGCCAGGGTGCGCGTTTGTTGACTATGACAACGATGGCTGGCCGGATATCGTGCTGGTGAACGGCGAAGATTTTCCTGGGCATCAGCGGAACCCATCAACCCTAAAGCTCTACCACAATAATCACGATGGCACCTTCACCGATGTCACCCGCAAGGCGGGACTGGCGGTCTCGATGTTTGGCTTGGGCGTGGCAGTGGGCGACTACGACAACGACGGATACGACGATCTCTTTATCAGCGCGTTGGGACAGAGCCATCTTTTTCACAACAACGGCAACGGAACCTTTACCGATGTGACCAAAGCTGCCGGCTTGTGGGGGCCGAACGAGTTTTCCACCAGCGCAGCGTGGGTGGATTATGACCGTGACGGCAAGCTGGACCTGGTCGTCGCCAATTACGTGCAGTGGTCGGAAAAGGGCGATCTCTATTGCACGCTCGATGGGACGCACAAGTCTTATTGCACACCGGAGTCTTACAAGGGGACGTCGGCGCGGCTGTGGCACAACCTGGGCAACGGCAAGTTCGAAGACGCCACTGAGAAGGCCAAGTTTTATGATCCAACTTCCAAGGGACTGGGCGTCGCGATCCTCGACTACAACGGCGATGGCTGGCCTGACATCTTGTTGGCTAACGATACCCAGCCCAACAAGCTGTATCTCAACAAGCGTGACGGCACCTTCGAGGAGAAGGGGGTCTCGGCGGGAATTGGCTTTAGCGAAGACGGGGTGGCGCGCGCGGGCATGGGCGTGGATGCGGCTGACTATGACCGCTCCGGGCATCCCAGCATTATCATCACCAACTTCGCCAACCAGATGCTTTCGCTTTACCACAACGAAGGCAACGGCTTGTTCGTGGATGAAGCGCCGCGCTCGGAGGTGGGGCGGGCCACGCTGGTGACGCTGGGGTTCGGCTGTTTCTTTTTCGATTACGACAATGACGGCTGGCCCGACATCTTCGTAGCCGACGGGCATATCGAGGACGCGATTGAGCGGGTGCAGAAACGTGTGACTTATGCCGAGCCTCCGCACGTGTTTCGCAATCTGGGAGGGGGGAAGTTCCAGGAAGTGACAACCTCTCTCGGGCCGGGGTTTGCCGCTCCAAAGGTGGCGCGGGGCGCGGCGTATGCCGACATTGACAATGACGGAGCGCTCGACGTGCTCATGACGACTAACGGCGGGCGGGCCTTCCTGTATCACAACGAGGGCGGGAGCAACCACAGCTTGCGGGTGAAACTTTCAGGGACGAAGTCGAATCGGGATGGGATTGGTGCGGTGGTGCGCGTGAGTTCCGGCAGAGACCAGCAATGGCAAATGGTGCACAGCGGCTCGAGTTACTTGTCGCAGAGCGAACTGGTGCTGACCTTTGGGTTGGGCAGCGCAGGCAAGGCGGACTCGGTGGAAGTGCAGTGGCCAAGCGGGCAGGTGGACAAGCTGGCGAACGTGGCTGCGGGACAGACGGTGACGGTGCAGGAAGGGAAAGGTATGGTTGCAACGAATCCCTACAAATCATCGCCTGTCAGCAAAACAAGGTAGCTGACAAACTGCTTGAGGTTTCCTCTGGGCAGGCCTGTGTCCTCTGTGGTTAACTTCTTTACGCATGATTCAGCGAATCGGAAGCATCTTGCTTGTGGTCGCCAGTCTGTTGACCCTGTCCGCGCAAAAGCCTGCCCCAAACAGTCCCGCAGAAGCCGCCCGTCTCAACAACCTGGGCGCGGCTTACATGAACCAGCAGTTGTTCGAGAAGGCGCTGAAGTCATTTCAGGATGCGGCCGCGCTCGACCCCAAGCTGGAGATGGCGCGCCTGAACCAGGGAATTGCGCTGCTGAACATGGGGAAGGTGGATGCCGCCAAGCAGTTGCTCGAAGAAGCCGTCAAGCGCGATCCGGACAATCCGAACGCTTGGTACAACCTGGGGTTGCTCTACAAGAATTCCGAAAACCCACCGGCGGCGGTCGATGCGTTCCGGCGCTTGACCGAGATCGATCCCAACGATGCCGATACCTGGTACTTCCTGGGCGCGGCGTACGCGCAGGTGAAACAGTATCCGCAGGCGATGGAGGCATTCCAGCACGCGCTCAAGTTGAACCCGCTCCATGCCTCAGCACAGTTCGGACTGGCGCGGGCGTTGCAGCAATCCGGGGACACGGCGGGGGCGCGCGAGCATCTGACGCGCTTCCAGTACATCACGCAGAACAAGCTAGGCGCAGCGATCAGCTTGGCGTATGGCGAGCAGGGGAAGTATTCGCTGGCGGAGGAGGCGGTGGGGGCGCCGGAGAGAGTGCCGCCGGAGATCAAGGTGAGGTTTGTAGATGTGACCAAGGAGGCCGGGCTGGTCAGTAAACCCGTGATTGCCGAGGCCAAGGATCTCAACTCTTTTCTGGGTCCGGGGGCTTGCTTTCTGGACTACGACGGCGACGGACACGTGGACCTTCTTGTGGCCGGCAACGGCCCCGGGGGAGGGGTCGCGCTATATCACAACGCACGAAGCGGAAAATTCGAGGATGTCACACGAGAAGCCGGCTTGGACCCGAGTCTCAATGGCATCGCTTGCACAGCCGGAGACTATGACAACGATGGTGCTGCGGATCTGGTGCTGGCTTTGCGTGACCGGGTCCTACTGCTCCACAATGAGAAAAATGGCAGGTTCAGGGATGTGACCGAAGCGGCGGGAATCAAGAATGATGGCCCGAATGTCGGGGTTGCTTTTGTCGATTACGATCACGATGGCGATCTGGATCTTTACGTTACCAGTACCCTCAGACATGCGCCCGCGCCGGTCGCAGGACAGGACATCAAGTTGCCCAGTGGCTTGGTTTTCCCCGGTAACTTCATGTGGCGTAACAACGGAAACGGCACATTCACAAACATCACGCAGGATCTCGAGGTCTACGCCGATCCCAGCATCAGCGCGATTGGGACTGACTACAACAACGACCGTGCCGTCGATCTGGTCGTTACGGACCTCAAGGGGCCAGCGATTTTTGAGAATCCGCGTGAAGGGAAGTTTCGGGTAAAGTCGCTCTCGGAGCTGACGCTTCCTGATCTAAGCCTAGGCATTTCCGTTGTAGATTTTGACCACGATGGCTGGATGGACCTCGCATTCACCCAATCCACCACTCCCGGGTTGACTCTATGGCGAAACAACAGCGGCAAAAAGTTCGAGCCGGTGATACTCCCCGCCGCTAACTGGGTCCGGGGCTTTGGCGTGGCTGCCTTCGACTACGACAACGACGGCTGGGTGGACCTCGCCGCGGTGGGCGAAACGAAAGACGGCAAGGGCGAGATTCGTCTCTTCCGAAATCTCGGCCCGGATGGATTCAAAGATGTTACCGCTGACGTTGGTCTCGACAAGATCCAATTAAAAGATCCTCGCGCGCTCGTGACCGCCGACTACGATGGCGATGGCGCGACCGATTTGCTGATCACCCAGAACCACGGGCCTGCGGTGCTCCTGCGCAACGAGGGCGGTAATCAAAATCACTGGCTGAAGCTCTCGCTCAAAGGCCTGAACGATAACAAGAGCGCCATCGGCACGAAGGTGGAAGTGTTTGCCGGGGGGAATCGGCAGAAGTTTGAGATTGCGGGATCGTCTGGATATCTGGGGCAGAACTCAACGGATCTGATCGTCGGGCTTGGGCAGGCCAGGGAAGCCGATGTGGTACGCATGCTCTGGCCCACCGGTGTGCTGCAGGATGAGATTGAGGTCGCGGCTGACAAGACGCAGAAGTTCACCGAGATTGACCGCCGCGGCAGTTCCTGTCCAACCCTGTTTGTGTGGGATGGGCACCGCTACGCGCTGGTCGCCGACATGCTGGGCGCGGGCGTGCTCGGCCACTGGGTCGGGCCCGGGCAGCGCAACATTCCGCGGCCGACCGAGTACGTCAAGATTGATCGTCAGGCAATCCGCGAGAAAGACGGCAAGCTGAGTTTCCGGTTCATGGAACCGCTGGAAGAGGCCGTATACCTTGACCAGGTGCGGCTGTTGGCTGTCGATCATCCCGCCAGCTTCGACGTTTATCCCAACGAATATTTTGCCAGCAACCCGCCGTATCCGGCGTTCAAGGTGGTGGCCAGCAACATGAAAGATGCCCGCCCGCCGGCCGGGGCCTGGGACGAGCATGGGCACGACGTTCTGCCAGATCTTTTGGCGCAACGCTACTTCGGCGACTTCGAGGTGCTCTCGTTCGCGGGCTTTACCAGGATGCACAGCCTGGAGCTGGACCTGGGCGCGGCCTATCGCGGTGGTCCGCTCTGGCTGCTGATGCACGGGGAAATCGAATACTTCTCCGCTACCAGCATGTACGCGGCCGATCAGGCCGGGCTGCAGCCGGTCGCGCCCTACGTCGAAGCGCTGGGCGCGAACGGGAAATGGACGCGGGTGGTCGACGATCTGGGTTTCCCCGCAGGCGGAGCGCGTACCATGACTGCCGATCTCACCGGCAAACTGCCGCAAGGCACGCAGCGCATCCGGATCACAACCAATCTTCAGATCTACTGGGACAGCATCCTGATCGACCGGACGAGCCAGGATCAGAGCGTGCGCCTGACTCCTGTCCTCCTGGCGCACGCGGATCTTCGCTTTCATGGTTTTCCGCTGAAGATCGAGAACCAGCCTCCGGGGAATGTCGCGTACGTGTACGAGAAAGCCAGCGCCACCGGGCCGTACACGCGTCCGGCGGGGAGTTACACGCGCTATGGCGATGTGCTGCCGCTGGTAGCGGCTTTCGATGACCGGCTGGCGGTGTTTGGATCAGGGGACGAGGTTGCGCTGGAGTTCGATGCGGCCAAGCTGCCGCCGGTGCCGCGTGGGTGGACGCGGGATTATTTCTTTGTCGCCAATGGGTACGAGAAAGATATGGATTTCTATGCTTACAACCCGATCGCAGTTGACCCGCTGCCCTTCCGGGAGATGGGGACGTATCCGTATGCGAAAGGGAAGAGCTATCCCCTGGATGAAACTCGTCTGAATGACCTGCTGAACTACGACACACGGCAGATGTCGGGAAATGAGGCGCGGGGATACACGTTCGATTATCGCTCGACTAAGTGAGTTAGTGGCCGCCGCGTAAAAAAAAGCAACTGACCGCAAAGGGCGCGAAGAACGGCCGCGAAGGGCGCAAAGAAGAGCTCACGCGCGTTGTCTTCGCGTGCTTTGCGAAACCTTTGCGGTTCAAGGTTCTGCGTTTCTTACTGGACTACCCGGGAATCACTGCGAAATCGTTTTAATGTTGACATTCCCCATGCCCGCATAATCCAATACCCGGCTAATGACCTCCTCCACGACTGGCTCCACCTCTGTCTCTCCCCGTCTCAAGCGAACTCTGACCCTTTGGGACCTGATTCTCTACGGCGTGATTGTCATTCAGCCGGTAGCGCCCATGTCGGTGTTCGGGGTGCTAAGCAACCGTGGTCATGGACATGTTGTCACGACCATTCTCATTGCCATGGTCGCGATGCTGTTCACGGCGATCAGCTACGGACGGATGGCCCGGGCTTATCCCAGCGCGGGATCGGCATTCACCTATGTCGGCCAGGAGATCAATCCAGCGCTGGGATACGTCACCGGCTGGAGCATGGTGATGGATTACATGCTCAATCCCATGATCTGCATCATCTGGATCAGCCAGCAAGCGCATGTATTCGCTCCCGGGGTTTCGTATGGGGCGTGGGCGGTGTTCTTTGCCTTGGTGTTTACCGTGTTAAACGTCCAGGGAGTGAAGACGTCCGCGCGGGTGAATTCGGGACTGGCTGCGGCGATGGGCGTGGTGATCGCCATCTTCTTTGTGGCGGCAGCGCGGTACCTTTTCGGTCATCCGCATGATGGGGCCTTCTTCACGCGGCCCTTCTACGATCCGCAGACCTGGAACTCGCAGACGGTGCTCGGAGGGACTTCGATTGCGGTGCTCACCTACATCGGGTTCGACGGCATCTCGACCCTGTCGGAGGAGGCGGAGAATCCGCGCCGCAACATCCTGCTGGCCACGGTGCTCACCTGCCTGGTGATCGGCATTCTTTCGGCGCTGGAAGTATATGCGGCGCAGTTGATATGGCCGGCGTCCGAGCCCTATCCGAACCTGGACACGGCGTTCACGTTCGTGGCCGGACGAGCCTGGCAGCCGCTGTTTGCCGTGGTCGGATTCACGCTGGTGGTGGCGAATTTTGGCTCCGGCATGGGCGCGCAACTGGGTGCGGCGCGTCTGCTATACGGCATGGGACGCAGCAGCGCGCTGCCAAAATCGTTTTTTGGGGCCGTGGATCCGAAGCGTCATGTTCCCCGCAACAATGTGCTTTTCGTCGGCGTGTTGGCATTGGCCGGCGCTTTCATCCTGCCTGCGGTCGCGGGCGAGGCCACAGGCTACGAACTGGGGGCCAATCTGCTGAACTTCGGTGCGCTGATCGCGTTCATGGGGGTCAACGCCGCCGCATTTACGCGCTACTACCTGCGGGCCGACAAGAAAAAACTTTCCAACCTCCTGCCGCCGCTCCTGGGATTCGTGATCTGCTTTCTTCTATGGTGGAACCTCAGTACCAAGGCGCGTATCTTTGGAGCCATCTGGATGGCGGTCGGGATTGGCTTTGGCGCGTGGAAGACGCGCGGCTTCCGCGGCAACCTGATTGACTTTGAGCTGCCGCCGGAGGAAGGGTAACGAGATTGTGTAATCGAGTAATTGGGTAATTTGCGGTGGGCGCAAGGTGTGGCTTTGGAATCTATCGGTCGTATCGGTGTTCGGGAATACCCCCTTCAACAATTCTGCTAGGGATTCCCTCACAGGAAATCTCCGCTGAGAAATTGACAGCGTCGAAAACGAATCTATCCGTCAGTTCGTCAATCCGAGAATAGCGCCTCTGGAGCTTTGTGATCTTCAGCGTGGTTCCTGGGTAGATTACGTCGTCGACTCCACCCCGGAAAACCACCCATTCGCTCTCCGACGGGCGCACGGGAAGCCCATGCCCACCGTTTCCATCGACACCAAATAGGTGAACCGCAAAACCGTGGCCTGCTCGCTTAAACCGAACGCTGGGAAACTTGGCTATTCCACGGCCAACGTTGGAAAGTCCGAGCCAAACAAACTGATGGGCTGCCTGGTCATAGGGAGCTGTACCAACTTTGTCCAACGGTTCTAGAAGCAGCTCCAGGTTCGGCCGTGGCCGCTGCCCGAACATATCAGCAATTTGGAAATACTCCATTGGAAAAGTGCCCGAACCAATTCGCAGGTAAAACTTCCAATCTTTTCGAGATCGCCTAGGCAGTCCCTCTGACGCAGGAATGTAAACAATTACGAAGCCGGACTTTGAGGTGGCCGCTTCGTTAACCTCAACGGCCTGAATGCCTTCAATACCCGGTTCTACAAGTTGCCCAACCAGATCGAGTACCCTCGACTTCACGGCGTTTGTGTCACGTACGGGAACGGCCGAGTCAACGAGGTCCGGTAGCTCCTTCGCCACGGCCCTAGCTTTCATGCCAATCACCAAAACTCCCCCGTCGGCATTGGCCAGCCCGCAAGCCGCTTTAGCAAATACCTTCTGTGCGTCTTCGTCTTTGCTTGGCCACTCCTTGCAATCGAAATGAGCATCTTCGCTCTGACCAATCAAGGCATGAATCGCAGGAGATTTCTGGAGCTGTTGAAAGAGCTGTTCTGCGCGTCCGGGCATGGCTTAATTCTATTACTTGCGCGGCACGCGGCCACTAATCACGCGGCCGCTCCGAGGAAGGTGTCGGGTCGGACTGTATGGCTACTGAGCAGCCACGTTCCAGCCGCTTACTTCCACCGCTGGCTTCGACGTGCCCAGATCGGCAGCGTGGTAAGTTGCGCTGATCTCCCGTTTCTCTCCCGGTAGCAACGAGATGTAATTGTCTTGCCACAGCACCGGCAGGATCTCCTCACCACCCGCGCCCTTGTTTATCTTCAGGCGAACGAAAAATGCCAGGGTCTTGCTGGGATTCTCCACCACAACGTGGGTGATAGCATCCGCACCCTTGTGTTCCGTGTGCTCGGTGAGTCTCAGCTTTACCTTGGCCAGTTGGGAGAGCGCGGTGTAGTCGGCATAGGAAGCCGTCGGCGTCACGTACCAGTTAGTCTTTTCCCAGTCCAGAGTTTCGGGTTTGGTCGAGAGCCAGTAGAAGTTGGAACCCACGACCTGGCCGCCAGAGTCTTCCAGCCGCAGCACTACGAAGTAGGTTGGACTCAGTCCGTCGATTTCCGACAGCGTCAAAATCTTATTCGTGCTGTCAGCAGCCGCATCCAACGTGGTCAGTTGGGAATATTTCTCTGTCATGTCGAGGTTGAAGACCTTGGTGGTCAGCTTCAGCCCCTTGGCATCCTGATATTGGCTGCTCACTACCCAGATGGAGCGGTCGTCGTAACCGTACACCGGGTGCATCGGCTCCATGGCTTTCTTGGCGCCGAAGTAGCCCCCGCCGGGACGCAGGTAATAGTCGTACAGGTGCCAGATCATCGAGGGCCAGGCGTTGTTCAGCATCCACTGGATGATGCCGGTGGAGTTGTACTTGTTGCGACTGTAGGCCTCGAACATGGCGCGGATGCCTTCGTATCCCATGAGTTGCGATTTGAAGGCGAAGTCCTCGGCGCTGGCGGCATTGCCGTAGCGCGCGTTCAAGGCATCGGTGAACACGTGCATATTCTTGAAGGCGCCGCCGCCGCCGTGGTAGTTCCACCAGTCGTCGATCGGCCAGAGATGTTCTTTGGGGAGCATCTCGCGAAGGCTTTCGATCGGCGGCACCGCCGGGCCCGGGCTGGTTTCGGTGTTGAAGCCCTTGGCGCCGCCGTGTTCGGAGTCCTGTAGCCAGTAGCTGGGCGCAACATACTCGTAGGGGCCGGGCATCTTGACGCCGGGTTCGCCGGTCACCGAAGTCACGATGTCCTTGGCGGAGGAGACCACGGGGTTCGGCCAGCGGCATTGTTTTTCCACGCTGAGGTACATCTGCTCCACGTCGGGCGGCGGCGGGTTGTCACTGCCGTTGAGCCACATCACCAGGCTGGGATGATTGCGCAGCCGGTAAATCTGGTCGCGCAACGATTCCTGTGCGATGGTGAAATCTGCGGGCGCCCAGTTGCCCCAGTGCTCCCAGTGATCGCAGCAGCACCAGCCGGCCATGATCAGGATTCCTTCACGGTCGGCCAGGTCGAAGAACTCCGGCGTTTCCAGCTTGCCTTCCAGCCGGATAGTGTTCAGGCCCATGTCCTTGACGTAGCGGAATTCGTCCTCGATGCGCTGCTGGTTCTCGCGCAGCATCATGTCGGGGGACCAGCCGCCGCCGCGGATCAGGATCTTTTTTCCGTTGATGGTGAAGACGCGGCCGTTGTTGGCATTCAGCGTGGAATCGATCTCGCGAATACCGAAATGCGTGTCGGTATGGTCCGACACCTTGCCGTCGACGACAAAATCCATACTCAACTGGTAGAGGTTGGGCGTCCCCATCTGGGCTGGCCACCACAGGCGGGGATGGGAAATGTTCAACTGGGAAAACTGCTCCGGCTCGAAGGCGACATCCTTTGCTTCGCCCGGTCCGACTTCCACGTCCTGCGAGAACTCGACTGCTTCGATCCGGCCCTTCAGCGTGCCCTTCACCGGCTGGTTCGTCGCATTCTTGATCAGGGCAGTGACGGTCAGGTGTGCGCTGTCATTGGCGGGAGAATCTACCTTCGAAAGCACCGTGGGATAGCGCAGGGTCACGGGTCCGCTCGTACTCAGAGTGACGCCGCGCCACAGCCCCATGTTCTTGTCGGGAGGCGCGGGGTTCCAGTCGACGAAGGTGATGGCCAGGTCGGTTTCAGTCGGCGCAAAGACTTCGACCGCCAGCGCATTCGGCTCTCCGGGGCGCGCCACACCGGTGATGTTGAACTCGTAAGTGCGCCAGGCTCCGGCTACATCGTCCTGCCTGGCGATCTGTTTTCCGTTCAGCCAGATGTTGGCGCGGTAATTGATGCCGGCAAAGTGCAGCCAGAGGGTTTTTCCTTTGTCGGAAGCGGGAATCACAAACTGCTTGCGATACCACCATGGCCGCGCGAACGGGCTGTCGGGCTGCATCGCGAGATTGGAGAAATTCACGCCGACGGGGTAGGTGACCCCGGGGAAGGAGCGCAGGTTCATGCCGTAGCCCGGGTCGGGATAGACCTTATGCTTGACCAAGGCCGCCACTACCGTAGTTGGGACAGTCACGGTGTACCAACCCTTAGCTTCAAACTTGGGCGTGGAGAGGACGTCGCCACCGTCCACCACCTTGGAGGAGGACTGTAACTGCCAGCCGTCGGCCAATGAAAGCGTTGCTTGCGGCCGCGACTGGTGAGCAGGGGTGTGCTGCGCAATCACCAGGCATGAGAACAAGACCAGCGACAGAAACAAGACGCTGCGCAATTTCATGAGGAGACCTTGTGGCGAAGAGTAGGAATGCGATGGCGATCCATTATGCCGCACCGGGCCGGCTAAGGGGTGGGTTTCCACGGAATGCCACGCATGTTCATAACACGTTTTAATGATTCGTTTCAATGACTGGGGAAAGCGTGCTTCGCGGGATTAGCCTTGCGCGGTCATATTGCAGAAGGACCAGTTCCCGGTTCACAGTTCTCCGGCTTCTCGGTTTCCAGGTTCCGAGCTTTGAGGTGGCCGGCGGGACGCCGGCGCTACTGCCTGGTTTATAATCATCAATTCTGCCGCACATTCTGGAGTGACAAGAAAATGATTCGATTTCTGCAAACCCCTGGTCCTTTGAAGAAGATTATTCTCGGCGGGCTGCTGCTGATTATCTGTGCGGCCATGGTGATCACTCTGGTACCCGGCGGTGTCGGTTCCAGCTTTGGTTTTGGTGCGCCTGGGCGCGGCGTAGTGGCCAACGTGGCCGGCGAAGAAGTGACCACCGTCGAGGTGCAGCGGGAAGCCCGGCAGATGCTGCGTCAGCAGTTTCCCAGGGGCAGTGCCATGGCGGCACAGTTGCTCCCCTACTTTGCCAGCCGCGCGGCTGAGGAACTGATTACCCAGAAGGCGGTGCTGTCGGAAGCCGACCGCCTGGGGTTGCACGTGAGCGACGAAGAGCTGCGCGATGAGTTGCAGCATGGCCGCTACGCTGCCGCCTTCTTCCCCGGCGGCACTTTCATTGGTGAGGACGCGTACGAAGGCAGGATCCAGCAGGCCGACATGACCGTGCCGCAGTTCGAGCAAGGGGTGAAGGAGCAGATCCTTTTCGACAAATTGCGCAACCTGGTCGCGGGCAGCGCCTTTGTGACCGACGCCGAGATCCGCCAGGAGTTCGTGCGCCGCAATACCAAGGTCAAGTTTGACTACGCCGTGCTGCGCAAAGAAGACATCGCCAAGGAAATCCATGCCAGTGACCCCGAACTGAAGGCGTACTACGACAGCCACCTGGCCAACTACAACAACTCCATTCCGGAAAAGCGTAAAGTCCAGTACGTCCTGATAGACACGGCAAAGCTGCAGTCGCAGATCCAGGTCACGCGCGAAGATTTGCAGGCCTACTATGATCAGCACCGTGACGAGTATCGTGTGCCCGAGCAGGTGAATGTGCGGCAGGTCCTGATCAAGACTCCGCTACCCGGCGCTGACGGGAAAGTGGACCAGAAGGGTGTAGATGAGGCGCGCAGCAAGGCCGACGACGCGCTCAAGCAATTCAAAGCTGGGGCTAAGTTCGAAGACCTGGCCAAGAAATACTCCGAGGACCCCAGCGGCAAGGATGGCGGTTCGATCGGTTGGATTCGGCGAGGCGGATTTCCGGTTCCCGAGGTGGACACGGCTGCGTTTTCTTTGCCCAAGGGTGGGACTAGCGACGTAATTAACGCGGGCTACGCATTCGTCATCCTGCACATTGATGACCGGCAGCCTGCTCACATGAAGACGCTGGACGAGGTCAAGGACCAGATCGAACCCGCCATCAAGCGGGAGAAAGCGTCACGCGCTGCTGACGCCGCGGCCAGCAGTATGCTGGGCCAGGCTCGCACCAACGGTCTTGACAAGGCAGCTGCAGCCAAAGGAATGCCGGTCGTGAACACCGACTTCATCAGCCGTGGGGACGCACTACCGGGCATTGGTCCTTCGCCTGCGTTCATGGATGCGGTGTTCAATGCGCGGGAGAAGGCCCCGCCGGATGAAGCGCAGTTGCCGCAGGGGTTCGCCGTGTTTCAGGTGCTGGCGGTCAAACCTCCCGCTACTCCTACGTTCGAAGAGATCCGCAGCCAGGTGGAGACGCAGTTCAAGAACGAACGCACTACAGCCCTGCTCACGCAGAAGACGCAGGAGCTTTCCGACCGCGCCAAGGCTGAGCACGACCTGAAGAAAGCGGCGAAAGAACTGGGTGCGACTATGAAGACCAGCGACTTCGTCCTGCCCGACGGACAGGTGCCCGACATCGGCTCGATGGGGGGCGCCGCTTCGGAGGCGTTTTCCATGAAGCCGGGCGAAATCAGCGGGCCTATCGACAATGGCAACACCGGCGCGGTGCTGGCGCTCCTGGAAAAACAGGACCCGTCGGACCAGGATTTTGCCGCGAAGAAGGACCAGATCCGCGATTCGCTGCTGCAGAACAAGCAGGGGGAATTGTTTAATCTGTTTGTGGCCAACCTGCGCGACCAGATGCAAAAGGCCGGGAAGATCAAGATCAACCAGGAAGAGATGAAAGGCTTGACCCGCGGCCAGGGTGGCGAAGAGGGCGAGTAACGCAGCGGTATTGCGAGGCACGGTGTCTAGCTTCATGGCCCATGATGTGTCTTTAAGTTGTTCCTCACGGGCAGAGTCCGAGAGGAGTTCCCGTTAACGCTCAGCCATCATAAGAAAGAACCATGGCATTTCCCCGCGCGACTGGAATCCTGCTGCATCCGATCTCGCTGCCGTCGCGCGGCGGCATCGGGGATTTTGGGCCGGCGGCGTATGAATTTGTAGACTTTCTGGCGAACGCTCGCCAGGGTTTGTGGCAGATCCTTCCGCTGGGTCCGCCCGCGGCCGGCAATTCTCCCTATTCCTCCACTTCGGCATTTGCCGGCAATCCGTTGCTCATCAGCCTGGAGCGTTTGGCGGAGCGTGGCTGGATCGAGCCCGCGCACCTCGCGGGACCGTCGGAAAACCTCGGCATGATCGACTACGACGAGGTGAGCCGGCACAAGCTGCCGCTGCTGGCCCAGGCCGCACGCAATTTCCTAGAACATGCCCCTGCCGCAGCTCGTAGCCGCCTTGATCGCTTCTGCAGCGACAACGCGTGGTGGTTGGAGGATTTTGTCCTTTTTGATGCCCTGCGCGAGCGCTACAACGGCCAGGTCTGGAAGCATTGGCCGCGCGACCTTGCGAGCCGTGAGCCGGTAGCGCTGGAAACCGTGCGCCGGGAACTGGCGCGGGAGATGGCGTTGCGCCGTGTCATCCAGTTCGCTTTTTGGGAACAGTGGCGCGCTTTGCACCGCTACTGCGCGCAGAAATCCATTCGCGTGGTCGGCGACATCGCCATTTTTGTGGACTACGACAGCGCCGATGTCTGGAGGTATCGCGATCTCTACCGCTTGAAAGGCGACCTGGAGCCCGAGGTGGTTTCCGGAGTGCCTCCCGACGCGTTCAGCGCCACTGGCCAGCGTTGGGGCAATCCGCTCTACAACTGGGATGCCATGCGTGCCCGGGGATACGAGTGGTGGATCCAGCGCCTGCGCTGGGCCACGCAAACCTGCGATTACATCCGCCTCGATCACTTTCGCGGCTTCGATCAGTTCTGGGAGATTCCCGCCCGCGAGCCTACCGCCATGAACGGGCGCTGGGTGGACGGGCCTAAAGACGATCTCTTCAACAAGGTTCGCGACGCCCTGGGGGGGCTGCCGTTCTTTGCCGAGGATCTGGGCTACATCACGCCCGAGGTGCACGCCCTGCGGGAACGCCACCACATTCCCGGGATGGCGGTGCTGCAGTTTGGCTTCAGCAATCCGGGCGCGCACGTCTATCTGCCGCATCGGCTTACGCCCGACCGGGTGGTGTACACCGGCACCCATGACAACGACACTACCGTAGGCTGGTGGAACTCGGGCGTGAGCGAAGAAGAGCGCCGCGCGGTGCGCAGTTATGCGGGCGCTTGCGAGGACGGGATCAATTGGGCGCTGATCCGTCTGGCGCAGGGTTCGGTGGCCAGCCTGTCGGTGGCGCCGCTGCAGGATGTGCTAGGGCTGGGCAGCGAAGCCCGCCTGAATGTCCCCAGCGTGAAGGATGGCAATTATCGCTGGCGATTCCAGCGGGGGTCGCTGGCTCCACAGTTGGCAGAACGGTTGGCAAGCTTGGCTGAAGTCACGGACCGGTTGCCTCCGCCGGTGCCGGGGCGCCCGGACGAAGACTTCGCGGGGTAATTTTCGTGGTTGTTGCTTCTCCGTGCCTCTGTGTCTCTGTGGTGATTCTCAGTCAGAAAAAAGCCGGGATCCGAAGACCCCGGCTGCAGTTGGCTGGTTGCCCGGATAAAATTTTGTGTGGGTGCGGGCGCCCTCGAACCGCGCAGCCCCTAACTGGAATATCGGCAGCGCGCCCTGCGACTTTACGCGGTGCGTCGCGGCCGCACGGTCAAATCCCGCACCTGCGCCAGGATGCTCGACATCTGCATGCCATTCAGTTGCGAGAGGAACGGCATGAGCTCGGCGATAAACGGGTCCTGCAAGAGCTCGCGGACTTCCTCCTGGCGGCTGCGCTCGCCGCCGGAGAGTAGTTCAGGCACGGTCACCTCCAGCGCCCGCGCCAGCCGCTCCAGCGAGGAGAGGGTGGGCGTGGCCTTCTCGTTTTCGATCTTGGA
>JAIQET010000056.1 GCA_020073645.1 Terriglobia bacterium | reverse complement strand
GCGGTCCGCACATAATCCGCGCGAGTCTGGATGGCCGTGGCCTTGGCCTTCTCCAGGTTGGCTTGGGCCGCGATCAAATTCGCCCGCGCATTGGCCAAGTCGGCCTTGGCTTGCAGCAGCGTGCCTTCGAACAGCGGAGGATCGATCTGAGCGACCACCTGTCCCTTTTTCACGCGGGAGTTAAAGTCGGCGTAAAGATGAGAGATGGTGCCCGACACTTGCGAGCCCACCTGCACCGTGGTCACGGCATTGATGGTGCCCGTAGCCTCCACTACCTCGTGGATATCTCCGCGATCTGCCTTGACCGTGAAGTATTGCGGCTTGTCGTTGCCCTTGAACTGGAAAGCGGCGAATACGCCGATGGCAACAACCACGATCCCTGCGATCATCCAATGGCGCTTTAGCAGTTTCACGTAAGCGTCCTCTATAGTAATCAGCTATGCTGAGGCCCTGACCGTAAGTGAGTCTCAGATAGACTACTCATCACGACCGACGCCCGGCTGTGAGCCCGCTCACAATGCACTTGGGTCCTCGGGGCGGAACTCACAAACCTCGTTTCACCTACTAGTATTGATGGTACATTCTGCTGCACGGATGCGGGGTTTGCCCAATCTTTACAAAAGTTTACGTGGAGTTGCACCAAAGGCATAAAGGCATGAGGAATAAGCTTCTAGTTTGGCCCCTGGTCTGGACCATGGCACTACTCGCCCAAGCCCGTGGGCAGATCACCGTGGCCGCCGCGGCCGACCTTAACGTAGCCTTAACCGAGATCGCGGCCAGCTACCAAAAGCAGACCGGCCACGCCGTGAAGTTGTCATTTGGCTCGTCGGGCAACCTGTTTACTCAAATTGAGAACGGTGCGCCTTTCGACGTCTTTTTCTCGGCCGACATGGATTATCCAAAGAAATTGATCGACGGCGGCCTCGCGGATGGTCCCTCTCTATACCGCTACGCCGTGGGTCGGTTGGTGCTTTGGATGCCGGCCTCCTGTTCTCTCGATTTGGAGCATCGGGGGATGAATGTGTTGCTCGATCCCTCAGTCAAGAAGATTGCCATCGCCAACCCGCAGCATGCGCCTTACGGACGCGCCGCGGTAGCGGCATTGCGCCATTTCGAGCTCTACGAAAAAGTAGTGGACCGGTTGGTGCTGGGAGAGAATGTTTCGCAGGCGGCGCAGTTTGTGGAGTCGGGCAATGCCCAGGCGGGGATCGTGGCTCTGTCGCACGCCCTGGCTCCGGCCATGAAAGACAAAGGCCGATACTGGGAAATTCCCGCCGGCGCCTATCCAGCGCTGGATCAGGGTGTGGTCGTGCTGTCGCACTCGCAGGATAAGAAAGAGGCGGGTGCTTTTCTGGACTATCTGAAGACGGCGGAAGCGGCGGCGATCATGCGCCGCTATGGTTTTTCTCTTTTGGAGGAAAAGCACTGATGGATTGGCAGGCATTTTGGCTGACCATCCGGTTGGCGGTGCTAGTGGCTGCGGCGCTGGTGTTCATCGGATTGCCCATCGCCCACTGGATTACCTACTCACGCTGGCGCTGGAAGTTCTTCGTCGAGGCTGTTGTGGCCCTGCCCATCGTCCTGCCTCCCACCGTGCTTGGCTTCTACGTGCTGGTCGCACTCGGCCCACGCAGCCCCCTGGGGCGATGGTGGCAAGCGTTGACCGGGCACACGCTGGCGTTTACCTTCGAAGGCCTGGTGATCGGATCCATCCTTTACAGTCTGCCATTCGCCGTGCAGCCCTTTGCTGCTTCCTTCGCAGCCGTGGACCGCAAGCTGATTGCGGCCTCGTCCACCTTGGGCGCTTCCAGGTTGCAAACCTTCTTTCGCGTAATTCTGCCGCTGTCGGTCTCGGGCCTGGTAACGGGGATTGCTCTCAGCTTTGCTCACACCATGGGCGAGTTCGGCGTGGTATTGATGGTGGGCGGCAACATTCCTGGGGTGACACGCACGGTTTCCATTGACATCTACGACCAGGTGCAGGCCTTCAACTACGCCGCCGCTAACCAGACCGCGCTGGTGCTGCTGGCGATTTCCTTTGTCGTGCTTTCCATGGTGTACGCTCTGAACCGGAGGGTGTGGGCGGTATGGCCGTGGAAATAGAGCACGGGAGCGGGATCCACACGGGGACATCGGTTCCCGTGTCTGATGGCGCCGATGCTCTGACGGTGGAAATCCGCAAGCGCTTTGCCAATGGTGGCGGATTCGAACTCGAGGCGTCATTCGCCGTGCCACCGGGCATCACCATCGTGTTTGGTCCTTCCGGAGCAGGGAAGACCACCCTGCTTGATTGCATCGCCGGTCTCGCCACTCCCGACTCGGGCCGGATCGCGATCGCTGGCCGCCACTTCTTCGGTGATGACACCAATCTCGCCGTTCAACAGCGCCGGATCGGCTACGTTTTCCAGGATCTCGCGCTGTTTCCGCATCTCAGCGCAGAAAAAAACATCCAGTACGGAATTGCTGCTCTGGGGACGAGCGAGCGTCGTCAGCGGACGAACGCCATTCTACAGTCCTTCCGCATCGCCCACCTGCGCGGCCGCAAGCCGGATGAGATTTCTGGAGGAGAGCGCCAGCGAGTGGCGCTGGCCCGTGCCCTGGTGACCGATCCCTGCGTTCTCTTGCTCGATGAGCCCCTGGCAGGGCTGGATGCGGCGACCAAGTCAAACATCATCGATGACCTGCGTGCCTGGAACCAGGCCCATCACATCCCGATCCTTTATGTAACCCACAGCCGCGAAGAAGTCTTTGCCCTCGGCGAGCGAGTCGTTGTCCTGGAGGACGGAAGGATCGTTGCCCAAGGCACCCCGCATGAAGTCATATCGGCGCCGCGCCAGGAGACCGTCGCTCAACTGGTAGGGTTTGAAAACATTTTCAACGCTACGGTCGTGTCCACTCACGAGGATCGCGGTACCATGACCTGCCGCCTCGCCGGCAGCAATGTGGAACTGGAGACACCGCTGGTACGCGCCGATGAGGGCGCAACCCTCCGGATTGGGATTCGCGCCGGAGACATCCTACTGGCCACAGTCCACCCCAGCGGCTTGAGCGCACGCAACGTAATCTCCGGGAAAGTGATTTCACTGGCACAGCACGACATGATCGTAACCGCGAAGGTGGATTGTGGCGTGGAGATGGCGGTTCACCTTACCCTGGCCGCCCGCGACTCCCTGCACCTGCAGCCCGGCCGTGAAGTGTGGCTGGTGGTGAAAACGCACTCGTGCCATTTGATGAAGGCGTAGCGCAGGCGTCCCGCCGGCCGCCGTGGGGGCGCCGTCCACACCCACCGACCCTCGCGGTGCTAGTGGGGTATCGACCTCCGCGCCTCCACCACCCGCTCCAGTTCGACCACTCCCACCCACTGCCCCCGGCGTCTTTCCGTGTAAACGAGTTGTCCGCCCAAAAGCTGCGCGGCCGCGGAGGGGGGCACGTCGCGGTGCCAGCCGAAAAAGCGGGTTTTCCACTCGATCCAGGTCGGCCAATCGTCAAACAAGGGATGGGGAGGCTCGTACTTGGTCGAGAACACCAACGCCACATCGAACCGGGATCGGATGTCAGCCGTGGACATGAGTTGCTCCACAGTAAAGTCTTCGATCCGCACCACGCGCATCGGCCGAGTGACATAGCCGAGATAAGGTCGGGTCAGTTCGTCGCTCGCGGGCCACGCCGTCAGCACCCGCGCCATGGGATAGCGCGCCTCCACAAACTCCTCGGCATGCTGGTGCAGCAGGATGTAGTCGCGGTAAGCGAGATTGTCCTCGGGAGAAAATCCATAGGGAGGATTGACGAACAGCCCCACGACGAATGCCAGCCCGACGATCGCCACGACCCCGCGCCACACCTGCACTCGGCGGCGCAGCGTTGACACGCCCGTGATGATCACCAAAGGCACGACCGGGAGCATGTAGCGTGCCAGCACTGCACCACCAACCAGCGCCATGAAAATCACGTAGCTGACGATTACCGTCAGGAACGCGAACTGCACGCCGGGGGCGATCCTGCGTCGCTGTCCACTGGCATCGTGTATTGGCGGCCGCCACATGGCGAACCCAGTCGCCAGCATAAGCAGGTACAGGTTCTGATAGCCGAGCGCCTGCCACAAGCGCAGCAGCAGTGCCAGCAACACCCGCAGGGGATACAGAGTCTCCAGCACGTTGTAGCGAAAGAATTCCGGGTTGCCGAACACAACCCCAGTGCGGAGGTAGTGATACCCGTACCAAAATCCTAAGGGAAGGAGTGGGACCAGAAGCAAGGTGGACTTCCAACTCCGCCGCGGAAACAGGCAAAGCGACGGGTTGCGCCGCTCGCGGTGCAGCATGGGGCACACGAGCTCCCAGGCGAAGAGTGCCAGCGGCGCCAGCACGGCCGTTTCTTTCGCCAGAACCGCCAGCGAAAACCACAGCACAGTTTGTCCACGGCGCTGCTCCACATAGCTGCCAAGCGCCCAGAACGTCAGGCCGGCCGCCGCCAGGTCCAAGTGGGCAAGGGAGCTTTGCGCGAAGAAAACCGGATACAGCGCGGTGCAGATGGTCGAAGCCACCGCGACTTCCACATTTGCCACCCGCTGCGCCAGCCGGAAAACGCCCGCCAGGGAAAAGGCGGAAATCAAGAGCATGGCGGTCCGCGTCACCAACGGTGTGTAGCCGGCCATCCTCCAACAGAAGGCGAGGTAGGCCATCACCAGCGGAGGATGGGCATTGGAAGGAGTCGAGTGCGGAATCACACTTCCGCTGAGCAGCAGATCGCGCGCTGCCGGCACGTAATACCCAGCCTCGTCCCAGAAGTAAGGTAAGCGCAGAAGGGGAATATGGAGCGCGAAAACGGCAAGGAAAGCCAGGGCGAAAATCAGCGAGGGATGCAGCGTGCGCGATTCGATCTCGGCGCTTTTTGGCACGCGTCTAGTGCACCGGCCCGGGGGCCATCAGGCGTGGATCGAGCTTGATCTCGCCGAACGTGCTCTCATAGCTGGCCAGGTTCTGCTGCAGGACGGTCATCAGTGCCTTGGCTTGTTGCGGGCTCAGATAAACTCCCTGAAAATTCTTGATCTCCACCTGAGTCTCGCTCTGCTGCTGCAGGGTCCCGAAGACCAGGAAGAAATCCCACACACTCACCCGCACCTGCACGCTGTTGGCATAGCCTTCGCGATAGTCGGGGCCGTTCACCAGCTTTATATTAGGCTGAGTTGGAATGGACATAGGGTGTTCAGTGTAGCGGGTTTCTAAGGCTGGAGGGAAGGACCCGGCGATGCAGTCAGGAGGTGTGGTGCGAAATGAGGGGCTCGAACCCTCATGAGTTTCCCCGCAGATCCTGAGGCGCTTAGCGGGCGTGGGCGAAGCGGGAGCCCGCTGCCGAAATCCTGAGCGCAGCGAAGGATCTCAAAGGAGGGTTGGTGCGAAAGGGGGGACTCGAACCCCCATGGGTTTCCCCGCCAGATCCTAAGTCTGGTGCGTCTGCCAATTCCGCCACTTTCGCGCGTGCAAAATCAAGGGTTTACATTACCTCAGCGGGCCCGGCACTCTCTACTGTAGCGGATTCTGTAGCAGGTCGCCGTTGTTTTTCCTTCGACCCGGCCTGCTCTCGGTAATCCTCCAGGTGATCGAAAGCACGCTCCGGCGATTCGGGAGTTGGGTGTACGTACCGTGGAGAGACTGTAGCCGAAGAATGTCCAGCTATGCGCATGATCGTGAATACGCCTGCGCCAGCTGCTCCCGTACTCATCCCTCTGCTTCTGAGTGAGAACGAAATCGCGAAACACGTTCTCCGGGCACCATTCGGATGCGTGGAACTCGATCCAGCTCACGCTGGCTAATGGCGGAAGGGCGACTCTCAATCCCTGGTTGATACCGAAGCGGGATCGGTGGCCCGGAGCGCTGATTCTCACGTCAGGCTGAAGGATCGCTTGCATGTTTACTTGCCTGGATTTCCCACGACCACACAAGGTTGTTGTTCCGGGATGGATTCCCATTTCATCTCCGCTGCCTTAAGCCGCGGGTGTGAGACCAGTAAGTGCCAGACCAGAGCCTGGAAGGATTCCGTGTGCGGGGTTATGGTCTGCGGATTCACCACTGGGACCAGGACACAGGCATCCGCGACCCGGGCGGCAAATCCGCCATCTCGTCCGACAACTGCGCAGATCTTGGCGCCAACTTCCATGGCATGTTGCAGCGCCCGCACCAGGTTGGGGCTGACGTTGCGCTCGGCATCGCCACCGCCCACGGAAAACACGAACACCATGTCGCGCCCGCTTAGACGGCTGCCCTGCAGCCAGTTTCGGTAGCAGGTGTCCCAGCCATCGTCGTTGATGCGGGCGGTCAATTCTGAGACGTTGTCGGTGGGTGCGTAGGCCTCGATGCCAGCAATTTTGCGGAAGTCGTTGACCGCGTGCGAGGCGTGGCCGGCACCCCCACCCACACCAAGGAAAAAGATGCGCCCGCCGCCGTCGCGGACTTGAAGAAGCAGATCCAGCGTTCGGTGGATCATTTTCTGATCGAGACCGCGAAGGATTTCACCGGCTTCACGGAGATATTGTGAGATGTAGTTCATGGTCTGGCAGCCCTCCCCAATACTTGCGAATACGATTTACTGAATCGACGCATTCATCGCCCGAATAGCTACGGAAGACACGTCCCAGGCCGCTAGTTGCCGGCGCAGCCGATCAGAAATAGCGGGGTCCTTGAGGGCGTACTCGATGCTGGCCTGAAGAAAACCAAATTTGTCGCCTGCGTCGTAGTGCGCACCCTCGAAGCAAAAACCGAGGACGGGGGATTGGTTGGAATAGCGCATGAGAGCATCGGAGAGCTGCAGTTCGCCGCCAAAACCGGGACGGATGCGATCGATACAGTCGAAGATTTCGGGCTCTAGAATGTAACGGCCAAACACGCCGTATCGCGATTTCGCATACTCGGGCCTGGGCCGTTCTATCAGTGAGATTGCCCGGAACACTCGTCCGCTAAGACAAGGGTCGAGAACAGGTACTACGTCCAGAATTCCAAAGCGTTCCACGTCGCACGGATCTACCAGGCGTGTGGCGACCACACATCCGGGATGGTGTCGCTCATAACATTCGATCAACTGACGAGTGCAGGGAACCGTGGAATCGATCAAGGCGTCCGGTAGGATCACCGCGAACGGTTCATCTCCGACTTGCGAACGGGCACAGCCGATCGCGTGAGCCAGTCCGTGCGGAAAATCCTGCCAGACGGTGCGGATCTCGGCGAGTTGGGGCAATTTCCGCAGCGCCTCTGCCTCCGCTTCACGGCCACGCTGGATCAGGAGGTCCTCCAGGGCCGGACTCTCCCGAAAATATTCGGTGAGCAGCCGCTTCCCCCTTCCAACGATCAGGATCACGGTTTCGAGGCCGCTCGCCGCTGCTTCCTCTACGGCATACTGAATCAGGGGCTTGCCGGCGATCGCCAGCATCTCTTTCGGCACGGTCTTGGTAATGGGCAGGAAGCGTGTCCCAAGCCCGGCCACAGGAATGACCGCTTTGCGGATCTTGGCGGAGGTTCTCATAAGGATGCCGTTTCTGTGCTGGTGGTGAGCAGGAGACTGGATGGCGCGGGACCACCTACGCTCGTGTTAGCGCGGACGTCACCCTGGAAACCGACGGTGACTATGCCACGGCACTGGCATGCAGGTCGGACTGGATAACCCGGCTGGCTTGCCAAAGGTCCTTAGCCAGAAAAGTCGGGTGCAGCCCGTGCGGATGGATGAACTGGCAGATTTCACATTTCCAGCGTCCAACGAACACGGTACGACAGCCCGCGCGGGTCCCGGCTTCAACGTCGGTGATGCCGTCACCGACCATGTAACTTTCTGACAGCGACAAGCCTAGGTCGCACGCCGCCGCCGTCAGCAGGCCGATGCCAGGCTTTCGGCATTGGCAACGCTGGCGGAGTTCGTTAACTACGGCTTCTGGATGATGGAGACAGTAGTACGTAGCGTCGATGCGAGCGCCGAATGGCTTAAGCGTCGCGCGCAGCTTCCGGTCGAACTTCTCCAGCAGGTCCCGGCCAAAGTGACCCTTGGCAATGCCGGGCTGATTGGAGACGATGACCACCGCTAACCCCAAGTTGTTGAACCGCCGGATGGCCTGGGGAACGCGCGCGAGCACGCGGAATTGTGCGAGAGTAAACGGTGAATCGATGATCCCCACATCCTTGTGGTAGATCAGAGGGTTGATTACGCCATCGCGATCGAGGAAAACGGCTCTCACAGGCGAATACCGCTACGAACCAAGTTAGAGGGAAAGCTCGTAATCGAAGGTTTGGAGATCAGGCGATTGCTGCCACTGCAGCAGGTTCCATGCGGTGGAGGTGATTGCGCTGCTGGCGATCCATGTGGGCAAGCCGCCCATCGCGCGAGACCACATCGAACACCACTTTACTGCCTTCGAACTCGAAGCGGAAGTTAAGCTCGCGCAGACCGGCACGCCGCATGGCCTCCCGCAAACCGGACTTGTTGTGCTCGCAGTACAGCATCAGAAAGCCACCTCCGCCAGCTCCGGAGATCTTGCCGCCGATGGCGCCATTGCGCTTGGCCAGGTCATACCACTCATCGATCTGGCGGTTACTGACGCCGTCAGAGAGCCTTTTCTTTGTCTGCCAGTGCACATCGAGCAACTCGCCGAACCGGCGCAGATTGCCGCGGACCACCGCATCGCGGATCTCAACTCCGATGTCCCGGATTTCGCACAAGCTGGTCACAACTGCCTGATCGCGATTGCGGGTGGCGCCATCCTGCTTCTGCAGAATGGCGGTGGCATCCCTGGCAGCACCTGTGTAGAAGAGGACAATGTTGTCTTCCATCGTCTGGAGCAGTTCCCGATCCAGAGCCGTGCGCTGGACCGACACCTCGCCACTCTTAGTGATCTTGAGCGTGGTGAGGCCTCCGAAGGCCGCCATATACTGATCTTGTTTGCCAATGGGTTTCCCCAGGCGCTCCAGTTCGATGTGGCAGGCCTCTTCCGCCAGTTCGTGGGGGCTCACCTGGGCTTGCGTCAGGCTGTGGATGGCGTTTAGCAGACCCACCAGATAGCAGCTCGAGGATCCCAGCCCCGTACCCGCCGGAACGTCGGCGATCGAGACGATTTCGATCCCATTGTCGATGTGGAAGAAGCGCAGCGCTTCGCGAGCGAGCGTGTGCTGCAGTTCTTCCACGTGGTTGACAATCTCCAGCTTGCTGTACTGCACCCGAATGATATCTTCCAGAATCGGTGGTTTTACGTTCAGGTACATGTACTTGTCGATGCCAACGGCGAAGATGAATCCGCCATGTTCCCGGTAGAACGAAGGCAGATCAGTGCCCCCGCCTCCAAGAGTCAACCGAAAGGGGGTTCGCGTGATAATCATGTTTTCTTACCAACTTCAGAGATTTGAGTGACAGGACTGGAAATCAGGCGGCTTGCCCTTCAGGCGGCGTCTTCTTTGCTGCGGCCTGCGGTGGTTGCGAGCCGGTATCCGGCTTTGCGGGCATCGTCGTAAAACATGTTCACGGTCTCGAGTGAGTACTCGTGCAGATCCTTGCCCACGAGAGTGAGCTTCTTCAGGATGTCGGTGGTTGCAGTGATGATGTGGCAGCCAATCGCATCTGCCTGGAAGATATTGAGTAACTCACGCGGGCTGGCCCAGATCAGCTCCAGATTAGGAAAAGGGCGCAGCAGCTCAACCGCAGCCGCCATCACGGGCACGGGGTCGCGCCCGGTATCGGCGATGCGTCCAGCAAACACCGATACTTTGGAAGGCGGACCATTTCCCAAGCACTCGCAAGCCCGCCGGACCTGGCTCAACGTCAGCAGGGCGGTGACGTTCAGCTGCACACCGGCGGCCGCCAGACGCTGCAGCAGCTGGTCCGAGGAATGCCCTCGAGTGTTGGTCACCGGAATCTTGACGATCACGTTCTTGCCCCACGAAGCGATCTCCAGAGCCTGCTGCTCCATTTCGGCAAAGTCGTCGGCAAACACTTCAAACGAGATGGGGCGATCGGGAATCAAGCGCAGAATCTCGAGCGCAAACGCCCGGTAATCAGTCACTCCCGACTTGCGCATCAAGGTAGGGTTGGTGGTAAAACCGGTGACAAAGGGATTGCCATACATCTCCAGCATGGCCGCCTTGTCAGCGCCATCGGCGTAAATCTTGACCCCCAGTCCGGAAAGACCCCCCTCAGCGTTTTTTCCCTCCATTCCAGGTTGGGTCTCGATGGGATGCAATACCGTTTCAGACAGACTCGACATACTTACCTCCTCCTGACGTGAACACTTCGGACTTGGCCGACGGTCGCCCGACTACTTCGTGCGAGACGCGACCAATGGCACAGAAAATCGGATTTTGCAGAGATTGGATTGAACCCGGATCAAGCCACTTGTGGTGCGATCTGTTTCGCGAGAGTGCACCGGAAGTATTCGGCAGTGCTTTGCAGACCTGCCTGCAACGAAACCGTGGGCCTCCAGCCCAGAACCTCGGCCGCCTTGGCCGAGTTCAGATACGTCTGGCGGATTTCGCCGAGCTTTGGGGGACCGTGCACTTCGCGAGCGCTGCTGCCGAGAATCGCTCTCAGCGAATGAAAAACCTGGTTTACCGAGGTGCCTTTGCCCCAGCCCACGTTGAAGACACCGTTGTCGCCCTTGTTGACGACCATCAGATTCGCGCACACCACATCAGAGACATGAACATAGTCACGCAGTTGCTCCCCGTCGCCGTTAATGATGGGCTGAAGGTTGCGGAGCATTTGACCAATGAAGATGGACACCACGCCGGCCTCCCCGAAGGGATCCTGGCGCGGTCCGTATACGTTGGGATAGCGAAGGATGGTGTAGCTAAGCTCATAGTTCATCTGGTACACGGGGAGATACAGTTCGTAGCTGGCTTTGCTGGCGCCGTAGGGATCGCGCGGTTGTAAGGGGTGGGCTTCATCCGCGGGAAGATACCGGGGTTCGCCATACACGCATCCGCCGGTTGACGAGTAGACGATCTTTCGGACGTCATACTTTCGGCAGCACTCCAGAACATTAACCCCACCGCGGACATTGACGTCGGCGTACCTCATGGGATCTTCCATCGAGGCGCGAACGTTGCCAAGGGCTGCCTGGTGGCTGACCAACTCAAACTTGTGATACTGGAATAGGGCTTCCAGGCGGGGGTCGCGGATATCCATCTCGTGAAATTCGCAATCAGGATTGACGTTTTCGCGCCGCCCGGTAAACAGGTCGTCAACCACGACTACTTCGTGTCCGGCGGCAAGAAAAGCATCGACAATATGAGAGCCCACAAAGCCCGCGCCCCCGGTAACAAGAATCTTGGCCATACGACTCCTTTCGGCTGCTTGGTATGGATTGGTACGAGATGTATTCAGGTAAATCCTATGAGACCAGTTCTAGTGCGCGCCTACCATGCGGATGGCGATCAGGATTGTTTTAAAGAAACACTTGATATCGAGCCATAGGGACCACTCGTCCACGTACTGCAATTCGAGCTCAAGGCGCCGTTCAAACGACAGAGTCTGGCGTCCCGATGCCACCCAAAGACCTGCCATGCCGGGCCGGACACTGAGGATCTTGGGGCGATTGTCGCCGAACTTTTCCAGTTCGAGTTCTGCGAGCATGCGGGGACCTACCAAGCTCATCTCTCCCTTCAAGACATTGATGAGTTGTGGGAGTTCATCCAGCGACGTGCGGCGCAGGAAACGACCGACGTGAGTGACTCGCGGATCATCGACAATCTTCAAGTTCTTCTTGTACTGGCTCAGCAGATGGCGATCCTGAAGAAGCTTTTCGAAGGCGTCGGCACGCATCGAGCGAAACTTATAGGCCAGAAATTCGCCGCCCCTGTAGCCGATGATTCTCGGGCGAAAGAAGATGGGCCCCGGTGAGTCCAATCGAATGGCCAGAGCGATCAACGGAAAAAGAGGTGCGGTCAGGATCAGGCCTGCAAGAGATCCCACCAAGTCGATCAGATGCTTGACCACCAGGGCAGGCCCCATGTGCTCCGGATAGGGGGCCAGATCGCTGGGGGAAATGATTCCGCCGGTTTTCTCAGAGGGACTCAGTTTGTAGCTGGTTGCCACTATTGCTCCGACGGCATGTAAGAAATGGGTGTGAGGCTCAGCTGGCGGTTGCTAACTGAATCACGCCCGATTCCTGCATCACTCGTTCTGCTTCCAGCAGATATTCCTGACTCACCGACTGGGTTTCGAGCCATTCGATGTACTGACGTACGTTCTCTTCCACCGGCACGGTGGGCTCCCAACCGAGCCGGCGAATGTGCGAGATATCCGACACCGTGTGGCGGGTGTCACCGAGCCGAAACTCTCCGGCTACGCGAGGTTCGAGCGGGCTGTGAAAAGCATCCAGCATGATGTGGGCGAACTCCAGCACCGTTACCGCGCGCCCACCTCCCACGTTCAGTACCTGGAAGTCAGCGTCGGCTTGCTCCAAAGCCAAGACATTGGCCCGGGCAACGTCTCGCACATTGACGTAATCGCGAAGCTGGCCTCCATCTTCATAGACGACGGGCGGCAAGCCGTGTCTGATCCGCATGGCGAAGCGCCGAGCAATTCCGGAGTATGCGTTGCAGAACGAGTTCCGTGGGCCCTGGACATAGGTGTAACGCATGCAGGTCGTGGGAATGCCATACCGACGGCCCAGTCTGTCCGCCAGCATCTCGATGGCATATTTGGAAATTGCGTAAGTAGTATGTGGATACACCGTGGCTTCATCGATCAGTAACGGCTCCATCTTGAGGCCACAGGTGGGGCAGTGGAGTTCCCAATCCCCTCGCCGCAACTGCTCCAGCGGACGCGGACCCGGGGTAATGATGCCGTGCGCAGCAGACACAGGCGCCGAAGGCCGAGGGTCGGGAGCCGAGCGGGTCGATTGCGCCGCAAAGGAGGTGCTGGAGATCGCTTCCCCACCGGTGCAAGCGTAGCGCCCCTCCCCGCAAACCGACTGCGATGAAGCGAAAACGATCTTTCTTACCGGGAAGCGGCGATGGTCAGACACGATCAATTCGAACAGCAACGCGCTGCTTTCCGCATTTGTGTGGATGAACCGGCTGAAGTCTGGAAGGTAGTCCTGGTAGGCGGCGAGGTGGAAAACGCCGTCGATGCCTTCCAATGCATGGGCCAGGTCCACGGGGTCGGCAACATCGCCTCGGACGAACTCGGCATCGGCTGGCACCCAGGCTGGCTTGCCCTTGGGGTGCACTCGCGGCTGCAGATTGTCGAGGATTCGTACGCGGTAGCCGCGTTCGAGGAGCAAGTCCACGGTGTGGGAGCCGATGAAACCAGCTCCGCCAGTAACGAGGATTCTATCTCCGCGTCCGAATGAAGCTGTTTGGCTGAGTGTCGATTGCTGGTCCATGTGAGCTTTCACTGTGAATTGGTTGAGTCGATCCCGAAAGCCTGTAGCCGTGCCAGGCTACGCGACGTTTTGTGGGACTGGAGTCGAAACGGTCTGACCGCGCATGAATGGCTCGGTGCCGTCGCGATGTTCCTCCAGGCACTGGCCGATAAGGTCATGCATGTTTGACTTAAACCTCGATAGATCGAAGCGCTGTGCGCTCGCGTGAATGAAGTTCGGATCAAACTTGGCCTCAGCGGATTCAAAAAGGTGAATCGCATCGGCTACAGACTCCGGTGTCTGCTCGGAGAAAAAAACGCCGGTAGACTTTTCGGGTAGGAAGTAATCGTCAGCAGACTGGCCGATCACAGTCTCCAACGCGCCTCCGCGGCCGTAGGCAATTACCGGCCGCCCGAAAGACTGGGCCTCGACCGGCACGATGCCAAAGTCTTCCTCTCCGGGGAAAAGCAGTGCACGACAATGCGCGTAACACGTGTGCAGGTCCGGTTCGCGCAGATAGCCCAGGAACTCGATCCCAGGACCAGCCAACTTTCGCAGCTGCTTGTACTGATCGCCGTCTCCGACAATCCGAAGGCGGCGCCCCAGTCGCTTGCAGGCTGCAATCGCCAGATCAACGCGCTTGTAATCAATCAGCCGGCTCACCACCAGGTAGTAGTCCTCGGTGCGATCGGCAACGCAGGCGTCCGTTATGGTTGCGGGCGGGTGGATCACGGAACTCTCTCGCCGATAGTGCTTGCGAATGCGCGCTGCCACGTTGAAAGAGTTGGCGACAAAATGGTCCACACGGGCGGCCGATGCCAGGTCCCACATGCGTATGTAGTGCGCCGTCGCGGAAAAAAATGCTCGCATCACCGGCCCCATGTTCTGGCGATATTCGTGATACATGTCCCACAGGTAGCGCATCGGGGAGTGGCAGTAGCAGATGTGACAAGCATGAGCGGGGGAGATCACTCCTTTGGCCGGCCCTGATTCGGAGCTAAGAATCAGGTCATAACCCGAGACGTCCAGTTGCTCCAGAGCGATGGGCTGCAGGGGCAGTAGATGGCGATACCATCGCCGGTTGCCCGGAATTTTCTGCAGGAAAGAAGTGGTGAGGCGATGCGCACTCAGCTCCGGGGTCAGGGCCCTGGGATCAGCCATCAGGGCAAACAAGTCGGCCTGGGGAAACATCTCCGCCAGCGCGGCGACCACGCGCTCGCCCCCGGCGTAGCCCATGAACCAGTAGTGGACGATGGCAACGCGCAGGTTAGGCAGGCTTCCGGGCATAAGCAACCATGATGTTTCCGAAGTTCACACCTGTTAGCGAGTGCATGAGGTGCGCCGTTTTCACGTACCATCTCTTCGCTCTTGGGCTGGCCCATGCCGCGTGAGCTGTAGTCTCGGAGGCTCCGACCTCGATCGAGAGAACGTCAAATCCCACCGTGCGCAGCAGACTCGACAAAGTATGCGGCGTGAAGTGATTCAGGTGGTAGCGCATCTCCAGATTGGAGACACTGATCCCGAGAAGCGAGCACACCCGGGCCTTGGGGAGATGAAACAGAGTATTGGGCACGCGGACCACGACGATGCCCCCGGGTTTGAGCAACTCATAGACCTGGCTTATCTCCTGCCGGGGATTGAGCAAGTGTTCCAGCACATCCAACAGAGTCACCACGTCAAAAGAGCCGGCTTCGAAGGGTGCGCATCCGAGAACTGCGTTGTAGACGGGAAGATGATTATGCTCACTGGCAAAATCGGCCGCCATCCTCGAACTCTCGATACCGACTGCATCCCAGCACTGCAACAACGCTTGCGCCACAAACTCACCCGTCCCGCAGCCCACGTCGAGCAAGCGCCTGCCGTCCCCGGCAATCAAGTCCAGATGACGCAGGCACTGCTGAAAAACCGGGGTGCGAAAGGAAAGGCAAGACGCAAGATCGTCAAGCGAGAAGTACTCGTTGTCATAGAGGGCTTTCAGTTGTTCGGCAGTCGGCCGTGGATACACATAGAGAAACTGGCACGTACCGCATCGCACCAATCGTCCTTCCGGCTCGGTGCGTACCGGCTTCCACACTTCGCCGTCACACACCGGACAACACTGCTTGATGGCTATCGTTGGAAAACTCGTCATATCAGGCGGGCCCAAAACTCGGACTCGGCGCGTTCGAGATTGGCAGACTTGGCTGGGACGTTGGGTCAACCGCCTGAACCTCAGTGCAATACTGATCCGCAACCAGGTTGCGCAGCAGTCCGACCATACTGAACACCGTCAGTGACGTCACAGCGGTGCCCATTGAGTGCTCCGTGAAGCTGATGAGGAACTCCAGCACAATACAGGCTTGGATTCCGCGGGCGAAGGCATAGCCGAAGGTTCCCTCAGCAAATCGCAACTTCATTCTCCCGACCCATTGCAACAACGAAACCCACACTCCCATCATCACGACCAAACCTACGATCCCGCCTTCCGCCCAGAAGTGGAGATACGAATTGTGGGCGTGGGTGGAGTCGTTCACCACCTCGCCACTCGTGGCCAGGTAGATAACATTGGGGATTCCGGAAAATTGCTTAGAGTCATCGTTGAAGCGGCCGAATCCAATACCCACCAGCGGGCTCAACTTAATGTCCTGCACAGCCTCGGCGTAGAGCTGCAGCCTGCCGACCACGTTAGGATCGTCCATACTGGAGATCGCCTCAGTGCGGTTCGCGACTTCCGGCTGCGACAGCCAGAAGTAGATCAGAGGAACCACTACCAGCACACCGATCTTAAGGACTCTTCGTAGATTCTTTCGCGACGTCAGAAATACCAGTGCGAGAGTTCCTACGAAAGCCACGTAGGAGGTCCGCGACTTAGACAGGACAAGCCCGGTGAAGCAGGCGGCGAAACAGAAGGTTTGCCAGGAAACAACTTTTGACGCCGGCAGGCAAATCAGAAATGCAAGGGCGAGGCAAGCGGCCAGCCCGTAGACCGCACCGGCGGAATTGTGGGCCTCGAACAAACCATGGAAGCCGTACTCCGAGAGAGCGGCATAATGTACAAACTGAAGCCGGTCGGGCAGATTGGAGAGTCCCAGGGGAACGCCGACCTTGTCCTCGAACTCCAGTGTGCCTAACGTGGCAATGACAGCCATCACCGTCAGGAACAGCATGACGCCGCGGCGCACAAAGCGAGAGTCAAGACCGAGATCAGCGAACAGGAACAAGGGCAGGTACGCGATCAGGACGGCGGCGTCGCGGCGCATGAACTCAAACGAAAGAAAATTGCTCAAGGGAGCTCCGGTCACGATGTAGCTCGCGACCCAGTAGGCATAGGCCCACTTGAGGAACCGCAGTGCCTGGCGAGGTTCTACGTCCGCCTCAATGGGTACCCGCCGGTGCTTCCACATGTAATAGGTGAGACACATGCTGAGGATCGCCAACACATTCAGACTGGGATAGACATTGCCTACCAGGCTGAGCAGTACCAGAACAATGAGCAGTTTTTTCACGGAATCGATTTGCTCATGCCGGGGTCAGTGACTCCGGCTACGGCATTCCCAAGGCTGAGGCTACGGTCCGCAGAACGAGTGGGCTGAATTCCCAGCACCGTGAAAACTGCGAACATGAAGATCTCGCGGATCACAATCGCGACAGCGATGCCTGCTGCCCCATAGAGATGGCCAAGACAGTAGTCCAGCACAAGAGCGAGCACTCCCGTGCCCACATAGGTGCCAACGTATACCGACCTCGTCCCGAGCGCGATGGCCCTGCCTAGACAGATCGAATTTGACAGGATGAACGGCACAGCAAGAACCATCATTGTCGCCAACCTGCCGGTGGAAGCAAACTCAGTACCGTAAAGCAGCCGAACCACCGAGGGACTTGCCCACGCCAGAACCAGGCTGCAGGGAACCGTCGTCACCATCAGGAATAGAAGCCAGCGCTTTACATAGGCTTGCAGCACGCTCAAATCCGAAGAATAGCTCACCATTTTCGGGAGAGCCACTCCCCCCAGCAACCATGACACCACGTAAATCATCACCAGGGGAATGTTAGCCGCGGCGAAGTAGCCAACTTCCTTGGACGAAGCTAGTGTGGAGAGGATGATGACATCCGCACGCAAGATCAGCGCCGCTGTGCTGTAGGTGATGCCGATGGGAGTAGAGCGGTGGAGCATCCGCCAACACGCAGACAGCGGTGCCCATTTAGGCCGGGCGTTGAAGCGCAGCAAGAACCAACCCGACAGTACAAATTCGAAGGATTGACAGGCCAACAACCAAGCCAGGAGCGCGTAAATGGTCCAGGAGTAGAGCAGCGTCAGCCCGACACCGCTCAGAAGAAGGCAACAGTGGATGAATTGAATGGTTCCAATTGCCGGCATGCGGTCCAGTGCCTTCAAGGCACCCGCATGGAGCTGGCAGTAAGAGTAGAGCATGGTACGCAGCGTTATGAACGCACCAATGAGCCAGGTGGCGGCCGTAAAATCCATGAACAGCCCGAGAGTGCCCAAAATCATCGCCATCGCCAGGAACAGCAGAGTCTTTAGCGAGTAGAGTTGCCCCAGCGTTGCGCCCAGTTCGCCGGGTCGCCGGGCAACCTCGGTGATGCTCGATACCTGCAGGCCGTTATCTGCAACCATCACGGCCACCGTCGCGAACGCCAGTACCGTGGCATAGATTCCCAGCACTGTCGCCCCGTACAGCCGGGCCACTACCACCACCGCAGCGAAGTTGGCTCCCCGCAGCAGCACCTCTCCTCCGATTACGCTGATCAGGTTGATGGCGGTTCGTCGCATTCGGGCTTCTTTGGAGAAGAAAGGTGGGATAGTTCCGTCAGGCTTAAGCAGATTCCTGTCCGAGGCCGGCTCGAGTGCCGCCCCGCTTACGTATCTGCGCAATGCGACGCTGCAGGCCGCGGCTGTCACGCTTCAGGCCCGCGACTACGTCCTGGGCGAAGATCTTGCGCGGATCCTGCGGGTCCGTCTCCGTCCACACTGCGCGCCCCAGGATCCATCCACCACCCGCCGCAACCGAAAACAGCATTCCCAGGAACATGATCACCAATCGTGCAGGGCTGGCTTTTCTTTCCGGGTAGCTGGGCGGATCCAGCACTTTCACCGTGGGGATTTCTTTCGCCTCCTGCACCTTGGCCAGTTCATACTGCTTGGTCAGAGTCTCGTACACCGCTTCCTCGATTTTGGTGCGCCGGTACAAGTCGGCATAAGTCACGCCCAGGAGCGGCAGTTTACGGATGGAAGGATAAAGGCTATCGTCGGACGAGTCGGTGGTCTCGCCTGGTCCAACGTCTTTGCCACCCATCTTGTCGAGTTGACGGCGAAGTTCCCCGATACGTGCCTGCACTGATCGCACGCGGACGTTGTTGGCGGTGTAAACCTGCTCCAAACCCCGCTGCTCGGATTCAGCCGCAATCAGCTCGCCCTGCAGCCTGGCGGCCGCTTCTACCATTGCTTTACCCTGTGCTGGAATATCGATGGCGGTGTTCTTGCTGGCGAACTGGCTGAAGTCGTTGGCAGCCTGATCGAGGTCTTGTTTGACCGCCTTGAGCCGGGTTTCCAGGAACTCGCGTTCTCTCCGCGCGGATGAAGTAGCAACAGTCGCGACCGCTCGATCCAGTTCCTCCACGTAGGCCTTACTCATGGCCTGAGCTCGTTCCGGGCTGCGATCCCGGACGCGAATCGAGATGATGCCGTTCTTGCGGTCTTCGGAAATCGTGGTGTAGCTCTCCAGATCTTTTCGCGCGTCTTCCCAGCGCCGGTCCCAATAGACTTTTCGCAGGTCAAAGCGGCGAACCAGGGCATCTTCGACGCTGCGGCTTTGCAGCACGCCGACGAAGAGTGCGCCCGAACTCTTGAGGCCCAGCATGTCCGTACTCAATCCCGCCAGGGCATCGTTGCGACCCGCCAGAGCGGCAAGCAGGGTCGTCCCTGCATTGCCGCTGGCATCCGGCGGCATAAGCCGGGTCGTGGAGTCGTAACGTGCGGGGATAAGGAAAGCGACCACGGTGAAAAACATCAGCCCGGCTGCGGCACAACGCAGCAAGAGCCGTCGCTGGTCCCACATCTGGCGCAGCCTGGCCACGTTTTGCTCGTTTGCAGGAGCGATCCGCGAGACCGCCTGGGGACCGTGGATGGGCTGGAGTTCCGCCTTCCGCGCTTCAAGCTCCGGTGACCTTACTTGAGGTAAAGGGTTCATTGCTATTTCTTCCACCTCGGCCGGAACGTGAGCTGCACCCATCCGGTGAAGTTCGCTTGTGGGCCCGAAGCCAGCAGGGGAAACCGCCAAGTCTCGTATTGCAGGAAGCCTGAAATGCCAAGGTCGGGATGCAGCATCAGTTCAGTGCGCAAGCTAATGTCCTGGATGCGCCCACCCCGAAGGAATTCCTTGTCCACGGTGGCATTTCTGTACCCGAGTTGAATCTTGTTTTTCGGGGAGAGCCAGTAGGTGGCCCAGCCTTGACCTCCGCGCCCTTCGCGACCAATCCAACTGGCGAGCAGGTTCCCGTTGTTGGTGTAACCGGAGCGGTAACGACTGTTGGCGTAGAAGAAGCCTGTCGGTTGAAAGCCGGGAACATCGGTGTACATGCCCTCGAGCCGCAAATCCAGCTTGGGAATTTTGGGGATGCGTGGAAGATAGACACCGGGATGCATGGCGCGATGCGTGGTTACGATCGGTGACACCTCGTCGTCGACCAGCGAATCGTTGTAGACCGTCACCCACTTGCGCAGGAAAGGCAAACGGTAGCTGACGTCGAAAGAGCCGCGACGGTCGCCTGAATCGGCTGCGCTACCGGGAGCCGCGGTGGAAAAGGTAAACGTACGCAGGAAGTTGTGGAAGGTAAAGGGAGCGCCGGGGCCGCCGAACACAACGCTGAAAGCAAAACCAAGCTCCAGGTCCGAAGTCGGCCTGAAACTGATCTTCTGCCCGTGAATGAAGGGTTGCGGAGAAATGTCTGGACCATAAAGCTTGGGTTGGGAGAACACGAAATGGTGCCCCGACAGCTGTCCCAGGAAAAACTCTCCCCGCACCGGCCCCATCAGCCGGAAAGGGCCGGGCAGCTTCGTTGGGCTGACCCGGTTGATGCGAAGCATCCAGATGGGCTCGGCATTGTCGCTGAACAGGAGCGGACCGCCGTCGCCTGGTCCCAGCCAGAGGCTCTGCTTGCCGAACGAAATCTGGGTGTTGCGGAAATTGTAAGCAACGTAGGTGTCAAGCAATCGAAATTTGCGAACCGCATCGGCCGCGTTGGACAGGATCGGAGTGTTATCCGCCGTCGCAATCGCCTGCAGGGTCTGCGAACTGTAGGCTGGCGTGGCCGGAGCCTGCTGGTACTCGCCGCTCACGTAGAAAGCCAGGGGGCCAGCCACGGCGTGCGCAGTCATGCCGGTCGCCATATTGAATCCCTCGCCGTAGGGACGCCCGTAATCATTGATGATGGTCTGACCAAAGTGATAACCGTCGCGCAGGGGCGGCCCGGCAATACCGGTCACGCGTGTGTAAATCGAATCCAGACTGGCTCCCAGGTTCGCAGCGCCATCCAATCGTTGCGTCTCATCGGAGAATTCTGCCACCAACGCTGCGTAGAGTTTTTGGGCCTCACCTCCGGGTTCACCGCCGTATCGCAAACGTTCCGCGGTTTCTTCCACCAGGCGGGCACACTCCATTCGCGTCCAGGGACGAAGGCCGACGAAGGCAGTTTGGGTGTAGCCGAGGGCTGCCAGGCGATCGAACACGGGATAGACCCAGCTCTCCAGCGGGACGTACGGGGAGCCCATATTTTCCGGATTGTGACTAGCTTCCTGGGCGCGCTCAATGAAGTTTCCCCAAGGAGCGCCACCCAGTTCGGGATCGTGGTGAGCACGGTAGATCTGGCGTCCCAAGTACCATCCCAGGACACTCCCGATGAAAGCATCCGAAGCAAGGTGTTGCTTGCTGGTAACGCGCGTGAGGGTCACGGTCGAGGCTAAACTGTAGGCCAAGAACTTGGTGAGCGGTCCGGGATACTCGTGCGCGAGAACGCTGGCCACAGACCAGGCGAGCGCGGAGTGTTCCGAAGGGAACGAAGTGCCTCCGTGAAAAAAAATTCCGTTCCCCTTGTCGGCATCCGGCCGGGGGCGCTGGGTAACACCTTTGAGGAGATAGGTAATCGCTGTGCTATTCAGCGCTGCCTCTCCGCTGAGCAACCCCGCTTCACTCAGGTGGTCATTGTTCCTGAGTTGCCCCAGGAGAAACGCTCCGCCTCCAGCGCCCAGCAGCGAGTATACGGCGTAGTTCGAAACATTCAGACTGCGGTTGAGCTGGTTGGGTTGGTCGGGGACTTGTCGGGAAATCCAGCGATCGCTGCCCATGAGCAGGCCAGTGAAAGCCACGAACGGAACAAAGGTTCTGGCGCTTTCTCCGGTCAACTCTGTTGGACTGGTCCAGAATTGCTTTTGATCGGACACCATGTGTTTCACGAATGGCAGGAGTAGCTTGTTTTGAGGATCGCTTCCCGGGATCAAGAAGCCGGGGTCTGGCTGGACTGCACTGGGCGCCTCCGGAAGGATGCGGACCGACGCAGGCACCACGTTTCCTTCCACATCGTTTCCGCCGGGCTGCGCCGCGTTCGCCGCGCTAGTCTGCGTTTGGCTCACGGAGGTCAATGCGCTCATGAACAACAACCCTGCAAGGAACGACTTGGACAGAAGCGGCATCCAGGCCCTCAAGATGTCAGAAACCTCTGGCCACCTGCACCGCGATGCCCACGGCAGATACCAGTTGCGCGACTTGCAAGCTGTTCTTCCAGCGACTGCTACCACTGAACGCCTTCTCCGGGACGACCACCATGTCTCCCGGTTGCAAAGCAGCGTCGAGCACGCCACCGCTGAACATTCCTCCTGAGCCACCCACCACAGAACCGTCGGCCCGAATCACAAAGATGGCTTTCTTGTTGGCCATGTTGGTCGGGCCGCCAGCCTGATTCAGGTACCAACCGGCGCTCTTCCCCGGCTTGAACGTAACCGCGGTTGCGTTGTATACGGACCCGTCGACCATGACGAAGTTCGGCTTCTTCGGGATGTAGATGACGTCACCGGCACGCACCTGGATATCCGCGGACGTGTTGGCCCAGTGCTTCATATCGGGAGAAATGTGAATCACGAGGCGCCCCACCGGCGGAGTGCTCTGGAGTCTCTCCATGGTGGTTTTCCACTGCAGCAACGAAGCCTCTTTCGCCAGTTTGTCATCTTGGTCAACGCTGGCGACCAGCTTCAGGCTAGCTCCCTCGTCCTGAACCTGGCGAATCAGTTCTGCTCGGTTCTTCTCCTCAAGTTCCCGGACTTGCACGCGTTCGAAGATGGCACCGTAAGGATAGGCGTCGGAGCGAAGACCACCTGCCCGCGCGATGATCGAGCTCAGACGCTCCCCTTCCTGAATGCCGTACGTGCCGGGGTGGAGGACCTCACCCTTGACCACAATGGTGGCGCCCACGTCGTTCCAACCTGCCAACTCGCCGATGGTCAGGACGTCTCCATCGTGCAGCCGAACATCGGTGTCGGGCTGACTGGCCAGGGCGGCAGCGATCGGAATCGCCAGGTGCTCGCCCAGAACTTTCTGGCCGTTCTCGACCAAGTAGCGGGTGAGATCGGCAGTCTCGGTATAGGCGCCGCGCTTCAGGCCACCGGCCAGACGTACCAGATCGGCCGCGCTCATGTTTTCGCCCAGCGGATACTTGCCGGGCCTGGCGACCTGGCCCTGAATGATGACCGCGGGGGGATCCACTTTGGCCAAGTTCTTGTGAATGAAGATGCGGTCCTTGGGTACGAGCAGAATGTTGTCTTTGGCGTCTCCCGCCAGGGCCCTGGTCAAGTTCACGCTGAGAACTTCAAGCTTGCCGTCTGCGGCCTTGCGGAAGACCTGGACATCTGTAAGAAGAGCGTCAGGGGTGGTGCCACCCGCCAGGTAAACTGCGTCTCGCAGATAGGTAGCACCGTTGCTGACGTGATCGCCGGGATCTCTCACCTCACCGGTCACGGTAATCACGGGAGGATCTTCAAAGTCAAAGCGACCAAATATGCGGACGGTGTCAAACGGTTTCAGGACGAGGTCCTGGTCTTTTCCGGCAAGTGCGTCCTCGAGGTTGAAGGCTAGAACTGCCGGGGTGTAGTCAGGCGGGTTGAGGCGGATAATCTCGGCGTGGCGCTTGTAGGGTTCGGGCAAGAGGTCGTTGTACGACTTGATGAGGTCAGTGACCTTCATGCCTTCGCGGTAGGCGAACTTCCCCGGGCGAAACACATGCCCATCGAGATAAACCGTCTTGTCGGCGTAAGGCAGGATGGGGGAAATCTTGATCTTGTCACCATCCTGCACCTTGAAGTTCTCAAGTGCCGTGGTGACCGACTCCTGATTGTTGTCTTGGGGAATATCCAGGCGCAGCATGGTCCGGCTGAGGTGAGCTTCGACCCGTTCCACGTCGACATGGCGCAGTGTGCCCGACTGCAGAACGCCTCCGGCGAGTTCCAGGACCTCGGCAAGATCATTCTCTCCGAGGAGTTCGTAAATGGCGGGACGGCGAACCATGCCTTCGATCGTGATTTCTGGACCGAGCGGCGGAACCAGAATGGTGTCGCCGGGCTGCAGCCCCTCTACTCCGGAACGGATTCCGTGCAGCAATAGATCGTAGACGTCGATCTGCTTGATCAGTTGCTTGCCCCGATAGTGCCGGAGGATGCGCAAAGAACCGCGCGAGGTTGGGCCGCCCGCGATATAGAGAGCGTTGAGCGGGGTCGAGAGCGAACTGACATCGTAGGCACCCGGCCGCTGGACATCCCCCACTACGTAGACCCGCACGGTGCGCAGCCGGGAGAGGGATACGTCTGCCTGGACATCTCGGAACTGGGTTCGCAGCGTGCTTTGCACCAGACGCTGCACATCGCCCAAGCTGCGTCCTGATACTGGCACGGCACCCACTTCCGGCAGAGCTACGCGACCCTCACGATCCACGACTCGTTGCAGGCGCTGGGACACGCTACCCCAGAGTTCGATGCTCAAGCCATCGCCGGGTCCAAGAACATACTCGGGTCCCACCGGCAAGTCCATTGGAAGTTCGTCGAAGTTGCCGGTTCCGTTGCGGAAGACGTCCTGCCCGAAGCGCTCCAGCACCGGCGTCCGCCGCGAATATTGCGCGTAAAGGTCGTAGAGCGAGGGAACATCCGCATAAGGATCCGGCCGATGACGGACGACCGGGTGGTCTTCCCGCTCGTCCGAGCGCGAGAACGGCGGATTCCGTGGATGAGACCCGGTTTCTACTCGGGCTGGTTGCGGAAATTGGCTGCCGCCGCTCTGCGGAGGTTCAGTCATCGAGCCAGTCCAAGGTCCGATCGATGGAGGCAGAGACGGTGTGACGCCCGCGCCCGGCCTGTCGGTTCCTCTGTCGAGGCCAGCAAGGGAGCGATCGGTGGTGCTCGCACTCAACAATTCCGGCAATTCATCGGGGCGGACCCGGGACATCCCTGTCTTCGCGCTGGGGAATCCATCGTTGATGCCATCTAGATAGTCACCCGCGGGCATCTGAACATCCGCTCGTTTCACTTGACGCCGGGAATCGTTGCCCGGCGCAGTCTCCTGGGTTGGCGGCTGCTGATCGTTGTACGAAGGAGGACGTTCCAGTTCGTGGTCATGCTGCGACCAGTAGGAGTCTTCCTGGTTCTGGCGCACTCTAAGCTGTTCGGGCTGCGGCTCAGCGGGTGACGGTTCGGAGGATTGGGTTCCGGCTCGCATCGGCTGACGGGCCTGGCGACGTTCCATCTCATCCCTTTCCTCGCGGCCGGGTTTGGCCCGAACGTAGGAACGGTCCTCAATTTCTCGGGTGATGAGAACGCAAATATTCTGATCCTGCCGGATCAGGCGGAACAGCGCCTCGTCCGTGAGCTCTTGGGGGTCGAGCAACCTGCCTTGCTCATACGCTTTCTTGACCAGCAGTTTCTTGGCCTGCAACAACAACCCCGGTTCGTCCCGGAGAATGGCGATGATCTTGTCGGCGGAGAGAGCAACTAGGCTCTCTGCTTCCTGTTCCGCACGAAAGTTGGCCTCGTCCGTCACTTGAGGGCGGTTGGAGTAAGTTCTTTCCTGGCCGAGAACTGCGATAGGGAAAGCCAGCATCATCAGGACAAGAACCGCGCTTACCCTCGACTTGAGGTGGAATGGATTCGACAGCTTCTTCATACAACCCCTATCCGCGGGTGCAAGACCGCAGCTACAAGTGGGAGGTGGAGAGAACCGACCGTAACCCCCGGCCGTCGCGCTGGAAGATTCTCGGAACGGAACGGACATGAGACGTGAGCAAGGAATCATTGAACCCACGGTCAACAAATCGGCTCCAGGTCGGCTTCGTCAACCTCCATCGCTACCGAACGTCTGATCAGCTCGATGGAAATCACAACCCGAAACCTGTCTTTCTTGCGCTGCAGGATGCCTTCGACGCCAGCCATCGGACCGCTGCGCACCAGCACACGTCGTCCCACCCGCAGGAAGGGATGCGGCTCCACACATACGCCTCCTGCCAGGCCCCGACGAAGGGCCTCGACCTCACTCCCTGGAAGCGGAGCCGGCTTGCCGTTGAAGCTCACCAGTTGCGCTACGCCGGGAAGCCGCAGCACCTGAAGGCGATCCTTCAGCGCGATTTGCACAAGCACGTACCCGGGAAAGAGCGGTAGCTCCAACTGCTTGCGCCGATCTTTCCAGCGGCGGACAGACCGGTAGAGTGGCAAGAAGCAAGGAATCCCGTTGGCTTCCATCTGCCGCGCCACCTGTTTCTCGTGGCGAGGGTTGGTGTAACTCGCGTACCAGCGCGGCTCGAAGTATTCAGCTGGGGCCAACAGTTCCGGGTTCAGACCTATTGCGGCTTGCAACGTCATAGTCACGCCTGCAGCTTCGCCCCCTCACTTACAGGGCTTGAAGTGAGCAACCCATTCTCAATCAGTTACTTAGTTCGCTCTCCGCTTTCGGTGGTGCAGGCTGCAGCGGGTGAAGAGCTTAGCCCGCCGCCAGTCTGTGCCGGGCTACTGCTCGACCACTTGTTCCCTGCCTCGCAGTGCGTTCAGAATTCCTTCCTCCGAGCTCTCGACGTGTTTGGAGCGAATGTCGACGACAGCCCAGAAGAACACGCTGCTGTTGCGTTCCGGCGCGAGGGCAAGGATCTTCATGTGCGGGTAATGCACTAACAGCTCATCGCAGATGCCGGGGCGCCGCTCCGCCTGATCCAGCGCGATGATCAGGAAGTCGGGTTCAGACTCGGCCACCACGCGCGTAATCTCGGAGTCGTCTTTGATCTCGCCCATGACCTCTATGTCCGGCTGATCGAAAATCGTGGCCAGCACCAGTTCCCGCATCAGGCGAGGATGGTTTGCTACCAGCACTTGAATTTTTGACACGGCACGCTCCTGAGAAAACATCGCGCAAGTATGCTTCGGTTGGAGAAAACCGGTAAGGTTCAAATGTGTTTGCTATCGAAGCGAGGAAAGCCGGTACGCGGGACGCCACATGCCAACCACTGCCAATACCAAACAGTGGGTGACCCCGTACCAGAAATGTACTAGTCGCCCTGGCGGTTGCATGAAACTACAGGAAAGTGCAGATTCGAGAACAGGCGGCGAGGCCCGGCGTAACATCCCGGTGCGTAGAGGACGCTGCCGGCCTGTCTTCATGAGGCGTCGTCTCAGCGCAACGTCACACCGCGAGCCCCTGAATGCGACAGAGTTCCACAACTTGCAGGCGATCGCTTGCGCCCACCTTGCGAAGCATGTGGTGAACGTGGTTGCGCACCGTCTGCTCGGAAAGGTTCAGTTGCATTGCAATCTCCTTGTTGGTGAGCCCGCGGCCGATCAGAAGAACTAGCTGCTGCTCCCGGTTGGTGAGACCGAGGCTGGCCTTCACCTGGAAGCTGGGCACCTGGTTCCATTGCCGGGCCACGTACCGCAGCAAGGAAAGACACAACTGCGGAGGGCACACCGCTTCACCGTTGGCCGCTGCCCGCACTCCGGTTACCACTTCTTGCGCCGACGCGTCCTTCAGGACGTACCCAACCGCTCCGGCTCGAACCGCTTGCAGGAAGGTCTGCTCCTCGGATTCCATGCCAATCATGACCACCTTCAGGCCGGGCACAGCACGCTGCACCTCGCGAATGAACTCCAGGTGGGACAGTTCGACGGTGAAAGAATCCATGAGCAGAACATCCGGGCTGGCTGCAGCGATCTCTTCCACGGCAAGCGGAGTAAACCCGGAAGCCCCAACCATCTCGATGTCGTTTTTCTTGTTGAAGATTCGGACCAGCGCTTCGCGAAGCAGCCGGTTCTCAGCGAGTAGAAAAACTGCGACCCTATCTCTTTGGTCACTCATGACTACCACTCCCCCGCTGGCGAAGGGCGCACCGCAGGTCAAGGCTTGTAGCTGAGCCAGTTCTGCTAACTTCGATGCAATGGTCAACTACCCGGCCCTATAGGGAATTAGGGTGGCGAGAAGCTGCGTTGCATTATAGCAGTTGCTGCAAGGGCCTAAGTAGCACAATCTACCACGCTCAGGTGCAGGCTAGGTCGCGGAATTGTAAATAGTTTGTAGTGCCAGACCTTGGTGGCCTTCCGAATCGTTGCCCAAGGCGGCGGCCAGTTCCGCCAGCAACATATCCGGCAGTAGAAAGCATGAATCCAAGCACACGCACCACAACTGAGGATTGGCTGAATCCCCGAAAGACGGAAACGATCTCTTGATCCATTCGCATATTTCCCTCCCGAGGGGATCGTTCTTGGCACATCCTCAGTCGGACCACAGAACTCCGGCTCTGAGCGACCTGCTGGTCGTACTGCTTGAGACACTCGGGCCGCTGCGGCTGGAACAGGGCGATTCTTGCCATGACTGACACTCCTTGGCTGCTGGCGGCGCCGAAATTCCTAGCCCACGTGGGACCTTAGAGCTGTTGACCTTGCGTGCGCTTAGCGGGCATTTACAACTAGCGAGGGGGCGGGGCGCAAGTGATTGCTTGGTGAAACCTATGTGACTACGTAAGCTGCTGAAATCGTGTGCACTTGCGTCTACATTGCGAGCGGCTTATGACCGAGGTGGCATTGGCGACAAGAATTTGACAGTTCGACGGGCGAACACGCAGCGCGGCGCCGACGAGATGGAAGCGCATGCGCTCCAGGCACGGGCTTACCTTCGCTTGGGCAAGATCAGCGAGGCCCAGCAGAGTGTCAGCCGCGCGCAGTCGATTCGCGGCACCGACTGGCTGGCCAAGTTCCATCTCTCCCTGGCCGCTGCCGAGGTGGATGCCGCCGCCGGCAACGGTACCCTGGCCAGAAGCAGGCTTCATGCCGCGCAAGTCGAGGCCGAGA
>JAIQET010000055.1 GCA_020073645.1 Terriglobia bacterium | reverse complement strand
TCCGCGGCACGATCTACCTCGGCCTTGATTTCCGCGCGCAGCGAAGCCACTTCTTCATCTGTGACGACGCCATTCCGCAACAGGTACCGTTCGGTTTGGAGGATCGGATGCGCGATACCTTCAAGAAGAGAAGTAGCAGGGTCAATTCAGGAATGGGGAGAGCCGAATGTCCAAAGATCAACACTGGAGCCGACGGAAGTTTCTCAAGACCGGAGCGACGGCCGGGGCAAGCATGGCGGGGCTCGGTGGTATTACTTTCCTCACCCATCCCGAGAGGGTGCGGGGGGCCAATGACCGCGTGCGCGTGGCCGTGGTGGGCATTCGCGGCCGGGGCTTTGACCACATCAAGGGCTATGCCCAAGAACCAAACGCCGAAGTGGCGGCGGTGTGCGACGCGGACGAGAACGTCCTGGCGCAGCGCCTCGCGGACATGCAGAAGGAGGGCTTGCGCGCCCCCAAGACGTACATCGATTACCGCAAGCTTCTTGAAGATCCTTCCATCGACGCCGTTTCCATTGCGACGCCCAACCACTGGCACGCGCTGATGGGCATCTGGGCTTGCCATGCCGGCAAAGACGCCTACGTCGAGAAGCCTTGTTCGCACAACCTGTGGGAAGGGCGGCAATTGGTGCGCGCGGCGCAGAAATATAACCGCATCGTCATGCATGGCACGCAGGGCCGCTCCGCGGGCGGCTACCAGGAAGGTGTCCAGAAAATCCGCGAGGGCTTGATCGGCGAGATCTATATGTCTCGCGGCTTGTGTTTCAAGCGCCGGAACACTATTGGACGAGCGCCCGAGGAGCCCGTTCCGCCCGGCGTTCACTACGATTTGTGGACCGGGCCGGCGCCCCTGAAGCCCTTCACCAAAAACCGTTTTCACTACAACTGGCACTGGATTTGGGATACTGGCAATGGAGATGTGGGCAATCAGGGCGTGCACGAAATGGATGTCGCGCGCTGGGGACTCGGGGTCAAGCTTCCCCACAAAGTTTCGGCGATCGGCGGGCACTTCATGTTCGACGACGACCAGGAGACTCCCAACACGCTCACCTGTAATTTTGAATTCGACCTTCCGGACGGCAAGCGTCGCATGCTGGTGTTTGAGGTCCGACAGTGGATTACCAACACAGAAGACGAGATCGGCACGGCCGGGTTCGGCCTAGGGGCCGCGGACTTGCCGCAAGTCGCCGGCGGGGTTACCAAGCAGCCGACATCCATGGTCGGCGATATCTTTTACGGCTCCAAGGGATACCTGGCCATGAGCGGCTACGCCACTTACAAAAGCTGGCTGGGCGAAGACGCGGAACCCGGGCCTACGGCAACGCGCGGCTTCAACTGTTGGGCCAACTTCCTCGATTGTGTGCGGAGTCGCAAGCCCGAGAATCTAAACGCCCCCATCGAAGAAGCGCACTTCTCTTGCGCGCTCATCCACCTGGCGAATGCCTCTTATCGCCTCGGCCGCACACTGCGCTTCGACCCGGAAACCGAGCAGGTGATCGGTGATGAGGAGGCCAACCGGCTCCTGAGGGGCACTTACCGGGACCCTTACCGCGTCCCCGAGCAAGTTTGAGATTCCCCCGCATGAAAGGAAACGAAGTGCTATGGAGCGATTGATTAAGGCTCGACACGATGGAAGGTTCGACCAGATCGTTCCCGCCGGGGTTCTGCGCTTTCTGGATTTCGCGCGCCTGCGGCTCGCGCAGGGCGAGCGGCATTCCGGCCGGACCGTGGACCGGGAGTGCGTGCTGGATCTCTTTGCGGGGACTGCGACCGTCGCCGTGGGAGGCGAACCCGGACAGAAGCAAACCTTTACCAACGCCTTGGGCCGGGTCAGCCCGGAGCGAACTTGTCCACTCATCATCATCATTGCTGACTCCAGTGAGGAACGCCCGCGGCTTGACCGCTGTACAAACGCCATCCGCGTATACGGCCTGCGGCGCCGATCAGGGTGATGGCCCGCGAACTGAGAAGATCGTCAACCCGCGCCAGGTAGACCACGCCATTGTTGATGTTGTTGTTGACGTCGCGGGCCGACCCGTCGGGGAAAAAGTAAACCTGGTTGGCAACCCCGGCAGCCACCCCGACGTCGAACTGGTATGGCTTGCTCCCAGTCCCCAAGCCGTCCGGCGTGCTAGCGACCGTGTTGGGGATCCCGGGTAGGTTCAAGAACTGAACATCGGGGGGGAGGGTCATCTGGCTCACGACCGGACCGACCGCGCCCGCATCCATGCGGTTGGTCTGGATCATGTTGGTGCCCGCCGGGGTTCCGGCCGGATTAAAGGTCACCAGATAGGTTTTGCGGTTGTCGATGGCCCATTGCCGCGCCTGCCGGAGGGTCATCAAGGTGCCGTTGTAGCCGGCGTTCAGGCGTGCATCTTGCCACGCCGGCCGCAGGCTCATGAAAGAGATCCCGCTCACGATCATGACAATGCTCATGGCGATCATCGCCTCGAGCAAAGTAAAACCGCGCGATTTGCTGGAAGACATGTGCCCTTTCTTGGGAGAGGCTGGCTCGCGGTTGTTGTTCTGCCCAGGGGTCATGAGACCTCACTGCCACCGCCAGCTCGGGGTTTGAGCCTGGCGTCCTGACCGCAGACCAGAGGGAGACCCGCGCAGAACACCGGCCGGGCCATCGTGCTAACAATCATCGTATGGAGCCTGTTCGGGAGCGTCAAAGCACCAAAGTCGTAGAGCCCACCCCCCGGCTTACGTAACGTAATCGGGCCAGGTGACTCTGGTCACTTTGGCATTGCAAAGGAGGAAAATCTACGCCACCAACCCTTCAGGCGCTGTGCGCCCGGGCCGCACCCTTGCCGCTCCTGGTGCGGGTGCTGGGAACATACGCGCAGGAGCGGAAATCGTAGTGCTCCGCCAGGCAAGTGGGACAAAGATGGAGTTGGTGAACCTTGCACTGGATCGCCGGTGCGTCGCCCTTGCACAAATCGCATCCGCCGCGGGTCCGCCGCACGCCAGCCGTTGGCTCCCCGGCTACAGTCGTGCTTTCCAGAAATCTGGCCTTCAGATAAATGCCCGTGGCCATCACCAGGGCGCCGAAGGAGAACAGGCTCGCACCTACGCCCATCAAGCTGACATCGGTACGGTCGCGCAGCATGGCGGGGACAAAGGACAGTGCCACGAACATTCCTAGTCCGCCCCCAGCGATGAGCCAGTTACCTGCTCTTGTTGACATACTTCAGTCCTTCCGGCGCAAAGAAAAACTCCGCGCGAACCCTGGGTTGCCAGCGTACGGAAAACACTGCCAACATATCGGTTTCCTGGCCTTGTCTCCAGATGACGAAAGTCACTTTTGGCCGCGCTGGCAAAACGTCGGCGGGGTAACTGCCGTAACTTGTCGTGGTTCCGCCGGGGACCCTACCATGCAGAAGACTATGGCGCTCACATCTCTCCTGGTGTGCGCGGACGCCAAGGCCGTGCCGATGCTCACCCGGATTCTTGCCGGCCTGGGCATTGGGGTAGAGCACTGCGACGATCCGCCCACGGCCCTCGCGCGGCTAGGCACGCAACCGTTCGACGCCCTGCTCGTCGACTGCAAAGAGGAGACACCGGCATTCGAGCTGATTGCCAGCGTGCGCAAGACCCGCGTCAATAAGGCCACTCTGGTCATTGCCATGGTAGATGGCCGCAACCGGGTGCGGGATGTGTTCGCGAAAGGCGCCAACTTCGTTTTGTACAAACCGATTTCACTCGAGCGCGCCGGCGCCAGCTTGCGTGCGGCACACGGCTTGATGCGGCGGGAGCGGCGGCGCAACCAACGCATCTCTCTGCACACCAATGCCTGTCTCGCCTATGCCACCACGGAGAGCGCTCCCGGTACGGTGGTGGAATTGAGTGAGTCCGGCATGGGCATCCAGGCGGACCGCAAATTGCCCCCCAGTTGCAAAGTTTATTTTCAGTTCGCCTTGCCGGGGCAGGTCTCCTCCGTGCGGCTCTCCGGCGAAGTCATGTGGCAGGATTCTTCGGGACGGGTCGGCATTCGTTTTGCCGATGTGCCTCAGACCTCCCGGCGAGTGCTGAATGAGTGGCTGCGGCGCAATCTGTCGCACCACCAGGATACGGCACCGGCTCCGGCGGCGCCCGCGTCCACCAGCCCGCTGGCCGGGCTGGGCTTGCTCGCAGTCTCCAACGCTGATCGCCGCGAGCGGTCGCGTCATGCCTGCCGGTTGGGAGCGGAAGTCTATCGTGTGGGAAGCAATGTTCCGACTCGCTGCAGCTTGAGCGATATCGGCACTGGCGGTTGCTACGTGGAGACTACCGAGCCCTTTCCCTCCGCCACGGCGGTGCTGATCGTGGTGCGCACCAGCGACATAAAGTTGCGGATTCAGGGAACCGTGCAGGCCATGCACCGCGGCTTCGGCATGGGAGTCTCGTTCAGCCTGAAGACGACTGAGGAGCGGGAGCAGGTGCAGCAGTTGATCGCCCTGGTATCCCAACCCCCCGAGTTGAGTTCGCTCGTCGAACCCTGGACCCGCTAGCCGGGATGCCGCATATCCAAGCCAAACAAACAACGTAGAGACGCAGCTTGCTGCGTCTCCGCCTGCGATGGAGCTTTCGAGTGGCTACGCCCGCGCGGTTTCTGCCTGCAGCGCTTTCCGGAAATAATCGAGCGACAGCCGCAGGCCGGTTTCCAAATCGATCTTTGGCTCCCACCCCAGCAGAGTCCTCGCCTTGGTGATATCCGGACGCCGCTGCTTGGGATCGTCCTGCGGCAACGGCTCGTACTTGATCGCACTCTTGGATCCCGTCACCTTCAGGACGCGCTGAGCGCACTCCAGGATGGTGAACTCGGTAGGATTCCCGATGTTCACGGGCAAATGCTCCGACGACTTCGACAGACGAATGAAGCCCTCGATTTCATCGCTTACATAGCAGAAGCTGCGCGTCTGCTTGCCGTCCCCGTACACCGTCAGAGGTTCGCCCCGCAGCGCCTGCTTCATGAAGTTAGGCACCACGCGCCCGTCGTTCAGTTGCATGCGCGGGCCATAGGTGTTGAAGATGCGCACGATGCGCGTGTCCACTTTGTGATAGCGGTGATACGCCATAGTCACCGCCTCGGTGAAGCGCTTGGCCTCGTCGTACACCGAACGCGGCCCGATGGGATTCACGTGCCCCCAATAGGTTTCCTTCTGCGGATGCTCCAGCGGATCGCCGTAACACTCGGAAGTGGACGAAACCAGGTACTTCGCCCCGTATTTGCGCGCCACTTCCAGCGCATGAAAAGTCCCCAGCGAACCTACTTTCAGAGTTTCGATACCGTGCACGGTGTAGTCCACCGGGCTCGCCGGGCTGGCGAAATGAAACACGTAGTCCACGGGGCCGCAGTCAAAGGGTTCATTGATGTCGAGCTTGCGAAACTCGAACCGGGATTCGTTGCGCAGATGATCGAGGTTGGGCTGCCTTCCGGTCAGAAGATTATCAACGGCAATCACCGCATAGCCTTCTGCCAGCAGGGCGTCACACAGGTGGGAGCCCAGGAAACCAGCTCCGCCAGTTACCAGGGCGCGTTGTTGGCTCATGATTTCTTGAGGTTCCTCGGGGAAGTACCGGCGTCTGCAGCCTGAGTTTCCGGAGTCGCGGGCTGCCGGCCCACGCTGTAATAGGTGAAGCCCTGCGCCGCCATCGCGTCGGGATGATACAGGTTGCGCCCGTCAATCACAATGGGGTACTTCATCTCGCGATGCAGGCGGTTCAAATCCAGCGCGGCAAACTCTTCCCACTCGGTCAGAATGAGGAGAGCGTCGGCGCCCCGGGCCGCCTCGTAGGCGCTGCCGACGAACTCCACGTTGGAGTTGAGAACCTCGCGCGCCCGCTCGGCAGCCGCGGGATCATACGCGGCGACCCGGCAGCCCTCCTGCAACAAGGATTGCACCAGCAGGATCGCAGGTGATTCGCGGATATCGTCGGTGCCCCCCTTGAAAGCCAGGCCCAGCACACCCAGCCGCTTGCCACGCAGCGTCCACAAGGCGTTGCGCACTTTGCGCAAAAAGCGTTGCCGCTGCTCTTCATTAATGCGGATGACTTCGTCCAGCAGGCGAAACTCATAGCCGCTTTCCCGCGCCACCGCGCGGAAGGCCAGCAGGTCCTTGGGAAAGCAGGAGCCGCCATAGCCGATTCCGGGACTCAGAAACCGTGGCCCGATGCGGCTGTCGGTCCCGATCCCCTGGCACACCTGCTGCACGTTCGCTCCGACCGCTTCGCAAATCGAAGCCACCGCATTAATAAACGAAATCTTCATCGCCAGAAACGCATTGGACGCATGCTTGATCAACTCCGCGCTCTTGGCGCTGGTAACGATCAGTGGCGGCGGAACCTGCGCCCGGTCGGGCCGTGGGATAGCATCGGCTCGCCGGTAGTAGCTGCCATCGGTCAGCGGAGCGTAGATCTCGCGCAGCACCGCGGCGCAGCGCTCGCTGTCGGCGCCCACCACAATGCGATCGGGATATAGAAAATCAGTGACCGCCGTGCCTTCGCGCAGAAACTCGGGATTGGAAGCGACGTCGAACGAATCCGGCGGCGCCGCGTTGCGCAGGATGATCTTCCGTACCCAGTCGCTGGTGTACACGGGCACAGTGCTCTTCTCGACGATGACCTTATAGCCGTTGATCGCCCCGGAAATGCTGCGCGCCACCGACTCCACGTAGGAGAGGTCGGCCTCTCCCTGCTCGGTGGGCGGGGTGCCCACCGCGATGAAAACAGCGGCACTGGCCCGCACGGCCGCCTGCAGGTCGTCGGAAAAATTCAACCTCTTGCCGCGGTGACGTTGCAGCAACTCAGGCAGGAAGTTCTCGTGGATGGGAATCTGGCCGCTTTGCAAAGCCGCCAGCTTCTGCTGATCAACATCTACCAGAATCACCTCGTGGCCGAGGTCGGCAAAACACGCTCCCGCCACCAGCCCCACATATCCTGATCCCACCACCGCGAGGTGCATCCCGAACTCCTTGAGTCCCTATAATTTATCAGCTTCCCGCGCAGAGCGGGCAGTGACGATCATCACACCCCGCTGGGAAGTTTTCATCCGTAGAGACGCAGCTTGCTGCGTCTCCGGCCGTAGCGCCGGCGTCTCGCCGGCCATGATGCGGCAATTGCGCGCCATTACGATCACATCGGTAAGTGACCACAATCACCGCCTGTGCGGTAGCCGGGAGCCAGAATGAAATGGGGGGAGGTGCATTATGCCAGTCCTCATGATTGCCCTGGTCGCGCTCGGCGTCTTCGGCGCCATTGGAGCCTTGCTGATCGCCGCCATGTTGCTGGAGACCCGCATGCAGAAAAAGCACCACGAAGCGCCGGGCCTGGACGCGACTGCTGTGCCGGCGGCCAAGCATTAGAACCCGTCAGGCCACCTCACAAATGCCGAGTGACCAGTTTTCTAGTGAGCTGGTTATGCGGTCCGGGTCGCCCTTCCGCTCGAAGGTGGCGACGTCTCTTCCAAGCTGCCCGTCGCTCGGGAACAACTGCAAAAGTCACGAGGCGCGCCACATTTCCCGTCGTCCGTCCAAGTGGGGTGCGAATGTGAAATCTAGGACGCTCTGTCCTTTTCTACTCGAAAGAGAACTCAAACCCGTGCAAAATGGCGCCGAAGATAACAGACCATGACGATCGAGCCGGCTACAGTAAACGACACGCAAGCCATTGTTTCTGTTTTCATCGCTAACCAATACGATCCAGGCTTGTTTCAGGAACACGAAGCGGAAGTGAAGAGAAACTTGCGGGACTTCTTGGTGGTGCGGGACGCAAACGGGAAAGTCGTCGCGTGCGCGGGTCTCCATCGCGATTCGGCGGAGTTGGCCGAAATCTATGGAGTTGCGGTTTTGCCAGAGCTTCAAGGACAGGGAATCGGTGCCATACTCATGCGCAAATGCACAGAGCAAGCAGTTGCAGGCCAGGTAACACATCTCTGGTTAGCGACCATCAAACCAGAATATTTCCGACGCTATTCGTTTCGTCCCATATCTCGCTGGAGTCTCCCAACATCGGTTCTTTTGCGAAAGCTGCGACAAGTCTTTCAGCAGCCGGTTCAACGCTGGGTACCCGTTCTACTCGGTCGACACACCTTCATGCACTGCAATCTCGTAGAAAAGCAGCGTGACGATGCTGGTGCGTAGTCGCTGATTCGGAAACCATCCCATCTCCTTGCGACTCCTCCTCTGGCAGTCGGCGGTCAATTGGCCATTTGCTACGTTTCTGCGGAAACTGATTCTAGTCTCGGTACAGGAACCCTGCGCAAACACTCACCCGCCTCCCGTCGTCGGCACCTCAGCCCCCTCCCGCATGAAACTCTTCCCCTTCTTCTCCGAGCCCAGCGCCACCACGGTGATCAGCAGCGCGATATTGGCGATCTCGAAGGCGGCCAGCGCCCAGGCGTAGCCTAGATGGTCGCGCAGCGCGTACTCGATGGTGTTGGTAGGGGCGGCAAACAGGATGCCAAGCTGGTAGGCGAACCCGGGCATCAGTCCACGCACCGCGTCGGGAGCAAGTTCGTTGAGATGCGCCGGAATGATGCCCCAAGTCCCCTGTACTCCGACCTGCATCATGAATGCGCCCAGTGCTAACACGGCCAGCGAGCCGCCGAACGCCCACACTGGAATCATCGCTAAAGAAAGGATGAGCGCGGCAATCATGCTGCGCCGCCGGCCAAGTTTTTCTGAAAGATGGCCGAACACAATCGCCCCCAGGACTGCGCCTAGGTTGTACAGGATCGCCATGTACGAGACGATTGCCGGGGCGAATCCCTTCGCCGACTTCAGAAAGTCTGGATAAAGATCCTGGGTGCCGTGGGAGAGGAACATCATGAGCGTCATCAGCAGGACTAGATAGAAGAAGATCTTCCAGTGCCCGCTGGCGGTTTTCACAATGGCGCCCAACGTCGGAGCCCGATGCTGCTTCCACGCTTCCGACTCCCGCACCTTGAACCGGATGTAAAACGCCAGCAGCGCCGGTATTCCTCCCGCCCAGAACATGGCCCGCCATCCCCACTGGGGCGAGAGCGGCAGGATCACCCGCGCCGCCACCGCGGCCAGCAGATATCCGATGGAGTAGCCGCTCTGCACGACGCCCGACAAGATGCCGCGCCACTTGCCCGGCGCACTTTCCATCGCCAACGAAGCGCCTACGCCCCATTCCCCACCCATGCCGATGCCGTAGATCGTCCGCAGGATGAGGAAGACGGTGTAATTGGGCGCAAATCCGCAGAACAACTCGATCAGGGAAAAAAAGACAACATTCGCCATCAGCGGTTTCCGCCGCCCGTAGCGATCGGCGAGCAAGCCAAACACCACCGCGCCCACCGGACGCATCGCCAGCGTGGCGAAGGTGGTGAAAATGATTTTCTCTTTGGAGACGTGGAACTGCGCCGACAAGGTGTCAAACAGAAACACCAGGACGAAGAAGTCGAACGCATCCAGCGTCCACCCCAGAAAGCTGGCGGTGACCGCATGCCACTGATCGCTGCGCGAAAGCGGGACCGGCATGGTGGCGGAACTCATCGTCAATCAGTTTCCTGTCTGCGAATTTCGCCTGGACGCGCCATCAGAACATGATTGCGGCAGCTTGGCAATGCTCTCGACGATCCCCTGGTCACTCCGTGGAGTGACCCCAATCACGGCTGAATGCGGCAAGTCGCGAGAGACTCTTAGCGGGAGTCCTACGCCCATAATCTTTATGATTTGGCTCGGTCGAGGCTTTTGGAGGGCCCCATGAATTCGCGCAAGCTGCTTTCAGTCCTGTTTGTGGTACTCGTGGCGGCCACCGCCGTGCTGCTGTACAACGAGAACAACAAGCTGCACAAGGCCGGCGTGCCGGCCAACGCGACGGCAACCACTGATGCGCACGCCATGCCCATAGGGGCGCGCCTGGAGATCAAGGCTCCCCTGGGCCTGCCTCCCGTGCCCATCCCGGCGGACAACCCTCCCACGGCGGAGACCATCGCCCTGGGCCGGCGGCTTTATTACGACCCCATCCTCTCCATCGACAACACGGTGTCCTGCGCTACGTGCCACAGCCCCGAAGCCGGATTTGCCGATCCCAAGCCGGTTTCTCAAGGTGTCGGAAAGAAGACGGGAACGCGCAACTCGCCCACCGTATTCAACGCCGCGTACTTTGACGTGCAGTTCTGGGATGGCCGGGCGCCGAGCTTGGAGAAGCAAGCGGAAGGCCCGGTGCAGAACCCGGTGGAAATGGCGGATACACTGGCCAATGTCGAAAAGAAGCTCAATGCCGACCCCAGCTACCGCGAGCAGTTCGCCAAGGCCTGGGGGCCGGGCCCCATCACCTACGAAATGGTCGAGAAGAGCATCGCTTCCTTTGAGCGCACCGTGATCAGCGCCAACTCGCCTTTCGATCGCTGGAAATACGGACACGACGAGAAAGCCGTCAACGCCTCAGTGAAGCGTGGTTTCGTGGTGTTTACCTCCAAGCAGAAGGGCAACTGCGCGACGTGCCACTTGGTGGGCGAGAAATACGCCGCCTTCACCGACAACAAGTTCCACGATATCGGGGTGGGTGTAAAGATGGAGCAGGTGACCGATCCCGGCCGCTACGCGGTCACGCAAAAAGAGTCCGACCGCGGTCTGTTCAAGACTCCGTCCCTGCGCAACCTTACCCTGACTGCGCCCTACATGCACGATGGCAGTCTGAAAGACTTGAAGCAAGTGATGGATTTCTACATCGGAGCCGGCAACTCGAACCCCAACCTGGATAAGGAAATTCACGCGCTGGATTTCCTGACTGGGCAGGAACGCGCCGATCTGTTGGCTTTTCTAAATTCGCTAACCGGGGAAATACCGGCCAACAGCGGCCCGCCGCGGGCTCGGTAATCGTTCGCACCCGCCCCAAAGCGGCGGTGGGCAGGGTTTTTGGCGCTGGTGTTTGCAGTTGACAAGCGCCTCGTTTGGGTGGAAACTCCGCTCAAACTGGCTCTATTAGCTGGCTTTACCTGCGGCACCGGGACATATCCTGCGCGGCAGGCAAGCCCTTCGATTTGCAGTACCAGGGCTCCTCCCATGGCGCATCAACCCATGTTGCGGCCCGATCCCTCCGAGCAGCCGGGCTCCGAGCCGCCGGATCCTCTCGAACCCGAGAAGAACGATCCGGACGCTGGGCTGTACCTGGCCCGCCTGGCCAGTACCCTGGCGGCACACGGCGGCGGTACTTCGTCGGCCGACCTCGCCCTGGACCTGGTGCTCAATGAAATTGTGGAGCAGGCGTGCCTGGCGACCACGGCCAGCGGGGCGGCCATCGCGCTGCTTCGTGGGGAAGAGATGGTATGCCGAGCCACCAGCGGGACCAACGCTCCGGACCTGGGCATGCGTCTCGATATGCGCTCCGGACTCTCCGGCGCCTGCGTGCGCACCCGCCAAGTGCAGCGCTGCGATGACACCGAAACCGATACCCGCGTCGACTCCGCCGCCTCGCGCCTTCTCGAAGTCCGCTCGGTCCTGGTGGTACCGGTCCTGGATGGAGAAGAACTGATCGGCGTCTTCGAAATCTTTTCCCCGCGGGTGAATGCCTTCAGCGAGCGCGACGTGCAGACGCTGCAGGCCCTCTCCCAGCGCATTGTCCACACTGTTCGTCGCGCCGCCGAGGAGCCAATCTCACCGCCCCCAGCCACGGAAAGCTCGATTGCATCCACAAGCCCCGACGAAGGCGTCGTGCCCCGTTCGCTGGATGAGATTCGGCGAATCACGCTGCCAGCGCAACCTCGTCCGCGCGATCACTGGACCGACCTGCTAAACGCGATCGTGATTGCACTCGCCTTGCTGCTGGGATGGATGGTAGGACGCGTCGGCTGGCAACAAGCGACAGGCGGAGCGGGTGGCATTGCTTCTCGCGAGGCGAAACCGCAAACCGTGCAACCAACCCCGCCTTCTTCGCCAACTGGGAACGAGGCCGCGGCTCCGCCCAACGAGAAGCAGCCAGCGGCTGCCGCCGCGGTTCCAGCCGTGTCCAAACCTCGGCCCAAAGCAACCGCCGGGACAGAGCCGCCGCCAGAAGGCCTGGTAGTGTACGAGAAAGGAAAGGTCATCTTCCGGATGACGCCGTTGCAAACCGCAACCGGCGCCATAGACCGCGCCGCCGGTCCAGCCGGGGAGGCAACCGACGCCGCCCCGATCTCGCTTCCTCCGGAAGTGGCCAACAGCTACCTGGTACAGCGCGTGGAACCGCGCTATCCGGAGGCCGCCCGGCAGCAGAACCTGCAAGGCCCGGTGGTCCTCGATGCCGTGGTGGGCAAAGATGGCGTCGTCCAGGAATTGAAAGTGATCAGTGGAGACACCCAGCTAGCGCGCGCGGCAATGGAAGCAGTACGGCAGTGGCGCTTCCGGCCCTATCAGCCGAATGGCTCCCCAGTGCCCTTCAAGACGCAGGTCACTCTGAACTTCACGCTTCCCTAGGAGAAGGTCTCAGGTGTCAGGTCTCAGGAAAACCTGACACCTGCGACCTGACACCTGAGAGCCTCGCCCCCTACGATTGCGCCGGCATATTCTGCAGGTTGGGTTTCATGGCGGCCGCAGGGCCCCGTACCTGGCCGCGCTTGAGCGCGAATAGAGCCAGTTCCACCCGCGTGGAGACTCCCAGTTTTTCGAAAACCCGGAAGAGATAATTCTTGATGGTGTGCTCGCTCAATTCCAGCCGCTGCGAAATCTGGCGGTTGCTCAGCCCTTCGGCCACCAGCCGCGCAATCTCTTGTTCGCGCTTGCTCAACGGCCGCGATCCGGTCAGGCTGCGCGGCTCGATCGCTCCCGGTTGCACCAGAGCATCCAGCACGAACTCCAATTCCACTGAACTCGCCCACACTTGTCCCTCGTGCACGCACTGAATGCACTTGCACAAGGCATGGAACGAATGCGAGCGGCAGAACACCCCACTGGCCCCACTGCGGAATGCTTCCACCACGGCGCTCCGGTCCAGCGCGTCCAGTAACACGACCGCGCTCACTTCGGGATGAAGGATTCGCAGTTCGCGCACCAGGCGAAAACTGCCGACCGGCTCCTCCGGGAAACTGGTGCCGATCAGCACTACCTGGAAGGAAGCGCTCTCCAGCGCCGACAGGACTTCCTTTGGAGTGACCGCTGCCATTGCCAGAAACCGCTTGCTGCGCTGTAATGCATCGGCCAGGAGGCGGCAACTCATCGCCACCGCATCTGCGACCAGGACTCGAATCCTGGGATCCGAATTGGGGAGTGAAGCCAACGCTTTGGGCCAACCGCAACCGGGTGACGAGCGCCGGAATTCTACGTTGAATGCCACACCCTGACAAGGAGTCCTAAGCCCCTCTCACCTTCCACTTGCCTCCCGCCGCGCGGCTGGCTGGCAGGGGCGCGAAAGACTCGAATCCTCCCTCAGTTTTCCCCGCACCGCCTCGCAAGCTATGGCAAACAGGGCGGTTGGAAATAGAGACTTTAGTCTCCCCTCCTTTTATCCTCTTGTCGGGGTATACTTTGTCGGGCAGAGTTATGTGGGGCCGAGTCTCTGCGATTACTCCCCGCGAAGAACACCTTGTATAAACGACTTCTTTGATGATTCAGTCTATTCTTCGCACTGCACTGGTTTTCCGAAGCTTGACTGGAATTGTTCCTCCTCCCACGAACGCGGGCCCTGCTTTTTTGTAGGCCCGCCGCCGCAGAACCGCCAGGAGACAGGGGATGTATCTGAAGTTCTTTGGACTGCGGGAACAGCCATTCGGCGTGACGCCGGATCCTCGTTTCCTTTACCTGAGCGCCGCCCACCGCGAGGCGCTGGCTTCCCTCTACTACGGCATTGAAGCGGGCCGCGGATTCCTGGGGCTGATCGCCAAGCCCGGCATGGGCAAGACCACACTCCTGTTTCATCTGCTGGAAAAATTCCGCAGCTCGGCGCGCACCGCATTTCTCTTCCAGACGCAGTGCAACTCGCGCGAGTTCATGCGGTTCCTGCTGGCCGAGTTGGGATACAACGACGACGGCCAGGATTTCGTGCGCATGCACGAAGAGTTCAACAAGCGTCTGCTGCAGGAAGCCCGCGCCGGCAATCGTTTCATCGTCGTGATCGACGAGGCCCAGAACCTCGAGCCTTCTGTGTTGGAGACAGTCCGCCTGCTCTCTGATTTCGAGACTCCCCGCGCCAAGCTGATGACGATCATCCTGGCAGGCCAGCCCGAACTGGCCGGCAAACTCGCCAGTCCCGGATTGGCCCAACTGCGCCAGCGCGTTTCCATCGTCAACCGCCTGGAGCCCTTGCCCGCCTGGGAGATCAAGAGCTACGTCGAGCACCGCCTGCAAATTGCCGGCTATGAGGGCAACCCGCTGTTCACCCCGGAAGCACTGGCGGAAATCGCGCGTTTCACCGAAGGCATTCCCAGAAACGTCAACAATTTCTGCTTTAACGCGCTTTCGCTGGCTTGCGCGCTGCGGCAAAAAACCGTGGACCTGCCGGTGGTGCAGGAAGTCATCGCGGATTTGGACATCACCAAACACGTGCCCGAGCTGTCCTCCGATGCGCCTGCCGTAGTGTCGGAAGCACCCGCTGCCCAGGCAACCGTGCCCGTCATGGATGAGCCGCCTTCGCACCGCGAGGAGGTCCCCGCGTCTGCTTCGCCTGCTCCCGTTCCGGGCAAGAACGGAGAGTCTCTAACTCCGGCTGAAGCCAAGGCCTACATGCAGCAAGTTGCCGCGAAACTGAAAACCTGGCAGGGATCTCTGGACCGCGCCGCGGAGCAGTATTCGGCGCGAACCGGCAGGTCTGCTCCAGACTAGATCAAGCTCCGCTGTGGCTCGCCGCCCCAAGGGATCACGCCACTCCAAAGGACCCCCGTTATGAGCAGAAACTTCGAACTGTTACAGAAGCTGGGCAAGGAGCAGGAAATCCTCCGCTCAACTCCGGCCGACAGCAAACAAGGAGCGCCCGCGCCCGTGGTTCCCGCAGCCGAAGCCCCCGCCGGCACCCCTGCCGCGGCTTTGGCGAACGACAGCCTGGAACAGGTCAATGCCCTCGCTCAGCAACTGTTCATCATCCCCGGCGCCGACACGCCGCGCACCGTGGTCTTCGCCAGTACCGAGCCGGGCACGGGTTGTACCTGGGTCTGTGCCCACTTGGCGGAAGTGCTGGCCAGCCGCGTGGCGGGTTCCGTCTGCCTGGTGGACGGCAATCTGCGCGATCCTGGTTTGCATCAGCACTTCGGCGTCGAAAACGCCGGCGGCCTCTCCGACGCGCTGTTGCGGCTCGATCCGATTCGGACGTTTGCCCGTTCCGTGGCTCTACCCAACCTGTGGCTGCTCAGCGCGGGCCCGGGCGGAGAAAGCGTCCAGGGTCTGCTGACTTCCGATCGCATGCGCTTGCGTCTCACCGAACTGCGCGCGGAGTTTGATTTTGTGCTGATCGACGCTTCCGCCATGAGCGTTGCCAATGACGTCATTGCCCTTGGGAGCATGAGCGACGGAGTGGTCCTGGTGCTAAAGGCGAACGCATCCCGCCGCCAGGTCGCGCGTCAGGCCATCGAAGACCTCCAGGGAGGCAAGGCCAAGGTGTTGGGAGCGGTTCTGAACCAGCGCACTTTCCCCATCCCGGATGCGCTGTACAACAAGCTCTAAGAAACTAGCCACAACTCCGGCCAGCCCCCGCCGTAAGCCGTAGCGCCGGCGTCCCGCCGGCCACGAAGAAGTTCGCGCCCAGCCTGAATCAGCCGCGAAGCGGCGCAAGAATAAAGCCCATGGCGCAAGCCATGGGTCTGGGAAGCCCCTGAGGTTCTTGGGAAGAAAATCCTTACGGCCGCGACCGGGGCGAGATTTGCTGTCCCGACGCCAACGGCATTCCAGGCAGCGTAGCCGCTGGCACACCCACCTTCGCCACTCCGCCCAAAGGCAGTTTCTTGGCGTCGTCCACCACCATCTCGGACATCCCGCTGCCTAGGCTGTAAGCGTAGAGGACAACTTCCACCCGCTTCGAGACGCCCAGCTTGTCGAAGATGCGGAACAGATAATTCTTCACCGTATGCTCGGTGAGCCCCAGCCGCTGCGCGATTTCACGGTTCGACAATCCTTCAGCCACGCAGCGCACCACTTCCTGTTCCCGCCGCGAGAGTAACGCGGCGCCGCGCGCGTCAATCACCCGCATCGGCAGCGCTTCTCCCAGGGCTTCCAGCAGGTAACGCAGTTCCTTGCTGTTGGCCCAGACCTGGCCCTGGTCCACGCAATAAATGCACTTGGCCAGCGACTTCAGGGACTCGCTGCGGCAGAACACGCCCCGCGCGCCCGCCCGGAAGGCTTCCACCACCTGGCCGCGTTCGGAGGTGTCGAGCAGCATGACCACGCGGATTTCCGGGCGCACCGTGCGCAGCTCGCGGACCACCTCAAATCCCTTGCGTGGATTGTCATCCAGTTCCGCGCTGACCACCACCACCGACGGTCGTTCCTTGACCACGGCCGCCACAATCCCTTTCCCGTCCGACACGGGAGCCAGCACCAGGAAGCGCTTGTCACGTTCCAGGGCAGCGGCGAGGAGTTGGCTGTTCATGCGCGTGCTGTCAGCGGCCAGCACTCGAATCACTTGGGAGGTTTGCGGTAGAGCAATCGCGTGAGCCATAGGGTCCCGAATAAAAGGCGTGCGGAGCTTCGCGGGCGCTCCATCGCGCCTGGTTGTGTCCTGCTGACCGGGGAATCTGGTAACGAGCACCAGGTTTGGTTCTTGGTTAGCTTGCTAGAGACGTTGCGTTTGGGCGGGGAAACGGCCTGCAGGATACGGAAGCGCAGGCACCCCCAATCAGCCGCCACCCCTAGCGGCTGTTCTCCGGGACTTTAGACTCACACCCGGGGGGTGTAAATGGCACTTTAGTGCCATAAGGCGAACGACTCCGGCCCGGAAAGCGCCGTCTGGCGGGCCATCCGGAGGGGGAGGGGTTGGGCCACTCCGCCCCATGAACCTATCGATCCGGCAACCTGTAATCGTTTCGCTCGGCCGGATCCTGGGACAGGTATTGGACGAACTCCCAATCGTTGCCCTCGGGATCGAAGAAGTACAAGCGCTTGCGGTGGGGGTGCGCATTCGGCGGTGTGGAGTCCCGGTATCCGGCTGCCATCATTCGTTGGCGTAGCGCTTCGACGTCATCGACCTCATAGGCAAGATGGTTCACGCCCGGGAGTCCCTGATATGGAGTCCAGTGTTGGGCGGGCTCCAGCCGTGATTGACCCAACGCAATGTAGGTTTCCGCGGTTCCGATGTGCACCCAGCGTGTGCCGTCGTGACTGGTGCCTTCGCCGCGCACTCCAAATTCAGGAAACGCGGTCTGCAAGAAACGGATCATTCCCTCGATGTCGTGCACGCAAAGGTTCGCATGCTCCAGCCGGACGGCCATTGCACACCTCCAACGCGGCCTGGCTCCTGTCCAGGCCAGGCTTCTATTGGATGATAGAACCAGGCGAAGAGTGGCAGACTCGCGGAGATGGAGAGTCGTTGGTTTCCGGAAACCGACCTGCCAGTGCGTGCACCCACCCTCCGAAGCGCGAAGAATGGGGCAACCGAGGTGCAAGCTCCCTACCACAAGGGTGGGCCAGCCCCCCACTTGAACAGCGCCCGCTTCAGGTGCGGGCAGCTTCCAGTTGCGCCGCAGATAGAAACTGCAGCAGTCGAGTCTCCTCGTGTCGTTTATTCTTAAACCAGTCTGTTGACCAGATTCTGTAGATTCTCCAGCCGTGACTCTCAAGTATTTCTTGGCGTAGCCGATCTCGATCGCGGGCTGACTTCGCAGAGTGATAGGCCGCACCATCGCACTCGATGCCAGCCAAAAATCGACCTGGGGTGCTCGAATCTCTGACTCCGATATCGATGGAGAATCCTGCAACTCCTACCTGGGGTACGATGTCGTACCCCGCCGACTTGAGAACATAGCCCACTGAAATCTCGAAATCGCTGTCAGGGTCACCGCCAGCGCCCGGCATCTCGGGGATTGTGCCACTCTTCGCAAATTCCAAGTACTGCCGGAGGACCTTCACTCCCCAAGAAGCGCCGTCCGTGATGATGTTGTTAGCTTGCAGCGAGGAGAACACTTCGACGCGCTTCTTGGCCCGCGTGAACAGCACATTCAGCCGCCGATGCCCCTGTGGTCCGTTGATTGGCCCAAACCTCTGGAACTGCTTGCCATGCTCATTCGGTCCGTACGTCGTCGAAATGAAAATCACATCCCGCTCATCGCCTTGCACATTCTCCAGATTCTTGACAAACAACGGCTCCGACTTCTCCCTCCATTCCGAGACGAACGCCTCGGCGTGGGGGTCGTTCATGATTTCCTGGTCCAGGAGGTCATCTATTAGTTCACGTTGTTCAAAATTCAATGCGACGACTCCGAGACTCTCTTGAGGGTGTACTCGCATGTGTTCGACAGCCGCCCGAACCACTTTTTGTGCTTCAGCGACATTCCTGCGATTTACAAATCGCCCATCCGGGACTTCGATGAGCTTCACTCCCAATTCTGGGTGATGCGAATATGCCGACGGAAACACGACTAGGTTCTTGTAGAACTCGTGGTTCGAAAACTCTATTAGGCTCTGGTGTCGTGAACGGTAATGCCACCGCAAGCGCCTGATCGGCTGGTATACAGACGTGGCGACATCGAGAATGCTCTCGGCGTCCTCCGCAGCCGTAAGATCATCGTCGGTCGTTTCTCCGTCTTCCATCACTCGTTCGAAGAATGTGGTTGGCGGAAGCTGCTTCGGGTCTCCAACAACAACCAATTGCCCTCCCCGTGCAATTGCGCCGAGGGCGTCTTCCGGCTTGAGTTGGGATGCCTCATCCATGACCACGAGATCGAAAACTAGCCTGCCCGGTTCTAGGTACTGAGCGACCGACAGAGGACTCATCATGAAACACGGCTTGAGCGCCTTTAGAGCGTCTCCCGCCCGGTTCACGAGCTGCCGTATTGGCACGTGGCGTTTCTGTTTCGCTAGCTCATGATCGATAAGCGAAAGGTCGGTCCATTGTCCTACCGGTCCAGATCGAGACCCCATGGGTACGGAACGGGCGTCTAGGACAGACGCCGCATACTTGGCATTGAGCGACATGATCTCGCGATCAAGGCTTGCAAACCTGGCCCTGACATTCTCGTGGGCTAGTCCTTTGAACAACATGAGATCGGAATGAGCGTTAATGCAACTGGTGGCCAAGGAGCTGTAGAAGAGGTATTCGTAGATTCGGGGCAGCCCGTCAGTAGTCACCGCATTGGTGAGAACCAAGCGCGGCAGTGCAGGCAACGTTGCCGCTGAGCATTCATCCCAGGAGCGAAGCCAGTCGACGAACATGGGTAGATCGTCCTGAGACTCGATTGCCCGGTTCAAGCGAGCGGCAACTGCCGCGAACGGGATCTCGTAGATCGTCTGACAACCCCAAAAGCCCACGACATCCAGACTAGCAACCTTGGTCAGGGAGAGTAGTGTTTGCTGAAGTTCTGACATCAGGTCGACATAGCAGTTCAGCTCAACGTGAAGCAACGAAGAATTTCCATCGAAATCCTGCAGCAGCCAACGGCGAACGGAGGGCGGGAGTCCACCGGCGTCAATGTCCGCTGCGAAGTCTATCGCTTGCCTTATTGCGTCGATGTTTGTGTCTGGGCCTTCGAACACTTCTGCCAACCCAAGCTCCTGAGTTAAACGATCAGCCTCGCACGCATGCAAGCTTTCGTCGCGGCATAGGTCGCACAGCATTCCAGCATGAGCCAACTTGAGAAAATCCTTTATACCGCTCTGGCCTGCCAATCTGGATAGATTGGACAGTTTGCCGGCAATTCCCTGGAGATGGCCGCAGAACTCTTCCAGAGACGCATCCCACGAACACCTTACGGATGGCGGCAGCGCGTCCATGGTGGGCGTGGAGAGCTCGCAAATAGTCTTCACAGCGTCAATTTCCGCACCCCTACTTTCGAGCTGTCGGCGCAAAGCTCGAGAATCGGCGATTGGCATCTTTGTGAGCAGGTCCAGAAGTTCTTTGCCCGCTGAACCCAAACCCTGAGCCGCACTAGAGAGCCATTCCGCCACACGCAGCAATGACCGCCACGGAGTGTTGATGCCCTCATAGTACGGCCCTGCAACTTCCGTGAAACGCTTGTCGGCGTTGAAAGAGCCGAGCCGGCCCTTGTACTCAGCGAGTTCCCTGAGCCCTGCAATCACATCGGAGTGGCGGGAGCGCCTAGGCGTCTTCAATAGTCGGCGAAAGGCTCTCTTCGCGTCCCGACAATTCTTTCGAAACAGACGGCTGACGAAATTGCTATCCAAAAGGTTCGCAGCGTGACTGTGCAGCTCCTCGGAGGACGGAATGCTGCTCAATTCAAATCGTTCTGTCAACTTTGCGGCTCTGGCGCGGACGTCATCGGCTTTCTCTTTGGCCAGCCTGATTACGCTGAGTGAATGCTCATGCAGAAGGGCGGAATGTCGGTAGCTGAGTTCCTCGTCAGGAGCTGTTGCCAACGCTTTGAAAACTTCTCGTAGCAAACCGAAGCCTTGGCGGCTGCCCGAAATCGTCGGCAAGAGAGCGCACTGCGCCCAAGAAAGCAAAGCTGTAGCATGGGGGATTTGATCAAGCAACGCATTGACCTTCGTTGCTTGGACATCGACATCCAACTTGGATAACTCTCCGATGTCATTGCCGTCCACCAGGGAAGAGAGTTCGCGAAGAGGCGAAGGATAGCCATGAATAGCCGCATTCAAATCTCCCAATTGCGAAATCTGAACACGGATCTTGCGCCAGCCCGATACCTGGTCACAGAAGTCTCCGATAACCCGGCGTGAGCTATCTGAATATAGTTCAGGAAGAAGAGCAAAGGTAGGATTTGGGCTCGCAACAGGAAGACTCCCTTCGACTGAGCGACACCACTCCAGGTCGCCCAGAGTCCCGGAAAGCACAACGCCACGTCCTCGTAGCTTAGAGACTGCATCTGCACAAGCGTTCGCCAAGTCACTGCCGCTGCGGACCAGTCTCAGCACATCGGACTGTTCTGCATATCCGATATCGGCAGATTCGACACCATACCAAGGATGTTCTTTCAGTACGGGCCACTTCTGAAACATCTCGTTAGTCATCACCGTAAAAAGATCCGTGGCGTGCTTGCCGCGCTCGTACGCAGGACGGCCAAGTCGCTCCTCGTCTCGGATCATCAACGAATCCAGGTCTGGAACATCCACAGGGAGGGCCATCGCCGCACGGTGCCTAGCCCATATGATGTCAAAGGTTGTGCTCCCAAACTGCGGGTGGGGCATATTAAGCAAGCGAACATACTTGTTGAGTTGGGTCTTTGTTTCCTTCGCCTGGCTCAGTTTGTATTCCAGGTTAGGAGCTCCCCCGAAGGTGTTGCGGGCGCTCAACCGCCGTTCAAGGCCGTTTAGCAGTTCACGCTTCTGCGTCCTGTGGCTGTGCAATTCTAGACAAAACAGACCTAAGCCAATGGCATCGAGACGCCGATAGACAACCTCCAGCGCGGCCAATTTTTCAGCGATGAAGAGCACCGACTTCCCCTTCAGCAGGGCGGAAGCGATCAAATTCGTGATGCTCTGAGATTTTCCAGTTCCGGGCGGTCCCTCTATGACCAAATTCTTGCCATTTAGAGCATCAATCAACGCACTGTGCTGTGAACTGTCCGCGTCATAGAACAGCCGCGGAACCGACATCTGGAGATCCTCATCATCGATCGGGTATTCGTCGGGGAACGTCAAACTCGATGTCTTAACGCCTTCAAAGAGGTTCTTGATGACAGAATGATTTGTGATGCGTGCCTTGGCAGGCCACCGCGCAGGGTCTAGATCGAGGAACATCAGAAGCTTCCCGAAACTTAGCAGTGCAAGGGTCAGGAAATTCTTGACCTGCCACTCTGGCCGATTAGAAATTGCTTCGCGGACAGCGTCAGCGTAAGAAGATGGGGTATCCTCCTCACGTAAATGAGGAACGGACACGGCAAAATCTCGTTTCATTTTTTCGACGAGCGACAGGTTCGTCGTCAGGTCTTCACCTGAATACTGAATTTGGTAAACCCATCCTTGATTTCTAGGAGCCTTCTCCCGCTCAATCGTGACCGGCATGATTAGCAGGGGGGCGTGTGAAGCTTGAACTGTCGCCGAATCTTTCCACTCCAGGAATGCGAAACACAAATAGAGCATATTCGCACCGGATTCCTCGATTGAGGTCCGTGCTGTGGTCGTGATCTTCTTTGCAGTTCTATCTAGGTCGTCTTGGTAGGCGAGTACGCGCATTCGCGGTGGTTCGTCTAGCGAACCCAGATCACAGTCAGTGTCCCAGCCAAGCTCAATCGCGTGGTCCTTGGCTGGAATCTGGTCCTCCTGACTGCCTTCGATCAGCAGGAAGGAATTGGCTGAATCTCGTGCGCCGATATCCGGCTCGGGAACAGCCTCGACGGTCAGAGTGTTGCCCTCGATTAGGTGTTGGAACACGGCGTCAAGCGTGGTGTCCACGAACCGCAGACAGGACGTTTTCGGATGGCGGAAATTCAAGAGCTTGTTGCGGGCAGTTAGATCCAGGAGTCTGGTGCGGATCTTCTCAAGGCCGGTGTGAACGTTGCCGAGAGAAAACTCCTCGCTGATCTTCGGGGCCTCAAGCGCGTCTTGTTTGTCTTCTTGAGACGGCATATATTACGGCGAAAGCGGATGTTAGCACGGCAAAGCAGAGGCGGGGTAACTCGGCAAACTAGAATGTTCTCGTCACAGGGCACGACAAGCTATTGTCAAGCCCCTAGGATCTCCAACTTCCTCCCAACTCCCTCAGCACAAACGGAAAATAAGATTCTCCGCCATGTCCCATTTCCCCCCTCAAATCTGCTATGCTGAAAGTAGATGGTGGAGAAAAACAGAATAGCTTGGAAGTCAGTGATGAATTCTGCCCACGCGCGCCATCGCCGTGGGCATTCGTGTGTCAGGCAGGTTTTTTGCCGCCCTTCGCGGCCCTGCTAAGTGCAATGGGCTCCCGATTTTGCGGGTAACTCCCGTCGAATCCGGATTTTACGAGATCTAGCGCCCGCAACTTGTTTGTTTTGCCGAATTTAACAAATTATTTTTTTCTCTTTGATCTATCCCGCCTGCAACTCTCAAGCCGGCCTCATGAACCGTGCAGCCTAGCTGTAAGCCAGCTCTTTGGCCCGCTGCGCCGCCTTGACCACCGCCTTGATCAGCGTCACCCGCAGTTTGCCTTCTTCCAGCTCCATGATTCCGTCAATGGTGCATCCCGCCGGGGTGGTGACGGCGTCCTTGAGCAGGGCCGGGTGGTCTCCGGTTTCGAGCACCACCGTGGCCGCTCCCAGCGTGGTCTGCGCGGCCAGCAGGGTAGCGATGTCGCGCGGCAAGCCCACTTTTACCCCGGCTTCCGCCAGCGACTCCAGGATGATGTAGATGTAGGCGGGGCCGCTGGCCGAAAGCCCGGTGACCGCGTCCATGTGCTTTTCGTCCACGACCACGGTTCGTCCCACCACGTTGAACAGTGCGCTCGCCATCTCGACATGCTGCGGCTTGGCGAATCTTCCTTTGCACAGCGCAGTCATGCCGACCCCTAGCACGCAGGGGGTGTTGGGCATGGCGCGGATCACCGGAACGTCGGCGGCCAGCGCCTTCTCGATCTGGCTGGTCGCGACCGAGGCCGCCACAGAAATGACCAGCTGGTTGCCGGAAATGTTGGGACGAATCTGCTCCATCACTTCCTGCACCACCTGCGGCTTGACACACACCAAGATGATGTCCGCGCCGCGCACCGCCGCCAGATCGTCGGTGCCCACCGGCACGCCCAGCTTCTCCGTCAGACAACGTGCCCGGTCCTCGTGCGCCACCGTGGCGCAGGTCGCCTGCGCGGAGAGCAGCCCTTTCTCCAGCAGCGCCTTGAGCAGAATTCCGCCCATCTTGCCCGCGCCCAGAACCGCCACCCGTTTCCCCGCAAAATCGGCTGCCATGCCTTGCCTCCCTTTGTGATTGTGCCCGCCCCTCCGCCCGCCCCCGCGGGGCCAGCTCCCGAAACCCTCTCAAATTGCACTGGAAAGCCGCTACGGAACCGGGAGGAGAAACCTGCTGCGGGCCGAGGGGCCGCCAGAATACCACACCAGCGGGACGAATCACCGTGGACGGAAGACTCCAGAGACGGTCGTTAGGGAAAGCCGCAATTGGCAATTGGCAGTCGGCCAAACCCAGGTAGCGCCGCCGTCCCGGCGGCTGTCGTGGGGGCGTCCTCGCCCCCACATCCGACGGCGAGGACGCCGTCGGGACAGCCGGCGAGACGCCGGCGCTACAGCCCGAATCCCTCTGCGGCCATTTGGACAATCATTCGCCCGATGGGCAGCGACGCCGTCGCGGCAGGGGAGGGCACGTTGTACACGTGCAGCATGTTGTCGGCACAGACGAAACGAAAATCGTCCACCAGAGAGCCGTCGGGGTTGAGCGCCTGGGCGCGGACACCGGCGCCGTCGGCGACCAGGTCGGCGCTTTGGATCTCCGGCAGCAACCGCTGCAGAGCCTTGACGAAGGCTCGCTTGCTGAATGACCGGTAGAACTCTCCCGCGCCGTGCCGCCAGTGTTTCGCGGCCATGCGGCGGAAGCCGCGAAAGCCCAGCGTCTCGGCCGTATCCCGCAGGCTGAAGTCGGAGTGACGATAGCCCTCCCGCTTGAATGCCAGCACCGCATTGGGCCCGGCATCCACGCCGCCGTGGACCCGCCGGGTGAAGTGCACCCCGAGAAAAGGAAACTGCGGATCGGGCACGGGATAAATCAGCGCCCGCACCAGGTGTTCTTTCTCCGGGACAAGGTCGTAGTACTCGCCGCGAAAGGGAACGATCATCACCTCCGGCTTCTGACCGGCCATGCGGCTTACACGATCGCTGTGCAATCCGGCGCAGTTGATGACGTGGTGCGTGGAGAACGTTCCCCGGTTGGTCTCGACCACGGTCTCGCTGCCCAGCCGGACCAGGCCCGTGACTTCCGTGCCGGTTTGCACGCTGCCACCTTGCGCCGTCACCAGTTCGGCGTACTTTTGGCTGACGGCGGCGTAGTCGGTGATCCCGGTCGCGGGCACATGCACGCCGCGCAGTCCGCCGCAATGCGGCTCCAGGTCGCGCAACTCGGTCGCGTCCAGCAGTCGCAGCCCGCTGAGCCCGTTGGTTTGGCCGCGCTCAAATAGGGCGTGCAGCGCAGGGATCTCTTCCTCGGTCGTAGCCACGATCAGCTTGCCACAGACCTGGTGGGGAAGGTTGTGCTCGCGGCAGAACTCGACCATGGCCGCCGCACCTTCCACGCACAGCCGAGCCTTCAGCGATCCCGGCTTGTAGTAGATGCCGGAGTGAATCACTCCGCTGTTGTGTCCGCTCTGGTGGCGCGCGACGCCCGCTTCTTTCTCGACAAGCAGCAACTGCAAGTGCGGGAAGCGGCGGGTGAAGTGCATCGCGGTGGAGAGGCCGACGATGCCTCCGCCGATGACGACGATGTCGAAGCGCTGATCGGGCATGGGTGCCTTGACCAAGCTAACCCTAAACGCGGGTGTGGGCGCAAGGACAGATTGAGGATGGTTCGGCAGAGTGGCGGTGCGAAGAAGCGCGCTCGGCGGCCCAGACGAGGACGTCTGGGTCTACGTGTTACCGCTTGTATTTGCCCATCAATTCTGCCTGCGCCAGCACATGTCCTTGCATGGCGTGCTCGACTTCCTGCTTGGTGGCTCCGGGCTTGAGGTTGAGCTTGGCATCGAGCGCATACAGCTTGAAGAAGTAGCGATGCGGCTTGCCAGGGGGCGGGCAGGGGCCTCCGTAGCCGATTTTGCGGAAGTCGTTGCGGCCCTGGCGTCCGCCGCTGCCCAGTTCGTCCACCTTGCTCACGCCCTCGGGCAGACTCGCGGTGGTGGCGGGCAGGTCGAACAGCACCCAGTGGGTCCAGGTGCCGACGGGGGCATCGGGATCGTCGGCAATCAGGGTGAAGGTCTGGGTGCCGGACGGGGCTCCGTTCCAGGAGAGTTCCGGGGAAAGATCAGCGCCATCGCAGGTAAATTTCTTCGGAATGTCGCCGCCGCTGGGAAAGCTGGTAGTGGAGATCGCCAGTGTCATGGTGCGTCCTCCTTGGGCAGGGCTGGGGTCAGCAGGATTTCCGGCGCTTGCTGGCATCGGGAGTGTAAGTAGGAAAACCGCAGTTGCAACCAGCGGCGCGAACTGTGCGGAACTCTGCTTGACGTTCATACGCGACTCCGGGGAGTCGAAAGATCAATAGGTGGAGATGGTGAAGTTCACGGTGATGCGGGCCTCGGTCTCGACTGGCTGCCCGGCCTGGTAGTAGGGCTTGAAGCGCCACTGCTTCACCGCTTCGCGGGCCGCGCTCGACAGAATAGCCGGGCCGCTGACTACCTGCAGGTCCTGAATGGTTCCTTCCTTGCCGATCAGCGCCTGCAGCACCACCGCGCCCTGGACTTTCATTTGCTTGGCCAGCAGGGGATAGTTGGGCTGTACGGGATGCGAGACCACCTGCACGGTGTCGGGAGAAAGCTGGACCCGCTCCGTCGCGCTGGTGACACCCGAGCTGGAAGCAGCGGCGGGGGTGGACGGTTTGGGCTGCAGTTCCACCTTGATGGAATTGTTGGTAGGCGGGATGGTCTGACGCTGGCCACCCGCCACTACTTCCACCTCCAGGGGAGGAAGCACGGCGCGGCTGGCCGTGACTACCGGTGCCGGGGGCGCGGTCGCGGCAGCGACTGCCGGCGCAGCATGCTGCTTCGATTTGGTGCGCATGGAACCGGTAGCCGTCTGCGCGCTGGAGGTTTGCGGCTGCGCCTGGTCAGGATTCGAGGGAGCACCCTGGTCGGTCAAATCCGAGTCGGCCGTCTGGCTGGAGGGGAACCAGAACTGCCGGTCCTTGATCAAAACCACGATGAGCGCGACCAGCAGCAAGGCCAGGGCGACCAGCATCAGGCGGCGCTGCTTCTGTTCGGAGCCGGCCTCCGGCGGCGCGCCGCTGAGCTCCGGCCGGCGGTTCTCCATGCTAAAACCCTCTCGGCCTGGTCCCAAATCCATGCCTCTTAGTATGCCTCGAAACGGCCGGGGAAGCCAGCAAAAGCGGGGGTTGGCCGCCCTGTGAGGGATGTCACACTCAGGTGTGCCTCAAGTCACAGCTAAGGGTTCCCCACCGGCGGACACTAGAGTACGTGATGCAGGTCACAAGAACTCGGCCCGTTTGCCAGACCAGCGTCACCGGGGGTGGTTTGTGCTTTCACCATACGGACTCGACATCATTGAAAGTTGTCTGACCTGCAAAATGCGGGTAGACCGCATTTTCTGCGACCTGCCGACATCGGCGCTGCAGGCCTTCGAAAACATCAAGTACGCAACCGCATATCCCAAGGGTGCGGTGCTGTTCGTGGAAGGGCAGGCGCCGCGCGGCATTTTCGTGCTGTGCAAGGGCCGGGTGAAGCTTTCCATCTGCGCCACCGATGGCAAGACCCTCATCCTGAAAATTGCCGAGCCGGGCGAGGTGCTGGGCTTGAGCGCGACGGTTTCCGGAAAGCCCTATGAACTTACGGCCGAGACCATCGATCCCTGCCAGGTGAACTTCGTCAAGCGGGAAGACTTCCTGCGCTTTCTCAAGGACCAGCCCGACGCCTGCTTCAAAGTAGCCGAGCAGCTGAGCGACAAGTACAACAACGCCTGCCATGAAGTGCGCTCCCTGGGGCTGTCGCATTCTGCCGGGGAGAAGCTGGCCAAGCTGCTGCTGGAATGGAGCTCGAAGAACGGCGAGGCCGCCAAGCAGGAACCGCGCTTGAAAATGGCGCTCACCCATGAAGAGATTGCGCAAATGATCGGCACCTCGCGAGAGACGGTCACCCGCTTGTTTGCCGACCTCAAGAAGCGGCAGATCGTGCAATCCAAGGGCTCTACCCTGGTGATTCGGAACAAGGCAGCGTTGAAGCTGATCGCCAGCAACAACTGACCGTCCCGAAACGGTGCCGCCTGTGCGTGCGGTCACGGTCAGGAGTGACTGCAGTCACTGTGTTCTCTCAGCCGCGGCGGTATCACAGCACTATGGAGAGCGCAATCCAACAGAGCTGCTTCGAATGTGTCCTGCGGCCGGACCGGCTCTTCTGCGACCTGCCTTCCGACGCGCTGGAAGCCTTTGACCTGATCAAATCGCTGACCTTGTACCCGCGGGGCACCATTCTGATGCGGGAAGGGCAGCCGGCACGTGGCGTCTTTGTGCTCTGCCAGGGCAGGGCCAAACTCTCGGTGTGCTCGGAAACGGGCAAACGTCTGACACTCCGTATCGCGGGGCCCGGTGAGGTCCTGGGGCTGAGTGCATCCTTGTCCAGCAGCCCGTATGAAGTGACGGCGGAGACTCTGGACAATGCCCAGGTGGCGGTGGTCAAGCGCAAGGATCTGCTCCACTTCCTGCGCGACCATCGCGAGGCGTGCCTCCAGGTGGTGCACCTGCTCAGCCAGGACTTGCATACTGCCTATGACCGCGTGCGTTCCATCGGATTGGGCCGCAGCCGTCGGTCCCGGGCCCCGCGCCTGCACTGAGGGGAGCAGCGCGTCGCCAGCGGAGTCTTCGGAATGACGGTTTCGTGAAGTGTATCCGGAGACGGCTCCGCACTTCGCTGCTTGCCACTCCGCCCACCGTCACCAACACAAAAACCCATCGCGTTGAAGTAGCCTTCGGGGCTGTGCCCGGATTATCATCCTCGGAACAATTGCGAAATCCTTAGTCTTCATCTCGGCGGTTTAGGCGCCTGGGGAAAAACCGCGTGCTATCGCTTTCAACCCAAAAAGAACACGCGGGGACCACCAGGTCCGGCTTTCGGGTCAGAGGGGGCGCCAGGAGACAGAACCGGGAAACAGGGGTTGTCCCGAAAGGGTCGGGGGCGTCCAAAAGTAAGGGTCAATGTGACGATGGTCACAAACTGTGGAAGACAGTCTGGGCTAGTTTTGCAAAATGCGTGGAATGGCGAGTGACACGGACCCCGAGGCAACTCTGCACAGGGAGCGTGAAATATGAGGAAAGCGCATAGTCATAAATGGCTGGTGACCGGCTTGGGGATCGCGGCCTTGATGCTGTTGCTGGCGGTGCTGCCAGCCGCGGGAGCGAAACCCGAAGAGAAACCGGCGGCGTCCAAAGATGCCTCCCAGTATGTGGGCTCGGAGACCTGCAAGACCTGCCACGAGGATATCTAC
>JAIQET010000054.1 GCA_020073645.1 Terriglobia bacterium | reverse complement strand
GATGGGCTCTGTGTTCCTGACGTTTGGCTTCTTCCCGTTGATGTACGCGAGGGATTCCCTTCGCCCGTAGACGTACTCCACGAACAATGCTTCCGCATACGCGCCGAAACTTTCGTGAATCCACATGTCGGCAATGTCCCCCACCGACAACGAAGTCAATCCCACGATTGTCGAGCTGCGCTCGACCGCACGGGCGACGCCTGCCCGGAACACAACCGAAGAGGCCCCCGTCCCCGCACACTATGGCTGGCTCAGCCGGCTGCGTTCGTACTTTATCCTGGACCCGCTCATCTGGCTTTATACGGTGCTGCTTGGGCCGTTGGCCGTCCCGGTATCGTTGTTTGGTGAGAAGGAGCGGATTCTGCACGATTTTGCCCGGGCGTGGTCCTGGCTGATCATGAAGACGATCTTTTCACCGGTGAAGGTGACCGGCCTGGATAAGATCGACACCTCTAAGCCGCACCTGTACGCCGTGAACCATGCTTCGGCGCTCGATATCCCGGTGCTCTATGTACACCTGCCATTCCAGTTCCGGATCATGTTCAAGAAGGAACTGCTCTCGTATCCGGTGATCGGTTGGCACCTGAAACGCTCGGGGCAGGTGTGCATCAATCAGCAGAATCCGGGGGCGTCGATTGCGAGCATCCGGTCCGCCGTGAAGAGCTTGCAAGGCGGAATGCCGCTGGTCATTTTTCCCGAAGGTGGCCGCACCCCAGACGGCGAGATCAAGCCCTTCATGCCGGGAGCATTTTTCCTGGCCATCAAGGCGCAAGTGGACATCGTGCCGGTGGCGCTGGTAGGGACGTATAAGCTGCTGCCGATGAACACTTACCACATCAAGTGCCGCCCGCTGGAGATGCGCGTGGGCGAGCCGATCTCGACGGCGGGGCTGAAGGGGCACGATATCGAGACCTTGTCGGCGAAGGTGCAGCGGGCGGTAGAGGAACTCTACGACTCGGCACGAATCACGTAGGGACAGCCGCATCGGCTGGGCGGGCGAGCGAAGATACCAGGAAAGATCTAATCGTCCCCATTCTTGAGTACGGGGCCACCTTGGCTGATCGCTATTCTAGGACTCTGGTAGACGATGGAGCCCTTGAAACGCTTCGCCGGGTTTTTCACGCCGAAGGTGTGTGTACGGCCACCACGGCCCTCGGCCGCTTTGCTGCCCTCGTACTTCCAGTCTTCTTCTCGAAGAAAAGGAATGTCCACTCGCCAGATGACCACAGCCCTTGCCCGGCTTCAGTCTTTTCGTTTGGTCGATGGCGTAACGCCACACGATGTACCACCCGGCGTGATTTGTAGTGGGACTGCAACGCCCAAGGTCGGGTTGTCCCCTTCGATTCCAGGGCCTGCTCCGGGGGTGGATTCAGTCTGCCTCTCAGGGAGAGGTCTGGGAAGCGTTGCTGAGCAATATCCGGGTGCTTGTGCTTTTTGTAGGGGCTGAGGGCGTGGAGTGCCTGGATGCCAATGATGCCAACAATCCCGCTGAAAACATTGGCCTGCTCGAAGTAGATGTCAATGAGTTCAGCGGCCTTGTTTTCGACATGCTCCACGGCCTCCCGAATGTGGGCAATCTTCAACTCCAGAGGTAACGGGACCGAGCGATCAAAGCCGTCTTTGTCCAAAGGCATCGCGGAGGCAACTTCTCACGATTCGTGGAAGAGAGCAAGCTTGTGCTGCTTTGGTTCGCCGTTTCCAGTACCCCGTTTGTTATTGGCTTTGCCGTTTCCGTTTAGGTCAGCCAGCTTCGGAATAGCTTCGAGCGCAACCTCAAAGAACGTCGGGTCCGACTCCACGCCAATGCTTTCGTACTGGAGCGAAATAGCCGCTGCGATGGTCGAACCGGCACCCATGAACGGGTCCAAGACTACTCCTGTGCCCAGCGGCAGAGACGCCCGGACGATCTGGCGCATGAAAGACTGCGGTTTCAAGGAGGGATGTGGAGCAATTTCGCGTTCCGCGGGCCGGGTGGGAGCGGAAAGAATCACGTCGCCAAAAGGCGAGTCGGCGGAAATGCGCCGAAGGCCCCCAGTTTTCCACTTCCGCAGATTGTCCTGCACTCGCCCTTGACACGGCTTCCGGAAAAGTCCCCAGGGTTCCCAAGCTGAGCGGGGCATAACGGTAACCTCGGGGAACTCAGCGTGTGCATTCTTTGGTCGGTCACCACCACGAAGGGTCTGCACTAACCGGATGATTTCTCCGCGCTTCTCAAACCCTGCCTGCATCAGCGGTATGTACACAAGGTGGGATAGGAGTGGATTGGTGGCGATGAACACGTGCCCACCAGGTACCAAGACACGAAAGGCGCGCCGCGCAAAGTCGGAGAAGAACTGCTTGAGGTGGACTCGCTCTTCGTCCGTGAGGACAGTGAAGCGCGGCAGTGGGCTACGCACACAGCCATCGAATGAGGGGGGGATCCGCCAAACACCACCCCGACCATGGCGCAGTTTCTCCTTCTCCCTCGGCAGGTACTCCTTGAGACCATAGGGCGGGTCGGTGACGATGGCGTGTATGGAGTTTTCGGGTCGAGCGTCCATCCAGTCGAGGCAATCTGAGAGATAGAGGCTGTAGCGTGTTCCCCTCATGCGCGACTCTATCCGTCGTTGATGAACCGCCGCCGTTGCACTCATCAGTGCATAAGTACCATGACTGAGGGGCCTATGGGTACTGCCGTATGGTGCAAATCTCTCCGTGCGAGCCGATCTTTAGGGGATGCCCAAAAGATGCCGACGAAGGGTCGAGTGTTTGACCCTCCTCGGTCCCTCCAATAAACTGAAAAGATTCAGCAGAGTACAGGTTTCCATCTATGTCTGACAGCATTCATGTAGAGCTTCCCGATGGCAGCGTCAAAGACGTGCCCAAGGGCACGACTGCCCTTGACATCGCCAAGTCGATCAGCCCGCGGCTGGCCGACGCCGCTCTCGCGGCCAAGACCAGCGGCGACCTCATCGACCTCACTCGGCCACTGGAGAAGGACACGCCCCTGCGCATTCTCACGGAAAAAGACCCCGAGGCGCTGGAAGTCTACCGGCATTCTTCGGCGCACTTGCTGGCGGCGGCGGTGCTGGAACTCTTCCCCGAAACCAAGCTGGGGCACGGCCCCGCGACCGAGAGCGGGTTCTTTTACGACTTCTACCGGCCGACTCCGTTTACCTCAGAAGACCTGCAGAAGATCGAAAAGAAGATGCAGGAACTGGTGCAGCAGAACATACCCTACGCGCGCGAATTTCTGCCCCGCGACCAGGGTCTCGAGGAGTTCAAAAAAGAAGGCGACTTCATGAAGTGCCATTTCATCGAGCAATTCACCAAGCCCGATGAAAAGATTTCCATCTACCGCACCGGCAAATTCACCGACTTCTGCCGCGGTCCGCACGTGCCTTCGACCGGCAAAATCAAGGCCTTCAAGCTGCTGAACATCGCCGGCGCGTACTGGCTGGGTGATGAGAAGAACCCGCAGTTGCAGCGCATCTACGGGACTTCGTTCTTCTCCAAGAAAGATCTAGACGAGTACCTGCACAAGCAAGAAGAGGCCAAGAAGCGCGACCACCGCGTGCTCGGACAGCAGCTTGATCTGTTTTCCATCCAGGAACTGGCTGGGCCGGGGCTGATCTTTTGGCATCCTAAGGGCGGCATCATCCGCAAAGAAATGGAAGACTGGATGCGCAACGAGTACATCCGGCGCGGTTACTCGCTGGTGTACACGCCGCATGTGGCCCGACGGCAGTTGTGGCAGACTTCGGGGCACGAGGGCTACTACGTGCAGAACATGTTCGACGTCATGGAGCTCGATGACGCCGAATACCGCATGAAGCCCATGAACTGCCCGTTCCACATCCTGATTTACAAAGATTCGTTGAAGTCGTATCGCGACCTGCCGGTGCGCCTGGGCGAACTGGGGACGGTCTATCGCTACGAACGCTCGGGCGTGATGCATGGGCTGATGCGCGTCCGCGGATTTACCCAGGATGATGCCCACATCTTCTGCACTCCGGAGCAGATTGAAGACGAAATCGCGGGCTGTTTGGATTTTGCTCTCGATGTGCTGAAGGATTTCGGCTTCGATCAATTCCAGACTGAGCTATCGACCTGGAACCCGCAGGATCGCCAGAACTTCGTGGGCAGCGAAGATCAGTGGAACCTCGCCACCCGGTCGCTCGAGAACGTCCTCCAGCGCCGGAAGATCGAGTACAAAACCATGCCCGGTGAGGCGGCGTTTTATGGACCCAAGATCGACGTCAAGCTGGTAGACGCGATTGGCCGCCTGTGGCAGCTCTCGACGGTACAGTTCGACTTCAATCTGCCGGCGCGCTTCGGCCTGGAGTATGTCGCTGAAGATGGCTCACGCAAGCAGCCGCTGATGGTGCATCGCGCGCTGTACGGCTCGGTGGAGCGCTTCTTTGGTGTGCTGATTGAGCATTACGCAGGCGCGTTCCCGGTATGGCTCTCGCCGGTGCAGGCGGTGATGATTCCCATCAGCGAGCGCCACGCAGACTACGCCAACAAAGTCGCCGATCAGCTGAAAACCATCGGCGTGCGTGTGCACGTCGATGCCCGCAACGAAAAAATGAACGCCAAGATCCGCGAGCACGCCCTGCAGAAAGTCCCATTCCTGCTGGTGGTAGGTGACAAGGAAGCCGAATCCGGCAAGGTGAACGTCCGCACCCGCGGCAAAGAGAAGACCGAAGACATGCCCGCGGCGGAGTTCGTGGAGAAGATCAGGAAGCTGATTGCGGAAAAGAGCCCGACGTTGTAATTCCGGCAATAACCACGTGCGACAGCCGAGGGCGGCTGTCCCTACGTATTCATGATCATCGGCATTATCTCCGACACACACGGCCTGCTGCGGCCCGAGGCTTTGGAGGCTCTTCGTGGCTCTGACCACATCATCCATGCCGGAGACATTGGCGACCCGGAAATCCTCGACAAGCTGGGCGAGATTGCGCCGGTGACGGCGGTGCGAGGGAATGTGGATCGGAGAGCGTGGGCCAAGAAGATTCCGGCAACCGAAGTGCTTGAGGTAGGCCGAGTCTCGATCTACGTGTTACACGTCCTGCAAGAACTGGATCTCAAGCCGGAGGCGGCGGGTTTTGCGGCCGTGGTTTCGGGGCACAGCCATGTGCCGAAGCAGGAATCGAAAAATGGCGTGCTCTATTTCAATCCCGGCAGCGCCGGGCCGCGGCGGTTTCGTTTGCCAGTGAGCGTAGGAAAACTAACCATCAGCGCCAGGAAGGTGGCAGGCGAAATTGTTGAATTGAAGCTCTAGAAAGACTTAACCACAAAGGACACGAAGACACAGCAAGGTCTTCACCGTTCGCTTCTTTTACAATCCAACCAGTGTCTACCCAGTTCCAGCTCGAGGCCACCAGCGGCTCCGCGCGTGCCGGGCGCCTGATCACGCCGCACGGCGAGGTCGAAACGCCCGTCTTCATGCCGGTGGGAACCCTCGCATCCGTGAAGGGCGTGTCCCAGGACATCCTTGAAGAACTGGGCGTCCAAATCCTGCTGGGAAATACCTACCACCTCTATCTTCGGCCGGGAGTCGAACAAGTCAGGCGACTGGGCGGGCTGCACCGTTTCATGTCCTGGCCCCGCGTGATTCTGACCGACTCCGGAGGCTTCCAGGTCTTCAGCCTGAATGATCTCCGCAAAGTCACCGAAGACGGCGTCACCTTCCGCTCCCATCTGGATGGGTCGTCGCACTTCTTCAGCCCGGAGAGCGCAATGGCAGCACAGATCGGGCTGGGGGCAGACATCATCATGGCGTTTGACGAGTGCACGGAGTATCCGGCGGAACCCTCCCGCGTCCGCGACTCGATGGAACTGACGCTGCGCTGGGCTGAGCGCAGCAAGAAGTACTTCGAAGAGCACAAAGAAGAAGTACCGTGGGGCAAGAACCACGTAGGCCCGGACGCCCTCGTCCGGGCGGGCGAGCGGCAGCTCGCCGGAGATTTTGCTCATCCCGAGCAAAACGCCAGGTCCCTCGACTCGTCCTCACCGCGCGCGCGCGGCTCGGACTTCGCTCGGGATGACAGGGCTTTAGTACCGGCAGGGTCCACCCAAGCTCTTTTCGGCATCGTACAGGGTGGAATGGATACCCAACTGAGGAAAGAATCCGCCGAGCGCACCATCGAGATTGGCTTTCCCGGCTACGCCATCGGCGGACTCAGCGTTGGAGAGCCCCGGGCCCTTACCCGCGAGATCGTCGAGTCCACGCTCGAGCACCTCCCCAAAGACCAGCCTCGCTACCTGATGGGTGTGGGCACGCCGGAGGAGATCGTGGACTACGCCTCCATGGGAGTCGACATGATGGACTGCGTCCTGCCGACCCGGGCGGCGCGGCATGGATTGCTGTTTACGTCCGAAGGCAAAATCTCGATCAAACAGGCCCGCTACGCCGCCGATTCCGGTCCGCTCGACCCCAACTGTACATGCCGGGTCTGTCAGCGCTACTCGCGGGCCTATCTGCGGCACCTGTACGCCTCTAACGAGGTGCTGGCGCAAGTCTTGAATACGCTGCACAACCTGAGCTTCTACCTTGACACCATGCGGCTGGTGCGTCATTCTATTGAACTCGGGACACAGGTTCGTTTTCTTTCTGAGGCGTGGTCTCGACCGAAACCATAGCTCGGCATCCCCGGTTCGTGCCTGGAGCTAATGGGTGTCCGGCCTGAATACACGAGAACTCCCGCGGTAATATGCACAGGGCCAGACCGCCGCAAGGCGCGGGCCCGGTTGTGAGCGAGACGGGTCTGTAGGGCTTCATGAGCGCACAATACCTGTTGGCACTACAAAGCAGTGGATCGATGGGATGGCTGGGGTTCGCCCCGCTCATCTTTATCTTTGCCATCTTTTATTTTCTGCTGATCATGCCGCAGCAGCGGCGCCAGAAGAAATGGCAAGCCATGCTGTCGGAGTTGAAGACCGGCGACAAGGTGGTCACCAGCGGTGGGTTGCGGGGCACGATTGTGGCGCTGAAGGACGATTATGTCCACCTGCGGGTGCCGCCGGACAATCTGCGGATCGAGGTCACCCGGGCTTCGGTGGTATCGGTGGGCTCGGGCGAGGAAGCGACCACCAAGTAATAGCAGGGCCACGGATCTGGTGGAGGACGGGCGTCTCGCCCGTCCAGCCGGGCGGGGACGCCCGGCCTCCACAAACCGGGTTTGAGATTGAGTAAGGGCAGTCATCCATGAACAAGAATCTGGGCTGGAAATTAATACTGATTATCGCCACGCTGCTGTTCTTTCTGTTCGGCATCATTGGCATCCCGAGTAACTGGTCAGGGCAGGGGTTGCTAGCCGCCGTGACGGACCGCATCCACCTGGGCCTGGACCTCAAGGGCGGAACTCACCTGATCCTGCAGGTGCAGGTGAACGACGCGGTCAAGGTGGACGCCGAGAACGCCGTGGCGCGGCTGAAAGAAGACCTGCGCACCCACAAGATCAGCTACACCGAAATCACCCAGCCTGATCCCGTAAATAGTCCCGACAAGATCGTCATCAAGGGCGTTCCGCCGGAGTCGACCTCCGATCTGCGGTCTATCGTGAGCGACCGCCTGCCCGAGTACGATGCAAACTCTGGCGCGGAGAATTCGTGGGTCGTCTCCATGAAGCCGCAGGCGCTCGCGGAACTGAAGAACCGCGCCGTCACGCAGGCCATTGAGACCATCCGCAATCGCATTGACCAGCTCGGCGTCAGTGAACCTGTCATTCAGGAACACGGGCTGGGGCAGTACCAGATTCTGGTGCAGTTGCCCGGAGTGGATGATCCCGCGCGCGTGAAGGAAATCATGCAGTCCACCGCCATGCTGGAGATCCGGCAGGCCATGGGCGGGCCCTATCCCAGCGAAGCCGCCGCCTTGCAGGAGCACGGTGGGGTATTGCCCCCGGACACGGTGCTGATGCGGGGCAAGAACATCGGCACGCAAGCCACTGATACCGGCGAGCAGTGGTACCTGGTGTCGCGGGCTTCGGCAGTAACCGGACGCGACCTGCGCACGGCCGAGCCCGGCCGGGATGAGAACGGGGTGCCGGATGTGCGCTTCACCTTGACCGGAGAAGGCGGACGGCGGTTCTTTACTTTTACCTCGGCACACGTCGGTGAAGACCTGGCGGTTGTGCTCGACAATAAGGTGCAGGAAAAGGCCGTCATCAAGGAACCCATCCATGATACGGGTGTGATCAACGGGCGCTTTACCGAACAGGAGGCCAAAGACCTGGCCATGATTCTTCGCTCGGGCGCGCTCCCCGCCGGCATCAAGTACCTGGAAGAGCGTACCGTGGGACCTTCTTTGGGGACGGATTCGATCCGCGCCGGGGTGACCGCCGCCGTGATCGGCATGATGGCGGTGCTCGTCTTCATGCTGGTGTACTATCACGGGGCCGGGATCAATGCGGACGTGGCCCTGATCCTGAACCTGATCATCCTGCTGGGGTTCCTGGGCTACAGCGGAGCAACCCTAACGCTGCCTGGAATCGCTGGAGTGATACTAACTGTCGGCATGGGCGTAGACTCCAATGTGCTGATCTTTGAGCGCATCCGGGAAGAGTTGCGCAACGGCAAGACGCCGCCTTCGGCGGTGGAGCAAGGCTTCGGCCACGCCTGGATCACCATCGTGGACACCCATGTGACGACCATCGTAACGGCGGCCATCCTGTTCCTCTTCGGCACCGGTCCGGTGAAGGGATTTGCGGTCACACTGACCTTCGGTCTGCTGGCGAATCTGTTCACCGCGGTGTTCGTATCGCGCGTGATCTTCGATTACCTTCTCAGCCGCAAGCAACGCGGCGAGGCGTTGAGCATTGGCTAGGAGTACCGAGTACCGGGTACTGAGTACCGAGTGAGCGCAACCTAAAGGGGTTTTTAGAGCGTGGAATTTTTTCGCAATCCGAACATAGATTTTCTGGGGAAAAAGTGGTATTTTCTCGCCTTTTCCCTGATCTTTAGCGTGGCAGGTATACTCTCCATGCTGTTCTGGCATGGGATCCCGTTGGGCATCGACTTCCGGGGAGGCACGCTGGTTGAGGTCAAATTCACCCAGGCCCCGGACGACAATGCCATTCGGGCAGCCATGGAGAGGGCCGGGCTGCATCAGGCGCGCATCCAGAGCTATGGCCCTCCTGCCAATCATGAAGTACTGATCGATCTCTCGATCCAGGAGACCAGCGAACAGGCGCTGGACCGGGGCAAGACGCTGATCATCAGTGCCCTGGAGAGTAATGCCCCGGCCGGCAAACAGGACCTGAATAACGCCAGCTCTTTGACATTAGCCAATTACCTGCTGGACAAGGATCCGCTGCGTGCGGGTACGGATGCCAACCAGCGCTACACCGCCCAGGCCCAGGCCCTTGTCAATGAACGCGACAAGGGGAAGGGCGGCGTGCTGAGTTCCTTTGACGAACTGAAGGGGGTGGTGGAGCCGGCTGTGGTGGCATCCCTGCCCGATGGCTTCTTCCTCTCCAATTTCGGAGTGCGGAATGTCAGCATCGTGGGTCCGCAGGTCGGTCAGCAGCTCCAGACCCAGGCTAAGCTGGCGGTGCTGTACTCGCTGGCAGGAATGTTGGTGTACCTGGGGTTCCGCTTTGAGTGGATTTACGGCATCGCTGCCGTGGTCACGGTGTTTCACGACACGTTGATCACGGTGGGCGCATTTTCTCTGATGAGCAAGGAGATTTCGCTGACGGTGATTGCGGCGATCCTGACGCTGATCGGGTACTCCAACAACGACACCATCGTCGTCTTTGATCGCATCCGCGAGAACTTGAAGCTGATGCGCCGGGAAAAGCTGTCGGACATCGTCAACCGCAGCATTAACCAGACGCTGAGCCGGACCATCTTGACGGCGGGTTTAACATTCCTGACGGTGCTGGCTTTGTATCTGTTCGGCGGCGAAGTGCTGCACGGGTTCTCCTTCGCCCTGGTGATCGGCATCCTGATCGGAACGTATTCCTCGATCGCGATTGCGGCGCCCATCCTGGTCGCCTACCAGGATTGGCGGGTGAGCCGGGAGGGGCGGCCGGTGATAGGTGCGGGAGGAGTGGGAAAGCCGTCGGCGGGAAATGGCAAGGGGACGAAGTCAGGTTCCAGCCGAGGGTCCGACCAGGTCTCCAAGGCTGGAGTAACTCGCTGATTATAAAGACTTAAATCAGAATCAGGCAGATAGCCGGCAAGCGTTGGAAAGGTTTTGATCTTGGGAGCAAACAGGAAGCGGGCGGTGTCTAAGAGTACGTAGGGTCTTGTGTCGGGGAGAAAACCTTATGTTTGAAGACAGCCTAATCGAGTCCGGTGGGAGGCTTAGGACGAAGCGCGGCGCGACCACGCTTATTTCCTTTCTATTGCAGGTGTTCCTGATCGGGATTTTGATCCTGATCCCCCTGCTGTACACCGAAGCCTTACCCAAACAGCAGTTGATGACCTTCCTGGTGGCGCCGCCACCTCCGCCTCCACCTCCACCGCCACCAGCGGCAACCCCCATTAAGGTGGTCAAGCAGATTCAGAGCGATATCGTCAACGGGCAATTGCGTACCCCCACCAAGATTCCCGAGAAAGTCCAGATGATTAAGGAAGAAGAGGCGCCACCGCCGGTGATGGCGACAGGCGGCGTAGTGGGCGGCGTTCCCGGTGGCGTGCCCGGTGGGCAGATGGGCGGCGTCATTGGCGGCATCATCAGCTCCACCCCAGTGGCGGTCCCCAGGGTAGCTACCCCGCAGCGCGTGCGCGTGTCCCAGGGCGTGTCGCAAGGTTTGCTGATTCGCAAAGTGCAGCCGGTTTATCCACCGCTGGCTCGGCAAGCCCGCATCCAAGGTAACGTGGTGCTGCAGGCCGAGATCAGCAAGGACGGAACCATCGAGAACCTGCGCCTGATGAGCGGCCACCCCATGCTGGCGCCGTCGGCGATTGAAGCGGTGAAGCAGTGGCGGTACAAACCCTACTTCCTGAACGGCGAGCCGGTGGAAGTGGAGACCCAGATTACGGTGATTTTCTCGCTGTCCGGAGGCTAAACCTCGGGCAGCCAGTGAGGTAGTTGAGATAAGGAGTTCGTGGCGGTGCCTTCCCCCATCCCATCTTTGGCTCGGCCCGGGAGCGGGGCGTCTGCAACACAGTGAAGGCTCCCTCACCGCTCGGCGTCGAGACCCAGCTTGCTGCGTCTCGCTTCGGCGCCAGACACTGGGCCCGATTCCCGGTGTCTAATCTCATTAGCAACAGAAGGGTTCCGTACTTCGACGAGTTCCGAGGAGGGAAAAGCAACTCATGTTTGTAGCCAATTTAGCAGCACTCACCCTTAGTCACATGTCCGCAGCCGCCGTGGTCTTTCAGGAGGCTGTGGGTTGGGACCCGATTTCGCTATGGCACCAGATGGGAGTTCTGGCGAAAGCCGTGGTCATTATCCTGTTCATCATGTCGGGTTGGTCGATCGGCGTGATGATTGACCGCTGGATGGCGTTCAGCGCGGCACGGAAGCAATCGCGGGCGTTCGCTCCCGCGGTCGCAGGCGCCCTGCGCGATGGCAAGATCGACGAGGCCATCAAGGTCGCCGAGCGCAACAAGAAGAGCCATCTGGCAAAGGTAGTCACGGCTGGCCTCATGGAGTTCCGCGCCCACCAGGACAGCAGTGATATCCCAGGCGAGACCATCGAAGCCTCCAAGCGCGCCCTGGAGCGCACCGAAGCCATTGTCCATGCCGAATTGAAGCGCGGCTTGGGCGGCTTGGCCACCATCGGCTCGACCGCTCCCTTCGTCGGACTGTTCGGCACGGTGGTCGGCATTCTCAACGCCTTCAAGGGCATTTCGCAGGAAAAGGCCACCGGTCTGGCTGCCGTCGCCGGCGGTATCGCGGAAGCCCTGGTCACCACGGCGGTGGGCTTGTTCGTCGCCATCCCCGCCGTGATGATGTTCAACTATCTGACCGGCCGTGTGGAAGCCTTCGACGTGGAGATGGATAACTCCTCCAGCGAACTGATCGACTACTTCCTGAAGCGGCGGAACGTGGGAGTGCGCCGGTCCTAACGCGGGATCGGGCTTGCGATCATGAGTTGCGGGTTCGGCGCCGGGCGCAAGCCCGGCGCCGGACACAAAACTTCGAGTCGTAAGCCACCGGCAGGAAGGGCGCAGGAGATGAAAACCCTATGGCATTAGCAAAGCGGAATGAAGGAGCCAAGGTCAACTCGGACATCAACGTCACCCCCATGGTGGACGTGATGCTGGTGCTGCTGATCATCTTTATGGTGGTCACGCCCATGCTTCAGAAGGGCGTGAGTGTGGACTTGGCTAAAGTAAACAACCCAACGCCAATGCAGGATGCCGACAAGGAAGACGCTCTCGTGATAGCAGTCATGCGCGACGGCAAAGTCTACTTCGGCAATGACCAGATTGCGCCCGACCAGTTGACCAACAAGGTCAAGGACAAGCTGGCCAACCGCGTGGACAAGCGCGTGTACGTGCGCGCCGATGCCCGCGCCAAGTTTGGCTCAGTGGTCGAGGTGGTGGACAATGTGCGGGCCGCCGGTGTGGATGATCTGGGCCTGCTCACGGATCAGAGAAAGTCAGCAGCGCCCTCGGCGCCTAAGGGCGGGCAATAGGAGATCGATATGGCAATGGCAGTCGGCCCGAGCGGGGGCCCGAACGCAAATATGAACGTGACGCCGCTCATCGACGTGCTGCTGGTGCTGCTGATCATCTTCATGGTGATCACGCCGCTGACACCCAAGGGACTGGATGCGCTGGTACCTCAGCCGCCGCCGCCCAATGCGCCCAAGACCAACACCCCCGACCGCACCATCATTGTGCAGCTGATTGATCGCGGCCCCGGTCAGACTCCGGCCCTCAAGATCAACCAGGACGATGTGACCTGGGAGACGCTGGAGGGGCGCCTTGCTGACATCTACAAGACCCGCGCCGAAAAGGTGATGTTCGTGAAAGGTGACAACAATGTCCCGTTCGCCGACGTCGCCGACGTGATTGACATCGCGCACGCCGCGGGTGTGGACAAGGTCGGGCTGATCACCGCCAAGATCGAAGCCGGCGGCTAGAAGCGCCGTGAGTCGTCAGCGTGCTTGACCATCGCGGCCGGCGAATGCGGCTGGGGCCAATGACGGTCAACTGCGCAGAGGGTATGCCGGCAGGAACCGGCTGCGTCGGCTCAAGGGATTCTTTCGCAAGGGAGCTCATAATCTCATGACAAGAAGCGTGCGAGTGCTGGCACTGATAGCGGTCGGCCTGGCGCTGTTTTCCACCCTGGGCTGCAACAAGCTGAAGGCGCGCGATCAACTCAACAAAGGCGTACAAGCCTACAAGAATGCTAAGTATGAGGAGGCCATCGGTCACTTTCAGCAGGCCGTGTCCATGGATCCCGGCCTGATCAACGCCCGCCTCTACCTGGCCACAGCCTACGCCCAGCAGTACATTCCCGGCGCCGACACCGAAGACAACAACCGCTTGGGACAGCAGGCCATCGACGAATACAAGTCCGTCCTGGAGCGCGACAACAAGAACATCAACAGCATCAAGGGCATTGCCTACCTCTACCTGCAGATGAAGAAGTTTGAGGATTCCAAGACCTATTACCGCAAGGCCATCACCGCCGACCCCAATGATCCCGAGCCCTACTACTCGGTCGCCGTCATCGACTGGACGCAAACCTACCAGCCGCGCATGGAAGAACGCGCCAAGCTCGGCCTGAAACCGGAAGAGCCGCTCAAAGACAAGAAAGTCTGCGAGATGCTCAAGGAAAAGAATACGGCGAACATCCAGGATGGCATGAGCAACCTGGAGAAAGCCCTGAAGTTGCGTCCCGACTACGACGACGCCATGGCCTATATGAACCTGATGTTCCGCGAGCGCGCCGACGTGGAATGCGACGATCCCGAAGCTCGCGCCGCCGACCTGAAGAAGGCCGACGACTGGGTGGACCAGACCATGGCCACCAAGAAAGCCAAGGCCGAGAAACAGCCCGGAGCCCAGGGCATCACCCTGGATCAGAGCAAGTAGTTCCCCTCCCTCCTCAGACCCCAAGCCCCTTCCGCAAGGAAGGGGCTTTTTGATGCAGCCTCGGACCTCAGACCTTAGCCGTCGGACCTCAGCCTGCAGCCCTCAGCTTGCCATTCCGAGCGAAGCCCTGGGTTCTGCCGGGTACGGCTCAAGTGGGGACGTCGCGACGCCCCGACAAAACCCTTGGAGCGCTTCGCTCGGCCGCACAGCCGAGGCGGCTGTCCCTACGTGGTCTTGCCTGAAGTCTGAGGTCCAAGGTCTGACGCCCAGTTCCCCGTTACCGCGTGTAGAGCACCACGTCGGGATGTTGGAACACTTGCTGCGCGTGCGAGTGCGAGCGCAGAATCAGGTTCTCCATCGTCTGGGTGGTGGGATCGAGTCCGGTGGGCGTTTCCGCGTAGCTTAGGACCAGCCAGACGCGCTTGTATTGGGGCACGGAGCGTTCGAGTTGGACCAAGTCGGGCTTTTCCACGAAGTCGAGGAAGGTAATCCGCTCTTCGCGATGCGGATATAACACAACTGGCGAGCCCGCCGCCCCCAGGAGGGAGTGGTAGTACTCGTAGGGCATGCGTCCCATGGCAATCTGAAACATGACGGCATCTCCCGGGCGCGCCTGGCTGAGCACAGATTGCGTGGCCGCCCGCCAGTCGTCGCGGCCCAAGTCGAAATCCTGGCGGTAGTAAGACATCGTGCCCCGCAGCGACAGCGCGACGAAAATCAGCAGCGCAGGCGCCAGCAGCCAGGCGGAGCGCAGGCGAGCCATCCCCGCGGCCGCCAGCAAAAGCAGCGCGGGCAGGCAGAAGAAGAAATAGCGCGGCAGAAACAGCGGCCGGGCGAAGGACACGGCCAGCGTCAACAGCACCGGGAAAAACAGCCAGAGCAACAGAAAGCGATACCGCCAGGCGTCCCACGAGACCCGTTGTACCGTCTGCCGCAGACCTGGCCACAAAGCAGCGCCGCAGGCAAGAACGTAGGCGACCAGCAGCGGAGGTCCGGCGTTTCCCGTCAGGCGGAGCGCAAAGTCCCATAGCTCCTTGAGCCCCGGCCGCTGCACCCAGCGCAGCGGCCCTGCCCCGGTGGTAGCCACAAAAATTGCAACCGGCGAGACCGCCAATGCAATCCAGCGCCAGTCTTTCCTCGGCGCCTCTGGAATGGATTCGCGATCCAGAAAACGCAGCGCCAGCCATTGCGCCAGCACTAGCAACCCGGAAAAGAAGTGGGCGTAAACCGCCAGCGCGCTGATCAGAACGTAGGTAAGACGATTGCGCTGCGAAGGACTCTCCAGCGCCTTCAGGAAGCACAAGCTGGAAAGCACGCACAGAAGCAGCATCAGGGAATAGCTGCGCGCTTCCTGCGAATAGCGCACGGCATAGGCATTGACTGACAGCAAGGCTGCGACGATCAGGCCGGTGCGCGAGTCGAATAGCCGCCTGCCCAGCAAGTAAAGCGCGGGAACCGCCGCCAACGCGAACACAACCGAAAGGCCGCGAATGAAAGCTTCACTCTGGCCGAACTGCAGCCAGGGGCGCAGCACCAGGTAGTAAAGAGACATGTTGGCTTCGCGGCGCCACAGAATGCGGACAAAGTTCCACCAATCCAGCCGCGCGACGGCGACGCTCACGCCTTCGTCGAACCAGAAACTCTTGGCGGTAATGGCATGGAAACGGAGCAGGGCGGCAGCGGCGGTGATCAGGGCGAGTGCGCCCAGATCCAGCAGCGCCGAGGCATGCCCACGGGGACGGGGGCAAGATGCCCCTGCGACGGCCGGCGGGACGCCGGCGCTACGGGAGGAAGCTGTCGTTTCCACGATGGATTGCTATAGTATCGCGAACCCGGGATTTTGTTTGATAAATGAACAATGTTCAGTATAATGAACATTGTTTACTATGAATGCGATTCTACGCCGGAAACAGCACAAGGCCGAGCTCAGGACGCAAATCCTCGAGGCGGCGCGGGAGATCTTTGTGCGCGACGGCTACGAGAGCTTCTCCATGCGCAAGCTGGCGCAGCGCATCGAGTACTCGCCGGGCAGTATTTATCTCCACTTCAAGAACAAGGAAGAGCTCTTCGAATCGCTGGTGGAGGAGAGTTTCGACCGGCTATTGAGAGCGCTGAACCGGCTCAAGAACGGGCACCCCCAGCAGGACCCGGCCGCCACACTCAAGAAGGGCCTCCGGGCTTACGTTGATTTTGGGTTGCGAAACCCCAGCGATTACCGCTTTGCTTTCTTGTTGCGGCGGCCGCTGCACCGGCGCCCTTACAAGGTGCATCCGGCATTCGATGTGCTGCGTTACATGGTGGGGCGCTGTGTGGAAGAGAAGCACTTCCGCACTGTGGACATCGAAACCACGAGCCAGGCCTTGTGGGCGGCGATCCACGGCATTACCTCATTGCTGATCCAAAGACCCACCTTTCCCTGGGTGGCAAGAAGAAAGCTCATCGACCAGGTCATCAACAATGCGATCGATGGCCTGATGGTACGAACCGATCAGGAAGAAGAAACAAGAGCAGGGGTGCAACATGTCCAGCTTAGTCACCTCTAGACAACCTCAACTGCAAGAGGTGGACAGCAGAGCAGTTCAGCCGCAGTCCGATGCGCGTTCCTGGCTGTGGCTGGCGATGGCAGCGGGATTGCTGCTGTTCGCCAATGGGGCCAACAACATTTCACTGGCGGCATGGCTGGCACCGCTGTTCCTGCTGCGGTTTGTGCGCAGGCAACGCGTTTGGATCGGGGTGCTGACGGCATACTTGTTAGTGATCGCGACCTTCATGTTCCAGTTTCGCGGGATGGTGCCGATTCCCGGCATCGGCTATTACATCTTCCTGGTGACCTACGGGGTTCCGCTGGTGTTGCCCTACCTCGTGGACCGGCTTCTTTCGCCTCGATTGAATGGGCTGCCGGCTACGTTAGTTTTCCCGACAGCCTTCGTCGTGACCGAGCACCTGGTCTCGCTCGGTCCCTATGGCAGCTGGTGTTCGGTGGCGTACACCCAGTTCGGAAATTTGGCGCTGCTGCAACTGCTCTCAGTCACCGGACTCTGGGGTGTGACATTCCTGGTCACCTGGTTTGCCGCGATGGGCAACTGGCTGTGGGAGGAAGGTCTGGACTCGAGACGGGCACGGGCGGGGTTTGTAACCTACGGCGCAATCTTGCTGGGCGTAGTGCTATTGGGCGGGGCGAGACTGGCGGTGTTTCCGCCGTCAGCGCAAACCGTGAGGGTAGCCTCCATTTCGAGGAGAAAGGTTGAGCCAGAGCCGAGCGATACTACGTGGCGGCACCTGCTGGCCAACCAAGCCACGGCCGCAGAGTTGGAAGAAGTCCGCGCCGGCGCGAATGCGGTGGACAGCGATCTGCTGGCCCGGGCCGAGCGCGAGGCCCAGGCCAGCGCGAAGATCGTGTTCTGGGGCGAGGGCAACGCTCCGGTCCTGAAGGAAGACGAACCCGCCTTGCTCGCGCGTGGGCGCGAACTGGCGGCGAAGTACCAGATCTACTTGGGCATGGCGCTGGCCACCTGGAATCGAGGACAGCATCCACCTCTGGAAAACAAGCTGGTGCTGATCAAACCCGACGGGCAGGTGGCTTGGGAGTATTTCAAGGCGCATCCTGTCCCCGGCGGAGAAGCTGCCATCTCAATCACTAAAGACGGCAAGCTGCACAGCCTGGATACGCCGTATGGGCGGATCAGTTCGGTGATCTGCTTCGATGCGGATTTTCCCCAATTGCTGGCGCAGGCTGGCGCGCTGGGCGCGGATGTGGTCTTGGATCCTTCGAACGATTGGCGGGCCATCGATCCCTGGCATACGCAGATGGCGAGCTTCCGGGCGATCGAGCAGGGATTCAACCTGATCCGGCACACCAGCCAGGGGCTGGCGGCCGCGTATGACTACCAGGGGCACCGACTGGCGGCCATGGACCACTATCAGGCCACCGACCAAACGCTGGTCGCGCAGGTGCCTACCAAAGGCGTGCGGACGATCTATTCGCGCCTTGGGGACTGGTTCGCCTGGGTATGCATGGTTGGGCTGCTGGGACTGGTGGTTGCCAGCCGGCGGGCGCTTGCTCGTCATTAGAAGCAGTTCCCGGTTCTCAGTCCAAAATCTCCGAAGTCCAGTAGAATTGGGATTTGGGCGCCGCTCTGCCAAGCCCTCCGAGCATGTTCAAGAAGATCCTGATTGCCAACCGGGGAGAGATTGCGGTGCGCGTGATCCGCGCCTGCCGCGAGCTGGGGATTACCTCGGTGGCCGTGTTTTCCGATGTTGATCGGGCATCGCTGCATGTGCGCAAGGCGGATGAGGCTTACCACATCGGACCGCCCGCAGCGGCGGAATCCTACCTGAACTTCAGCAAAATCCTGGGTGTGGCGCAACTGAGCGGCGCGGACGCCATTCACCCTGGCTACGGCTTCCTCGCCGAGAATGCCAAGTTCGCCGAAGCCTGCGCCGAAGCAGGAGTAAAGTTCATCGGGCCGACCTCAGCTTCCATGGAGATGATGGGCTCCAAAACCCGCGCACGGCAGGAGATGGAAAAGGCCGGAGTGCCCTTGGTACCGGGTACTGCCCGCGGCCTGGAGTCGGCCGAGCAAGCCGAGGAAGTGGCAGCCAGAATCGGCTATCCCGTGATGCTCAAGGCGGCGGCCGGCGGCGGCGGCAAGGGCATGCGCCTAGTGCACACGCGGGAGCAGTTGAAGTCTGCGCTGGAGGGGGCGCAGAGCGAGGCCCTGCGGTCGTTTGGCGACGGCGAAGTTTACATCGAGAAGGCGATTGTCAATCCGCGGCACATCGAGATGCAGGTGTTGGCCGATGAGCACGGCAACACGGTGTATCTCGGCGAACGTGAGTGCTCCATCCAGCGGCGGCACCAGAAGGTGCTGGAGGAGTCGCCTTCGCCGATCGTTGGTCCGGACATGCGACGGCGGATGGGCGAAGTGGCCGTGCGTGTGGCCAAGGCGGCGAAGTACACCAATGCCGGCACGGTCGAATTTCTGGTCGATCAGGAGAAGAGCTTCTACTTCCTGGAGATGAACACGCGTTTGCAGGTGGAACACCCGGTGACCGAGTTGATCACCGGCCTGGACCTGGTGCATCTGCAGATTCGCATCGCATCCGGCGAAAAGCTGCCGTTCACGCAGGAAGAGGTCCGCATCCGGGGACACGCGATTGAATGCCGCATCTACGCTGAAGATCCCGACAACAATTATTTTCCCAGCCCGGGAACGATTACGCTGCTGCTGGCACCGTCAGGCCCGGGAATCCGGCGGGATAGCGGCATGTACGAGGGGTGGACGGTTCCCGTGGATTACGATCCTCTGCTGGCCAAGCTGATCGGCTACGGCACTGACCGGTCCCAGGCAATTTCCCGGCTGGTGCGCGCCCTGAACGAATACTTCGTGGGTGGTATCAAGACCAACATCTCGCTGTTCCGGCGGATTCTGGGAGACGCGGATTTTCTGGCTGGGAGGCTGGATACCGGCTATCTCGACCGCCTGTTAAAAACGAAGCTTCCCGAAGCGAAGGGCGAGGATGCAGAAGTGGCCGCGATTGCGGCGGGGCTGTTCGCTGTCCTCGAGCCAGCGCCGGCCGTAGCGGGCGGAGGATGCTCTGTGAATGGAGCAAGCGGAGCGATGAACGGTTCAGCCGCCTCCGGTTGGAGGAAGGCGGCGAGGACAGAAGCACTGCGATGACCTACGACGTCATCATCGACGGCAAGAGCTACCGGCTGCAACTGGAGCGGACCGACGGACGCTGGCAATGCCGGCTGGATGGCCGCGAGGTGCAGATGGATGCGGTGCTCACCCGGCGTGACGTGCTTTCTGTACTGATCGGCGGCAAAGCCTACGAAATCAAGCGCGAGCGCACTGCGACCGACCTGCACCTGTGGGTGGGCAGCGCGCGTTATGCCGCTGAGTTGCGTGACCCACGCTCGCTTCGGGGCCGCAAGGATGGCGCTGGCGGCGAGAAGGGCCCGAAAAAGCTGATCGCCCCCATGCCCGGCAAGGTGGTCCGCTTGCTGGTGGCGGAGAAGGCCGAAGTCGAAGCGGGACAGGGCTTGCTGGTGGTGGAGGCGATGAAGATGCAGAACGAGATCAAGTCGCCGAAGAAAGGCACGGTACAAAAGCTGGTGGCCGCCGAGGGCGCGAATGTGAATGCCGGGGATGTGCTGGCCATCGTGGAATAATCTCTGATACCAGCTGCGAGATCACTTCGCCGCGCCGCTATTTTCCAGGATTCTCTCCGCCAGGTAGTTCTCCACCTTGGCTTGATCGCGCAGGACCTCGTAGTAAGCAGACTTCAAGAGCTGCTCCCGGCGATCGCGGAGTTGGCTGCGAATGGCCTGCTGCACCCGGGGGTCGGCCAACTCACGCTGGCCCGCGGGTTCCTTGGCGATCAGCTTCACGATGCGGAAACCGATCAGCTGCTTGTTTATGGGGTTCACGATGGTGATGATCGGGCTGTACTGGCCGGGCTTCAACTTGGCCACCGTATCCCGGGTGGTGGGATCGGTGTTCTTCAGGGCGGACTCGGGAGTGAAACCCAGGTCGCCGCCACTGCCGGAAGTCTCCGTGTCTTCGGAATAATTCATGGCGAGGGTCCCGAAGTCATCCCCGCTATCGAGACGGTTCACGATGGTCTGGATCTTCTTGCGCGCCTCGGCTTCGTTCTGGGCTTTGTCTTGAGTGTGGACCTGGGGATTCGGCGCGGGGGTCACGAAGATCTGCGCCAAGTGGTATTGGGGCTCGATCAGGTTGAATTCCGACTTGTGCTCGTTGTAGTAGGTGGAAATATCCTGGTCCGACACATTGATTTTGGAAGTGACTTCCTTGTTGAGGACTTTATCGACCGTGAGGGAGCGGCGGATATCCCGCTTGAAGTCGTCGGCAGTGATTTTCTTCTCTTTGAGCCTCGCCTCGAACTGTTCCGTGGTGTAGGGCGACTTGATTTCGTTCAGCTTGCGCTCCACTTCCTCATCGGTGGCCAGCAAGCCGAGCTTTTCGGCCCGGCGCATGAGGATCTCGTTGTCGATCAACTCGCGCAAGATGCTGAGGCGAAGGCTGGTGGCCTGCTCGCCCACGGGCTGCTGGTCGGAACCCGTGGTCTGGTTCTGATAGTACTTCTCCACGTCGGCGCGATAGATCTTCTGGCCGTCGACCGTAGCGGCGACGTCGTCGCCTGCCTTGGTGGAACTGCAACCGGTGGAGACAGCCAGCACCAGCAGGGCAAAGAACCCAACCACAAGTTGACGCAATTGCGAATCGTTTTTCAATCCATCCTCCCCCGAAATCGGTCGATGGGATGTTTGGCAGCCTGGAGTCGTGGCACGTTTGCGATCACTTGCTCGGCTGCTGCTTGGACTCGACGGGCGCGGGTCCAGCCGCGGGGTGTTGCGGGACCGGCACACCCGCTTGCTCCAAGGCACGATCAAACACGGTGCGGAGTTCGTTGATAGGAAGCGCTCCGTCCACTTGCTGCCCGTTGACAAACATGGTCGGGGTGGCACTCACGTTGAGCTGTTCACCCTCGCGAAGCGACGCCTTTACGGCATCGTCATTCTGTGCCTTGATGCAGGCCTGCAGCTTGGGCACGTCGAGGCCGTGTTTCACCCCCTGCAGCAAAACTAGTTTGTCCAGCGCCGCGAACTGGCCATCGCGGTTCTTCTCCGAGTTGATTTCCTTCTGGTTCCCGTGAATGTAATCGGCAAATTCCCAATAAGCATCGTTGTTCTGCGAGCCCAGGCAGTTGGCGTCCACGGCGGCGTGGGCGGCCCAAGGGTGGATTTCGGACAGGGGAAAATCCTTGTAGATGAAAACCACCCGATCCCCATACTCCTTCAAAATTTCCGGAAACAGGGTCTGGTGCATGCGGGAGCAGAAAGGGCACTGGAAGTCGTCGTAGTTCACGGCCACGACCTTGGCATCCTTGTTGCCACGTGTGGGACGCCCGGCGGTGTCAATTTTCTTCATCACCTCAGCGTAGGGGTCCTTGCTGAGGTCAAGCTTGGTCATGCGAATCAGGGTCTTGCCATCCTTGGAAAGCAGGAAGTCGTAGGTCTGCTTCTTGTCGCCACCATCCAGGGTGATGGTGACGGTATCGTAATTGGGGAATTCGCTCACCTTGAGCGGGCTCATGATGATCTTCACGTCCGCTGGAATCTTGTAATACGCCCGCACCTGGTTCTCGACGTGCTTAGCCACATCGGGAGGCGCTGACTGCGCGGAGCACCCCAGACAAATCAGCAGCAGCACAAGGATGGAACGTCGCAAAAGCGTCACTAGAAACCGCCTGTACATTGAGGGTAAACCAAGATTATCTCACATGGGCAGGCATTTGCTGGGATGTGGCCAGCGAAGGGTTGATTTTCAATTGTCGATCGCCAATTGGCTTTGTCGCCGCGCAAATTGGCAGTTGACATTGGAGATTACTCACCTCGGCGGGCGAGTTGTTCGGCGGTTAGCAGTGCGTTCATCGAGCCGGAGCGGAACCCTTCCAGGTCGAGGGTCACAAACTTGAAACCGAGGGCCTTGAAGATGCGGGTGAATTCCGCGGCCATGCCGGAGCTCAGGGCGCGAGGCAATTCATCGCGGGCAATTTCGATGCGGACAGTTTCGCCGTGATGGCGAACGCGAAACTGGCGGAAGCCGAGAGCGCGGAGAGCATCTTCGCCTTGCTCGACGACACCGAGGGCCTCGCGGGTAACGGGACGCCCGTACTCGATGCGGGAGGACAGGCAGGCGGAAGCCGGCTTGTCCCAGATGCGCAGGCCAGCCACGCGGGCAAGCTCTCGAATGTCCTGCTTGGTCAAACCAGCTTCGAGGAGAGGCGCGGCGACATGGTGCTGCCGTGCCGCAGCCTGGCCGGGACGGAAGTCGCCCTGGTCGTCCACATTCACGCCGTAGGCGATGGAGTGGAAGCCGCGCGCGCGGCGAAACTCCTCCATCACCGCGAACAATTCGTCCTTGCAGTGGAAGCAGCGGCTGGCGTCGTTGCGGGCGTATTCCGCACGCTCGATCTCGCTGGTGGAGACGATCTCCAGCGGGATAGACAGCTCCCGGGCGAAGGCGATGGCATCTGCCAAGTGAGCGCGGGCCAGGCTGGGCGAGTCGGCGATGACCGCCAGCATGTCGGCTCCTAGAACCTGGTGGGTAGCCCAGGCGAGGAAGGCCGAGTCCACGCCGCCGGAGTAGGCGATCAGGGTTCGTCCCAGGGCGCGGAGGTGAGCGTCGAGAGCGGCGCGCTTGGCGTCGAGATTGGCAGCGGCGGGCACGGCAGTATCTTAATACGGGCGCGATGAAACCGTGCGGGCTTGCGCTCGATTTTGGGAATCACGCCCTGACTCATGCGGAGCCGCTAGAACAGCTTTTCCTCCCGCCTCAGGTTGCCGAACGCGCCGATGTTGGCCAGGGCGAAGGTGAAGCGGAACTGGTTTTCGTTGCGCACCGAGCCCAGTGCGAAACGGCGATATTCCACGCTCACGCCGCAGCAATCCCAGTTGTAGGCAGTCTGCACCGCGGCGTATTGCAGGAACCCGAGATTGGCATCGAAGCCTACATTGGTGGCGGCGCTGAAGCCGCGCTTGTTGGGATGGCCGTAGCCCACGAGCAGGCGGAACTGGTTGAAGCGCGGCGTACTAGGAAGGAAATTAGAAACCAGGCTCTCGCCCTGGGCGCGCAGGTAAGCATCACCGGCGCCAAAGGTGAACTGGCCGATGCGATAGTTCACCAGCGCGGTGCTGGCGTTGATCAGGCCTTTCTTGAAATCGTAATCCAGCTCCCATTCCGCGTCGGTGCGGGACGTAGTCTGGATGCGGAGACGTGAGATGAGTGGAGAAAGATTGCGGGCATCCGTCAGGAACGCGATGCCGGTAAGGTCGGCGGTAGTGGTAAACACATTGCGGCGCCCAGGAACCAGTGCACCTCCAAACGTGGGATCGAGAAAATATTTTTGTGCCAGTTCCCAAGTGACCACCTCGCGCACCTGTGGGCCCGCCTTGCAGGGAGCTTCTTGCGGTGTGGTTTGCCGTTCCCACGGGATAGGGCTTTGTTGCACCCCTCTGCCGATGATGAGGGAAGGCATACCGCCGGGACCACAATCCTCCGGCTGCTGTGAGCTGCGTTTCGCATACAGGCGATTCACAATCGCATATTCGACTTCGTTGGTGTCACTGAGAATGTCACGTTCATCGAAGCGGAGAATACTGGCGAAATTGTCGACGCCAGTCAGGTAGCGATACGTCACCCGGGGCTCGATTACGTGCTTCCATTTCCGTCCCATGAATTCGCGATTGAAAACGCGGTCCAAGGCCGGGGGGCGGAGTTCGACAGAACCTTCCACAGACTTGCGATTTACCGGATCACTCATGGCCACGCCCGAAGGAGACAGTTCCTGGGTGTAGTAGGTCTCGCGCAGCGAGATTTCCGGACGAAGCGACCATCCGTGCCACAACAGCGGGGCCGACAAAGTGGGGCGCAGATCGAATCGCCCCACCAGGGGGGCGGTGCGGAAGGAAGGTTCGCTGCGAAAAAGTCCCTCGCCTGCGGCGTCATACGACCAGTAGAAGGGAGAGTGCCCAATCTGGCGATCCACGCTCGCGGACTCGAAGCTGGGCGCGTGAACGATGGTGATGACGTCGCCCGGGGTGGTGCTCTCAAAGTTCTGATAGCGCTGCGCCGTGGTGTTGAAAGAAAAGCCGCGGGTAGTGTTGGACAGAAAGGCCTGCGACTGCACTTCGGAGTGGACGGCTTGACTGAAAATCTCGTTAAAGGCGAGGCGGAACACGAACGAGCTGAGATAGTCAATGTTAGCCACGCCGCGGAAGTTGTGGCCAAAGGAGCTCTGAGCGTCGAGCCGGGCGTTTTCGCCGCCCTGGTCCATTTTCGGGTTCCCGAACCCGCGATCCAGCACACCGAAGTAATTGAGATCCACAAACGATGTCTCGCTGGGTTCAGCGCGGAACTCGCCTTGCTGGGACCAGCCGCGGCTGGAGAAATACTCGGCGCCGAGTCGCGCATCCATGCTGGGACTAATGGCCCAGTAGACGGATTCGCCCAGGATGGTGCCCTTGCTGGACGATTGCCCAACACTGGGAATGAGAAAGCCAGATTGCCGAGCCAACTGCTGCACGGGGTGGGTGGCGAAGGGGAAATACACAATGGGTACACCCTTCACCCGGAAGGTGCTGCGGTAGATGCTGGCGTTGCCGCTGACATCCACGACGACCTTGTGCGCCTTGAACTCCCACTTGGGATGGGGCAGTTCGCAACTGGTGACCGTGCCGTCGTAGACCACGTAGTGGTCGGGCCCCGTCTTCACCACCTTCTTGCCGGTGAAGGCAAAGGGATTCGAGGAGGTCAGGATGAGCCGTTTCGCGCGGACGCGCATGCCGATGGTGCCAACCACATTCTCGAAGGTCCCGCTCTCGGCGCGGATATTGTAAATGCCATGGGTGGCCTCGATGTGCTCATCGTTGGGTCCACCGTCGAGGACGGCGTGCCCGTCGGCGGTGGCGTCGCCGGTCTGGGAGTTATAAGTGACTTCATCCGCGTAGAGGATGTAGGTCCGGTAGTGGACCTCAGCCTGGCCCCGCAGCTTGAACACGGCCCCGTCTTTCTCCTGCTCCTGCGCCCGCATGGTGACCTCTTCGCCCTGGACTGCAGAGGGAGCGATGGGGAGCGTGCTGGGCTCAGAGGAGGCAGCAAGCAACTGGCTGGTAACTAATGCGGGTGCGAGTAGCAGATGACAAACGAACGCCACCGTGATAAGGAATCGAGTGCGGGAATTCATCGGAAGCGACGAACCCCCCGGGTGGAAGTCCACGCTGGGGTTAGGTGACGTTAGCACGGCGCTGGCCTGAGAGGCAAAGTGCCGGGGCTCCCGGTGGGCCGCATTACGCTTTCGCTCTGGCTTCTTCCTCGACAGACCGGCCCATGTCCTGCCCGCTATGCGGCGAGGTTTGCCGCTGCGTCCCGGAAAATCGTGCGGCCCGAACTCGTCCCAGCATGCGATCCAGATTTGAACCCGATGTCGAAGCCGAGGCACGTGTGAGCCGGGTCGAGGTCATGATGGATCCCGAAGTTCCTGATGCCAGGGAACGATTCGCGGCGACCCTGGAGCGGAGGGAAGCCGACCGGCGGGCCCGGTTTGTGGTGGAGCGGGAAGATGAGTCGGCCGACAAAGGAGTCCCGGAAACTGAGGGCACGACCGTCGAGATGCCAGGACAGACAGTGGGATGCCGAAGCTGCGAAGGCATCGCCGAAGCGGAAGAACCAAGCGAACCCGAAGCCAGTCCGGTGCAAGCAGACCTGCTCCCGGCGCAGGACGGGTCGTGGCGGCAGGAGGTGGCGGCCCGAGTAAACCACTATCGGGCACGCCGGCGCCCACGGAGCCCACGTTATCCCTCCTTGAGGCTAAAGTTTGAGCCGAGCGAACCGGCCTGGACGAGCCCAGGTACGAGCGCGACACCTCTTCCCACGCGGGCGACGCGGCAAGCCGTGGCGGTGGAAAGTGCGCAACTGCCCACCCCCGCACAGGGGGCGGCGGCCGACCCGATGGCGGATGCTGTCCCTGCGGCGCCAGAGACGGCCAAGGTCATCGAGTTTCCGCGTGCGGCAAATGCTCCCCCTCGGCCGCTAGACGAACTCGCCGAGCCGGTACTCGACCGGCCTCGCATCCTGGAAGTTCCAGAGGTGGTGCCGCCGCCGCCAGCGCTTGGAGGCATTCTGATCGAGCCGGCGGAGCCAGCGGCTCATGAGAAACGGCCAGGCTTCGAAATTCCACTGCAATCAGCTTCGATGTCGCGACGAGTACTCGCGGGTGCGCTCGACGCCGCGCTCGTGCTGACAGCACTCGCGGGCTTTGGATACATATTTCTCAGGATGACAACGGTCGTGCCGCCCCTGCAGCAAGCCGTAGCGGCCGCGGCCCTGCTGGCGGGACTGTTCTGGTCGGCATACCACTACCTGATGCTGGTGCACGCAGGTACGACTCCAGGGTTGATGGCAGCCAAGCTGCGGTTGAGCCGCTTCGACGGCAGTCCCGCGAGTCGATCTCTGCGGCGCTGGCGGGTGTTGGCCTCGGTACTGTCGGCCGTCTCCCTCGGCCTGGGATACGCCTGGTGCTTTCTGGATGAAGATGGATTGTGTTGGCACGATCGGATTACCCGGACCTACATGGCGCCGAGCGCACGGCAGTAGTGGTCAGCGCCTCCTCCTCCACACAGCGGCCGGTGTTGTGATGTGTTAGATTTCTAAGCTTGCGCCCGCTGGGACGCAAGGTGAATGTCCACGTCAACCCAGGACCTGAAGCGCCCCGCCGTCAAGGTGTTCGTCGCCACCACGGTGATGCTCACCTTCATTTCCTTCTGGCGGGCGGCGGCCATCGTGCTCGCCGACCTGGCTTCTTCCGCTTATTACGCCGGCGGCGACGCGGAAAAGGTCATTGGCAAGAGCGCTCCGTGGTTCATCCTAGCGGTGATGCTGTTCAGCTACGCCGTGCGGGCGCTGTACATCGAGTCCAGCAGCATGTTCGTGCGCGGCGGCGTCTACCGCGTGGTGAAAGAAGCCATGGGTGGGACCCTGGCCAAGTTTTCGGTGTCCGCCCTGCTGTTCGATTACGTCTTGACCGGGCCCATCAGCGCGGTTTCTGCAGGCCAGTACCTGGCCGGATTTGTGGAAGATCTCGGCAGATACACGCATCATCCTCTGACCTTTTCCGAAGACCATTTTGCCGCCGGGGTTGCCGTGCTGGTGGTGCTGTATTTCTGGCGGAAGAACATCCAGGGCATCCATGAATCCAGCCAGAAGGCGCTGCAGATCATGGTCATCACCACGGTCATGGTCGTAATTCTGATCGTGTGGTGCACCATCACGGTTTTCAAGGGCCCCATCCAGATTCCACCGAATCCACTGCACCCGGGCGTGATTCCACTGAACCACGAGTCGTTGGGCTGGCTGCACGGCACCTGGTTCAGCCACCTGACCTGGATCATTCTGTTTGTGGGCTTTGGCCATTCAGTGCTGGCCATGAGTGGCGAGGAGACGCTGGCCCAGGTCAACCGCGAGATCGAGCATCCCAAGCTTAAGAATCTGGAAAAAACCGGGCTGGTGATCTTCATCTACAGCCTGCTGTTCACTTCGCTGGTGTCGTTCTTTGCGGTGATGATCATCCCCGACAAAGTCCGGCCCGACTACTTCGCGAACCTGATCGGCGGCATCGCCATGTACCTGGTGGGGCCGACAGCGCTGAAGCTGCTCTTCCACGGCTTCGTGGTGCTGGTGGGGGTGTTGATCCTGGCGGGAGCGCAGAATACCTCGATCGTAGGTGCCAATGGCGTGCTGAATCGAGTGGCGGAGGACGGCGTTCTCACTTCTTGGTTCCAGAAACCGCAGCACCGCTATGGCACCAGCTACCGGATCATTAACCTGATCGTCATTCTGCAGCTTTTGACCATCATCCTGAGCCGGGGCAATGTGTACGTGCTAGCAGCGCTGTACGCCTTCGGCGTGATCTGGAGTTTTGCCATGAAGGCGCTGGCAGTCCTGGTCCTGCGTTACAAGGAACCGGGAGGGCGCGAGTGGAAGGTGCCCGGCAACCTCCATATTGGCGGGCGCGAGGTGCCGGTAGGGTTGATCCTGATCTCGGGAGTGCTGTTCATCACGGCGATCGTCAATCTGTTTACCAAGCACGAGGCAACCGTAGCGGGCGTAATCTTCAGCGCGGTTTTCTTCACGATCTTCACTTATTCCGAGCGCCGCACCGCCCGCGAGCGGCATGGAAAACCAGAGAACCTCGACCAGTTCCGTGTGTACGGGAACCAGGAACTGGGGAGCGGGGCGATGGGCGTGCGTGCGGGGAACGTCCTGGTGGCCGTGCGCGACCCGCGCAATCTGTATTACCTGCGCGAGGTTCTGGGGCACACGGATACCAGCCGGCAGGACGTTGTGGTCATGAGCGCGCGGCTGTACCACCGCGAACACAGCTTCAGTGGCAGCAGCGTGTTCGAAGCCAGCCAGATCTTCGATCACTATGAGCAGGAGCTGTTCACCGGCGTGGTGTCGGTCGCTGAGAAAGAAGGCAAACCAGTCTCGCTTCTGGTGGTGCCCGGCACGGACGTGTTTGAAGCGATCGTGGTGACCGCCCAGCGCCTGGATTCCAGCCGCATTATCTGTGGACTCTCCAACAAGCTCACTTCCGACGAACAGGGAAAACTTACCGGAGATGCGTGGGAGAGGCTGCCGGAACCGAGGCCCCGGCTGACCTTGGAGGTGCATGCGCCGGATGGAACCATCCGCGAGTATCCGTTGGGACCGCACACCCCAAGGCTGCGTTCCACCGACTTGGAGCTCATGCACGAGGTCTGGCTGGATATTACTTCCGATCCCGAGTATGCCGGAGCCCACCACTACCACGTGGTCGCCTTGGCTCTGGAAGAATTACAGCGCGAATTGAACAGCGAGAAACGGTCCGAACTGCTGGCCAAACTCATGGACGAACTGCACCACAAGGACGGAGAAGGATAGCGGAACCGCTGGGCACCGCTCGAGCGCCAAAGAAATCGCCGATTGCCAATTCTTGAAAGACACCCTGATAACATCATTCCCGTGAACTCAAGTTCTCCTGTTCGAGTGCGGTTTGCCCCCTCGCCGACCGGCCATCTGCATGTCGGTAACGCGCGCACGGCTCTGTTCAACTGGCTTTTTGCGCGGCAAAGGGTCGGCACCATGGTGCTGCGCATCGAAGACACTGACGTCGAGCGCAGCCAGGCCCGTTTTGAAGACCAGCTCATCGCCGACCTGAAGTGGCTGGGGTTGGACTGGGACGAGGGACCCGACGTGGGCGGGCCGCACCTGCCGTATCGCCAGTCCGATCGCCTCGAGATCTACCGTGAGCATGCGGAACGCCTGCTGAGCGAAGGCAAAGCCTATCTGTGTTTTTGCAGCGAAGCAGAGCTGCAGAAGGAACGCGACCGGGCGCTGGCGGAACATCGGCAGCCGATCTATTCGGGCAAGTGCCGCGCGCTTGATCCGGCGGAAGCCAAGCGGCGCAGGGCAGCGGGCGAGGCAGCTGCCATCCGGCTGAAGATTCCCGAGCATCCCATTCGCTTTCACGACATCGTGCACGGCGATGTCGAGTTCTCGAACGAAGTGGTCAGCGATCCCATTGTGCTGCGTTCGAGCGGCATGCCGGTTTACAACTACGTGGTCGTGATTGATGACGCGCTGATGAAGATCACCCACGTGATTCGCGGCGACGACCATCTTTCGAACACACCCAAGCAGGTCGCACTCTACGAGGCGCTGGGCT
>JAIQET010000053.1 GCA_020073645.1 Terriglobia bacterium | reverse complement strand
GGTTAGGCCGAATCGATGGTTGGTGGAACGTAAGTCCACCGCACAGTGATTCCCAGTGAGATTTCCAGAGTCTTGGTCCTCAACCTCCTCTGGCGAGACTGCGGTGCTTGACGCACCGCCCAGGAGAACTATGCCCTTGACAGCGCCTTCGCTCTTATCGAGGGTACCCAGCAACACACTCCGGGTGATAGTGCGTCACGGCACCGGTGAAACAGGGCACGCTCTGGAGTGACTCCAGTCACATACTGATCCATTCCGCGAACCTAGAATTGCTGAGCCTCTTCGAGGAGCATTTTCTCTCCAGGAAGTGTGCATCCCCGAGGCAGGAGTCGGGGATAGATAAGGAGTCATTTCGATGCTCACCTGCCTGAAAGAGTTCTGTGCGTTCTTCCTCTTACTCGTATCCGCTTGCACCGCAGTGGCCGGAACTGATCTGAAACCCGAAGAGCTGATCAAGCGCCATCTCGAATCTGTCGGAACACCCACGGCCCGCGCCGCGGCCCAATCGCACTTGGTCGAAGGTGCAGCGACATACAAGATGCTGGTTGGCGGCTCGGGCCAGATCCGAGGCAAGGCGGTTTTTGTTTCGCAGGGACGAAAACTCCACCTCTTGCTGAAAATCAACACCGTCGAATACCGGGGTGAGCAATTCATTTGCGATGGTGATAGCACCAGTGTTGCAGGCACGTATTCCGATAAGAGCCGGTCGGACCTGGGAGAATTCTTGCGATCTCAGGATGTCCTGCTGCGCGAAGGCTTGCTCGGTGGCACATTGTCGACGGCATGGCCTCTGTTGGATGAGGGATCCTGGAAAGGCAGGGTCAGCTATGAGGGGATTAAGAAGGTCGAAGGGCGCGAGCTCCATGCGCTTCACTACCGGCCAAAGAAATCGAGCGACCTGAATGTCATGCTCTACTTTGACCCGGAGACGTTTCGGCATGTGATGACAATTTACAAGGTCGGCATCCGAGCCGGAGTAGGGTTGCAAGGGGAATTGTCAAGCGTGGACCGGCAGGAGACTCGTTACCGCATCGAAGAGCGGTTTAGCGATTTTCATAACGTCGATGGCCTTACCATGCCGTCGCAGTACGAACTGCGTTTTACCCAAGAACTCGCCAATGGCTTCACCAAGTCGGTGGAGTGGGACATCGCAGTGAGCCAAATCCGGAACAACGTTCCTCTTGATCCCAGGAACTTCGAGGTCAAATAGGCTTGTAGGCCGAGTGAGGCGGGTTGCACCCACCAGACCCCGTCGTGAGGTTTTCCACGACTTGGTCATCGGCTAAAGGCCTCCGTTCAATTGGTGTGAGCAGGTCCTGGCCCGCTGCAATGCGGTAGGACTACTGCACATTCCAAGCGAGGCGGGCAGGCCACTGGCTTAAATCCTGCAGGCTTGCCCGTGGAAGCGACCCTCCAGGGCCGTGTCCGCTCCCCAGTGTTTAGCCGAATGCGTCGTTTGACCCGGGTGCAAAGTCTACGGTTTTTCCCAAACGGTGCCCGCCAAGCCCTTGAGAGTAGGCGGGATGGCCGGGAATTCGGCGACGCCAGAGCTATTCTTCCTATGGTAACTTTTCATGTCCCTGCGCATCCCATGTAGAGCGCAAAAGGGGGCATACTGTCAGGAGAAAACTGCAATGCCTTCCCGAACCAACCAACGCGGCTTTAAGCGCATGAATCGGCGGGAGTTGCTGAAGCTCACGCCGGTGCTGGCGCTGGGCGCGTTCGCCATCCACAAGTTGCAGGAACCGCTGCTGAGCGCGGGCCTGGGCTTCAGCGACTGGGCCTCAAGGTTGATGTTCCGGAAGCATCATCTAGCACCGACGTTTGCCGATTCGGAGTTGACGCCGTTTGAGAAGTTCCCGATCAACGATTACGACGTTGACGATCCTGAAGTGGATCTTGACCAGTGGGCGTTGACGGTGACGGGCGAAGTTCAGAAACGGGGAGATTACACCCTGGCGCAGATTCAGGCGCTGCCGAAGATTCAGCAGAACACGCGGCATGTATGTGTCGAGGGCTGGGACGTGATTGGGCGGTTCGGAGGAACGCGGCTCTCGGAGTTTCTGAAGATGGTAGGGGCTGATCCGACGGCGCGGTTTATCAGCGTGAAGTGTGAGGATGGCTATTACGAGTCACTGGACATGGCGACAGCCATGCATCCCCAGACATTGCTTTGCTACGAGATGTACGACCAACCGCTGACGCGCGAGCACGGAGCGCCGCTGCGGCTGAATGTGCCGACCAAGATCGGCTACAAGCAGGCGAAATATCTGACCGACCTGAAGGTCACCCACATCATCGAGAAGGCGGGTGGGTACTGGGAAGACCAGGGGTACTCGGAGTTTTACGGGTTGTAGTTGCCGGGCTTCGACGCGGATTGTGGCAGGACAACATGGCGGAAGGGGTACTGGAGATCGAATCGGCAAAGTCCGGCGAGTTGACGCCGGCCGTGTACGAGCATCCCTGGCCGGTGCGCTTCTGCCATTGGGTGAATACGGTTGCGCTGTTCGTGATGGTGGGGAGCGGGTTGCAGATCTTCCGCGCATTCCCCAGCTTCGGGGCCAAGATTCCCCAGAAAGATTTACTGGACTGGCCGAAGGCATATGCGCTGGGCGGTTGGCTGGGCGGTGGCTTGCAGTGGCACTTGACGTTCATGTGGATTTACATGGCCACGGGAATCTTCTACCTGGGATACCAGGTTTTCAGCGGCAATTACCGTCAGGTGCTGTTCATGCCACGCGACCTTCGCGGGGTGTGGCCCATGGCCCGGCATTATTTCTTTTTTGGACCTAAGCCGCCGGCGCGAGAGACTTACAACCCGCTGCAGAAGCTGGCCTACACGTCGGCCATTCTTCTGGGCGTGCTGTCGGTGCTGACCGGATTCGCGATCTGGAAGCCGGTGCAATTTTCCTGGCTGGCCTGGCTGATGGGCGGTTTTCACCTGGCCCGGGTGTGGCATTTTGCAGTGATGTGGGCAATTTTGTTCTTCGTCTTCGGACATTTGGTGATGGTCGTTCTGCATGGCTGGAACAACTTCATGTCCATGTTGACTGGCTGGAAGAAGGATCCTGAATACACGCCCCGCTAGCTGCCTCTGCAGCCGCGCAAGGAGGTTGCATTGGCGATGCCGGAAGGAGCGATGCGGTGGTGAAAGCAGCCTCCGACCCGGACCAGCAAGAGAAGGAGCTGATCCGGCGGATCCAGAACGGTGAGCAGGAGAAGTTTTACGAGTTGATACAGCCGTACGAGCGCAGGGCATATACCGCTGCATTCGCGGTTTTGCGGAACGCAGCGGATGCGGAAGAGGTAGCGCAGGAAGCGATCCTCAAGGCCTTCGCCAACTTGCGGCAGTTTCGGGCGGAGGCGCGCTTCAGCACCTGGCTGATTCAGATCGCGGTGAACGAAGCGCGGATGCGGCGCCGCAAGGATCATCCGGAGATCATGCAGCCGATGGGGGAATACGAGGACGAGGAAGGCTTGTACAGTCCACGAGAATTCGCCGATTGGCGGGAGATTCCCTCTGAGGCGCTGGAGAGAAAGGAAGTCAGAGAGCTCCTGCTGGAGGCCCTGGCTTCGTTGGGCAGCAAGTATCGGGAAGTCTTTATCATGCGGGACATTCATCACTTGAGCATCGAGGAAGTGGCGGACGCGCTGGGGATTTCGCGCGCTTCCGTCAAGACGAGGTTGCTGCGGGCCCGGTTAATGCTGCGAGACCTGCTGGCGCCACGCGTGGCGAGCGACTGGTTCAGCCGCGCACCATTTCAGAAGGGAAGCAAACCATGGTAGTCAGTTGCGAGCAGGTGTGGCAGGAAGTCTCCAACTACCTCGACGATGAGGTGGAAACGAGTCTGCATTCTGCCCTGGAAGACCACATCCGAGGATGCCCACGCTGCACCTCGGTGGTGGCTGGGACCCGGAATGTGATCCAGTTGTACAGCAATGAGCGGCTGTTCCAGCTACCGATGGGGTTCAGTTGGCGATTGCAGCGAAGGCTGGCGGACCATATACGCCCACAGCGGGGAACTGTCTATGGTTGGCTGGTTGCTGCTGTTGCTCTGGCCCTGATTGCGGGAAGCATTGGCGTGGCCAACTGGAGGGCGCAGAACCCGTCGTCAAGATCAGAAATGGCGCAGCGCGGGCACGGGGTCCCCGCGAACCTGCTGGTGATCGTGAGCGAACATTCAAGGCTCTTCCACATCAAGGGCTGTCCGTTTGTGCACCAGAACGACAATCCCCACGTTGAAACCGCTGCGGAGGCGATGAGAGAAGGCTACGTCCCTTGCGTGCGGTGCCTGGGTGAGTACGTGAGTTACGTGGCGGTGAACTTCATCAAGAAGACTTGGGCGGCGGTGTAGGTCGCGCCCATTAGCAGGCGAGCTGCTCGCGCGTGAGCTTTAGGTCATGCAGGTTGCCGAGAACGGTGACCGCGATCGATTCGGTCTGGAAGAATTCGTTGGCCAGTTCTTGCAGGTCTTGCGCTGTAACTCCCTCGATTTTTTCGATCAGTTCATCCAACCCGTAAAAGTGATCGAAGTACATTTCCTGGCGGGCCAGGTTCGACATGCGCGCAATTGAAGACTCCAGCGAGAGCATCAGGCTGCCCTTCAACTGGTCCTTGGAACGGCGCAGTTCCTCGTCGGAAACCGGCTCCGACTTGAGTTTGCGGAACTCGGAGACCACGCACTCCACCACCTTGATGGCCGACTCGCGCGAGGTCCCGGCATACACCGATAGACAACCCGTGTCGCGATAAGGACTCAGGTCGCTGTAGATGGCGTAGGCCAATCCCTGGCGCTCGCGGATGTTCTGGAACAGGCGGGAACTCATGCCTCCACCCAGCAGCGTGTTCAGAATATAGGACGCATGACGGCGCTCGTGGGCGATGGGATGTGAGGGCACGCCGACGCAGATCTGTACCTGCTCCAAAGCTTTCTTGTTGCGCAGGATGATGCGCGGCACGATCTTGGGCTGCGGGCTGTGGAAGCCATTCTTCATTGGCTTGATGTGCTGGAAATGCTTGGCCACGACCTCCACGAACTGTGCATGCTTCAGATTGCCGGCGGCGCAAACGATGAGGTTGCCGGGCGCAAAGCGCTGGCCGTAGAAATCCAGCACCGGGTCGCGGTCGAAGCGCTTGACCGTTTCTTTGGTTCCAAGGATGGGCTTGCCCAGCGGGTGATCCTTCCAGAAGTTCTGGGTGAAGATCTCGTGAACGAGGTAGTCGGGATTATCTTCGTCCATCTTGATCTCTTCCAGGATGACGCCGCGTTCGCGACCGATGTCCTGCACGTCGAACACCGGGTTGAGCACCAGGTCGCCGAGGACGTCCATGGCGATCGGCAGATGCTCGTCCAGGACTTTGACGTTGAAACAGATGCACTCCTTGGCCGTGAAGGCATCCATGTTGCCGCCGATGGAGTCCACCTGCCGGGCGATGTCCTCCGCGGTACGGTGCTTGGTACCTTTGAAGACCATGTGCTCGATGAAATGCGAGATGCCATTCCACTGCAGGTCCTCATCGCGCGATCCCGTCTTCACCCAGATCCCAATGGAGATGGAACGGATGTGCTGCATTTCTTCGGTGATGATGGTCAGCCCGTTGGGCAGGACTTCGCGATGGATGTTGCGCACTTCCTCAACCATGGCATTCTTCCCCAACAGGGTCGGCAAGGAGAGATGGAACCCGGAGCCCTGAAGTATTGTTACACACTGGGCGAAGGTGTGCGAGTAGATGATTACTTGTTTGTAATCAACCGGTTACAGGGTGGGTCTGGTTCTACCAGGGGAATGCACTAGAATCGCTTCGGAGCGCCCCTCCCCAGGTTCGACGCATGACGGAAACGATACAAACCGCACTTCTAGGGTTGAGCCTGCAAGAGCTTACTCTGCTGGTGGAGGAAGCGGGCCAGCCGCCCTATCGGGCCCGGCAACTCTTTGAAGCTCTGTACAGCGGGCGAGTGGAGTCGGCGGAGCAAATCTCGACCCTTCCGCAGGACTTTCGTCGAAACCTGGCGGAGCGAGGCTTCGCGGTCGGACTGCCTAGTATTGAACAGAAGTTTGTGTCTACTGATAGCACGGTGCGCTACCTGGTGGCTTTTGCCGACGGACAGACTGTGGAGACCGTTTGGATGCCGGAAGGAGACGGCGGCGAAGCGGGCGACGGCAGCGAGGCGGGCAGCCAGTTGGACAAGTCCGGTCGCGCATGGGACCGCGCGACGATTTGCGTTTCCAGCCAGGTAGGTTGCGCTGTGGATTGCCAGTTTTGCCTGACCGCGCTGCTGGGAGTGAAGCGCAACCTGACGGCTGGAGAAATTGTGGGACAGATTTGTGCGGTGCTGAATGACCAGCAGGTTTCTCCACCGCACGACCGGGTGAACCTGGTCTTCATGGGGATGGGAGAACCATTTCTTAATTATGAGAACTTCATAAAGGCGGTGCGGTTGCTGGTGGAGGGTGTGGGCATTCCGGAGGCGCGGATGACGGTGTCGACGGCGGGGATTGTGCCGCGCATTTACGATCTGGGCGCGGAGGCGGTGCGGCCCAAGCTGGCGATTTCGCTGAACGCGTCGAATGACGAGTTGCGCACGCGGCTGATGCCCATCAACCGCAAGTGGAATCTGGAAAAGCTGATGGCGGCGGCACGCGATTTCCCACTGCGCAACCGGGAGCGGCTGACGTTTGAGTATGTTCTGCTGGATGAGGTGAACGATTCGGCGGGGAATGCGCGGGAGGTGGTGGAGTTGATTCGCGGATTGCGAGCGAAGGTGAATTTGATCGCGCTGAACCCCGGACCGGGGATCGCGTTTCGGACTCCAGCAGAGGAGCAGATTTTGCGGTTCCAGAAGATTCTGATGGCGTCGGGGGTGCCGACGTTCATCCGCCGTCCGCGAGGCCGGGACATTTACGCGGCCTGCGGCCAGTTAAAGCGGACGGTAGAGGTTGGGCCTTAGCTGCTGGAAGCTAGCTACCTCATGAACGCCGAGTAGTCTCCCAGGATGGCGGGCTTTGCGGCGAGAACAGTCCAGACTTCAACAGCACCATCACCAGCGCGAAGTCTCCGGTCAGCTCACACAATGCGATTAATATCACCAGCCACGGCGCACCGACGACATTCTGCTGGACGATAGACAACAACAATGTCGCGAGCAGACCGACGGCGACGACCAGTCCCAAAAAGACGCGCGCATACGGTCCACGAAGCAGCAGCCGCACGGTTTCGCGAGCGGCAGGCGTCCAGCGCGACATGCGGGCCAGATAGCCGGCCAGCAGGAGGAAGTTCACCACCAGGAGCACATGTTCCGCTTGCGACAAGACAGCCGGATCGTCGTTGCTTGCCAACTCTCGCAGAGTCAGGGAGATCGTAGTGCCGCCAAGGCTGGCATACATCAGTATCAGCAAGGGAAGCATTTTGCTGTGCCAGAAGGCGATTGCTGGAGACGAGTTCATCACGAAGCCGTCGTAGAACATGATGAAGAAAGCTGACACCATGGCAACGACGTGCGCTGCCGACAAGATCACCGCTGGTATAGCCCAGCCAGCGAGCCGGCCCTGGGGAAGTAGGCAGACGAACCCGCTGACCGCGAACAGGCCGGTAGCCCAGATACCGCGAGCGATCCAGGAGCGGTCCGGGCGCATGGCGGCGCGCCAGAAACGCTCGGGTCGCCCTAGGAACGTCAGGTGGGCGGTGTTCTTGCCGACGACCACGACGAGGTAACCCAGGATCATGCCCGGACGAAACGCCGTGATGAGCGAGAGCAAGAAGGTCGCTCCACCGATTCCTCCCAGGAAGAAGGCGGAACCAATCAGCCAATTCCAATAGACCTGGCGATAATAGCCAAAGCCAAAGCGATGTTTCGCGATCGCGATTGATTGTGTCGTCATGATTCCAGCACTCCCCACTGCTTTGAGGACGGCCAGCGCCTATTCGTCCAGGTAGTACACCTTGGGTTTGGTCTTGCATTCCGGCAACAGTGACCAGCCACCGCGTTCATCCACCAACTTCTGCAGCTTGCCCTGCGGGTCGTCCCAATCACCGAAGATTCTGGCGTCGGTGGGACAGGTGATCACGCACGCAGGCTGCAATCCAGCGTCGACGCGGTGAGCACACAGCGTGCACTTGGTCATGGTGCCTTCTTCAAACTCGGTAAACTTGACCGCTTCGTAGGGGCTGAGCCCGTCCGTGGAGTAGCCGTTCTCCAAAAGGCCGCGCTCGATGAAGTGGCGATTCATGTAGGGACACGCGACCGCGCAAGCGCGGCAGCCGATGCACTTGTTGCGATCCACCATGACGATGCCGTCTTCGCGGATCCACGTCGCTCCGGAAGGGCAAGCCTGGGCGCAGGGCGCGTCTTCACAGTGATTGCAGAGCACCGGGAGGAACGTCCGCTTGGTGGCCGGGTACGTCCCGACCTCGCGGGTGATGACGCGGGCGTAGTGAATATCTTCGGGCGTGCCGTTTTCCTGCTTGCAAGCGAGCGTGCAGGCATTGCAGCCGATGCAGCGTCGCAGGTCGATCACCATTCCCAGTCTGGCCATAAGTTTTCCTCGGTTAGCCCCCGTGCAGGTGACGCAGAATCGCCATGGCAACCACTTGCTCGCCGCCCTGCAGCCGGGTTCCCAGCGCCTCTGGTTTCAAGCTGAGCCCGTCAATGACAACTGCGAAATCGCCCCGAAGCCTTCCGTCGCAGACGAGGTGATCGTAGAGAGTGCTGCCATCCAGGGTCTTGAGTTCGCGAAGCAAATCGGCAACCGTGGCGTTCTCTACGAGAACCTGGCTACGACTGAAGCCGAGAAGCTTTCGCGCAGCGCCCAGAGCAGCCACCTCGACAGCGGGCATGGACATGACCTCGTTAACTGAGTTTCTCGACCCGCACCCGGGCGGTAGATTCCAGCCCGCCGGTAGCGCTGTCGGTGTACTGCATGGACCCGGTAAGCAGCCGGTTAAAGTGGCTCCCCTTCTGCTTCACCCTGGGGTTTGTCACCACCGAGCGGGTGATGGCATTGCTCACCCCGAACACCTGGGGATGAATGCCTTCGATCACCTGGGCCGCGCCTTCGATGGTTCCGGCTGGAGAACTGAGCCGGATGCGGTCCCCGGTTCTGATATTGAGCTGGCCTGCCGTCGCGGAATTCATCAGGATGCCGCCGTGGATGGCATCCTTCTCGCTGACTTCGGAGAGCCAGGGCATGACCAGGGTGTCGGCGAAGGTGTGCAGGCTCTCCTTAAACGTGATCGCGTAGAACTCGTAACCACGGGCGCCGTCGTCGATCACCTGGGAGTTCTTCCAGAAAGGCAGCGGCTGATAGTTGTCCAGCGGCCAGTTGGGGACGCCGGCCTGTTCCAGGTTCTTCCGCATCTGGTCGCCGGTGCGCTTGATGAACTCGAAGTAGAAAGGGATGCGCAAGTCGCCGTACGGCAGGAACGTTTCCTCCGGCGTGCGATAGCGGACGGCGTGCCCGTGCTGCTTGAACCAATCAAGGCCGTGGTCGTCGCCGTAGATGCTGCGGGCGTAGCGGTCCCAAAGTTCCTCATCGCTGTAGCGCCGATCGGGATCCAGCAGGTATTGCGGTTTAGCGGTGAAGCCGCACACCACATTCAGGAGGTCATTCCAGTCGTCGCGGAAGCCAAGACGCTCGGCGAGTTCGGTGAGGATGTCGTAGGCGTCCCTGGTGTCGCCCAGCGGCTCGACCACCGGCTGGCGCAGAGAGTGTCCGGTCACAACCGGAGGCTCGAGACAATTCAGCAGCGTGGATTCCAGAAAGGTCCGGTCAGGCAGGAAGACATCTGCCCACTGGGTGGATTCGGTGTGCTGAATGTCGATGGCCACGATGAACTTCATGCGGCGCATGATCTGCTCGACCTTGTCGGTCTCGGGCAGGTTCCACAGCGGATTGGAGTGATAGATCAGCATGGCCTCGGGCTGGTAGTTGAGCCCGAAGCGCTGCGGATCGAGCAGGGTCTCGGTGTTGAGTTGTCCGGCGTCGAAACCGATAGGGAACCACTCCATCAGGTGGGTGGAGTCGGGCGGATACTTAAAGGCAGGCGCGGGATGAAGCTGGTGAGGCTCGGGTTTCAGCACCCCGTCTTCGCCCGGGCTGACGAAGAATCCACGGTGATCCAGCGGAACCCCCAGGTGGCCCCCAGGCACATCAATGTTGCCCACCAGCATGTTGAACATCTTGTAGGCAAGATTGTCGAACAGACCGTTGGCATGAGATTGCGAGCCACGGTAGTAGTTGAGGGCCGCGGGACGGAACGGGTAAGTCTTGCCTTCGATCTGGATGGTGGAGCCGATTTGCGCCGCTTCGACAAACTCCCTGGCGATCCGCCGAATGGTGTCGGCGGGCACCGTACAGATTTCGCCCATGCGTTCCGGTGTGTGGTCCGCCAGTATGTCCTTCCACACTTGGAAGCCGGTGCGAACGCAATTCCCGTCGAAGGTAAACGTCCCCTCGAGCGCCATCGATTCGGGCGAGATTTCATCCCACGGTTTGGCTAAGTTCTGCTTGGAATCCCACACCATCGCCTTTCCGGCCGCATTGCGCAGCAGATTGCCGTCGCTTTTCACCAGGTACGGAGCGTTGGTCTTATCCCGCAGGAATTCGCGGTCGTATTGCTTGAGTTCGTGCAGCAGAACGTGGGCCATGCCGAGAACGAAGGCGCGGTCGGTTCCGGGCAGGGTGGGAATCCACTCGTCAGCCTTGGCAGCCGCGACCGAGCAGCGGGGATCCAAGGTCACAACTCTCATGCCGCGCATGCGCGCGTCCGCCATGCGCTTGGCGCTACCGGACAGGTGCAGGTGCGAGGAGAAGCCATCGCCCGACCCGATCTGGATCCAATAGTTGCAGCGCTCGTAGTCGTTGATGGCCGCAAAGGACCCGTCAACACTGCCGTTCACCGGGTGATAGGAGCCGCCGCAATAGTTGCCGAGAGAAGTAAAGAAGTTAGGAGAACCAAAGACCGCGGGCCATCCCCACAAGAGGATGCGCTGGAAGTCCCCCAGCGCGCAAAGCAGCTTGCGGGGATCGTCCTGGCGAACCCGTCCCAACTCGCGCGCGGCCATTTCGTAGGCTTCGTCCCAGGAAATGGGAACCCACTTCGGATCCACGCCTGGGCCCTTCTGCGGGTTGGTGCGTTTCAAGGGCGTGAGAACGCGAGAGGAATCGTAGAGACGGGAAATCGCGGCGTTGCCTTTGGGACACAGCTTGCCCAGGTTGTCGGGGTTGGTCTCGTCGCCCTCGATTTTCAAGGCGACACCATCGCGCACCAGCACCTTGATGCCGCAGCCGTGCAGGCACATGCCACAGGTACTGGGGATCCAGCGACTACCGGAAGCGTCGGGCACAGCGTGGGCGAAAGCCATGCGTCACCCCTGTCGGACTCCGCATGGATATCACGGCCCTCTCACCGATGGCGGTGACCCCCATCACAGGGTCCAGTGACGTATAGCCCGGGGGCGATGAAGCAGCGCCCAAGCCCCTCCAAGGCTTGTCCTGAGGGAAGCCGGAGCATGCCGGCGCTACGAAAAGCACTACTACTTTTTCTCCAGCGTCTGGGCGGCGGAATCGATCAGCGCCGCCTCATCCTGCAGCACGGCAGCGGCGCGCACGATCTGGTCGTCCGCTTCCCTCCACTTCTTTTGCTCAATGGCCTCGCGCACTCCAGGAATGGTCTTCACACCGTAGCCGGTGTACTGGCCGGGGGCGTAGATCATGTGCTGGAACCAGGGGCGGCCGGGTAAGCCTTCCGTGCTCGTGAGCTTGCGCTCGCTCTGCAACAGTTCGGCGTTGAGTGACCTGATGGTGGCCTGGCTCAGGGCCAGATCGCCATTTTTCGTGGCTTGGTCGAACGCTTTCTCGTAGCGCTCGGCGCTGCGGGTAAGGGCGTCGCGGGCGTTCTCCAGGGGAGCGAAGTTCAGGTGCGGCGGCACCTCTTCCATCGGAGGTGGGACGTAGGTCTGTTTGGGATCGGCGGTGGCGGTGAAAACGCCTTCTTCCAGTTCCTGGTTGCGTTCGCGGACTTCCTCCTGCTTGTCCTTCAACAGCTTCTCCAATTCGGCGACATAGCGGTGGATAGTGTCGGCCAGATCGGTGAAGTCGTAGGGCAGGACGTCGGCGTCGGCGAGGCGCAGCACGGTGGTGCCTACGGTCTGAGCGAGGGCGCGTCCGTAGCTGAAGTCGGTGTCGGAGAAGTGCGTGTACCAGTAGAAATCGTCATAGATGGAGTGGTAGATTCCGCCGTCGCTCTCTCCGGTATAGCCCAGGTTCATGGAAGCGATGCCCAGGTGGTCGAGAAAGACGGTGTAGTCCGAACCGGAACCGAGGGCGCTGATGCGGAAGTCGGCGCGCTTGCGGATCTCCTGGCGCTCCTCGTCGGACTTGGCGTCGGCAATTTGTTTGAGTTGGCGCCGCCTCGCGACGGAAAGGTTCTTTTCCGGATCCTGAATCTCACGGGTGACGCCATTTAGGAACTTCTCCAGAGTGTGCGATCCCTGCGCGGAGAGAAAGCCGCGTCCGTTGGAGTCGGTGTTGATGTAGGCGGCGGCGTGCTGCCGGAGGTCGGCCGCGTGTTCTTCCGCCCATTCGGTGGAACCAAGCAGGCCCGGCTCTTCGCCGTCCCAGAGGCAATAAATAATGGTGCGCTTGGGCCGCCATCCCTGCTTGAGCATCTCCGCCAGGCTGCGGGCTTCCTCCAGAAGAGCGTTCGCGCCGGAGATTGGATCTTCCGCGCCGTTCACCCAGGCATCATAGTGATTGCCGCGGATCACCCACTCATCGGGATAGGTGGAGCCCGGGATTTTCACGATGATGTCATTCAGCGTCTTAATGTCCCAGTTGGATTCGACCCTGAGGTGCACTTTAGCGGGGCCCGGACCGACGTGGTAGGTCTGGCCGAGCGCACCGCGCCATCCGTCAGGAGCCACCGGACCCCTCAAGGCAAGCAGCAGGGGTTGGGCATCGCCGTAGGAAATGGGGAGGACCGGAATGCGGGTGATGGTCTTCACGTCTTTCAGGGCAAGGCGTTTGGCATCCTTGGTGGCGCCCACGCCGGGAGTGAGCGGGTCGCCGGGGTAGAGAGGCATATCCATGACACTGCCGCGCTGCACACCTCCCCGCGGTCGCCAGGCCCCCTGGGGAAACACGTCGCCCTGAAAGTAGCCGTCGTCGCTGGGGTCGGAATAGATAATGCAACCGATTGCGCCGTGCTCAGCGGCAACCTTGGGCTTGATGCCACGCCAGGAATGCAGGTAGCGCGCGATCACAATCGCACCTTTCACGGAGATGCCCATGCGATCGAGCTGTTCGTAGTCTTCGGGAATGCCGTAGTTCACGTACACCAGCGGGGCGGTGACGTCGCCGTCAATCGAGTACGCGTTGTAGGTGGGAAGCTGCTCGGACTGCTGGTTGGAAGTGGGATCGATGGCCAGGGCCGGTTCCTGCAACTGGGCGGCAAATCGGATGGGTTCGACCAACTCCACTACGCGGACTTTCGGGGTGGGGAAAAGAACATCGAAGTTTTCGATGTGGGCGTCGAGGCCCCACTCCTTCAACCTGGACATAATCCAGTCGGCATTGTCCTTGTCATAGGGCGAGCCGACGTGATGCGGGCGGGCGGAGAGCCGCTGCATGTAGTCGCGCAGGTTCTGCTGCGTGGGGATGGCGCGGAACTTGCCTTCCCATTCGCGCTCGCCGCGGGAGGAAGCGGCAGAATAGCCTGTCAGCAGAGGTGTTTCATCCGGGGTGGTGGCCAGCAGCAGAAGACTGGCCAGCAGCAGCGAGAGCAGAGTGGCACAACGGCGCATTCGATTCCTCCATCCGTGTGAAACGGGTCGCAATTCGGCTCGGGCACAGCAAGCGAAACAGTCGTTTCAGCGGCGCCGAGAATTATAGTTGGTACCGGTGGAACGCGAAAGCAAACTACATCACATCACGACAGATTGCTTGCGTCTTGGCAAAGCATGAAGCGTTGGGGTAGGCTTTGCCTCTTATGAAAACCAGCTACCGATTTCTTGGTTGGAGAAGTGTATCTCTTGCAGTCGCTCTGGCGGTGGCGCTTTGCCTTGGCGTGCCGGCATCTGCCGCCAGCTTCACGCTGGAACAGGCGATGAGTTCGCCTTTCCCTGCGAACCTGGTGGCGGCTTCGCACAGCGGAAGAGTCGCCTGGGTCTTTGATGCTAAGGGCGCGCGCAATATCTGGGTCGCAGATGCGCCCGACTTCGCGGCGCATCAGGTGACGTCGTACGCCGGTGACGACGGCCAGCCCATTGCCAGCCTGCGCATCGCGCCCGATGGACGGACTCTGGTTTACGTCCGTGGCAGCGAAGCCAATGAGGCGGGACGCATCGCCGATCCGACCAACGGAGTTTGGGAACGCAAGCAGCAGGTGTGGGCCATGGATGTCGGCGGCGAAGGTCCGCGCCTGCTGGGCGAAATGGGCTGCAGCGAAGAAGGTTGCGAGGACGTGCAACTCTCGCCTGACGGGCAGTTCGCGGTGTGGGCGACGAAGAAACAATTGTGGATCGCGCCGGTTTCGGGTGCGACTCCCGCGCATCAACTCACCGGACTGCGGGGGAGCAACTCCAGTCCAAAATGGTCTCCGGATGGGCGGCAGATCGCATTCGTCAGTGATCGTGGAGACCATAGTTTCATCGCGGTTTACGACTTCGGCCGGGACAGCGTTCGCTACCTTGCGCCCAGTGCGGACCGCGACATAATGCCGCGCTGGTCTCCCGATGGGCAGCGCATCGCTTTCGTAAGGCTGCCGGGAATTCGGGAGAAGCTGCCGCTGATTCCGGAGGTGCCTACACTCTGGGCGATTTGGATGGCGGATGCCGCGAGTGCGAGCGCGAAGGAGATCTGGCACAGCGGTGAGAAGCCGAACGATTCCTTTCCTGAACTGACGGCCGACACTTCGTTCTACTTTCCCGCCAACGACAAGCTGCTCTTTGCCTCGGAACAAGACGGGTGGAACCATCTGTACTCCATTGCGGCGGAGGGCGGCACGGCGACTTTGCTGACGCCAGGCCAGTTTGAGGTGGAAGATGTGGCGCTCAGCGTGGACCGGCGGTCGGTGCTGTATTCCTCGAACCAGGACGATGTGGATCGGCGGCACATCTCGCGAGTCGCGCTGGAAGGCGGCAAGCCGGAGCCGCTGACGCGGGGTGAGACGCTGGAGTGGAACCCTGTGGAAACCGGGGTGGGTGGGTCTGTGGTGTGCCTGGGTTCGACCGCAACCAGTCCTGCGATGCCCTACCGGATTAATACGCAGGGCAGGGAAATGATTGCGGCCGCCGCGTTGCCGGCGGATTTTCCGTCAAAGCAACTGGTGACTCCGAAGCAAGTAGTTTTCAAAAGCGAAGATGGGTTCGAGATTCACGGCCAGCTCTTTGTGCCGGCGGGACGAACCCAGCCCGGGCCGGCGCTGATCTTCATGCATGGTGGTCCCATCCGGCAGATGATGCTGGGCTTTCACTACATGGACTATTACCACAACGCCTACGCCATGAATCAGTACCTGGCGAGCCAGGGTTACGTGGTGCTGTCGGTGAACTACCGGCTGGGCATCATGTACGGGCGGGCATTTCGCGAAGCGGCCAATGCAAGCTGGCGCGGGGCTTCGGAGTACAAAGACATCGTCGCTGGGGCAAAGTATCTGCAAACTCTGCCCATCGTGGATAGGAAGAGGATCGGGCTATGGGGCGGGTCCTATGGCGGGTATTTGACCGCGTTGGGATTGGCGCGCAACTCCGATCTGTTTGCCGCCGGCGTGGACTTCCACGGGGTGCATGACTGGTCGGTGTTCCTGCCACGCTGGGAGAACCGGCCAGCAGCGCCGGATGCGAAGGAAGCCGAGAATCTGGCATTCGAATCGTCGCCTGATGCCGCGATCCCGACATGGAAGTCGCCGGTGCTGTTGGTCCAGGGAGACGACGATCGCAACGTTCCCTTCGGGCAGACGGTGGATCTGGCGCAACGTCTGCGGGAAGCCCACGTGCGCTTTGAAGAATTAGTTTTCCCGGACGAGATCCATGGGTTCCTGATGTGGAAGAGTTGGATCCGAGCGTACGGAGCGACGGCAGAGTTCTTTGATCGAACGCTGAAAGGGCAAGGTGGACGATAAGGCAGGGGGTTGTCCGTCCTCAGCCGCCGAGAAACGGCATCACACAGCACACGTGTAACTGTCACTGACGAGAAGGATCAGTTAGCGGAGTCTTAGGTGCTCGGCCTCACGGCACGTCCCCCGTCCTTTTGATATCCTAGGACCATCGTGCGGATGCTGTGGTGGTTCTTGATTCTGGCCGTCAGCACTGGGGCGGTGCTGTGGGCGGGCATCGCGTTCTACCTTCGTGTGCGCGGCCATATGAAAGCCGATGCGGCTTCCCGGGAAGCGGCCGGCGAGGCTGAGCACGAGCGAGAGCCCGGCGGGAAGTAAGGGCTTCGGGCAAAGACTGGAGACGTGCCATGACGAAACCAGCTACTCAGATCCTCAGCAACTACGATCGCGCCCTGGACGGTGCGCGGCAGGTGGCACTTGTGGTGGGCGCCAGCCTGTTGGTGGCTTTATGCGCCCGCGTGACGCTGCCTCTTCCGTTCACGCCCGTGCCCCTGACCCTGCAGAACTTCGGCGTGCTGCTGGTGGGCCTGACGCTGGGCAGTCGCCGCGGCTTTGCGGCCCTGGCGCTTTATCTGGTCGAGGGTGCGTCGGGCATGCCGGTTTTCAATCCCACCGGCGCTGGTGGTGTTGCCCAGTTGCTGGGACCGACAGGCGGATTCCTGCTGGCCTATCCCTTCGTTGCTGGAATCGCAGGCTGGATCATGGAGTCCGGCAAGAAGACGTTCGCACGGGCGGCGACGGCCGCAGTGCTGGCTGAAATCGCATTGTTCGTCGGCGGCCTGTCGTGGCTGGCGATTCTCACCCATTCCTTCGCCCAAGCCGTGCGCTTCGGGCTGTACTGGTTCGTATTTGCTGAAGTCATTAAAGTGATGTCGGCCGCCGCCATCACCACCGGCTGGCGGCGTACGTTCAAGGCCCGGGCATGAGCATGACCGGTACGCCCCCGGGGAAAATCTTTTCGCAGGTTCCCTCCGCAGAAGGTAAGGATTCCATGCGCAGTAGCACGTCCGCCCAGGTTCGCGAAATCACCGTGGCTCACAGCCCCGACTCTGACGATGCGTTCATGTTCTACGGACTAGCGACCAACAAGGTTCGCGTTCCCGGCCTGCGCTTCACCCACACCTTGTGCGATATCGAGACGCTGAACCGCAAGGCTCGCGAGGGCGAGGGCGCTTACGATGTCACGGCGATTTCTTTTCACGCCTATCCTTATATCCAGGACCATTACGCACTGCTGCCCAGCGGCGGCAGCGTGGGCGACGGCTACGGGCCCATGATCGTGGCCACGCGCGCATTCTCCTCCAGCGAGATCAAGAGAAAACGCATTGCAGTGCCTGGCACCCTGACCACGGCGTATCTGGTGTTGCAGCTTTTTGCGCCCGGGATCGAGACCGACGTCGTACCCTTCGATCAGATCATCCCGCAGGTTCTGGCGGGTCAGCACGAGGCGGGCCTCATCATTCACGAAGGCCAGTTAACCTACCCCAAGGCCGGATTGCATCGCGTCATCGATCTTGGCAGGTGGTGGCACAGGGTCACCGGTTTACCGCTGCCTCTGGGAGGAAATGCCATTCGGCGCAGCCTCGGACCGGAGTTAATGTCCAGCGTGGCGTCAGCCCTGCGTGAGAGCATTCAGTACGCCCTCGATCACCGCGAGGAGGCGCTGGCCTATGCCATGCAGTTTGCCCGCGACCTCGACCCGCAGCTTGCCGACAAGTTCGTTGGCATGTATGTGAACGAGCGCACCCTCGACTACGGCCCCGACGGCCGCGAAGCCGTGCGCCGGTTGCTGGACATGGGACACAAGGCGGGAATCATTCCGCATGCGGCGAAAGTGGATTTTGTGGGGTAGCGTCGCTCGGAATGACAACGCTTTCTTCACCGTACCCTTTCCTTAAACGAGAAAACCGGGTCAACATCCACCGGCACGCTCGAAGCCGATTTCAACGACGCCTGCAGGTCGGCCGGAATCACGTCGTACTTCTTGAACCAGTTTTCCGCGCGTTCGCGGTCTCCCTTGGCTTCGATGTCTAGAAGTTCTTTGGCGAGATCGGCGATGACACCCGGTATGCGGGCGTAGTCAATCGCATACTTGCCCGAAGGTTCGCGCTTGATGGCGCCGTGCTCGAGGAGATAGTTGAACTCCATCATCTCGGCCTGACCGTGGGCTTCGCCGGTTCCAAAACGCACAGTGCGGAATATGTCAGCAACGTAAGATGCGTAATAACCTTCCAGCTTGCTCTTGGGCAAGACGCCGTGGTCCACCAGCCACTTCAAGCCGAACATTCCCACCACATCCGCCTTCGATTCTTCCAAGCCGCTGAAGATCGGCCCGATGGCCTCGCGAATGGGCATCTTGCCTGCGGCCGTGCGGGCGAATGCCGGCCCTAGCCCGTGCGCCATTTCGTGGAGGATGGTACCGAGCAGGTAGCCCTCATTGGACGCTTGCGCCGCCTGCTCGGGCCGCATCATGTGGCGCGCGAGCGGCAGGACCACGTATTCCACGCGGGCATCCATGAAGTTCTTAAAGAAAATCTTCTTGCTGCCCTTCTGCTCGTGCACGCGCGGATCGTTAGGCAAATTGTCGGCCACGGCCTGGTAGCCATGCTGCAAGTCGCCAGCGCGGTAGGGAGAATCCATCACTTCCATGGGCGTTTCCAAGCCGCGCTTCGAAGGCCGGTCCTCCGGGGCCAGCGGGAGCGCATCCTGGATGTCGGATACGTATTTGGCGAACAGTGCAAGCTTCTTGCTCTCTTCCGCATTGCGAATCAGCACCGCGGCGCCGTAGGAAGCTTTCACCCCGAGCAAGTCGTCCAGATAGGTCTCGTAGGGAGCGAAAATCACGTCGAACTTGGGGTCCTTCAGGTCAACCCATGCCAAGTCACTCTTGAAATAATCGTCGCTCAACAGCGCATCCGCCCGCAGGCGGAGAAAGTCGGCAAAAGCCTTGTCGGTGCTCAGCGCTGCCGCCTCGCGCAAATCTTTGGCCGCCGGCTCGAGGAACGAACGATACGCAATGTGGTAGGGAAGTCCCTCAAGTTGGTCGCCGTGCCAGCGCACCACTGTGGTCGGGCTGTAGATCTCGTCTTTTTTCTCGGGATGATCTTTCACATACTGCTCGATCTGTTCGCGGGTCAGCCCTTGGGGATAAAAACCTCGGCCGGGCGACATGGGCGTGGTGCCGACGAACGGTTTGTTCTCGTGGATCAGATCGAATCGCGAGCCATTGATCCACAGGTAGCGCCGCAGTCGTTGGTCCCTCGGGCTCTTGCTCCCCTCCAGGGATTGATAGAGCGTCAAGCCATCGGGATCATTTTGCCGCCAGAAGATTTCTTCCAGGTGGCGGGAAGCGTCGACAAGTTTGTTGACCATCTTTACTTCGCGAGCGGTCAGGCCGGTGGAGCGAAACGGCATCTGGACCACGCGCCAGCGGGCCAGCCGCTCGCTAAGGTCGGGCACCACGTACATCCCGGCAGACGCCGCACCCTTGGCCGCAGAGCCAGTCATCAGCTTGCGATTTTTCTGGGCCGGGAGCGGAGGAACCACGAGAAGGAAAAGAAGCAGGGGGATGAACGAGAGCGTTGATTTCATCGGCATTGATTTTAGCAGAGCGCAAAAGGGCTCCAAGCGCGGTACAGCTCGCGAATCCACAGCTCCTCCGGCTATGATGGTCTGCGATGCGGCAGGAGTCCAATGGCAACGGCGCGCAGACGCTGCTCATCGACGCCGATGACACGCTCTGGGAAAACAACATTTATTTTGAGCGCGCCATCGCCAACTTCATCTCGTTTCTGAATCACCACGAACACTCGCCCCAGCAGGTGCGCGCGGTCCTCAACGACGTGGAGCGAGAGTGCATCCTCACCCACGGTTACGGCTTGCACAGCTTCGCGCATGCCCTGGCGCAAACTTTCGAGCGGCTGGCCGTGGAGCCGCTTACGCCCGCGCTGCACGAAACCATCAACGGATTCGCCCACGCCATCGCTGAGCATCCGGTCGAATTCCTACCCGGTGTGCCGGAGACGGTGCAGTACCTCTCCGATCGCCATCACCTGATCCTGATGACCAAAGGTGCGGTGCCGGAGCAGACCGGGAAGGTCGAGCGTTCCGGGCTGAAGGAATATTTTGCCGCGGTGGAGATTGTCGCTGAGAAGGACGTGGCGACGTATCGTGGCGTGGTCTCCAAGTACGGTCTGGACAACGATTCCACCTGGATGATCGGCAACAGTCCCAAGTCCGACATTAATCCGGCGCTGGCGGCGGGGCTGAATGCGGTGTTCGTGCCGCACGGCAACACCTGGATTCTGGAGCACGAAGAAGTAGCGGCAGCCGAGCCGCCCTGCCGCCTGCTGGTGGTCGACAGCTTCCCAATGTTGCGGGAACACTTTTAAGAAGCAGCAATTAGCAGTTAGCAGTTAGCAGTTAGCAATTGCCCCCGATATGGATTTGCCACCCCACGGTTCAGGGGCTAGATGCTTAAGTGCTAATTGCCGCTTTTTGCCGAAATATCGGCACCAAACTAACCAACACGCCAGTCCACGTTGACGTTTCCGCGCGTGTTACTCTTTTCTTGCTCTGGGGTTTCTGCGCCCACTCACGAGTGGCAGTGCAGAAAAACAATTTGCGGCGGCTGTTGCGGACCGTGGAAGCGCTCTCCGATCTCGGCCCCGAGATGACGGCGGAGCGCGAGTTTCCCCAGACTGCGCGCGCCATGGTGTCCGCGCTGCTGCAGGCGGGGGGCGCGCGCGAAGCTGTGCTCTTCACCTTCAGCGATAAACCTTCTCTGCTCACCTCGATCGCCGCCGAAGGCTTTGCCTTGATGCCTGAGCCGGCGGTCATGCCGTTGTTGCCGAAACACGTCCATGCCCTGAACTCGGCCCGCGGTCCGATCGTCTTGAACCCCGGTTCCTACGATGTCTTCCTGAGTGCCAACGGCAACGTCGCTCCCGAACTGTTCAGGTGCATCGCGCCCCTGAAAGTAGCGGGCAAGCTGGTAGGCCTGGTCGCCCTGGGCCGTCGCGAGGGTGACGTCCTCTATGAGGACGACGAGCTCGACGCGCTCGAGTTACTCTGCAACTACGTCGCCCTGACGGTAAACAATCACGCCCTGAGTCAGACCCTGGCGCAACGGGTGGGAGAAAATCTGCGTCTGCTGGCCTCGCTGCATGGCTTCTACGACACCGCGCTGGAGGCGTTCGCGGCTGCGATTGACGTGAAACATGTCAACATTCACGGCCATTCGCTGCGGGTGGGACGCTATGCCGGGGCCATTGGCGAGGCCATGGGCATGGATCCCGCCGACGTGGCGGCGCTGCGCTCCGCCGGCTACCTGCACGATATCGGCAAGGTCGCGGTGGACAAGCGCCTGTTCGGCAAGCCCACGGCCCTCGACCCGGAAGAGTTCCGCGAGATGGCGGATCACACCGTGGTCGGTCACCAGATCGTCAGTGGAGTGCAGTTTCCCTGGCCGCGCATCCCGGAAATCGTGCGCTGGCACCACGAGCGCGGCGATGGCTCGGGCTATCCGGACGGGTTGGTCATGGAGGATGTTCCTATGCCGGTGCGCATTGTCGCCCTGGCCGACACCTTCGATGCCATGACCAGCGAGCGTCCGTACCGCGAACCGATGTCCGTCGGGGGTACCCTGAGCGAGATCGTCCATCTGGCGCCGCAGAAGTTTGATCCCAACGCGGTCCAGGGATTGCTGGTGCAAATCCGCCGCGACGCCGTGGGCAGCAACCGCACACCCTTCCTCGCGGAGCGCATGGCTCTCAACATCGCGCCCACCGACATCGATCAGCTGGCAGCGAACCTGCAACACAAGCTCAGCCACGGAAGGTTGTACCTGACCTAGGGTGGAGAACAAGTGTGCGCAAAAGTGGGCAGGGCTTCTGAGGTTGGTTCTTGCGGCGCGGCCTACGCGATGCTCTTCAACGGCAACGACTGGTTCACCGCGAACAACGCCAGTTCCAGCCGCGTGGAAACTCCCAGCTTGTCGAAGATGTTGCTGAGGTGATGCTTGACGGTATCCTCGCTGATCTTGAAATACTCGGCGATCTCCTTATTGGAGTAGCCGGCCACCACCGCCGACACGATCTCCAGTTCGCGCGGCGTGAGGCCAAACTTCTTCTGCCGCGCCTCTTCTCCGGAAGACTGCACCAGCGTCCGCAGGTATTGCACCAGGTTAGAGACGCTCTCCCGGCCCACCCAGTACTCGCCGGACATCACAGTGTGAATGCTCTTCAACAGAAGTTGGGTGGCGGAGTCTTTCAGCACCACGCCGCGCGCGCCCAATTGCAAGGCCTCGACGATCTGATTTTTCTCGGCGGCGGCGGTCAGCAGGATCACGCGGACGGCATTTTGACCCGAACTGGTGCTCATCTCCCGCAGCGCCTCCAGACCGGGATGCCGGGGCATGGCCAAATCCAGCAGCAGGATGTCGGGCTTGAGTTGTCGCGCCAACTGCACGGCCTCCGCACCATCACAGGCTTCGCCGATCACCTTGAGGTCAGGCTCGGCTTCCAGCAAACGCCGCAAGCCATCCCGGAAGATGGGGTGGTCATCGGCAATCACAATGCGAATCGGCTGCGATCGTTTGTTATCCATAGGCAGCTTCCCGCTTTTGCGGGACACTGATTTCCAGGCGCGACCCCCGACCCGGAGTTGATTCTATCGTGAGTTCGCCTTCAATGACACGGACCCGTTCTTTGATCACCAGGGGGCCCTTGCCCAGCGTGTCCAGTTCCGCTTGAGAAAGCCGGCCACTGAACGGGAAGCCACGGCCATCATCCTCAATGATGACGTTAAACCTGTCGTCCTTGCAACCCAGCCGCACCAGCACTTGCCGCGCCTGGCTGTGCTTGCGCACGTTGACCAGCCCTTCCTGCACGATACGCGCAAGTTCACGGCACACCTGCGGCGGCATGTTGATTTCTTCCAGTTCCGAAACAAAGCGGGCCGAGATTCCGGTTTCGCGTTGGAATCTCTCGACGGTGTCGCCCAGGAAGGGCAGCAGCTTGCGGGAATCTACTTCCAGCGACTTCATCTGCTGCATTAGTTCGCGCAACTTCAAGACTTCCTCGCGCAGCAATCCCTGGATGCGGCTCAGTTCCTCGGTCAGCGTGCTCGACGTGCTGGCCGACTGCCGCCGCAGCACATCCACCTGCATTTCCACGGCGATTAGAGACTGTACGGCGCCATCGTGGAGTTCTCGGGCAAAGCGGGCCCGTTCCACCGCTCCGGCACGCATCCGCAGGCGGCGCAGCAGGTACACGTTGTAAACCGCCGGTCCAACCTGCCGTACCAGTTCCTGCAGGAAGCGCAACTCTTCCTCGATATCGCCGGTTAACGCGGGATCGAGAAGGAAGATTCGTCCCCACCACTCATGTCCGAAGACGAAATCCACCGTCATCACGCTGTGGAACGCGTGCTGTCGCGCCAGGACATTGAATGAAGCTGGGGAAACGTTCCGCAATTTCATCCCGGTCTCGTCCAAGGCCAACACCCGGAATGGCTCTGAAGCGCCCCCGTTTATGCGCCAGGCGTATGCCATCTGCGCTGGGCACTCGTAGAGGTAAGTCTCCCGGTCGCGCGCGGAAGAGTCCCGCCAGCGAAACCCGGATGCCCCGTCCCCTGCGGTCTCCACTTCCCCTACGAATACGCGGTGGCTGTTGGATTCCTGAGACGCCAGCAGGGAACGCTTTGCGCCATACATGGCCAACAGTTCGCTGACAATGTCTTGCAGTGTCCCGGTCAAGCCAGCTTCGACGCGCGCTCTGCCCAGGATGCGGGCAATCACCGCTTTCTCCGCGCGCAGCTGCTTTTGCTGTTCCGCCAGATATCCCAGCAGCAGGCCCATCACCAGCAGATAGGTGGAGCGCAGGAAAAGGTGCTTGGGCGCGAAGTCGGCGACATCCACGCGGAGCAAGGGCAGGTTGTGCCGGGTCAGAACGCTATCCACCCAGGCCACGAGCCCCAGGTGGAAGATGAAGCTCTCCGCCCACAGCAACAGCACGGCGGTGCCGGCAGTGCCCACGGTCTCCCACATGCCCCAACGGTAGGCCGCAGCGGCCAGCACAAACACAAAAAACAGAAAGAAGGGACTGCCCTGGCCAGTGGTGAAAATGCAAATCAACGCCGGCCAGACGATGTCGGCGCAGTGCACCAGGATGCGAAAGGAGGTGGTGGACTGCTGCCGCAAACGCAGCAACAGCATGATCGCCACCCCGTGGACGATATAAAAGCCCAGCAGCCAGTAAGCCCACGGGGAATACAAAATCTCGCCCGGATTCATCCAGATAGTGAACAGGGCGGCAATGGCGAGGAAAACCCGGGCGCTGGCCAGCCACCGTTCAACCCGGCGTATCTCGCCGGGCCCAATCGGGGCCCGCAATCTCCACAGGAAGCGATATCGTAGCGCTCGGAGTGACAATCCAGTTTGCCCTCACAAGTGAGGTGCCGGCCCAGACATTATCGCACCAAGCGAGAGCTGTGAGCCAAACGAGCCGGTACTAACTTAGTCCATGCCGTCACGGGCAGCGCAATAGTTACGGGTGCTCTTTCCTCGTCGCTCGGTACTCGCTACTCGCTGCTGCATTACCTAAGTAACGTTCCGCGGCGACGTTTCCTGTCTAGAATTGCCCCACGACCACCTGTGTCTGAGCGATCCAAGACGTGGATTGTGGCGGCCTCCGCTTTGGTGTTTGCGCAGGCTGGAGCGTCGCTGATCCTCCGCCCCAGCTTTGCCCTGATTGCGCTCAGCGATATCACCCAGTGCATACTGTTGCTTTCCGGCACGCTCTCCTTCCTGCCCAACGCACTGGCAACCCGCGGGCGCACGCGCCTGTTCTGGGCGCTCATGATGCTGGGAATGGCGTCCTGGCTGGCCTACCAACTGCTGTGGACTTACTTTGAGATCTTCCTGCGAAAGGACGTTCCCAATCCTTTTTGGGGAGATGTGGTTCTGTTTCTTCACATCGTTCCCATGATGGCAGCGCTCGCGTTGCAACCGCATCTCGAGAAGGACAATCGCACCGCGCGGCTGGGGTCGCTGGATTTCACCTTGCTACTGATCTGGTGGATCTATCTTTACCTGTACGCGGTCATTCCCTGGCAGTATGCGAATACAAACGCCACCACCTACGAGCACAATCTCAATGTCCTCTATCTGACGGAGAAAATGGTATTCCTGGCTGGGCTGGCAGTAGTCTGGTCGCGCAGCCGGGGCTCGTGGAGAACCGTGTACGCACACTGGTTCGGCGCATGCCTCACCTACGCTCTCAGTTCCTATCTGGCCAACTGGGCAATCGAGAGAAACGTTTACTACACCGGAAGTCTCTATGATGTTCCTTTAGCCGCGTCCATGGCGTGGGTCACCGGAGTCGGCCTTTTGGCCCTGGATCTTTCCCCGAAGCAGCAAGCAGCCCCGAATTCCGGCAATCATGGGGCGTGGGTGGCGCGCCTGGGAATGATCGCTATCTCGTCCCTTCCCTTGTTCGCCGCCTGGTCGGTGTTCGACCAGCAGACTCTGCCGCAGATCCGCACCTTCCGCCTGATGGTTACCCTGGGCACCATAATGGTGATGGGCGCGATGGTTTTCCTCAAGCAGCACCTGCTCGATCGCGAATTGCTTCACCTGCTGCGCACTTCCCAGGAATCGTTTGAAGACCTGCGGCGAGTGCAGACGCAACTGGTACAGTCGGAAAAACTGGCGTCGCTGGGCCAACTGGTGGGCGGCGCCGCCCACGAACTGAATAATCCGCTGACGGCAATGCTGGGCTACTCCGATCTGCTGGCCGCCATGCCCCTCGATGGCGAACCGCGCGCCCTGGCGGAAAAAATCGGCGCTCAGGTCCGGCGCACCAAAGCTCTCGTCTCCAGCCTGCTCAGCTTTGCCAAGCAAGTTCCGGCCCAGAAGATGCTGCTGGACGTGAACGCCCTGGCGCATACCGCCGTCAAACTCTGCCAGCCGCAACTCCTGGCGCGCAATATCGAGGTCAACACCGAACTGGCGGATGAGCTGCCACCTATCCTGGGCGATTCCAATCAGCTGTTGCAGGTGTGCCTGCACATTACCAACAATGCTCTGAACGCCATGGCGGACAGCGGCGGCACCCTCACCGTGAGCACGCGGCAGCGGGAAGGTTTGGTTGTGCTGGAGTTTTCCGACGATGGCCCCGGCGCGGAGTATCCCGAACGGGTCTTCGATCCCTTCTACACCACCCGCCCAGTGGGGCAGGGGACGGGCCTGGGGCTGAGCGCCTGCTACGGCATCATCCAGGAGCACCACGGAAAAATCCTGTGCCAGAACCGCCCCGAAGGCGGAGCCAGCTTCCGCATCGAACTCCCCGCCGCGAAAGCGCCATCGTCGGCGTCCTTCTTCAGCGACAAAATGCGCGAGTCTTCGACTACTGAGGTCAACGCTAGCGCCACCCTGACCTTGCCGCCCACGCCTTGAACGGTCCCCTACACCTCTGTTGAGTTGAGTCCCACACGTGGAGAATATGCTGCTGGAACCAGCGTCAGGAAACGGTGGGAAAGGCTACGAACTCTAAACCCCAACCGGGAAGGGTTTGCTGTGGGCGTCGGTGCTCAGCGAGAGTCCGGCAAAGCGTCCTTGCAGCAACGACATGAGCCCGGTGTACCAGTAGCCGATCACGAACAGAACCAGGAACGGCACGGTGATGTAGTTCTCGTTGTCGACGGCGTAGTACACAGTGAGAGCGAAGTATCCGCCGATCAGCAGTTCGATCCAGGGCACCCAGCCTAGGCGCCGACGGTATGTACTGGCGCGCACTTTGTCCTTCTTCGATTCCACACGATACTTCGGGGTACGGGCAAAGGGCGATTGCCAGCCCAGCAGGGCCTCGAGCACGGCCCGAGTGTTTGTAATAGTCAGGCCGATGCCCAACGCCATCAGGAACGGAATATAGAGCAAGGCGCGCGGCCACTTCCTGGGGAATAACTCGCGCTGTGAGACCAGGTAGAAACTGGAAATCGAGAACGTCGAGGCCAGGAACAAGGGCAGGTCGATGTACAGCATCTGGAACCAGCCCTGGTAAAAGCGGATCACCATGGCGGGCAGCAGCAGCACCGAGAGCACGATCATCAGCGGGTAGCTGAGGTTGGCGGTGAGGTGATACCAGGCTTCCAACTTGACGCGGAAGGGTTGCTTGCTCTTGAGCACGCGCGGCAGAATCTTCTTTCCCGTCTGGATCAGGCCTTTGGCCCAGCGCGCCTGCTGGGTCTTGAAGGCGGTCATCTCCACCGGGAGTTCAGCGGGGCATTCGACGTCCTGCAAGTAAACAAATTTCCAGCCCTTGAGCTGAGCACGATAGGAGAGGTCGGTGTCTTCGGTGAGCGTGTCGTGCTCCCAACCGCCGGCTTCCTCGATGGCCACACGCCGCCAAACACCGGCGGTGCCGTTGAAGTTGAAGAAGACGCCGCTTCGCGCCCGGCCGGAATGTTCCAGCACGAAGTGTCCGTCGAGCAGGATGGCCTCGACTTCGGTGAGGAACGAATAGTTGCGGTTGATGTGTGTCCAGCGCGTCTGCACCATACCGATTTTGGGATCGGTGAAGTGGTGGATGGTGCGCATCAGGAAATCTGCCGGCGGAACGAAGTCGGCGTCAAAGATGGTTACGAACTCGCCCTTGGCGGTCTTCAATCCCTCGGCCAGTGCGCCTGCCTTGTAACCCTCGCGGTTGGTGCGATGGTGGTAGGTGATGGGGAATCCACGGGACGCATAGTACTCGACTGCACCGCGGGCCACGGCGACGGTTTCGTCGGTGGAATCGTCCAGCACCTGGATGTCGAGTTTGTCCAGCGGGTAGTCGAGGCGGCAGATCGCGTCCAGCAACCGTTCGACGACGAACTGTTCGTTGAAGATGGGAAGCTGAACGGTCACGCGCGGCAAGTCCGAAAAATGGCTGGCGGGCTCAGTGGTGCGCCGGTCCTTATGCTTGTAATAAAGGTAGACCAGGACGTAGCGATGCAAGCCGTACGACGCCAACAGAATGAGGACCACGAAGTAGGGAATCAACAGAGCGATATCGAAGGCGTTAGCCTGATACAGACCCTTGAAGGTGGTATCGAGGAAGTGCTGGCGGAAGTATTGCATCGGGCCGTGCGGCGCCAAGAAAGCGGCCAGCGATGGGAACAATAGAGACACGCTGAACGAGACACTCCTCTTCTGTGAGCGGAAACCACCTAACCTGAAACTGCCATTGTACCTGAAGCGGGCCGGAACTGCAGATCAGAGAAAGACGGTAAACCGCGGTACGAAAATAACTTAGGGACTACTTATTGACGGCGGGAATCAGCTTTACTCGTTGGACACCCTTGATCTCGCCACGCGTGGCGGTGATAATGAAATTGACCTTGACGGGGTGCTATGCATCCGGAGACGGCCTCGGCGATTGAGGCCGTTTTCATTTGGAGCTAATTAAGGAAATAGGTCCTATACAGCGTGTCGCGCTGCGCAGGCTTGAATCCCGCGTCGCGGATGATGCGGCGCAGTTCCTCTTCGGTGGTGCAGTTGTTCACTCCGGCGGCGCGTACCACGTTTTCTTCCAGCATCACCGAGCCCACATCGTTGCCGCCGAAGCGCAGGCCGAGCTGGCAGACTTTCAGGCCTTGCGTCACCCAGCTCGACTGGACATTCAAGAAGTTGGAAAGATACAGCCGCGAGATCGCCAGCACCTTGAGATATTCAACCGCTGTGGCTTCGTCCCAGTGGCGGCCGCCCAGGGCGGTGTTGGCAGGCTGAAAGCTCCAGGGGATGAAGGCAGTGAAGCCGCCGGTTTCCTGCTGCAGATCGTAGAGGCGCTGGAAGTGGTTGATGCGGTGCTCGTAGCTTTCGCCCACGCCGAACATCATGGTGGCGGTGGTGCGCATGCCGAGTTGGTGGGCGGTGCGGTGGACGTTAAGCCAGTCGTCGGTCAGGCACTTCAGCCGGGCGATCTTGTAGCGCACTTCGTCGTCGAGGATTTCCGCGCCGCCGCCGGGGATGGAGTCGAGGCCGGCGTCGCGCAGGCGGGCGATGGTGTCGCGAATCGTCATCCCGCTGTATTCGGCGATGGCGATGATCTCCGACGCCGAATAGCAGTGCAGGTGAACCCTGGGGAACCGCTGCTTGATGCCTCGCAGCATCTGCTCGTGCCAGTCAATCTTCAGGTCGGGATGCAGCCCGCCTTGCATGAGCACGCCGGTGCCGCCCAGTTCGACGGTCTCGCGAATCTTGTCGTAGATGGTTTCGAAATCGAGGATGTAGCCCTCTTTGGCCTTGGGTCCCTTGAGTGGACGATAAAACGCGCAGAAAGTGCAGTACTCGGTGCAGTAGTTGGTGTAATTGATGTTGCGGTCGATGATGTAGGTGACCACGCCCTCGGGATGCAGCTTGCGGCGCACGGCGTCGGCTTCCATGCCGATGCCGATCAGGTCGTCGGAACGGAAGAGGTCAAGAGCTTGGGTCTTGGTCAGCGACATGGGCGATATGCAACCGAGACGCAGCAAGCTGCGTCTCTACCGACCAATTCTAGCGGAGCCGAGGGAGTTGCTCCAAGCCCTGCGAGCTATCCCACCGCCGCTTTGGCCACATCGAGGAAGCGCAGGCGCGGAGCAGCAGGCAGGGCGCCACATGCGTGGGCGTGGCGATAGAAAAGCTGCAGTCCGTCGAGGCAGGGCGGATCGAGGTAATAATGGATGTTGTCGGTCAGGTAATTCTTCACTTCCACTTCGCGAAGGCCCAGCCGGGGAGCCCACTCGCGGACAATCTGATCGAGGTTCTCGCGCTGCAGCCCATGCTTGCGTGACTCCTGGAATATGGCGGCGAGGTCCAGTGAGGTGTCCTGGAGCGCTGCCTGACGCACCGCCCAGAAGGCATAGACGAACGGCTTGCCCGTCCAGCGAAGCCATTCCGTCCCCAGATCGTAGGTATGGTAACGAGAGCGATCCACTTTGAGCGCGGGATCTCCGATCACCAGGCCGGCATCGTGCTGGTCAAGCATCTGTTCGAGGTCAGGGGCCATGGCCGTGAAAGTCTGTTTTCCACCCCAAAGCCTCGCGAATAGGACCTTGGTCAGCGCCACCGAGGTCATGGAAGAAGTGTCGAGGGCGACGGTGCGAATCTTCTCCACCGGAACCTTGCTAACCAGCAGGATGGAACGAACCGCGCGCCGCGAAGCAATGGCCACGCCCGGGAGGATCACCAGGCCGGGGATGGTGGTGTAGGCAGCGGCGGGAATGATGCCGATATCCGTCGATCCCTCGCGCAGGGCGGCGGCGCATTGCGAGGGCAGGGTATAGGAGATGTCGAAGGCCGACCCGCCGCTGCCGTGCTCGAAGTCCCACATCAGGGGCGCGGTGTTGAGGTACGAAATGGCGGAGATG
>JAIQET010000120.1 GCA_020073645.1 Terriglobia bacterium | reverse complement strand
GCTTCGCTTACGATGAATTGTCCCGGCTGACCAGCGCCTCAAATCCGGAGTCGGGGAATACCTACTACACCTACGACACCGTCAGAGCAGGCGAGCTTTACCAGCGGGTCAGCCCCAAGCCGAATCAGACCGGGTCCGACACTGTGACCACGACGTACAGTTACGACGGCGTCCATCGCTTGCTCAGCAAGGCCTACACGGATGGCACTCCAACGGTGAATTTCGCTTACGATCAGAGCGCCGCGCTTGGTTTCACCTCCCTGTCTCTTCCTCTGGGAAGGATGACCTCGGCCTGGGCGGGTTCGCTCAGCGCACCGCTCGCAGCCCAGATTTTCAGCTACGATTCGATGGGGCGCACGCTGGATAATTCGCAATGTGTTGGCTCGAGTAATTGTGCCTCGACCACCACCTTCCGCTCTATGCCGTACACCTACAACTACCTGGGCGACGCGGTCACCTCTCCGGGAGGATGGAATTTCACCTACGGCTATAGCTACGACGCGGCCGGCCGCCTGACGCAGGTGACCTCAACTTGGGTCGATTCCAACCATCCCTCTACCCTGATGTCGAGTGTGCAGTACAACGCGCTGGGCCAGCCGACCTCGGACAACCTGGGCACGGTCTCTTCGAACACCGGCATCTCCGAAACCCGCACGTTCAACAACCGGGGCCGGCTCACTTCCCTTTTGTCCTCCGTCTACGGCGGCCCCGCGGTCTACAATCTGACCGGCATCAGCTACGCCCCCAACGGTAACTTGCTGGTGGCAGTCGACTCCGTTCTGACTTGGGGCTGGACGTACACGTACGACGATTTCAACCGCCTGGCCACGACTACGCAATCCGGCAAAGGAGTGGCCTTCAACTACAAGTACGACCGCTTTGGCAACCGCTGGCAGCAGAACGTCACCGCCGGCATCGGTCCCGCGCCCCAGTACAATTTCGATGCCAGCAATCACATCACACCTACCAATTGTGCGTCATCAACCAGCATTTGTTACGATGCTGCGGGCAACTTGTTACAGGACACCCTCCACACGTACACCTACGACGCCGAAGGCCGCATCCTGACGGTGGACGGGGGCGCCGGAGCGGGAGGCACCACCTACGTCTACGACGCCATGGGCCATCGCGTGCAGCGTACGAAGTCGAGCGTGGTCAGCTATTTCGGTTATGATCTGGCAGGACACGGCATCGTGGAGTACCAGACCAGCCTGGGAGTTCGCTTTGAGGGCTATGCTGGTCCGCGGCACTTGGTGACGTATAGCAACGGGTTGACCTATTTCGACTTTCAGGACCTGGTGGGCACCGAGCGGGTACGCATGACCCAGAACGGAGGCAGCTCCGAATCCACCTACAGCTTGCCGTTCGGCGATGGCCAATACACTTGGGGCGCCGTCGGATTGACCGGCCCTACGCACTTCACCGGCAAAGAACGCGATTCCGAATCCAACCTCGACTACTTCGGGGCCAGATATTATAGCTCCACCGAAGGCAGGTTCAGCAGTCCTGATCAGAGGGAGTTCAGCCTCAAGACGCTGTCGAATCCGCAGAAGTGGAACAAGTATGACTACGCGTTGGGCAGTCCGCTGTCCTATGTTGACCCGGACGGACACGAGGAGACCGGCCTATGGCAGGGAGTCAACAATGCTGTGCAGAGGGTCTACAACTATGTGAAGAGTATTGAGTATCACAAGGTGGAAGGGGGAGTGGGGTTAGGCGAGAAAATCAAGATCGGGCCGGTAAAGATAGATGTTACCTTGAAGCATGTGATGGAGACAAAGCATACGCCGGAAGAAAACACCAAGTCAAGAGTATTCGAAGCATCAGCCAAGGTGGAAGTTGGCGGGGCAAAAGTCGGTGTCGCAGTCACGACTTCAGAGGTGGTGATGAGAAATGACCAAAACGTAAACGAGCCATCAAAGACGGAGGTGGTTCCTGGTTTCGAGAAAGGGCCCTTCTCGGGCTCTAATGCCGAGATCGGGATTGGCGATACGACTGCGGTCGGCCTTGCGTTGGGTGGAGAGGTTGGAATTCAAGGAGATAAAGTGATGAACGACTTTCTCAATACCCTTACAAACCTCCTTACTCCGAAGCCAGAGGATCTGGTGCAAATGGAAGGAGGGGATCGAGCCGGCGAAGGACCAGAAGACAAGAAGTAGCTAACGCTCTGAACACTCAGGCTTGCGAAGATGAACCTAAGGACTCGGAGAAACTAATATGTCGAGGCGGCTTACAACACCGTGTGTCCACCGAGTATTCCTGTACTCTTCTTGCATAGTGATGCTGCTGGCACTTTTCATGATCTTTATGGCCACACCTTTGTTCAATGCCGTACAGAGCCATCCTGTTGGTAACTTAGTTCTCAAGATCATAGGAGGGGCGATCGGGACCCTCGGGGCGATCGCGGGACTCATCATATGGTTCGGAATGCTGTGGTTTTGGGCAAGAGAGGACCAATCACCAGCCAGTCGCAAGGTGATTTGGCTAGTTCCGTTTTTCTTGCTCGCATGTTTTGGGTCAGCGGTTTACTTCTTTGCGGTTTACGTCAAGCAAGTTAGGGAGCGGGCTCCCACGTCTGTCCAAGGCTGACCGGGGCTTGATGAGATGAGGCGGATGGCGGAGGGGGGCTGGCCCACCCTTTCACGACCATGAGTCTACACTTGGTTGCCCTACCCTTCGCGGTTTTCGAAGGGTGGGCTAGGTTTACCCATCACAGCGCACTCCCCCTGAAGGTCCTACCATACAAGTCTAAGACTCCGCGCACAACTCCTTGCGGGAAAACCCATTGCTCGAGCTTTGGCGGGTGGCCCGGATCTTGTTGGGTCGACTTGAGAGCTCTAAGCCCACCACTCTGAGGGTGCCCCGGGTCTCGCGCCTTTCGAGACCTGGGGCTTTTCCTCCTCTTCCCCCATGAGGCAGCTTCCCATCACTGCTTCACTGTCCGTCCATCACTGCCTGAGCTTGGCTTCGGTTCTAACCTCTGCTCATGCCCTGGGGCCTTCACCGCTACTACGGCGCCGGACACCTGCATTTCATCACCTGTAGTTGTTATCGTCGCCAGCCCCTGCTGGGCACCGCTCGCCGCCGCGATCTTTTTCTCCGGGTCTTCGAACAGGTTCGCCGACGCTATCAGTTTGTGGTCGTCGGCTATGTGGTTATGCCCGAACACTTTCATCTGCTGGTCAGCGAACCTCAGGAACATACTCCCTCGCGGGTCATGCAGGCGCTGAAGCTGGGCTTTGCCCGGCGGGTGTTGGCCGAGCAACGCCGCCGGCGGAACCCGGCCCAAGCCGTTTTGTTTGAGCACCTCCCACGGCAGATCTGGCAGGCGCGTTTTTATGATTTCAATGTGTGGAGCGCCCGCAAGCGAGTGGAGAAGCTGCGCTACATGCACCGCAACCCGGTGAAGCGGAAGTTAGTAGAGGCTCCCGAGTTGTGGCGCTGGAGCAGCTATCGGGCGTACGCGTTTTGCGAGCGTGGTCCAGTGCGGGTGAATGAGTGGGAGGTGCTGAAGATGAAGGTTCGTTCGGTGGAGGCGTGAGTGCCGACGGACGGGAAAAGCCCCAGGTCTCGAAAAGCGCGAGACCCGGGGCACCCTCCAACCATATCGCGGGACACAATGCGGGGATATACTGACGCAGACCCGGGCCACCCGTCCCCTCGGGGCATTTGGCGCGGAAATCGCGCAGGATCACTACTGTCCATAAAGCGCGTAACGACAGAGGAGCGAGACATATGTTGCGTGAAAAGCCTGAGACACTGACAATGCGGCGTTTTCTGTACGCTGTCAGCACAGCTCTTTTTCTGCTTTCATGGGGTTATCTTCTGAGCTATCTTGTGCACGATTGGCACGCCTGCTCAGTGGATCGCCGCGTGCAAATGGTTGCTTTCTCCGCTGTTTATCCAATACCCTGGCTACGCATGATCGTCGAACGGCCGAAGTCCCTGGCCTTGGCAGTGACAACCTATGTAGTTCTATCACTCGCCGTACCGTTGGCCCGCCTTCAGCGCTGACTTTGACTAAGAGTCCAGGGGTGGTCCTTCCAGTCCGCCTATTCCGCAACCCCGACCGCCACCAACTGGTTCACCCAAATCGGCAGCCTGGTTCCCACCTACGACAACAATGGCAACCTGACCTACGACACCGTGCACTCTTACACCTGGGATGCTGAAAGCAAAATGCTCAGCGTGGACGCCACCTCCGTCACCCTGACCTACGACGCCTTGGGCCGCATGGTGGAGCAGAACCGGAGCGGGGTGTACAAACAGATCGTATACTCGACCACCGGTGGTAAGCTGGCGTTGATGAACGGGCAGACGCTGTCGAAGGCCTTCGTCCCCCTACCCGCCGGAGCCACCGCCGTATACACCTCTTCGGGGCTGGCCTACTATCGCCACAGTGACTGGCTGGGCAGCTCGCGGCTAGCGACGACCCCCAGCCGAACCAAGTATTACGACGGAGCCTACGCACCGTTCGGCGAGAACTATGCGGGCTCAGGCACGACGGACCTGAACTTTACCGGCCAGAATCAGGACACCGTAGCTAACTACTACGATTTCCTCTTCCGCGAGTACAGCATGGTGCAGGGACGCTGGATGTCGCCCGACCCGGCGGGGATGGCTGTTGCAGACCCCGGTAATCCCCAGAGCTGGAACCGCTACGCTTACGTGCTCAATAGCCCACTGAATCTGGTTGATCCTTTCGGGCTACACTGGATACAGCAGTGCTACCCTAACCCGGACGGCGACGGCTCGGATTGTATTTGGGTGTCGGTGCAGGATCCAGAATCCGCCCCTCAAAACGGGTTGGAGTGTTGGTTCCCAGAAACCGGGACATACGGGTCTTGCTTTACAGCCCTCCGCCCGCAGTCAACTGGAGAAGGTCCTCCCACCGCCGGTTGTGATCCCCACAAGGCTGGAAAGGGAGGTTGCATGCCGGACAAGCCGTCGCCAAAGCAGCAAAGGTGCGATGCGGCCAAAGCGAACCTTGCGGCAATCGAAAAGCAAGGGAACACCATGGCTATGACCATGCTTAAAGAGACGGGCGTTGGCGCGGGTATCGGCTGCGTGGTCGGGTTTATGGGTACAGAGGAGCTTTTTCCAGTAGTAGGGACCCCTCTGGCAGTCGGCGACTGTGCCGTCGGGGCAATCGGATTTGGATTAACAGCGGTAGCAACCTTTGCTATCGCTAACGCGGGGGATATCGTATCTGGGAACATTTCTGAGGCGAAGGCAGTTGCGCAAGTTGTGCAAAACTGTTTTTAGCTGGAAGATTCGGAGGAAAATCAGCATGAACAGTTTCTTGCAAATGATGGACCGATTCAAGGTGGTGGAGGGGATTATCCTGATCATCGCGGTGTTGATCGTTCCACACACTCATGGGATTGCAGAGTACGCAGCGCTTATGATTGCCGCCGTTTTCTTTGTAGTGCTTTATTCTTGGTGGCGGCGAAAAGGACTGTTCCGCAAGAAGAGTTAACCCGCAAACAGCGTCAGGGCTGCTCCCTCAACGCCGAAGAAGACGGTACAAAAAGTGACAGCGAGCTGCATGACTGGCAGGCTTATCGACAATTTCGTCGGCCCCCGTGGCAGCGCATGGTTGACCGTCGGCCGGGTGCCCCAGGCTTCGCGGTTTTCGAAGCCTGGGATGTGGCGAGCAACCCACACAGCGTCGACAGTGTCGTGACCTACGACGCCCTGTCAGATAGTATGCGCCCCAACCCCCACCAATTCCGCCAGCGCCTGACAATGCCGTGGATGTGGGCGGTATCCCTCGCGAATGCGGCCCGCATACCAGCGCGATACTCCGGAAAACCGGGGACATCCATGATAAGTAAAAGTCAAGAGGAGACGGAGATCTCCTGGCGCTTGGAAGAGTGGGCTCTCGAAGCGGGTGAGGGGCGGATAAGTTGGCGAACGGCGTGCGATCCTGGGTAGCGGCCAAAGCGACAGCTTGGCCAGACATCCATTTGCGGGAAGCGGGCGTGAGCCCGATCCACGAAGTATG
>JAIQET010000110.1 GCA_020073645.1 Terriglobia bacterium | reverse complement strand
GTCACGATGCGGTACGGCAATACCGGGCGCTTGGTTTTGGTCAGCCCCGATTCGGTTTCCTTTTTCAGTGCCTGGAGATCGGTCTTGATGGCCACCGCATTCTGGTAGCGGTTGCCGCGATCCTTCTCCATCGCCCGCCCGATGATGCCTTCCAGTTCCGGGGGAAGGTTGGGGTTGAGTTTGAGCGGAGAGGCCGGCTTTTGGTGCAGGACTGCTTCCAGCGTGGTGATGACGTTGCTCCCGACAAAGGGCTTTTTCCCGGTCGCCATTTCATAGAGCACGACGCCGAAGGAGAAAAGGTCGCTGCGTGGGTCGAGTTCGTCGCTGCGGGCCTGCTCCGGCGACATGTAAACCGCGGTCCCAGGGATGACCCCGACGGCGGTCAGCGAGTCCTCGACAGGGGTCTCCTCGCTGGTAGCCAGTTGCTGGTCGCGCAGCAGCTTGGCCAGACCGAAATCCAGCACCTTAGTTTGCCCAGTGGTGGTGATAAAGATGTTGGCCGGCTTGACGTCGCGGTGAATGATTCCCTTGGCATGCGAGGCGATCAGCGCATCCGCCACCTGCACCGCGATCTCCAGCAGTTCGTCGACCTGTATGGGAGTACCCCGGATGCGCTGCTTCAGGCTTTCGCCTTCCAGCTTCTCCATGACGATGAAGGGGTGCCCGTTGTGGTCTTCGATTTCGTGGATGGTACAGATGTTGGGATGGTTGAGTTGCGAAGCCGCGCGGGCTTCGCGCTCGAAACGCTCCAAAGCCTTGCTGTCGCCGATCAGATTGTCCGGGATGAACTTGAGGGCAACATGACGCCCGAGCCGGATGTCTTCCGCTTCGTAGACGACCCCCATACCACCGCCGCCAAGCTTGCCCAGGATGCGATAGTGGGAGATCGTCTGGCCGATCATGAAGAAGGCCTGTCCCTTACGGCGGTTATGTTAGGCCGCACTCGGAGTCAGGTCAACTCTGGCGCGCGGGCAACGGCAAGAAAATCGGGCTTATCAGTGATTTTATAGCGGGAAATGCCGATGGGTTGTAAGTCAAGCGGTTTCTGTGACCAGGCTCACAGCCATAGCCCCCGGATCGAGTTACAGTTCGGACAGGGCGAAAGCTTTGACCAACAGGGAGGTACCGCCCATGACTACCACTGATGCAACTGCTGGCGCTCCAAGCAGCCACACCGGCCTTTCTCCCCAGCAGGTGGAACAGGCGATCCGCCGGCGCGCGCAAGAGCTCTATGAACAACGCGGAAAAGTGGCAGGGCACGAGGTCGAGGACTGGTTACAGGCGGAGGCGGAAGTCACGGCCCAGCGTCCACGGCCCGCTGGAAGAAAACGGACGGTCGTGGTGAAAGTGGCGGGTATCACTTACACCGGGGAGTACGATTCCGGGCTCTGTGGCGGCTACAAGCCCGGTGCACTGAAGGCAGGTCAACCGGTGAGGGTGCGCTTCCGGGACGACAAGATCTTCATCACCCGTGCCGACGGGTTGGAGCTGGAAGCCAGGATCATCAAGCAAGAGGCAGAACGATGACGGTGAGAAATCAGCCCTCCAGATAGAGTCCGGCCGACGAGCCCACCCACTCCATGTTGCGGTTGTGATCCACACCCATCATCAGGCCACGTCCCATGCGGATGATGGTCATCACCGGCAGCAGTTCTTCCATCCAGATGTACATGATCCGCACTTCGGCTTTGGTACCCCCGTGCGGCGTCTCGATGACCGGGACAAAGTTCATGCGTTCCTGCAGGATGTATTGCGAGCGCTTGTCCTTGGGAACCACCGCCAAATCCTGTTTCGTTGGGTTCATGATGACGCCCAGCCCCGCAAACGAGAAGAGAGGCTTCACCACATATTTGTCAAGATCGTCCGGCACCCGCTCGACCCGGTCCAGAAACCAGGTCTTGGGAACGCACTCGTGTCGAAGGTGGGGCAGGGAGAACTTGCTCATACGGAAATACCAGTTGGGATGGCCGGCCCACTCCACCTCCAGTTCGTCGGTGAAACGAAACGCCAGCTTCAGGTCCTTGCGCACCAACTCGTCCACGATGGCACGGTTGTAAATCCGTCGAATCGGGGTTCGCCTGCCGTCACGCTCGTAAAACAGATAACTTCCGACCTTCTTGATCTCGGCAATGTCCACCGTCTTGATTCCGAACAGTTTCTCAGTCAGGAAGAAATCCGGCAGCGTCTTCTGGTGCAGCGGGTCAATCTCCATCAGGATGACGTTTTGCGGTTCGTGATCGCCGACAATGGCCCGCCGCAGCAACTTCTTGTAACCCTCCCAGTCCAACCCGCTCAGCAGGTATTGCAGCTTCGCGTCCAGCCCGAACACTTCCGTGTACACCTGCGACAGCATTGCCTGGTACGCGTAGAGGGAAGGGAAGCCCTGCAATTCGACCAGCTTGGGGCGCAACTTTCCGGAGTCTCGCGACGCTGGAAACGGCCTGGCGTGACGTGGAGGCGGTATCGGAGGCGCGCTACTTCGTCTCGTGGGGCTGGATCGGCACGTGGCTGGCGACGCTGCCGTCCGATGTGCGGCCGGACCTTGTCGCGGTCCGCCATGACGGGCGCACGGTCGCGCTCGGCCTCCTGTGTCGCAAGCGCGTCGTGCGGCATCGGTTCTTGCCGGTTCGGGCGCTGTCGCTCCATTCGACGTCCGATCCGGCGCTCGACTGTCTGACCATCGAATACAACGGCTTCCTTGCCGCGCGCGGGTTCGAGGAACCGGCCGCGCAGGCTGCACTCTCGTATCTCGTGCGGCAGGAACCGGGGTGGGACGAGATCGCGTTGGACGGCGTCTGGCCGAGGTATCTGGAATTGGCTCAGCATGCCGGACTCTCGGTGCAGATCGGCGCCCGGAAGCCAGTGTACGAGGCGGATCTGGCCGCCATGCGGGCGAAGGGCGGCGATTATCTGGCGAGCCTCAGCCGCAACACGCGCCAGCAGACCAGGCGGGCATTCCGCCTCTACGAAGAAACCGGACCGCTGGCGTTTTCCGTCGCGCGCGACCTCGAAGAAGCGCTGCAGACCTTTGCGACCCTCAAGCGGCTGCATCAGCGCTATTGGACCGCCCGCGGTCGACCGGGTGCGTTTGCGACGCCGTACTTCGAAGCCTTTCACGATCGCCTGATCCGTACGCGCTTCGCGGCCGGCGAGATTCAAATCGCGTGTGTCGCCGTTGGCGAACAGGTAGTCGGCTGTCTCTACAGCTTCGTGTGGCGGGGCCGGATATATTTCTACCAGAGCGGGTTCGAATACGGGGCCGATGCGCGCCTGAAGCCTGGTTTGGTCGCCCACTGCTTGGCGATTCAGCACGCGTTGGCGGCCGGCGCCGAGGTTTACGATTTTTTGGCGGGTGACAGCCAATACAAGAGAAGCCTGGGACGCGAGCAAACCGCGCTGATCTGGTTCCGCGCTCGCCGGCCGAAATTGGCTTATCGGGTCGAGGACGCTTTGCGCGCGGCCAAGCAGATGATTACCGCCCGATCGGGGAGTGAGCCGGATGCTGCGGACTGAGCGGGCTAAGTTGGCGTATCGTGCGCGAGGGTAAGCGAGGGGCGCCTTGAGCGGGATCTGCGGCTGGGTCGGCGGCGCGCTGCGGCGGGAAGCGGCGTGCGAGCGTCGTGCGATCATGGCGGGACACCTTGCGCGTGGCGAGGCGCCGCAAGTGCTGGCTCATGTCGGCGAGGGCGCCGCAATTGCCGTGGTCGGCACTGCGTGCGCCATTTCGCTGCACGTCGAAAACGCCATCATCGCCGTCGTCGAGGGCTATCCCATTTTCAAGGACGACGAGTTTGCCGCGCTCGCGGCGCGCGATGGCGCCGCGGCAGCGTTGGCACGCGCATTCGCGCGGGTCGGCCGCGAATTGCCGAAGATCGTTGCCGGAGAGTGCGCGTACGCAATCATCGACACGGCGGCGCGCCGCGCGCTCGTTGCCATCGATCGCCTGGCCACGCGCGCGATGTGCCACGCGGAACCCGCGCCCGGCATGTTCATATTCGGCACGACGGTCGATGCGGTCGCGGCCTATTCCGAGGCGGCCACGGAAATCGATCCGCAGGCCCTGTTCGACTATCTCTATTTCACGCGGGTCCCGGCGCCGGCCACGATTTGGCGCGGGATCCGCAAGCTGCTTCCTGCCGAATCCATCTGGTGCGCCGACAGCCGGTGCGAAGTCGCACGGTATTGGTCGGTACCGTACGGCAGCGCATCGAACGATGTGCCGTTCGATTCCCGCGTGGCAGAGGTCAAGCGTCTCCTCCGGCAAAGCACGGACCGGGCGCTTGCCGGCGAAGATAACGCCCAGGTCGGCGCGTTCCTCAGCGGCGGCGTCGACAGCTCCACCGTCGTCGGCTTTCTTGCCGAACGCCGCGGCGCCCGGACATCGGCTTTCAGCATCGGGTTTGCCGCGGAAGGCTACGATGAGATCGCCTATGCGGCGGCGGCGGCGCAGCATTTCAAGGTTCCGCACCACGTCTACAACGTCACCCCTGAGGACGTGGCCGACACGATCCCGCTCATTGCCGAATCGTATGACGAGCCATTCGGCAACTCCTCGGCGGTTCCCTCCTACCAATGCGCGCGGTTCGCGCGCGAGCATGGCATCGACCTTCTGCTTGCCGGCGACGGCGGCGACGAGATTTTTGGCGGCAACTCCCGCTATGCCGAGCAGAAGATCTTCGAAGCCTATGGCCACCTGCCGCATTGGTTGCGCAGCGGCGTGATCGAGCCGGTCGTCGGGTCGGTGCCCGGGGGCGATCGGCTCTACCCGGTTCGCAAGGCGCGCGCCTATTTGCGGAAAGCCCGCACGCCTCTGCCCGACCGGTTGGAGATCGACAACCCTTATGCAACCTACGACCTCCGCGATGTGCTCGATCCGGCTGTCGCATCCGGCGTCGATCCGGGGCATCCCATCGCAATCATGAAAGAAGCCTACGAGCGATGCCGCGCCCCCGACGCGGTCTATCGGATGATGGCGCTCGATCAGCAGATCACGCTTGCCGATGATGATTTGAGGAAAGTCGGCCGGATGTGCGAAACCGCCGGAATTCGGGTGAGATTCCCGCTTTTTGATGACGCTCTGGGGGGGTTCTCCGCGGGGGTGCCCGCGGGCCTGCTGGTGACTCGCTTCACGCTGCGGTTTTTCTTCAAGAAGGCGATGTCCGACATCCTGCCCCCCTCGACGCTGCGAAAGTCGAAGCACGGGTTTGGCTTGCCGATCGGTCCGTGGCTCGGTACCTGTCGGGCCCTCAATGACGCCGTCACCGACCATCTGGCCGTTTTGGCCCGCGGCCATCTGGTTCGCCCCGATTTTATCGAGAAAATGCGGCGCGCCCAGGCCGTGGAGCATGCCGGCTTCTACGGACAGGTCGTTTGGGTGCTGGTGATGCTGGGTGCGTGGTCGGCCAAGATCCAGAGCCGGCGGGGGAACGCTGCGGTTCATCACCCAACGGCGCAGGCCGTCCGGGCGGCCCTGCTCGGGTCCCGGCGAACCGCCTAGGGGTCGGCCACAGCTTTTGACAGCGACTCACGCACTGAATAGGATAAAAGACCTAAGGCTGGCGCGCAGTCGCCGCGGGGGTAACGTGTCACAGATGAATGCACATGGAGCGCGAGCGGCTATTCTGGCCGCAGGACTCGCACTCAGTACGCTGGGTGCTTGCTCCGGTTTGGATCAGCTGCCTCCGGCGCCGATGCTCGAGGAGCAAAAGGAGCTGCAGCTCTCGAACTACCGAATCGGCTCCGGCGATTCGTTGAGCATCTTCGTCTGGCGCAATCCCGAGCTCTCAACCGGCGTTCCGGTTCGCCCGGATGGCAAGATCACCACGCCGCTGATCGAGGATCTCCCAACGGTCGGCAAGACCCCGACCGAGCTCGCGCGTGACATCGAAAAGGCGCTGGGCAACTACATCCAGGATCCGATCGTCACCGTCATCGTCAACGGCTTTGTCGGATTGCAGCAAGACCAGGTGCGCGTGGTCGGCGAGGCGCAACGGCCGCAGGCGCTGCCGTATCGTTC
>JAIQET010000052.1 GCA_020073645.1 Terriglobia bacterium | reverse complement strand
ACCGTCGAGGGCAGCGGCGGCCTCATCCACGAACTGGAGCGCCGTTTGCGCGTCACCGAACCGGTGATCAAGTTCCTCACCGTGCGCATCGACGAGGAGCAGAAGCGCCTCGACAAGATCAAGAAAATCCGTGACGCGCGCCGCAAAGCGCCGCCTGCGCCCGCCGAACCGGCGAGCGGAGAAACCGCTGCCGTCACGGCGTAAGACCCGTCGTTGATCCTTGGTCGTTCGTCGTTGGCCGATTCGGAACGACGAGGGCGAGCCAACGACCAATGACTAACGACCAACGACTGATTTCCAAGGAGCATCATGGCTGACGAAACCAGAGCAACCGCAGCACCCGAACCGTCTTCCGGCGGCGAGCGCCCTTCTAGCGGTGATCGTCCTTCTGGCGGTGACCGTCCCTTCAGCGGAGACCGCCCCGACCGGGGAGACCGTCGCGGACCCCGTCCCGGTGGACCCGGAGGCGGCCGGGAAGGTGGCCGTAAGTATTTCCGGCGCAAGAAAGTGTGCAAGTTCTGCGTAGAGAAAATTGAGGCCATCAACTACAAAGACGTGCGGCTGCTGGCGCAGTTCGTGGCCGAAAGCGGCAAAATCGTGCCGCGGCGTCTGACCGGGGTTTGCACCCCGCACCAGCGGCGCTTGTCCACGGCCATCAAGCAGGCCCGCAACATCGCCCTGCTGCCCTTTGCCGGAAGAGCGTCCTAGCCCTAGGGGTTGTGTAGGGACGGGTCTCTGACCCGTCCAGGCCGCGGCGGTTTGTGCTGCGGCAACGGCATGACATCAGCGGCGGTGATGGGGCCCGTCGAACGAGAGCCCCCGAAGGGGCGGCACAAATTAGCCCAGGGCGTAAGCCCTGGGTGGCAGCGAAATTCGATCCGAGTCCCTTTAGGGACGACACAACGGAGTCATCCTATGGAAGTCATCCTGAAAGAAGATGTATCCAAGCTCGGCGCCCGCGGCGATGTGGTGAAGGTCACCGACGGTTATGGCCGCAACTACCTGCTGCCACGCAAGTTGGCGATCGAGGCCACCCCGGGCAACAAGGCGGTCATCGAGCAGATGAAGGCTGCCGCCGTGCGCCGCTCCGCCAAGGAGAAGTCTCAGGCGGAAGAGCTCGCCAAGCAGTTCGACGGCGTCTCAGTTTCCTTCCAGCGTCGCAGCGGAGAGCACGACCAGCTCTTCGGTTCCGTCACCTCCAGTGACATCGCCGATGCGCTGGCCAAGAAGGGCCTCGACGTGGATCGCCGCAAGATCCAGTTGCACGAACCACTCAAGACCCTGGGCGAATTCACCGTCCCCATCAGACTGCACAAGGACGTGACCGCGCACTTCAAGGTCATCATCGAGAAGGAAGCCACCGAGTAGCTTGGTAGACTATATGGGGACGGCCGCCTCGGCCGTCCACCGAGCGGAGCGAGGCCAAGCGCCGGCGCTACCCTGGATCACAACCTCTTACCTTTCAAGTCCTTATCGCTACCCATCTTCTGCAAATTTCCTGCCAAACCCCTATAATTCCTGCTCACGGAACCGCCCTTCCCGCGTCCATAGCAATGCAAGCCGGGAGAACGCATGGCACCCGGTTGTAGAGGGCTAACGAAACCATGCCGGCGGATGCGTGGACAGTACCTTTTGCGGTTGGCGAGTGTTCCCATCCCGACGCTCGACGCGGCGCGATGGCGAGAGGCAGCGGTTCCCAGGACCCCACATCGCGGGGCCACATGGCTGGGCAAAGTCTAGGCCGTATTGACGACACAGTACTGGTGCGAGAGGCGCAGCGCGGCAACCGCGCCGCCTTCGAAGAACTGGTGCGGCACTACGACCAGGCGGTGCTCCGGCTGGCCATGCACCTCACCGGATCGGACACCGAGGCCCAGGACATTTACCAGGACGCGTTCCTGAAAGCGTACAAGAACGTCGGCAATTTTCGCTTTGAGTGCTCTTTTTATACGTGGATCTACCGCATCGTGACCAATCTGTGTCTCGATCACCTGCGTAAGAGACAGGTGAGGAAAGAAGACGCTCCGGTCGCGGTGGATGCCGAAGGCGAGCAGTATGATGTGCTCGACCAGGTCCCGGACGGACGGGCCGCTTCCAACCCGGAGCGCGACCTGATGACCCGCGAGCTGGGCAGCCGCATCAACCGGGCGCTCGAGAAACTCACTCCCCGCGAGCGCATGGTTTTCGAGCTGAAGCATTATCACGGGCTCAAGTTGCGGACGGTAGGCGAGATTTTGAATACGACCGAAGAAACGGCCAAGAATACTTTGTTCCGCGCCACCCAGAAGTTGCGTGGCGCTCTGGCGGACATGCGATGAACATGCACGCCATGGAGGCACGGGCGTCTCGCCCGTGCAACCGAGCGAAGCGAGGCAGATTGTAGTTAGGAGAGAATCCCCGCAAAGGGGGTAGCAATCATGAAATGTGAGTGGGTTCGAGAAAACATCATGCTGTACATCTATAACGAGCTGGCCGATGACGCTCGTTATGAACTGGAACAGCACGTGGCGCGCTGCACGGAGTGTGCGGCCGAGCTGAAAACCAGCCGCAAGCTGCACGCGACGTTTTCCCAGTTCCCGGTAGAAGAGCCGACCCCCAACCTGTTGGCCGCCTCCCGCATGCGCTTGCAGGAATCGCTGGAAACGGCCGAGCAGGGCGGCTTCTGGCACCGCCTGATCTTCGATCCGGCCGCGTGGCTTCACCAGATTCGCTTCTCCCCCGCGCTGGCTGCCGTGCTCTTGATGATCGGATTTGCCGGCGGGATTGGGGCTACTTACAGGGTCGTCTCCGGAAACCCGGCCGCCATCAAAGAGACAGCCGCTCCCGTTCAGTCCTCCATTACCGGCATCCGCTCCGTTTCCCAGGAACCCGGCTCGAACCAGGTCACCATCAAGTACGACACGGTTTCCACCCAGGAAGCGCAGGGTTCGCTCAACGACCAGCGTATCCAGCAGTTGCTGCTGTTTGCGGCGCGCAATAACTACAACTCTGGTGTGCGCATGGATTCGGTGGACCTGCTTACCCAGCAGCCCAACGACACTCATGTGCGCGAGGCGCTGATGTACGCGTTGCGTTACGACTCGAATCCGGGTGTGCGACTGAAGGCGTTGGACGGTTTGGGGCCCTATGTGAAGACGGATGTGCGGGTTCGTGATGCAGTGCTGGAAGCGCTGGTGAACGACTCCAACCCCGGTGTCCGCACCGAGGCTCTGCGTCTGCTCGAACCGGTTCGCGCCGACAGCAGTGTGCGCGCGGTCTTGCAGAAACTGGCGGAAGGCGACCAGAACCAGTACATCCGGTCGCAAGCCCGGACCGCGCTGGCCCAGTTGCCGGAGATTGATTAGGACTTGTGTGGGGCCGGGTCTCTGACCCGGCCAAGGTGAGGAAGAAAATGGAAGGTGCAGGTTGAAAAAGTTCTCTCAATTCGTAGCGGTGTGGTTGCTGCTGGTGCCGCTGGCAGCAGCGCAACAAACCCGTGTGTATCGTGAAGGCAGCAATTGGGCCCAGGAGATTACCGGGTCGTTGGCCACAGTCAAGAACCTGCGGGTCAAGGTGGATGTTGGCTCCGTGCGCGTGGAAGGCGGTTCGTCCCAGGGCATCAACTACGTCATTCGTAATCGTGCTTATACCTCCTCCGAAGATAAGGCCCGCAAGGAATTCGATTCCTACAAAATCAGCGCCTACGTCAAAGGCGACACCGCATGGATCGTCGCCGACTGGCAAGGGGAGAGCCCACATCGCTTCTCCGGCGACTTTTCCGTTAACGTTCCGCGCGACATGGATTGGGTCAAACTGGAGACCGAAGGCGGCAGCGTGAGTACCACCGCTATCTCGGGCCGGGTGGAGGCGCAAAGCGGCGGCGGCAGCATTCGCCTGGACGACATTGGCGGTGCCATCAGCGGTGAGACCGGCGGCGGCAGTATTGACGTCGGCACCGTGGGCGGCGATCTCAGCTTGCACACCGGCGGCGGCAGCATCCGGGTAAATTCCGCCAAGGGCAAAATCAGTGCGGAGAGCGGCGGCGGCAGCGTGGTCGTCGTCTCCGGCTTGCAGGGAGCGGTGCTCGAAACCGGCGGCGGCAGCATCCAGGTAGAGCGCTGCAACGGCCGCGTCAAGGCCACTACCGGCGGGGGCAGTATTGATCTGGGCGACATCGGCGGCCCGGCAGAGATTGAAACCGGCGGGGGCAGCATCCGCCTGGCTTCCGCCAAGGGCATCGTTCACGCCGAAACCGGCGGGGGCAGCATTGAGTTGAACGGCGTGCCGTCCGCTCGGGCGGAAACCGGCGCCGGCGGCATCGTGGCCAAGTTCGTCTCCTCCAGTGGCGAGCGCAACGATTCCCTGCTGGAAACATCTGCGGGCGACATTACGGTTTATCTCGCGCCGAACCTGAACCTCACGATTCGGGCCTCCATTGACTTGGCCAATGGCCACAGCATTCGATCCGATTTTTCTGAGATTCAGATTCGTACTGAAGGCGGCGACTATGGTCCCCAGACCGTCACCGCCGAAGGCAACCTGAATGGCGGCGGTCCGGTGCTGAAAGTGCGCACTACCACCGGAGATATCGTTTTCCGCCGCGGCCACTAACATTTTTTCGCCGGTCGTCAACCTGATCGGAATCCGTAACCGATCCGCTGACGACCGACGACTGACGACGGGAGTTGGAACATGCGCAAATCGATTCTCACCACCCTGCTCATCCTGCCGCTGCTGGTGGCTTGCACCTTTGCCGCAGACAACTTTTCCAGCGAACCCTTCGGCGAACCCTTCGGATATTCCAGCGAGGAGTTACTGGGCGGCGGATCGTACCTCGGCGTAGACACGCGCAACGTGACTTCGGACCGCCTTAGCGCTCTCAAACTCAAGGAAGAGCGCGGTGTGGAAGTAACCATGGTGGACCAGGACGCCCCTGCCGGCAAAGCCGGCTTGAAAGAGCACGACGTGATCCTCACCGTGAACGGCACCGACCTGGAAAGTGTGGAGCAACTCCGCCGCATGATCCGCGAGACTCCCCCGGGGCGCGTAGTGACGTTGGGTATCAGCCGCGATGGCCAGCCGCTCACCATGAAAGTTCAGCTCGCCGACCGCAAGAAAGCCTGGGTCAGCATCCCAGAAACCAAGGAATTCAACTTTACGATGCCGGCCATGCCGGCCATGCCCGATATTGACGTGCCGGTCTCGGTCGTGATCGTCCATTCCTCCCTGCGCAGCGGACTTATGGTGGAGAACCTTACTCCCCAACTTGGCGATTTTTTCGGCGCCCACAACGGTGAGGGGGTCCTGGTACGCTCGGTGGACAAGGGAAGCCGCGCCGAGAAGGCAGGATTCCACGCCGGTGACGTCATCGTGCGCGTCAACGGCGAGGCCATTCATGACAGCAGTGACTTCAGCCACGCTCTACGTTCCCGGACGGAGAAGAGCGTAAACGTCTCTATTATTCGCGACAAGAAAGAGCAGACCCTCACGCTGACATTACCCGAACGCAAACAGTCGGACCTGTTCGAACAAAGCTTTGATGTTCCTGACTTCGATGCCGAGAGCTTGAACCTCGATTTGAGCGAGTTACGCTCCGAAATGGCTCACCTGCAGCCGCAGTTCGCGCTAGCTATGGAGCAAGCCCGGCGGAGCATGGAGGAGATGAAGAATTCTCTGTGCCAGCAGCGTCAGGACATGCGCAAGAAGAGCGAAGAACTCAAGAAGCAGCAGCAGGACCTCAAGAAGCAGATGCGCGACCAAAAACGGGAGTTGCGCGAACAGATCCAGATCGAACTGCAGGGTCTGACGGAGATCTAGCTTTCGACAAGGGACTTCATCTTTCGAAAATAGGAAGGGCACGGGCATCTTCGCCCGTGCCAGTTTTTTGCGGCGTAACTTTCTCCGCCAATAACGGCAAACTATCTGCCCGCAGCCTGCGCCGTACTTCTTTGCGGATCGGGCGCCAGGGTCACCCGGTTTCGCCCCGCCTGTTTCGCCGCGTACAACCCCGCATCCGACGCTTTTACCAGCTCATCGCGCGTGCTGCCATGCTCGGGATAGGTGGCAACGCCTGCACTGATGGTCACAGGTCGAGGCACGCCCGGGAACTGCCAGCTCTCCACCAGGCGCCGCAGCTTCTCCGCCACGGCCAGGGCGTGTTGCGGGTTGGTCTGGGCAAGCAGAATGGCAAACTCCTCTCCCCCATAGCGGCATACCACGTCAAATTTCCGCAATTGCTGATGGAAGAGTGAGGAGACCTGGCGCAGGACCTCGTCGCCCAGCAGATGCCCGAATTCGTCGTTCAACCGCTTGAACTGGTCGATATCCACCATGATCACGGCCATGCCGGCTTCGAAACGCTTGGCGCGTTCGATTTCCTCCGCAATGCGCAATTCGAAAAACCGGCGGTTGAAGATTCCCGTCAGACCATCGAGATACGCCAACTGCTTGACGCGTTCCACATAGTGGGCGTTCTGGATGGCGGTGGCGAAAATGTCAGCTACCGACTCCAGCGGCTGCGTGTCTTGGTCATTGAACGCCCCCGCCTGGGCGCTGTCCAGCACCAGGACTCCCAGGGTCTGTCCGAAAGAAACCAGTGGAATGCACATCCGTGCCCCGGTCTCCACGTAGAACGCGATGTAGTCCGAAGCGTGGCTCGCGTCGTTCTCGATCAGCGGCATTCCCGTTGCCAGGGCCCGTCCCCACAGTCCCACCCCGGCGGGAAGCCGTCCCCCTTCCGGAAAGCGCGGCGTCAGGTTCCCGTAGTGCGCCCGCAGCACCAGGTCTTCTTCCTCTTTCAGGAGCACGAAAACATGCGACACGTGAAAGGTTTCCTGGATCAGGAGGCATACCTTGGACAACAATTCCTTCAGGCCCAGCACCGCCGTCATCTGCTGCGCAATCGCGTTGATCGCCTCCAGTTGCGACGCCCGGTGCCGCTCCAGCGAATACAGGCGGGCGTTCTGCAGAGCCATGGAAGCCTGGGTCGAGAACAGCGTCAGCAGGTCGATGGTGTCCTTATCAAAGTGATCGAGGTTCTCGCTCTGGCAGTCCAGCACCCCTACCACCTCTTCCCGCACCATCAGAGGAACCGCCAATTCTGAGCGAGTGGTCCTGGTCGAGGTGACATAGCGTGCATCCTGGCTGACGTCCGGCGCATAGATGGGACGTTTTTGCTTGGCCGCCACCCCGGTCAATCCGGCTCCGATCGGCAGCCGGACCTTGTCGTTCCCGTCATCCCACCCGATCTGGGAACGCACGTGCAGCTCCTGGGTCTCCTTGTCCAGCATGAGAATGGCGACGTTCTGAAGGTGGAAGTAGTCCCGCGCGATCATCAGGATCTGTTGCAGCACTTCATCCAGATCGAACGTGGACAAGACTGCCTGGCTCGCGTCGTAGAGGATAGCGATTTTCTGCATGGGGCTCGCAGAGATTTTAAGCGTTGCCACACCCGATTGCCGAGGTTACTAAGGTTCCGAAAAGAACTAGAGCCTGCTCCTCCCCGCCCGCCGAGCCACCATCTTGACAATCCCCAGAATCACCAGGCAGAACCAGAAATCCACCACCAGCCCCAGGTCGAGGCGGGGCGCCACGTGCCGGGCAGGCAGAGGCAGACACGGCATCACCAGGAAATAGGCGGCGTTTCCCGCCAGAACGGCGATCAGGGCGTGCACGAAATTGGCCACAGCTGATTTAGACACCGGACACCCGTAGCGCCGGCGTCCCGCCGGCTGTCACGGGGGCGTGTCGCCCCCACTCTGCTAACATTCCTTCGAACTTCCTACCCATGCTGGAACTCACCACCCCCGTCCAGTACGTGAAAGGCATCGGCCCCCGGGTGGCCGAAGTGCTGGCCGCCAAGGGAATCCACACCGTGGATGACCTCCTCCATTATCTGCCTTTCCGTTACGAAGACCGCCTCAACCCCCGCGGCATCTCCGAGCTCCGCCCGGGCGAAATGGCTACAGTCATTGCCGAGGTGCGCAACTCGGGCCTGTTCCGGACCCGCCGCATGCCCATCTTCCAGATGACCGCCGGGCAGGGCCGGTCGCGTCTCAAGTGCCTGTGGTTCCACGGCGCCTACCTGAAAGACAAGTTCAAACCTGGGCAGATGGTGGCGCTTTACGGCAAAGTCGAACTGGGACGTGACGGCGAGCTGGAGATCATCCAGCCCCAGTTTGAGATGCTCGGCGATACCAACGACGACGCCTCGGCGGACGCCACGGAACAGAAGGTGGCGGCATCGCTCGAAATCGGCCGCATCGTCCCCATCTACGAAACGGCCAGCCAGGGGAGGCTGACCTCGCGCTGGTTCCGCCGGATCCTGCGGGCGGCTCTGGACAATCTTTCGCCGGAACTGCCGGAGCCCATCCCTGCCGCCGTGCGCCGCCGCCTGGCGCTGATCTCCCCGCGCGAGGCCTTGTGGAAAGTGCATTGGCCCGATCCCGGCGAGAGTTTGCAAGACCTGCAATCCTCGCGCACGCCCGCGCACATCCGTCTGATCTTCGAGGAACTGTTTCTGGTCGAACTCGGCCTCGAACTCAAACGGAGGGAGCAGAAGGCCCAGACCGGTATCGCCTTCCGGCTGGACGACCATGTGCGCGAAGCCATCAAGAAGATTCTTCCCTTCCATCCCACCACCGCACAAAAGCGCGTGCTCAAAGAGATTGCCTCCGACATGGAGAAGTCTGTCCCCATGCGCCGTCTGCTCCAGGGGGACGTCGGCTCCGGCAAAACCATCGTCGCCTTCGAGGCCGCCATCATCGCCATGGAAAACGGCTACCAGGTCGCGCTCATGGCTCCCACGGAAATCCTCGCGCAGCAGCACTATTTCTCCGCCCGCCGCATTCTGGAGAATGCTGGCTACCGCATCGTGCTGCTTACCGGATCGCTCGAAGACGACCGCAAGCGCGAAATCCGCCGCCACATTGCCCACGGCAACGCTCAACTCATCATCGGGACCCACGCCCTGATCGAACAAAAAGTCGAATTCGACAAGCTGGGCCTGGTGATCGTGGACGAGCAACACCGCTTTGGAGTCCTGCAGCGTTTCAAACTGATGAAGAAATCCAGAGAAGACCGTGTGGGGACGGGCGCCTCGCCCGTCCCAAGCGAGCAAAGCGAGCGAGACATCGCAAGAATGCCGCCTGCAGCTCTAGGTATCTCGGAAGGGGGCTTTGCCGAGCCCGACGTCCTGGTCATGACCGCCACCCCCATCCCCCGCACCCTGGCGCTCACGCTCTACGGCGACCTCGACATCAGCGTCCTCGACCAAATGCCCCCGGGCCGCACGCCCATTGTCACTCGCCGCATCTCCGACGACCGCTCCGACGAGGTCTGGGCCTTCGTCCGCAAGCAGGTGGCTACCGGACACCAGGTCTACGTCGTCTACCCCGTCATCGAGGAAAACGAGGAGAACGAACTCAAAGCTGCCATGAAGATGTACAAGGAGCTGAGCAAGCGCGTCTTCCCAGATCTGCGCGTGAGCGTGCTGCACGGCCGCCTCGATGCTGACCTGAAAGACCAGGTCATGCGCCTGTTCCAGAAAGGTGAGATCGACATCCTGGTTTCCACCACCGTGATCGAGGTAGGAGTAGATGTCGCCAACGCGACCGTCATGGTTATCGAGCATGCCGAGCGCTTCGGGCTGGCCCAGCTCCACCAGCTTCGTGGACGCATCGGCCGTGGCGCCGCCAAGTCTTACTGTATCCTCATGACCGGCGGCAAGGTCTCCGAGGAAGGTGAGCGCCGCCTGGACGCCATGGTTCGTACCACCGACGGCTTCCAGATTGCGGAGTTGGACCTCGAACTCCGCGGCCCGGGCGAGTTTTTCGGTACCCGCCAGGCCGGATTGCCCAGCTTCCAGGTCGCCCACCTGATCCGCGACCGCGAGTTGCTGGAGGTAGCCAAGCGCGAAGCCGCGGCAGTCGTGGCCGGACCCACCGCCGAAATCTCACAAGAAGAGATCAATCACGCCCTGCGCCACATGCGCGCCCGCTGGCAGCGGACCTACGGCTTAGTAGAAGTGGGATAGGCTCTCCGACGGAGCAGGAGTGGATATACCTCGCTAGCCGGCGCTCGCGGCGGAGGCCTTTTGCCGCGTCGCTTTAGCTTCGTACATCTTCTGATCAGCCTGCTCAATCAGTTCGTTGACCCTTGCGCCTTTGGTATAGAGAGCGAGTCCACAGCTCAAGCCCAAGCGATATCCTTCCATGGGGTTATTCTGGTTCCACGCATTGGCTCGATCTTGAATCCGCTGGACCACGCGGTGTGCGTCGGCTTCGCTCGATCCACTGAGCAGGACCAGGAACTCGTCGCCGCCGTAACGCACGACGGTATCGGACAAACGGCAGCTTTGTTTGAGCAGTTCGGCCACGTCGCAAAGGATACGGTCTCCTACCGGGTGGCCGAAACGCGTGTTCACCGACCGGAAATCATCCACATCAATCATCATGAACACCAGGGTCGCGCCCAGCCGGTCGGCGCGGCTGACCTCCTTGGCCACCACGGTTTCCATGTAGCGCCGGTTGAAAGAATCGGTGAGCGGATCGATCACCGCCAGAGCCTCTGCCAGTTCGCGGCGTGTGCGCTCCCGCAACATGACCTCGCGGGTCTGTTGCAGAAACTCCCGTTGTTTCCACAAGTAGATGTTGAGCAATGTCACCAGTACCAGCAGCCCGATGACCAGTTGGGGTGTAGGTTGGCTCCTTTCGTGCGATCGCAGGATTTCCGGAAGCAGCACGATCGCGAGGCCGGCGGTGAGCGCCAGGCTCAGGAAGGTGAGCGTTTTCCAAAGCTGAAAAACCCGCCGGTCAAGCGCCTCCATCTTTTCTTTCAGGCTGGCTGGCTCGACAGGATCATGCGCCAAAGCTCCTCCTCAGTCCTGCGATTCGAACACGATGGATTTTGACCTTTGGCCGCATGTGAGGGAGAGCCACCGGCCCGCGATTCCGGGAGAGCGCCAGGAACAGCTCACACCCTGAGCTCCCAAGAGCATTAGAGAGAAGAAGGTCAAAAGTATGATAACGGCTGGCGTGCAGAGCACACTAATGACTCCCGGTCGCTCCCCAAGGTAATCAGACCCGGCCCAGTCTTGGTTGAATCAACCAGCTGGGCGATGCGGCGGACAGTGCGGCGTGGCATAATCAGTCGCCATGAAAGCCGCGTCCAGGTCCGATCTCTACAGCAAGCTTCCCTCGGTGGATGAGCTGCTACGGACCCCGGAGCTAACCGCGCTTTCTGCAAAAGAAGGGCAGGTGGCGGTGGCCGACGCCGTTCGCGTTGTCCTCGGCCGTCTGCGCGAAGAAATCTCAAGTGGCCTGCTTGACGCCGCGGCCGTCGATCTTGCTCTGGCGGGAGTCGGCAGCGTGGTCGAAAGCCAGGTCCGGCAGGCGCTGAGCTATTCTTTGCGCCCGGTCATCAACGCCACCGGGGTGATCCTGCACACAAATTTCGGCCGCGCGCCGCTGTCGGCCGCGGCATTGGATCACATGCGGGAAATTGCAACCCTCTACTCGAACCTCGAATTCGACATTACCCAAGCTGCACGCGGCAAGCGCGATGTCCACGTGGACCGCCTCTTCCGCAAGCTGTTGGGTGAAAGCGAAGGTAGTGTGGGGACGGGCGCCTCGCAAGCCTGCCCTGAGCAAAGCCGAAGGGTCCAACCGAGCGAAGCGAGGCAGCCCAGCGCACCTATTTCCACCATCGTCGTCAACAACAATGCCGCCGCCGTCCTGCTCGCGCTCAACACTCTGGCCGAAGGCGGCGAGGTCATCGTCTCGCGCGGAGAGTTGGTCGAAATCGGCGGTTCGTTCCGCATCCCGGAGGTCATGGCAAAGTCCAACGCCACCCTGCGGGAGGTCGGCACGACCAACCGGACCCGCGTCGCCGACTACGAACGCGCCATCAACGAAAAGACCCGGCTGCTGCTGCGCGTCCACCGCTCCAACTTCCAGATCACCGGATTCACGGAGCAGCCGAGTGTTGAGGAACTCGTCGGCCTGGCGCGCAAGCGCAATGTTCCGCTCATGGAAGACCTGGGCAGCGGCGCCCTGTTCGACCTGCGCTCCATCGGTGTGAGTGGTGAACCGGGTGTTCTCGACAGCCTGCGCGCCGGCGTAGACGTAGTCACTTACAGCGGCGACAAGCTGTTGGGAGGTCCGCAAGCCGGTTTGCTCAGCGGACGTGCCGATCTCATCGCCCGCATGCGCGCCAACTCGCTGTTCCGCGCCCTGCGCGTGGATAAGCTCACCTACGCCGCCCTCGAAGCCACCCTGCTGGCCTATGTCAAGCGCGACCACGATGCCATCCCTGCACTGCGCACGATGCGCCTGTCCAAAGAGGAAGTCGGCAAACGGGCAGAAGCCATCGCCGGAAGAATCGGTACTGCGAAGCTGTCTGTGACGGCAATTGACGGCGAATCGGTGATCGGCGGAGGCGCAGCCCCGTCGGCTGTCCTGCCCACGCGGCTGCTAGCTGTCACCTGCAAGGGCCTCAGCGCGGACGAACTGGCCGCCCGCCTCCGCGCGTCCAATCCGCCCATCATCGCCCGCGTAGACGAAGGCCGTGTACTGCTCGACCTGCGAACCGTCTTTCCGGACCAGGACGACCTCGTGGCGAGGACACTCGAGCGGTTGGCGCAAAACTGAATCCGCCACAGAGGCACGGGAACTCGAGGATTCTTGCTTCGACACGAAACACCAAGACCTAAGAATTCTCTGTGCCTCCGTGTCTCTGTGGTGAAATTCCCCAAAACAAAATCAATTTGGCAATTGGCAATCGGCAATTGACAATGGTCCCATGATCGTTGGCACCGGCATCGACATCGCCGAGGTCCCCCGCGTTGCCCAGGCCATCGCGCGCTTTGGCGACCGCTTCTTGCAGCGTATCTATACCGAGGGGGAAATCCGCTACTGCGATTCCAAGGCCAATCGCGTCGAACGCTATGCCGCCCGCTTCGCCGCCAAGGAAGCCGCCATGAAAGCCCTCGGCACGGGGTGGAACCACGGGGTGCGCTGGCGCGATATCGAGGTCCGCCGCCAGCCCGGAGGCCGCCCGACCATCGCCTTCCATGGCAAGGCCGCCGAATTTGCCGCCAAGCTCGGCGCTGCGCGCGTTGCCCTCTCGCTTTCCCACACCACCGAGCAAGCCATCGCGCACGTTATCCTTGAAAGCTGATCCCGTTGATCCCGTAGAGACGCAGCTTGCTGCGTCTCCGGCTGTCTCCGCCCTTCTGTTAAACTGTCGCCTCCGAATCGAAAACGCCAATGACCGTAATGAGTGACACGCCCCTCTCAGTTTCGGCGCCCGCCTTGGCGAAGGCCCGGGATCGCGCGCTGTTGGCCGGCATCGCCCTCTCCAGCTTTTCCGCCCTGCTCCTGGAACTGGCGCTGACCCGCCTGTTTTCTGTCGTCCTCTTCTATCACTTTGCCTTCCTGGCAATATCCATCGCCTTACTGGGCCTGGGCGCAGGCGGAGTCTTTGCTTACCTGGGCAAGAGTTGGCTGGCGCGTTTTGAGACCCGCACGCTGGTCGCCCGGCTCTGCGCTTTGAACGCGCTGGTGGTGGTTGCCGTCCTGACCGTTGTTTTGCGCACACCCGTTTCCCTGGAGTTCTCGCTAGCGAACTTCCTGTGCCTGACCGCCATTTACCTGGCTTCCGCCGTGCCGTTCTTTGTGACCGGTCTGGAATTCTCCATCGTGTTCGCACGCGAGTCGGCGCACATCCCCCGGTTGTACGGAGCGGATCTGTGCGGAGGCGCGCTGGCTTGCCTCGCAATCGTTCCCCTGCTCAACTTTCTGGGCGGGCCGAACACCGTGCTCTTCGCCGGCGCGGCCATGGCCGCGGCCGGAGCAGTCTGGGCGGTTGGCGGCAAGGCGCGACGCGCGGCCGCCATCTGGGCTGCGCTCCTGCTGCTCCTGATTGCTGCCAACTATTCGGGAAGGCTGTTTGACATCGTCTACGCCAAGGGAGAGCTGCGCGATCGCTCCTGGGTCGAGTTCGCGCGTTGGAACGCCATCTCCCGCGTCGAGGTCGACCGCCAAGGTGACGCTAAGGCTATCGTCATCGACGCCGACGCTTCCACCTACATCATGAATGCCGACCCGAAACAGTGGCAGGGGACAGTTTGGCAGAAGAACCTGATGTCCGCCCCGCCAGCGCTTGCCAACCTGCTCCGCCCGCGGGGTGATTTCGCCATCATCGGTCCCGGCGGCGGGGTGGATGTGCTCCGTGCCGTGGCCAACGGCAGCCCCAGCGTGACCGGCATCGAAATCAATCCCATCATTGCCACCACCGTCATGCGTGGCCGCTACGCCGACTACGCTTACCACCTGTATGAACGCCCTGAAGTGCACATCCACGTCACTGACGGGCGCTCTTTCCTCCGCAACGCTCAGCAGCACTTTGATGTGGTGCAAATGACCCTGGTCGACACCTGGGCCTCCACGGCTGCCGGCGCGTTTGCCCTCAGCGAAAACAGCCTTTATACCGTCGAAGCCTTTCAGGAATACTTCGAGCACCTCAAGCCGGACGGAATGATCGCCATCACTCGCTGGGAATTCCAGCAGCCGCGCGAGGCCCTGCGGGTCGTGTCGGTGGCCATGGAAGCCCTGCATCGCCTGGGCGTCGAAAATCCCGCCAGTCATTTCATGGTCGTGTCCGAAGGAGACTTGGACGAAGACGGCATCCCGGTCGTCGTGCTGGCCAAGAAGAGCGCTTTCACCCCGCAAGAAGAGCAGGCAGTTCAGGATCATCTGAGCACGTACCCGGCGTTGGTCGCGCTCTACCTGCCCTCTGAACCGGGAGATAATCCGTTTTCCGACCTGATTGCGCGCAACGACCCCTACGCCTTCGCCCAAACTTATCCCTACAACGTCGCGCCGGTGAAAGACAATGCGCCCTTCTTTTTCTTCACTCTCAAGCTCGGCCAGATCCTCCACCCGCAGTCTGCGCAGCAAGGCATCGACTGGAAAGTAAATCTCGGCGTCGCCGTACTCGGAATGGTGCTGATTCTTTCCCTGCTGGCGGTGCTGGTTTTCCTTGTGGTCCCGCTGGCGGTTCGCGGCGGGCGCCGGCAGGAGCGCGCCGTCCCTCTGCTCTACTTCATCGCTGTCGGGCTGGGATACATCCTGGTGGAGATCGCTTTCATCCAGCGGTTTGTCCTGTTCCTCGGACACCCCACCTACGCCCTGACCGTGGTGGTATTCCTGCTCCTGCTTGCGAGCGGCGCCGGCAGCCTGGCCTCGCGCCAGTGGTTGGGACCCACCACCCGCGGATGGCTCCCCCTGTCGCTGATCGTGGCCGCACTGCTGCTCTACGTCTTCATCCTGCCGGGGCTTCTGAACGCGCTGGTAGGCTTGCCCTTTGCAGCCAAACTCGGGGTCAGCGGCGTGCTGCTCGTTCCCCTGGGATTCGCCATGGGAATGCCGTTCCCCACCGGCCTGCGCGCGCTCGCCAGCCTTCCCGCGCCGGAATTCCCCGTTTCCCAGGAGACCCCAGCCGGCGAGAACGCGGTGGAGTGGGCCTGGGCCATGAATGCCGCCTCCAGCGTCTTGGGCTCTGTCCTCGCCATGGTGATTGCCATTCAGTTTGGCCTGAACGTCACCCTAGCCTGCGGCGCGGTCGCCTATCTTCTGGCCTGGTTGTTGACCGGAACGCTGCAGCCTCGCCGGGCATGATGTGAAGCTCAGGCCCACGGTCTGCTATGATGCTGCGGCTCGGGACTTTCTTGACGCTTGGGGATTTTCTGCGATGATGTTGACTGGGAGAACGCGTGCCTAGCCAGAAGCAGTTGAAGTGGTCTCAACTGAAGGTCGGGCTCACCGTGCTGGTCGCCAGCATCACCTTGGCTGTCCTGATTTTCCTCATGAGCGGCACCGGTGGCTTGCTTACCCGAAAAATTGTCGTCAAATCCTATTTTGACAACGCTGGCGGCCTGCGCGAGGGCGCCCCGGTGCGGCTGGCCGGCGTCGACATCGGCAACGTCACCCGCATTCGCGTGGTTTCCGACCCGGACAAGAAGTTGACTCCGGTCGAAGTGACCATGAAGGTCAGCACCCAGTATCGCGAAAACCTGCGTGCCGATTCGGTGACCTCGCTTTCCACCGCCGGGGTGTTGGGCGAAACCTACATCGACATTGACAGCTCGCTAGCCAAGGGGCCCGAAGCCCGGAGCGGAGCCGTGCTGCCGATTCGCGAGCATCCTGACTTTCAGGATGTCGTCCGCTCCAGCCAGAGCACGCTCCAGAACCTCGACGCCTTGCTGAAGCGCGTGGACCGCATCATCGCCTTCGTCGAAAGCGGGCAAGGCTCCGTTGGCAAGCTGATCTACGATCCCACCCTGTACACTCGCCTGACCTCTACGGTGAATGAGTTCCAGAACCTCGTCAATCAGGTGAGTCAGGGCCAGGGCACGATCGGGAAGCTGATCTCCGACGATGAACTCTACCGCAAAGCCAATGCCAGCGTGGACAAGCTGAACACCATCATCGACGACCTCAATGCGGGCAAGGGAACGGCTGGCAAGTTCCTCAAGGACCCCACTCTCTATAACAATGCCAACGACACGGTAGCCAACGTCAAGAAATTCACCGAGGACGTGAACGCAGGCAAAGGGGCGCTGGGTAAGCTGGCCAAAGACCAGGAGTTCGCCGACAAGCTGCAGAACACCATGAACAAGCTGTCAGCTTTGACCGATCGCCTGGAGGCGGGAGAGGGAACGGCTGGCAAGTTGTTCAAAGATCCTTCCCTCTACAACAATGCCGATCAGATGTTGGTGGAATCCCGGCAACTGGTCAAGGCCGTCCGGGAAAACCCCAAGAAGTACCTGACCATCCACTTCAAGCTGTTCTGAAGCAGGCACGATTTCCCTCACCACCCGGTCAATGAGGTTAAAGGCGATTTTTCACCACTTGAAGGCGTGCCAGTTTCATTCGTTCCAAGTGTCCAATTGCCGACCCCACAACCCGTCGGTCGCCCGCCAACTCACGCTACGGGCGTGTGCCGAACACCTCTCGAAGCAGCGTGGTGGTTCGTGCGACCGGGTTTTTACGGATTTGTTTTTCCTCCTGGCCCAACATGTAAAACAAGCCGTCCAGTGTCTTGCCGACGACGTAGTTGTCGAGGTCAAAGCCCTGAGTCTGCAGCAACGGAGCGGCCACCGAGGTCTGCATCAACTGGTTGTACTGCTTGATCACGCCCACATTTTGCATGGCCCTGTGAACGATTGGTTTGAAAGCTGTCGTCAGCTCTCCTGAGCTCTGGCGCCGGAAATACTCTGTCGCCGCAGTGTCGCTTCCGGTGAGGATGTTTCGCGCATCGTCAATGCTCATTTTCAGCAGCGCATTGAAGAAAATCTGCTTGGCCAGCGGGGTAGCCTGTTCCGCTGCCCGGTTCATTCCGATTTCGAGTTCGTCCAACTGCGGGCCCATGCCCATCAGTCTCAGCCCTTTGCCGGCAGTGCGCAGCTTCTCGGGCAGCTGGATCTTGATGGCCTCGTTCTTCAGAAAACCGTCTCGTTTGCCGGTGGCTGCGACCGCTTTCCGGGTACTCAGCTTCAGGGCTTCTTTCAAACCGGCGGTGATCTTGTCGTTGCTGAGGCTGGCCACAGCCGGATCCGTCTTTGATGTCGTAACCGTCTGCCAGATCTGATCAAGCTGCGACTGGGCAAGACTGCACGCCGACGACAAGACCGCCGCTACTATGAACGCAGGAATTCGCTGCATGTAAGGCTCCTTGATCGAAAATACATACCCGCACTTGTGGCCTGCCCCCGGGACGCTTCGACCGTTCGTCCCGAGGTTACGGTTGCAACATCCAGGCTAAGGCTCCCTATCCGACCGTCTCCTGCTTCACCGTGTCGCTGACGGGGGTCACGGTGAGAGGTGCCTTCAGCTGGAACTCCAAAAGGGTTTCTGACGGCAATTTGATCTGCTCTCCCTTGGTCAGCGCTTGGACGCCGGTGCCGGCACCCGCCCCTGCGGCAGCCCCAATGGCTGCGCCTTTCCCGCCTCCCGCAATGGCCCCGATCACGGCACCAGCGGCGGCACCGCCTCCAATAATCACCGCGCTCCGCTTGCCACGAGACGCGCCTTCCTTAGAGAATTCCCCCGTCTGCACGTCGTAGGCTTTTCCACCGACGGTGATCTTGGTCACGACCAGCACGACCGCTGAACTGCCGGTGAAATGTCCGGCGCTCTTCGCTGAGACCAAACGCGCCTCCACGTCCGCATTCTTCGGAATTACCGTCTTATCCTGAATCACGATGGGCGAATCAAGCGACGCACGAAAGGTGTCGCCTTCCTTGTTTTTCTCCGTATCGACTGGATCGATCAGCCGGATCGTCACACCTGTACCCTCCGGAATGGTTACCTGGGCGGGTCCGGGAGCGGGTTGCGGAGCGGCCGCCTGAGTTGGTTGCGACGCTGGCAATGCACTGCCAACGGGAGCAGCCGCCTCGACCGGCTTGGTGATCTTCGCCACACTGGGCTTTGATTTCGGGACCCGCTTCTCGCCGCCCGATTGAGCCGCCAGCTTCGGCTGGCCAGGGGGAGGTGTAACGGCAGCGGTGATCACCTGCAGGTTGTTGATTACGCCTTTGACTCCTTCGACCTGCTTGGCAGTATTTTCCGCCGAACTGCGTGCCGCATCCGTTTCGACGCTGCCGGAAAGCACGACCACTCCGCTGTTGGATTGAACCGTGATGGGCGCCGCCGCGAGTGCGGCGTCGGCATGGATTCTGGCCTGCACATCAGTGGTGATGTCAGCATCGCTGCGCGCCCGTGAGCATGCCATCAGTCCGAACGCGACGAACATCATGGACATTAATAAGACAACCAAAGGTCTTGTATTCATTGGAGACTCCCTTGCGACCGGTCCCGGAAGTGGCCGGTCGTCAGTTGTTATTCGTTACAGAGTCGCAGTGCCTTTCAGCGGATTGCGGAGCGAAGGGAATGACCACTGCGGTGCTCATAAGAACTTCTCAGACAGAAGAACACCCTGCTTTAAAGTTACGCCCCTTCGGGTTGCGTGAGCGGAATTTGTATTTTGGATCACGCCCTGCGTTTTCCCACTTTAGGACTGGCGAGGTCACGAGTTAAGGGGCCGAGGACGGGCAGGATCATCCCGTTTTGCTGTTTGCCTTCCGCGGTGGATTCTCAACTGCCGGATTTGGAATGATTGCTGCCTTGATTGGAACAGGCCAGCTTGGAGCACCAACAAATCGTTTGCTCAGTTTGTGCCTGTGATTTGGTTTGTGGAAGCGTTGGCTCAATGACGTGCTCGGCCTCCTCCTGTTCCAACTTGGGAATCACCAATCTGACTGCCCTCCATTTTTTCCCAGCCACCGCAATTGGAAAGCTGGACAATGAGAAAGTAGTTTCTCTCGCTTCCCCGAAGAGCAGTCCCCGCCGGGGACAACGCAGCACCCCCTGAGGCGAACAGTGACCTAATCTCTGGGAAATGCACTTGAAGCAGAACAGGAGATCCTCATGTTTCAGATCCGGCTCATTGTTGTTCTGATACTGACGCTGGTGTTTCTGCCAGGAACGCTGGCGGCCCAACCTGCCTCCAGCGACGCTGGCCAGTACGTCATTCTGAGTGCCCAATACGGCACCGCCCGCCACTACGTGGATGTCACCAACCGCCTTAAGGAATTGGCGCGCCAGGACCGCACCTTCCGCATGAGCAACAACACCTTCGGCACCGATCCCGACCCGGGACAGGTGAAGACGCTCCGTATCTACACCCGCGGACCGAATGGCCAGGAACGCATGTTTGAGTATCGCGAAGGCAGCACCGTTGACGGCTCACAGTTCCGCAGTTGGGGCAGCGGCGACTGGGGCAAAGGTGGCTGGAAGGGCGGATGGGAAGGCGGCGGGTATGAACCACAACCCGAGATGACCGCAGCTATCCAGCACCTGCGCGAAGCGCAGCAAAACCTCGAATCGGCCTCGCGCGACAAGGGAGGGCACCGCGTGAAAGCTCTGCAATACATCAAGCAGGCCATCGCAGAGGTCGAGGCGGGCATTCAATACGACAACACCCATCAATCAAAGGGCGAAGGGAGGAAACACTAAGGCAAGTTCAGAACACTTGACCAGGTACGCTGGGAACGCCTGCCCCGGCCTTTGGGCAAGAACAATTTATGAGATGACGATGCCTTCTGGTCGGGGCGCGACCGATACCGCGCTGCGCTGGCTTTGCCAGATGGTTTTCTTGCAGGACGAGGCAGAAGCCAACGCCCAACGACCAGCGACCAGCGACCAGCAACTACCGCCCAACGACCGAACTTGCGTCCGCCTGCTCGTGCGCATGATAGCTGGAGCGCACCAGCGGCCCCGACTCCACGTGGCGGAAGCCGAATCGCAAGGCCTCTTCTTTGAGGTAGGCGAACTCATTCGGAGTGTAGAACCGCGCAATGGGCAGATGGTCGCGCGAGGGCCGGAGATATTGCCCGACCGTCAGGATGTCCACGCCGCGCGAGCCTAGGTCGCGGAACACCTCGACCAGTTCCGGGATGGTCTCGCCCAGGCCCACCATCACACCCGACTTAGTCACCATTCCAGGGGAAAACTTCTTGGCGTTCTCCAGCAATTGCAGGGTGCGTTCGTAGCGCGCACCGGAGCGCACCACCCGATACAAGCGGGGTACGCTTTCCGTATTGTGGTTCAGCACATCGGGCTGGGCATCGAGAACAATCTTCAGGGCTTCATCCATCCCCTGAAAATCCGGGATCAGGACTTCCACTCGGCATCCCGGCGCCACTTCCCGAATCTGCCGGATGGTCTCGGCAAACACGCGTGCACCGCCCAGGTTGTCGTCATCGCGGTTTACGCTGGTCACGACCGCATGCTTCAGTCCCAGCGTGGCGACGGCTTCTGCCACCCGGCGCGGCTCGTCCCCGTCAATGGGCTCGGGCTTGCCCTTGGGCACCGCGCAAAAACCGCACCGCCGCGTGCAGATGTCCCCCAGCAACATGAATGTCGCCGTCCGATGGTTCCAGCACTCGCCAATGTTCGGACACTGCGCCGACTCGCACACCGTATGCAAGCCCAGTCCCCGCGCCAGCTTTTTGAGATTGTGGAAGTTCTCTCCGCCCGGGGCCTTGGCTCGCAGCCACTCCGGCTTCGGCTGCCGCATCGGCGGGCCAAGTTCAATCTGGATCAGTTGGGAAGCCCCTGCCATCTCAGTCTTTGATTCTACCCGCTCCCGCCTCGATTCGTGAACCCAAGCCGCGGTTGGGTAGTGGGTCGGTTTGAAAATCGCTAGGCTTTGTAGGCTCTCTCGATCTCTAGTCCGGGTGGATCAGAGGTTGGATCGAAGGTGATCTTGAAGTGTTCAAAGAATCCCCTTCTGCCCAGTAAGCCAGCGACAGGTAAGGTGCGGGAAAATGCAGCCTCAATATTGAGCACATGTTCCCCAACGTACAACACTATCGGATGCAACCAAACATCCTCGGGGCCGCCGATCCCCAGCCGTTCATCTTTCCTGCCAGTAGTAATATCGTGTATGCCGATCGCTTCAGCAATTGTCGCCGGGAACATGCAATCTGCCGCGCCCGAATCAACCATAGCTTCAAAGAATCGTGTGGGTGGTCCGCGTTTCTTCCCTACTCGCACTCGAACGAGTGGGTGGTAGAGAACAGTGTTGTTAGGACCGGGATTTGTGCGGTATGGGACACGCATTAGATAGCCAAAGGAATCCAAGCAGTCGGCGTCTTCAATATCACAGAGTGCTCGTCCCCTAAGCGATCCAATTCGCTGGCTACTTCCGAATAGCTCTTACCCACCGCAACAATGCGCGTTTCATCATCAGAAAGCGCAATCCAAGAATCGAGCGGAGCCTTGCGGAGGGCATCGACACGCAAGTCGGTGGCTGGCATAAAACTCTCCTGCTATTAGACGCTAAAGCGTATATCAGGGTTTCATGTTGGTCAATCTCATCAATGTCTCATGCAGCTAACCTCTTTGGTAACAGCAACGTAACCAGTTCTTCGATGCTCCAGATGTGATCGCTGAGGCCAGCCTCCAGCGCTGGCGTGATCCGCAACGTCTGGTGCACGCGGCAGAAGTTGTAGCACATGTAATGCAGCGCAACCATGTGACGGTGAGCACCAAACTCTTATCGCCGTCATCCTGAGCCCGCTGTGGGCGAAGGATCTGGCGTGAAGCGGCACCTGGCCCGCCGCCGAGTGGTTTTGCGGCCCACCCCGGCTGCGCCGCGAACCGCGAAAGGGGAACTGAAATTTGCCCCCAGAAAGTCTTGTCAAGTCCCCCAGACCACCCAATTTCCCCCAACTCCCTCATCCTCCTCCAGATATAAATTCCCGCCCCATGTCCCATTCTCCCTGTCCAATCTGCCATACTAAAAATAGGGGGAGCAGATCCCAGCTTTCGGCAGATCGCGGTCTGGCCTCTCCAAAGCTCAGCTCTTTGAAAACTCGGTGCAGGCCAACAAACATTCCGGCGAGCGCCGAAATCCACCCCGGGTTGCACACAATGATGTGCAGCCCGCAGGCCAAGTCCTTCGCCAGGAAGATTTTCCGGCTAAGTCGTCTGGCAGCTTCGGCTTGGCAGGATATGTCTGGCTAAGTCCTTACGGTTCAAACATTTGGAGAAATAAATTTTTTTCTCCTGGATACCATGAACAGAAAGCGCAGGGAAGAGACGACACCAACATCGTTGTGATCACGCCCGGGAGTTTTGCTTGAGCCGAGGTCGAATGCCTGAGGTCTGAGGTCCGAGGGCCCGAAGTCCGGGTTTCTAGCTTTCCAGGTACGCCTCAACCCATTCCTTGATGCGCAGGCGGCGGTCATCCTGGGGATCGAAACGCAAGCCGAAGCTCTTGCTGGCCGGCTTGCGCCAGCTTATCGTGCCGCGCACCCAGATGCGGGGCAGGGTGAGCAGGGCAAAGGAGATTTCAGCCGAGAGTCCCGGCGACACTTCTTCGTTGCTCCGCATGGACATTCCCCCGGAGCTGATCTCATGGCTGGTGGCGGTGAAGCGCCGGCCGTCGCCGGTGACCACGGAAATTTCGGTGATCACCGGAATCCGCACATAGCGGCGGAACTCGTGCAGCACCAGCATCTGCGTCGCCCGTACCAGCTTCAGCGCGGCTGGGCGCTCCAGCGGTTCGTGGAAGATGGCGTTGATGCCGTACTTGGAATAGCTCATGGCCTGCTGGGCGTTGCCTCCCAGTCCATAGATGATCATGCGACTGTTGGAGGGCGAAGTGCGCGCCGACTCCATGACGGCCTCCGCTCCCGGGGCTAACTTCACCACGCAGGCTTCAAACTTCTCCTTTTGCAGGCGCTCCTCAACATCCCCGGTCAGAACCACACTTTCTACCCCAAACTGCTTGAAGCAGTCCGACAGAATGCCTCTGGCGGGGTCCTTGATGTCCACCAAAGCCGCCCGGGCCGCCGCCTTTCGGGTGGTGGGAGGGATGGGAGAGATGGCGGTTCCGAAGGCTCTGTCCATGGCTCTGTTCACGGTTGCCCTGAAACCCCATTGTGTCCTGAACCCCGTGCTGGGCAAAGCCCCTAGAAGTCCAATCGGTGGGTACAGAAGTACCATTACCAGGAATGCACTGTCGGGTTACCACAGGTCCTTGACGTCAGACCTCGGACTTTAGACCTCAGACCTCGGACCTCGGCAACAGCATACGTTTAGGTTCGCGGTCTGAAGTGTGAACTTGGAAGGCCGAGGTCCGATGTCCGACGCCTGGGGTCCGAGGTCTGAGGTCCGACGTCGGGTTTTATTCCGTCCAGCGCCGGAACAGCAGGGCGCCGTTCGTGCCCCCGAATCCGAACGAGTTCGACATGGCGTACTCCAGTTCGGCTTTGCGCGCGTGATTAGGAACGTAATCCAGGTCGCACTCGGGCTCCGGATTTTCCAGGTTGATGGTCGGCGGCAACATCTGATCACGGAGGGCTAGCACTGTGACCCCCGCCTCCAGCCCGCCCGCACCGCCCAGCAGGTGCCCGGTCATGGACTTGGTCGAACTCACGGCCAGCTTGTAAGCATGATCGCCAAAGGCCCGCTTGATGGCGATGGTTTCCAGCTTGTCGCCAATATCGGTGGAAGTCCCATGCGCATTGATGTAGCCCACCTGCTGCGGCTGCAGCTTGGCATCCTCCAGCGTGTTGCGCATGACCCGGTAAGCGCCGTCGCCATTCTCCGCCGGCTGGGTAATGTGGTGGGCGTCGCCACTCATACCATAGCCCACGATCTCCGCCAGGATACTGGCCCCGCGCCGCCGCGCAAATTCCAGCTCTTCGAGAACCAGGATGCCCGCGCCTTCGCCGATCACAAAGCCATCCCGCGCCGAGTCCCAGGGACGACTGGCCTTCTCCGGCGCATCATTGCGGGTGGAGAGCGCGCGCATGGCCGCAAATCCGCCCACGCCCATGGGGGTAATCGCTGCCTCGGTGCCGCCGGCGATCATCACATCGGCATCGCATCGCGCGATGATCTTGAAGGCATCTCCCACCGAGTGCGCGCTGGAGGTGCAGGCGGTACAGGTAGCCTCGTTCGGCCCCTTGGCGTTGTAGCGGATGCTCACGTGTCCGGCGGCGAGGTTGACGATAGACGCCGGAATGAAGAAAGGAGAGATCTTGCGCGGGCCGCCGCTGAGCAAGTTGTTGTGCTCGCGCTCGATGACGTCGAACCCGCCAATTCCGGACCCGATGTGCACTCCCACCCGGGTCGAAGTCTCCGCCGTCACCTGCAAGCCGGAGGCCTTCATGGCGTCATCCGTGGCCGCCAGGGCCAGATGGATGAAGCGTCCCATCTTTTTCACTTCTTTTTTTTCGATGAACTGCAGCGGGTCGAAATTCTTGACCTCGGCCGCGATCTGGCAGGCGAACTGTGAAGGGTCAAACTGGGTGATCCGCCCCACGCCGCTCTTGCCGGCCAGCAGGTTCCGCCACACTTCTTCTGTGGTGTTGCCCACCCCGCAGATCAGGCCAATGCCGGTGACTACGACCCGACGCCCCAATCCTACTTCCCGCCTTTCGAATGCTTCCCGATGTAATCAATCGCGTCCTGTACGGTGCGGATTTTCTCCGCGTCTTCATCGGGAATTTCGATCTCAAAGGCTTCTTCGAAGGCCATCACCAGCTCCACCGTGTCCAGCGAGTCGGCGCCCAGGTCGTCCACGAACGAGGCGTTCTGCGTGACTTCGCCCTCGTCCACTCCCAATTGCTCCACGATGATCTGCTTCACTTTTTCGTCAACGGCTGCCATTGATTCTCCTCGCTTGCGGTTTGTAGCGCCGGTGGCCTGCCGGCTGTCGCGGGGCATCCTGCCCCCGGCCATAGGAAGCCCAGGTTCCTACTTGCTCACCTTCGCGTGCTTCTCGATGTAGTCAATCGCATCCTGCACGGTGCGGATTTTCTCCGCATCCTCATCCGGGATTTCCAGGTCAAATGCCTCTTCCAACGCCATCACCAGCTCGACCGTGTCCAGCGAATCGGCTCCCAAATCATCCACGAACGCGGCGCTGAGCGTGACCTCGCCTTCATCCACTCCCAGCTGCTCGGAGATGATCTGCTTTACCTTTTCCGTGATTTCTTTGGACTTGCCCTCACTAGCCATAAGAATTCCTCCTCCCGGGAAGATAAATAAAAAGGGAACGAGTAGTGTACTGGGCCGAACGAATTGGTGTAAAGGAAGGGTTCACCGCGCCGGACAAGACTACCGCCGGCAGTGAGACTACCCACAAAAGAATCCTACCTGCTGTGACTTGCTGGGGTCAAACGCGCCCCATCAACGACTACCGACCGGAATACTGATCCCGCAGCCAAGTCTGCCGGCTGGTCATTGGGATCTGCCGCCCCTCGATGAACACCTGTTTCACGTCGGTGCGCACATCGAGCGGGTCCCCGTTCGCCACCACCACGTTCGCTGTCTTGCCCACATCCAGCGATCCCAGTCGATCCGCCACTCCCCAGATTTCCGCTGGGTTCAGCGTGATTGCCTTCAGAGCTTCATCATAGGGCAAGCCGAAAGCCACAGCGTATCCGGCTTGGTAAGGCAGGTTGCGGGCGTTGTGGGCCTCGTCGGAAGCAAAGACGATCTTCACCCCGCGTTTGTACAACTGCGCCGGCAGGCTGTACACCGCGTCATACCGCTCTTCCGGCTTGGGCTCCTCATAGATGGGGCCCACGATGACTGGCACCTTTAAACCCGCGACGTAATCGAGCACCGGCTGCGAGTGGCTGATGTGATTCAGCACAAATTTCAGATTGAATTCCCGCGCCAGCCCTACCGCTGTCTCCAGGTCGCTCGGCCCCTCCGCTGCCAGCACAATCGGCTTCTTGCCCTGCAGGTAGGGCAACAGCGCCTCCAGCTTCAGATCACGCTTGGGCGGAGCAGGCGGCTGTTTCTTGTCTTTGCCCTTGTCCTTGTCGGGAGTGGGCTTGTTCTCCGCTTCCGCCTTCTTTTTCTCATAGTCCGCCCAGTGCTGCGCGTAGTCCTGCGCATCCAAGAAGGCCTGCCGCAGCTGCGCCGCCATGCCCATGCGGGTGAAGGGAAACTTCGCCCGCTCAAACGACTGGTTGCGCCGTTGGTCACCGGTGAAGTTCAGCGGCATGGCGATGTCGCGCACCAGAAGCATCTCCTGCGCTGATTTTCCATCCAGTTGGATGAAAGAATCCTGTCCCGGCAGCGTGTCCCGGCTGTCCGGCGCCACGATGGCGTTGGTGATCCCGTTCAGCCGTGTGACCGGAATCAACTGCGACTCCGCGTGAAACGCATCGTACACATGCATGTGGGGCATGATCTCGTCGCTGAGTTCGACTAGATCATTGGTGCTCTGCTCCGCCGAAATCTCCGTCAAGCCAAGGTCCGTCTCGGAGTCGATCAGCCCGGGATACACCGTCATTCCGCTGACATCCATCACCCGCGCATCCGTGGGAACGGTGACTGAGCCTGCTGCTCCAACCGCCGTGATCTTCCCGTTCGCCATCACCAGCACGCCATTCTCGATGACTCCGTGCGTGATGGTGAGTAGCTTTCCGCCCTTGAGTACGACAGTTTGCTGTGAGTCGGCCGTTATCGAAAGGGAAAAGCAAAGAGTCAGTAGCGAAAGCAGTTGGCCAACGGCCCTTGCTGACGACCGACGACTGACGACCGACGACTGCTTCATCACTCTCCCTCCTTGTAGTGCGGCATTCCGAAGCCCGGCAAGGCCCGGTCAAAGTACACATCGCCATCGATCAGCACCTTGTTGGGCACTCCGTAGCTGGAGAGCGGATACCCATCCCAGATCACCAGGTCCGCATCCTTGCCCACATCAATCGATCCCACGCGATCGTCCACACCAATGATCCACGCTGCATTCAGCGTGATCATTTTCAAGGCTTCTTCCTCGGTCGCCCCGCCGTATCGCATGGTTTTGGCTGCTTCCTGGTTCAAGCGCCGCGCGAAGTCGCCCGAATCGCTCTTGATGGCCACCCGCACGCCTTTCCGCATGGCTATCACCGGGTTCCATGGAATGGCGTCCCAGGCCTCCTGCTTGAATCCCCACCAGTCGGAGAAGGTCGCGATCCCCACATCCTCCGCCGCCAGCTTGTCCGCCACCTTGTAGGCCTCCAGCGCGTGGTGGAATGCCCGCACCTTGTAGCCGAACTCCTTGGCCATCGCCATCTCGGTCAAAAACTCGTCCGCCCGGTAGCAGTGGATCTGCACCAGCAGTTTGCCGCGCAGCACGTCAGCCAGGGCCTCCAGCTTCAGATCGCGCTTGGGAGCGGTGGCGTTCTTGTCGCCGCTTTTGATCTTGGCGTTGTAGGCGTCCCACTCCCGCATGTAGTCCTGGGCCTGCACCAGGGCCTCGCGCTGCACCGCGAAGTTGCCCATGCGTGTGGAAGGCAGTTGCTCCCGGCCCCCGTACACCCGCTTGGGGTTCTCGCCGCTGGCGAACTTGATCGACCGTGGAGCTCCGGGAAACAACATGGCATCGCGATTCGCTCCGTACTTGTGCTTGATCACGATCGCCTGGCCGCCGATCATGTTCGCCGAACCATGGAGTAGAAGCGAAGTCGTGACTCCACCGGCCAGCCCGCGATAGATCGCCTTATCCTGGTAGTCGAAGGCGTCGAGCATCATCATTTGTGGAGTAACCGGGCTGGTGGCCTCATTCACGTCGTCGTCGAGCGCGATATGCGAGTGTGAATCAATGATGCCTGGCGTCAGGTATTTGCCGCCCGCATCCATCACGGTGGCGCTCGGCGGAGCGGTTACGTTCTGCCCCACGGCGGCAATCTTGCCGTCTTTGATGTAGACGCTGCCGTTCTGAAGGTTGCCGTGGGTGACGGTCATCACCACGGCGTTCTTGATCAGGACTTCATTATGGGCTGCTGGAGAGGAGCCGGTTTGGGCCGGTGCTACGGCGCAGGACAGGATGAGCCAGGCCGTGATCTTGATCCGAAATCGCAAACGTATCGCAAAACGATGCAGCATTTGGAAAAACTCCTCGAGGAAAGGGAAAGAAACGAGATTCTACAACCACTTGGACGCTTGGCAATCGGAAATGTCTCGCCGCCCTTGAAACTTGCCCCAAGAACCAGGAAACTGACTCAATGCGTGCCGTCGTCCAACGCGTCAGCCGCGCCCGAGTCACAGTGAACGGAGAAGTCACCGGGAAGATCGCCTGTGGCCTACTCGTTCTTTTGGGCGTTGCCCACACCGATACCGAATCCGACGCCGACTACCTGGCCGACAAAATTGCCGGCCTACGCATCTTCGAAGACGAAGCGGGAAAGCTGAACCTGGCTGCCAGAGACGTCAAAGCGGGCCTCCTCGTCGTCTCCCAGTTCACACTCTACGGCGACATCCGCCGGGGCAAGCGTCCATCCTTCGACGCCGCTGCCCCACCGCAACACGCTCGCAAGCTCTACGAATATTTTGTGGAGCGCATCCGCGGCGCGGGCCTGGTGTGCGAAACCGGCCGCTTCCAGGAGATGATGCAAGTTGAACTGGTCAACGAGGGGCCAGTCACCATCCTGCTCGACTCAAGCAAGATCTTCTAACCCAATCCGCAATTGTCAATCGCCCCTAGCTCACCACGATGTCCGCCATCCGCACCGCATCCATACACGCCCGCACGTCGTGGGTGCGGATGATGTGCGCCCCCTTCAAGATCGCAGCCGTCTCTGTGGCCAGTGTGGCGTACAGCCGCTCCGCAACCGGCGCATCGTTGCCCTTGCGTGCCAGCGCCCGCCCGATGAACGACTTCCGCGATACTCCCGCCAGTAACGGATAGCGCAACTGGTGGAACTCCTCGAAGCGCTTGAGCAACGGATAATTCTCCTGGAAACTCTTGCCGAACCCAAACCCCGGATCGAGCACGATCCGTTCCCGCTTCACTCCCGCGATCTGGGCGGCGTCCGCCCACTCCCGCAGTTCGCGCTTCACCTGCACTACGATGTCCGAGGGCGGCGGCAGCTTGTGCCACTCCTCAGGCCGCCCGCGCATGTGCATCAGCACCGCGCCACACTTCAGCTCCGCCAGCGTCTTCTTCATCTGCGGATCCCAGCGAAATCCGCTGACATCATTCACGATCTCCGCTCCGGCCTCCACGGCCGCCCGCGCCACGTTGGCCTTGTAAGTATCCACCGAGAGCACTGCCTTCGGCTGCTTCTGCTTCACAGACGCGATCACGGGAATCACGCGATCGAGTTCTTCCTTTTCGGTGACTACGTTCTTACCTGGGGCGGCAGCCTTAGCGGACGCTGCTTCGGCCTCTGAGGAAGACGCTACCCTCGCCCCCGGCCGTGTAGACTCGCCACCCACATCCACGATGTCAGCCCTGTCCTCCAGCAGTTTCAGCGCGTGTTCTACCGCCCGGTCGCGGTCGAAATGCAGGCCACCGTCAGAAAACGAATCGGGCGTGACGTTGACCACCCCCATCACCAGCGTGCGCTTGCCCAGCTCCAGGGTGCGTGCGCCAAGGTTCCATTCGAAGACTGGCCGCATATCGGGCGATTCTAAACCCTGCGCCAGCTATGTGGATTGGTGACAGGGGTTGGGCTCGTTCCGATCTTGGGTGTTGGAAACCAACTTACAGGGCAATAAGCCCAAGACCGGCGCATGAGATAGCACCGCATGATGCGAGACGGGCCCGTTAACGGCCGCATTCCAGCAGTGGCCTACAAGGCTCTGTATTTCGATGAGCCGTTACTTGTGAAATGCCAGCAATGCTCGGGCCCACACGCTGTTCTCCCGAGAGGCCTTCGCGGATGCCGCTAGTCAGCCGAGACTTCTTCGGGCGCCGGCTGCGTCTTGCTGGCAGTGGGACGCCGGTAGATGCCTTTGGCCAGCATCATCTCCATGACCTTGCGGCGAATCTCGTCGTGATCCGCGTGGCGACCGGGATGTTTCTCCAGTCCGAGATTCTTAGGATAGATCGGCTGTTCGTAGATGCAGCGGAACTGTTCGGTGCGCAGATCGCGGAGCCAGTTGCCCCACAGCGAGCGCGTGCGATATTGCCGGAGCGCCTCGATGTCGATGATGGCTCCTGCGTACGAAGGGCCCGCACCATAATCGTGCGAAGAGAGGATTTTGCCCTGGTAGTCCACGATCATGGACTTTCCGCCGAAGGTGTCCAGCCCGTCTTTGGAGTCCTGCATCAGGTAGTAATTCGCCGGATTGGGTGCGACGACGTAGCAGGTATTGTCCAGAGCGCGAGCTCGGTTCTGCACTTCCCAAAGGCCATTGGCCACGTACGGTTCCGGATATGCGGGCCGGTACAGAATCTCGGCTCCGTTGACGGCCAGGCCGCGGGCGGTTTCGGGGAAAGAGCCGTCCATGCAGATCACGCAGCCAATGCGTCCGATGTCGGTGTCGGCCACGGGGAAGAAAGCGTCCAAGCCATCTCCGTAGAGTTCGACCCACCTGTCCCACACGTCATGCGGCACGGTAGAGTGCTCGCGGGCAAACACCTGGAGCTTGTAGTGCTTGTGGATGACTTCGCCGTCGGGCGAGATGATAAAGGCGGCGTTGAAGAATTTCTTGGGAAATGCCGGGTGCTTGACCTTCGCCTGCGCGATGATGTAGGCGTTGTGCTGCTTGGCCTTGCGACCCAGCATTTCGGTCTCTTCCCCGGGAATGTCGAGCGCCATTTCTTCGACGTATTTTTCGTGGTCCCAGTCGAACACCTCGTCGGTGAAGCCCTGCAGGCAACCTTCCGGGATGCAAATCAGGCGGACGGGCAGATCGATGGCACTGAGCCATACCGCAGCATCGATGAGTTCCGAGATGTGCCGGATGTTGACGGCGACTTCGGAGCGCCTGGTGCAGCCCCGCATTGTGGGTTGCAGGGCAAGAGCCATATATTGTTCGATCATGGAGATCCCCCTCGTGAAATTGGTTCCCTGAGAATCGGGGCGCTCCAGGCTTCGTGCTTACAAGGTCGCCCACGGTTGTGCGGGATTGGCGCGTATTGGACACCCGGAACTACCCCATGTCAAGGAGCTTGTGGCTCCGTTCATGGTCAATCCGCAACGTCGGGGTGGCCAGGATAACCCGCGAAAAGCCACGAAGTACTTAGTGAATGTTTTTGGAAAATCTGTTGCCATGCGCTCACGCGGCAGAGCCTGGCTGACGGTAGGATCTCCGCCCAAAAAGCAGGCGCTCAGTTCCGCGAGCACAAATCAAGGGACGCAACCGGCCGGAACCGGCGTCACCCGGAGGGCTTGTAAACCATAGATAAAGATGGTGGCGGCGGTTGGACTCGAACCAACGACCTACGGATTATGAGACCGTCGCTCTAACCACCTGAGCTACACCGCCACGGTGAACACATTTTGAGGGGAGACGGGAGAACACAAGCCCGAAACATTCCGGCCTACTCGAAGTTCCCGAAACCTGACCGCTGCCTTTTGCGCGAATCGCCAAGTCCCGCATCGATTCTAAGAGGCGGCCAGAACCAGTGTCAAACAACACCCACGCTGTGGCTCCCGGCGCTCGTTTGGAGTAATCCCAGACTTCGCGTAGAGTATGCAGCCGTTCGGTTAGAGTGCAGCGCAGGAGGATAGCCCCACAGCGCATAAGTTTTGCCCTGCTTTTTGGGCAGTCTACCGTTGCCGTTGGATTGCCGTAGGATTTTGGTGTTTTTCTGGCGTTGCCGTTGGATTAC